>URVJ01000016.1 GCA_900551295.1 uncultured Eubacteriales bacterium | reverse complement strand
GGAGGACTTTTTCCTCGCAGGGGAGGACTTTTCTCCGTAGAAAAGCGTCAGTATATGGTTGCACATGGAAGTGAATAATCCGTTTCCGCCCAAAACAGGCGAAAATCAAATACACGCAAGTGTAGTTTTTAATATATTTAAATTTGAAATAAAAAATGTATCTCTTGACAAATTAAGAATAATAACATATAATAGCTGTTACACGCCTTTGGACGTGCTTTTTTGAAATTTTACAAGGAGAAAGGAAAGAAAATGGAAATTAAACTCTCGGAACACTTCACGTATAAAAAACTTCTGCGTTTTTGCCTTTCGCCGATAGTTATGATGGTGTTTACTTCAATATACGGCGTGGTGGACGGCTTTTTTGTATCAAACTTTGCCGGAAAAACGTCGTTCGCGGCAATAAATCTCGTAATGCCCTTTATAATGGTGCTCGGCGGCTTCGGATTTATGGTCGCTTCGGGCGCAAGCGCACTTGTCGCTAAAACTTTGGGCGAAAAAGATGTAAAAAGAGCAAATGAAATATTCTCCATGGCGATAAAGTTCACCGTAATTTTGGGTGTTATCACAAGCGTTGTCGGAATTGTTTTCATGCGCCCGATTTCCGTGCTGTTGGGTGCCGAAGAAAATATGATAACCGATTGCGTTGTCTATGGCAGAACGGTTCTTGCGTTCAATACCGCGTTTATGCTTCAGAACGGATTTCAGATATATCTGTCGGTCGCCGAAAAGCCGAAACTCGGACTTTATTATACGGTCGCCGCAGGACTTACAAATATGATTCTCGACACGGTTTTTGTCGGACTCTTTAACTGGGGTGTTGCAGGTGCCGCCGTAGCGACAGGTATCAGCCAGTGCGTCGGCGGAATACTTCCTATATTTTATTTTATAAGGAAAAATGACAGTCCGCTTAGAATAATAAATGCAAAATGCGAAGCAAGACCGCTTATAAAAGCTTGCACAAACGGTTCGTCAGAGCTTATGTCAAGCGTTTCTTCGTCGATAGTCAGCGCAATTTATAATTTTCAGCTTTTGAAATATGCCGGTCAGAACGGCGTTGCAACATATGGCGTCCTTATGTATATCCAGTTCATCTTTGTGGCAATTTTTATAGGATATACCATAGGAATGTCGCCGATAGTTTCGTACAATTACGGCGCGCAGAACAAAGATGAGCTTAAAAGCCTGTTCAGAAAAAGCGTTATAATGATGTCGGCTGCCGGAATTATAATGATGATACTCGGCAAGGCGCTTGCATCTCCGCTGTCCGAGATTTTTGTCGGATATGATGATGAGCTTTGCGCGATGGCAACTCACGCATTCGGAATTTTCGCCTATGCGTTCGTTCTCACCGGAATAAACATTTTTGCGTCGGCGTTATTTACGGCGCTCAACAACGGTGCGATTTCTGCGATAATATCGTTTTTGCGAACCCTTGTATTCCAGTCGGTGACGGTTATAGTATTCCCGATGATTTTTGACATTGACGGCATTTGGTATGCTATTACTTTTGCAGAGGTTTTTGCGTTTATCATTTCCGTTTCGTTTATTATCGCAAAGAGGAAAAAGTACGGCTACGCATGAGGGGAATGCGCTTGAGGTTATTTGTTTTTGCTTATTTTGGGCGGAAACGGATTATTCACTTCCATGAGCAACCCTATACTGACGCTTTTCTGCGGAGAAAAGCGCGTACTCTCGTTTTCTTTTGCGTTTTCTTACGTATTCCCTGCGTTTTTGCCGAAATATTTTTTGTAGGAATTGCAGAAGTAAGAGGGGGAGCAGAAACCGCAGAGCTCAGATATCTGGGCACAGGAAAGATCGGAGGAGGAGAGGAGACTTTGAGCTTTGGAGAGTCTGTAATCAAGGAGATATTCGTGAAAGCTTTTGCCGATCTGTTCTTTAAAAATTCTGCCGAGATATTTTTCATTGATAAAATAAGTGCGTGCGATCAGGGAGAGAGTAAGCGGCTTTGAATAATCCGACGCAACGCAGTCCTTTGCAATGCGAACTGCCCAGTGCAGAGAATTTCTTTGTGACAGCGGAGTTTTTGCATGGCTTTTTATAAAGTTTTCGATAATCTCTGCAATAATGCGGCACTGGCTGTCCGTGTACGGCATTGATAGATCTTTCATTACCGAGTACATAGCGTCAAAGTCGCTTTTTGCAATGTTAGCGGCTTGGCGCAGCTTTTCGCGGCTTTCATCAGCATTTTTCACAAGATTTCCTATGTAGATTATGCATAATAATTCACCTCCGGAAAAGACCGGACGGCATATCTCGTAAAGACCGAACGCGCATAACCCTGCAAATTCTCGACCCGAATGGCGTGCATATTCGTTGCATACCGTCTTGCACCTCATGCACATTTCAAAGCCTTTGCCGGTTGACTTCGCCATGTCGCAGAAAATTTTGCTGTGTACGCGGTATTCTTCGGGCAGCCGCAGCGGTTCCTGTGAAATAATTCCCGAAACGTCGGCAACAGAAATGTGTAAATGCGTGTTTTGGCAAAATAATCCGATTAAATCCTTTAACTGCGTCATGTATATAACTCCCGGTATATAAATTGCGTTTCTTTCGCGCTTGCGCCTTTATTGTACCATAAAAGTGTAATTTTTGCAATAAATTATGTAATTTATGCATTGCTTTAAGCAATTTTCAGATGTAATATATAACCGTAAGAATAATTTTTGCAAAGGAAGGCTTTGTATATATGGAAAATTATGATCTTGCGGTAATAGGCGGCGGATTTGCGGGACTTGCGGCTGCGGTTTCCGCGTCCAGACAGGGCGCAAAAACGATACTTGTCGAAAAGAGCGGAGCGCTCGGAGGCGCAATGAATTTGGCGCTTGTCATGCCGTTTATGAAGAACGGCACGGTTATCGACGGTAAGTTCACAAGGCTCAGCGAAGGAATTTTTGCAGAGATATGCACAGAGGCAAGCAAGCTCATGCATGAGTGTGAGGGTATAGAAACAGATCCCGCACTGCTTTGGAATTATAATGAAGAATATATGAAAATAGTCTTTAACAGACTTGCAATCAAATACGGCGTTACACTGTTGTTTCACTCGTATCTTTCCGAGGTAAAAAAAGACGGTGATAAAATAACCTCCGCCGTGCTTTGCGGACGTTCGGGAAAGTTTGAGCTTTCGGCAAAGGTCTTTGTTGACGCAACCGGCGACGCAAGCCTTGCGTATCTTTCGGGCTGTCCGTTCAGGCTCGGACGCGACGACGGACTTTGCCAGCCCATGACGCTGTGTTTCCGTGTAGGCGGCGTTGACAGGGAGACCGTCAGAACTCTTCCGTCAAAAGTAAAGGATATAAACGCGCTGTATAATAAGTTCAAGAGCGATGGTAAAATTAAAAATCCGCGTGAAGACGTGCTTATGTTCAGAACCTTTGTCGACGGCTGTATACACTTTAATTCCACGCGCGTGGTAAAGCTTAATCCTACCGATCCGCTGGATCTGTCCAAAGCCGAAATACAGGCGCGCGAACAGGTGCTTGAACTGTTTTTGTTCATGAAGAATAATATCCCCGGATTTGAAAATGCAGAGCTTATCATGACCGCAAACGAGATCGGCGTAAGAGAAAGCCGCATGATAGTAGGAAAATATGTGCTTACCGGAGATGACCTCAAAAACTGCACAAAGTTTGAGGATTCGATCGCGTTCGGAAACTACGATATAGATATTCATAATCCCGAGGGCAGCGGAACCAGCCATTACTATTTTGGCCCCGGCGAGTATTATTCCATACCTTACCGCAGCCTTGTGCCGCAGAAAGTCTCAAATCTGCTTGTCGCAGGAAGATGTATCTCGGCGGATCATGACGCACAGGCGTCAATACGCATAATGCCGATAGTCTGCACAATAGGAGAGGCGGCAGGTACGGCGGCAGCACTTTGTGCGGGTACAGGTATAAAGCCGGAAAACCTTGATACCGTAAAGCTCCGCGAAATCTTAAAGCAAAACGGGGCACTGTGCTGAAAAAGGCATAAACCGCTTTTTGATAAACCGAAAAATTAGCATAAAAAATCAGCTTGGCGCGGAAAAATTTCAAATCCGTACTAAGCTGTTTTTTCTATACAAAATTTTGAAAACGCCGCGAAAAATAAAGCTGCGTATACTCGCTTAATCCGCTGTTTGCGTACCGTCCGTTTCGGAATTGTCCGCAGTGCCGCTGCCGTTTCCGTCAGATGACAAACCGATGTCCGTGCCGTCCGAGGAAAGCTGATTTTCGCCGTTTTCGGCGTATGTATCCGAAATATCCGTGCCGTCACCGGTGCCGAAATCAAATTCATGCTCTCCCGACATGGTTCTGAAACCGAAATGTATAAGCAAAACGGCAAGAATTCCGAAAACTATGAGTCCCGTAACAAACGCCGTAAGAAATATTTTAAAGTTCTGCATATATCCAACCCCTTTATATAGAGTTTAACACAGTTAAACGGTTTTGGCAATAATTTAATCAATATTTTCAGAACTTAATTTTAAAAAAAATTGACATGATAAATCTTTTGTGATATAATTTATACGTATAGTTGTATTTTTGCTTAAAATCCCGACAAAATCAGTGTATTTTGTATAATTCTGAAAGGAAAGTGTTCCATGAAAAGGCTGTTTTCTGCTTTATCCGCGGTATTTGCATTGATTGCGCTTTCGGCGGCGGTCTGTGCCGTTGATGTTTTACCGGATAACGGCGGAGTTTATAATATAGAATACCGCGGCGAGAGTTTCGGAGAATATACGCTGCTTGTGTTAAAGGGCGTTTACGGCGAAGATCAGCTTGAAACGCTGCTGTCAAAGTATGCGGATTCCGACGTAATGTACCGCGGATATGCCGCAGCCGATGAAAGCGGACTTGTAAGCTTTGATAACGTTATTCCGAGGTCATATTCCGACTCCACGGCGATAATAGGAGGTACGGGACTTGAAAAGCCGCGCGTTGCGGCAATATTGCGTCCTGACGGTGCGCTTGACGCCGAAAAACTTAAATTTTCGGAGCTTGAAGACGTGTATACCGTAAACGGAAGTCTCGGTGAGGATATTGAAATAAACCTCGAGGCGCTTACATATGATTCTTTCGGATATCCGAGCCTTGAACAGCCAAAGACTGAATATTTTATTTCGGGCGTCGGCGATAACAGCTCGGCGTACCTTTCGGCGGATAGAAAGGCGCTTGTCATAAACAGATACGCGAAAGATATGACGTTTGAAGTTTCCGCAAAGGCGGCGGAGCTTTCGGACAGTACGAAAATAAACGTAAAAAGGGCGCAGAGAGTTCCGTGCGAAATAAAGGCGTATACCGACGAAGAACTTACAAACGCTGTTTCATCGCTTACGGTACACGGCACCGACGGAGTTTTTTCTCCGGCAGAGCTGTATTTTGGCTTTACCGATAATTTCGGTGATAAGATCGAGAGCAGCGCCGTCGTCGAGTGCGGCGGAAAGGTCATAACCGGAAATTTTGTGCCGGAAAAAGCAGGAACATATGTACTCACGGCTTTTTCTGCGGATAACAGAGACGTTTTTGTAAATATAACGGTTGAGGCACTTGAAAGACCGGATTATACCGGAGGTGCGCTTGAACTTTATGAAAAAACAGCGGAGGCAAAGGAAATTCTCGGCGGCAAAAACATAAGAATATTTGTAAGTGCGGAGAACGGAAACGATATATATCCCGGCACGCGCTGGACGACGGAAAGTGAGTTTAACAAGCTTTCCGCACAGACGGATTCGGCATCGGATACTCTTAAACGCTTTTCCGACGGCGAGATTGCCGACAGCGTTGCAAAAGCCGCGGCACGCAATTTAAGCACCGTGCTGACCAAGTTTAATTCTTCGCTGAAGGACGGTAAGCGCATAGACGCGGATTCAATTACGCTTAACATTACCGAGGTCACACTTGCATACGGAAAGAGCGCGACGCCTAAAGTAACGCTTTCACCCGCAAAGAATACCGAAAAGATCACCTGGTCAAGCTCAGACGATTCCGTGGCGACGGTTTCGCAATCCGGCGTTATCAAGGCGTCCGGCAAAGGCACTGCCGTTATAACGGCGCAGACAAGAAACGGAATAAAGGCATTCTGCACGGTCTATGCGGTGCGCCCCATAACAAAACTCGTAACTTCCGAATCAAAGATAAGTCTTATAGTCGGTGCAAACGATTATCAGCTTTCGTACACGGCGTTCCCTGAGGATAATAACGATACCGCAAGATGGTACAGTTCAAACGAAAAGGTAGCAACGGTATCCGATGAGGGCATGGTTCACGCGGTATCCGACGGAAACGCAAAGATATATGTCGAAAGCTCCGGGAAAAAGAAAGCGTATACTACGGTAAGTGTGGGACTGGGCGCGGATAAAGTTTCGTTTACGTCTGCACCGCTTGCTCTTGCTGTCGGTAAGAATACGGCGCTAAAAGCGTCAGCCTCAAGAATTGACGGTAAGCGCCCGATTAACAGAAAAGCCGTAATTACGCAGATAAGCGGCGAGGAATACGGCTATTACGCGCCTAACGGTAAGCTGTACGGCTTAAAGCCCGGCAAGGTCGTAATGATGGCAGAGGCTGTGACGTCTCTCGATAAGGTAAGCACGGTAATTGAAATAGATATAGTGATTCCCGCGTCCTCGGTCAAAATGTCACATACAAAGCTTGCCATGGTTGCGGGCGGAGAAGATTTTGAACTTTCAGCCGCGATTTCTCCCGAAAACAGCACCGAGAGCTTAACATGGCAAAGCTCAAATAAAGAGGTTGCGGACGTTGACGAAAACGGAAATGTGACCGCACATTCAAAGGGTACGGCAAAGATTACCGTAATGAGCGGTTCGGGAAAGAGAGCGGTATGCACGTTTACTGTCGGACTGGGTGCCGATTCGGTTAAAATAACAAAGCCGTCGTCGCTGTCGTTAGCAGCAGGAAAAACGCTTACGCTTAAAGCTTCGGCTGTCAGAGAAGATTCGCAGAAGCCGGTTTCGTCCGAAGTGATCTGGGAAAGCTCCGATGAGTCGATAGCTGCGATTGACGCGCGCGGCAAAGTTACGGCGTCGCACAATTTCGGCAGCGTTACGTTCACGGCGTTCGCAAAGTGCGGCACGGGTTCGGACAGCATAACCGTTAATGTTGTTCCCGAGCTTTACAGCCTTAAAGCGCAGAGCACCGTTGTAAGCATGGAGGAGGGACAGAGCGTTGAAATACTTCCGATGTTGACTGCTGTGACGCGCGACGGTGAAGTTATTGACGTACAAACCTATTGCGAGATTACGTATAAGAGCACCTCTGCCTCAATCGTTTCGGTATCCTCCGACGGTATTGCCGAGGGTATCAAAAAGGGCAGAACCACGGTAAAAGTCGCCGTAAAGTGCGCGTCTGCCGCAAAGAGCATTACAATTACGTTTAATATAACCGAGCCGTCTGCGGACAGCTTTGATGAAGAAACTTCGGATAACGAAGATAATACGGATAACGAAATTCCGAGTAATGCGGAAATACCGGAGAATATAACAAAGCCCGAAATTCCGGAAATTCCCGAAAACGGCGAAACTTCCGACAATTCTCAAGATAATGCATTGCCTGAAACGCCCGATAATGCGGACGTCACGGACAGTGCGGACGGCAATGAGAATAGCGGAAATTCCGAAAACGCGGACAATTCGGAAAATACGGAAACTGCGGACACTGAGAAAGTTTCCGAAAATTCCGAAAATGCGCAGAACGGCGAAAATCTGTTCTCAGAAAACACCGAGAGTCAGGAAAATCCCGAAAACGCGGAAAACGCAGAAAGTCACGAAACTGCGGAAAACACGGATTTTACAGACAGTTCCGTTCTGTCGGAAAGCGCGGAAGAATTTATATAGGTAAGTAAAAACGTATACCAAAAATTAAAGCATAAAATGCTTATACCGATTGTTTTTTAGGAGAGAGAACATGAACAACAGACATTCAAGACTGTTTGCAGCCGCATTGATTGCGGTGAGCGCCGCAGTTTGCACCGGTGTGTGCGCATTTGCCGCAGATGACGCATTTACGGCAGAGCAGGCACATGAAACGGAGCAAAAGGATATTCCCGAAATAACCGAAACCGAAACTTCATATGAGGTGAGCGTGGAGCCGTCAGAAACCGCAGGGCTTTTTGCCGATTCAAACGGACTTAATTATACTCTTAACGAAAGCGATAAAACAGCCTCTGTCGGCGGGCTGAAACGCGACTATAATACGTCGGGCTATTCTTCTTCGGACGGAAATCTTTCGATTCCGATGACGGTCGCATTCGGCGGTACGTCGTATAAGGTCACAGGAATAGAATCTTATGCCTTTGCTTACTGCAAGGATCTGAAAAGCATAACTTTGAGATATAATATTGCCGAGATCGGCAGCGGAGCGTTTGCAGGCTGCGAAAATCTTACCAAAATATCTCTCTCGCCCACAACAAACCGTTATTTCAAAGTCTCCTCCGACGGAACATATCTTTGCAATAAAAACGGAGATACGCTTATCGCATATGCCGACGGCGCGGGCAGAGAAACTTTCGGTATTCCGTCCGATATAAAGACTGTCGCCGCAGGTGCGTTTGAGGGAACAAAGAATCTCAAGACGCTGAATGTTTCGGGCGTTGAAAAGATCGAGCCGTTTGCCTTTGCAAACAGCAGTATAAAGTCCCTTGTATGCAGTGGCGACGCCATAGAGGACGGAACTTTTGCACAGAGCAAAATAGAATGCGTCGCGATAATGTCACAATCTCTTTCCAAAATCGGCAGAGCGGCGTTCTATAACTGCAAAAACCTTAAAACGCTTATAATTCCCGGCGTTGAAGTGCTGTCGGAGGACGCGCTTTACGGCTGTTCGGCTCTTGAACGCATAGTTTTCGCGTCGGCACCGGGTGAGATAAAGGACGGCGCTTTCTACGGAATACCGTCGTCGTGCAAACTTGTCTATAAGACGGGCAGCACCGTTTTTGACAGCTATAAATCAAAATTTGCGTCGGAAACTTATACCTCAGGCAGCTTTAAGTATCAGTACAGTGTTTCGGACGAGGTTCTGACCGGAGGAGCTTTCCTGTGCCGCAAGTCTGATAATTCTTCAGACGTTGACTTTGCGGTATATAACGGCACGGACAGTGCAAAAACCGTAACGGCTTACGTTGCGTTCTATACAAGCGATAACAGAATGTGCGGCACGGCGGTCACGGAGCCTGCAGAGGTTGCCGCGTATGAATCGCATACGTTTTCGGTAAGTACGCCGTCGGAGTTTTCACGTTATACGGTGATACTTCTCGACGAAGATTTTTCTCCTCTCGGAATTGCGCTCGGAGATACGGCAGACTGAAATATTTGTGTAAATACGAAAGTCATACAGACTTTTGCGGCAAACTGAGCCGGTGTAGTAAAATACACCGGTTTTTGTGTTGCTTTTTTGGAATGTTTGTGATAGAATAAATCGACAAAACCGTTTGTGACTGAAAAGGTGTCAAACGAGGAAGGTCGTGGATTATAAATGAAAGTAACACAGTTTGAAACAACGCAGAACTTTTTTATGCGCAGTTATCCTCTGCAGCCCACCGGAGGCAGAATGTGCGGCGTTGACGTTATTAATACGGCGGAAACTCCGAATGACGGAAATTTCGGCGGCTTTGGCGTCGCGGTCACGGGCAGCTCATGCTATAACCTTAATTTAATGTCGCCGGAGGACAGAAACGCTTTTCTGAAAAGTATATATTCCGAAGACGGACTCGGACTTTCGGTGTGCAGGCTCAGCATAGGCTCAAGCGATTATTCCGCAGAGCTTTATACATATGACGACGTGGAATCCGATACGGCTCTCGAACATTTTTCCGTTGAAAGAGACGACGGATATATTGTGCCCGTAATAAACGAGATACTTTCTATAAGACCGGATATGTACGTCTTTGCGTCTCCCTGGTCGCCTCCCGGCTGGATGAAAACCGGCGGCTCGATATGCGGCGGATTTATGCGCGAAGTATTTATAAACTGCTACGCCGATTATATCATACGCTTTATTGAGGAATACGCAAAGCGCGGAATAAAGGTAGACGCGCTTACCGCACAAAACGAACCCGAAACAGATCAGTGTGGAAAAATGCCTACCTGTATCTGGCACCCGGATATTGAGGCAAAGTTTATAATCGCATTGAAAAAGAAACTTGTAAGCCGCGGCATTGACGTTAAAGTGTGGATGCATGACCACAATTTCAGCGGCTGGCCGAAGGTGCTTTGGCAGCTCGGCAAATATCCGGAACTTGCGAAAAGCTGCGACGGCGTAGCGTTCCATTATTATGAAGGCGCACCCGAAGACACCGATAACGTAATGCGCGAATATCCGTCTCTCGAATGGCATTTTACCGAAGGCGGACCGAGACTATATGACAATTACGCGGCGGATTGGTGCAAGTGGTCGACAATTCTTTCAAGGTCGCTGAAACACGGCTGTACTACGTTTACCGGCTGGAATCTTATGCTTGACGAAGTCGGCGGACCGAATATCGGACCTTTCTTCTGCGGAGGACTTGCCACGCGCAACAGTGTGAGCGGCGAGCTTAGTTACAGCGGTCAGTACCGTGCTTTCTGCCACTATTCAAAATATATAAAGCGCGGTGCGCAGATATATAACGCCGATACTTCAAGAAAGGCAAACAGCCTGTTCAGCTTTGCGGATTCCGCGAAATTTGCCGAGGTGTGCGCCGCGTCTAATCCAGACGGTACATTTGTGCTGATCGTGACAAATCCTAACAGCGAAAAGCGCCAGTTGCAGTATTACGGATTCGGAAAATGGTGGTATATTGAGGCGCTGCCGAACTCCGTTTCAACAATAGTTTTTGAAAACGATTGATTTTTGGCGTTTATTAAAATAACGAAAGGAATGTGTTTTAAAAGTTGAGAAATTCCAACCATACTACTCTTGCCGCAGTGCTTATAGTGCTTGCGCTGTTTGCAAATTACAGCATATATTCAAAGATAATTACCGACAAGCTGCCCAAAGCCGAATATACCGAACCGCAGAATACAGAGCTTACGGCAGCTCAGAAGGCGGAACTTGAAAAAAAACAGCGTGAAGAGGATATACTTAATAATTATACGAATCTTACCGCGACCGAAAACGACACAAAGTGCGGCGAGCTTATTCTTGTAAACAAACAGCACCTGTTCGATTTTGACGCAAGGGCAACGCTTTTTGAAACCGAACTTCCCGAAAGCATATATCAGAAAAAGACCGATAATTACTATGTAAAAAATGTAAATATCTCTCTCAATCAAAGCGCGATTGAAGCGCTCAATAAACTTCTCGACGATTTTGCCGCCGCGACGGGTCATAAGGATATAATTATAGTAGACGCGTTCCGTTCCTATGAAACGCAGCAGATAGTCCTTGACGCAAAGATCGCGCAGTACGGCGAAGAACAGGGCAGACTTATCGCAACCGAACCGGGCGCGAGCGAGCATCACTCGGGATATGCGATAGATCTCAGCCTTTATATAAACTCGCAGCAGCTTGATTACGACGGTACAGGAGATTATGAGTGGATAACCCAAAACTGCGCAAAATACGGCTTTGTAATACGTTATCCCGAAGGAAAAACAAATATTACCGAGATAGACTATGAGCCGTGGCATTTAAGATACGTCGGAATTCCGCACGCAAAGTATATGACCGAGAATAATCTCTGCCTTGAGGAATATATCGAAAAACTTGCGCTTTACCCGATAGACAGCGAAAGACTTAAAATTTCCGATTACGACGGCAATAATTACGAGGTGTATTCCTTCAGCGTTCCGTCGGACGGTTCCGAGATAAAAGTTCCTAAAAATAAGCCGTATACGCTGTCGGGAGATAATGCCGGACATATAATAGTCACCGTTTCGGAAAACGCACAGCCTGTACAGGATAACACGCAGACCGTACAGAATTCCGAAACTCCGTCACAGTCCGAGGATAACGCGCAAAGCTCCGATAACACGGAAAACGTGACGGCCGGCTGACGGATACGGAATATTCAAGACCGCTTAAAATATGAAAGATATAAACAGTATAAACGCAAGAATTCTCGACAGACTTTCGCTGTATCTTAATTTAATGCCGGACGCGGTGACAAAAGAGCAGCTTTTTGAGTTTGCGGGGCAAAACGCGTCGGCAGAGCAGCTTGAATATGCTTTCGGCTGTCTGCTTTCGTCGTACTGCGCGCTTGATACGGACGACGACGCGGATATGCGGATTTTCCGCGATTGTTTTACAAAAATTCCGCGTCTGCTTGACGTTTCGGAATATAAAAACGACGAATATTTCAAACTTATAGAATTTCCCGAACGTAAACTCGGCGCATGGGAATTCAGAAAACAGAAATTCAAGCCCTGCGAGGCTTTTCTGTATGATGAAACGCAGGTCTGTCCCGACGGACTTCTCAAACCCTGCATAGGATTTTTCACGGAGGAGTTTGAGTACCCTGCCGTACTCCAAAACGGCAGAGAGTGGATAACCGTAACTCCGCACGAGATAAACACCACAAAGCCTGCGCTTGACGCCTGTTTCGGGAACGTGCTTACATACGGTTTGGGGTTCGGATATTTCACGCTGCTTGCGTCCTTAAAGAAAAATGTAAACAGCGTTACGGTTGTCGAGCTTGACGCGGACGCGGTGAGCCTGTTTAAAGAGTATATTCTTCCGCAGTTCCCCGATAAGGATAAGGTGCGCATTGTAAATGAGGACGCGTTTGAGTTTGCGGCGGATAAAAACAAAAGCTCCGGCTTTGATTTTGTGTTCGCGGATATATGGCACGATCCGTCCGATGGCGTGGAAATGTACGAAAAATTCAAAATTCTCGAAAACCGTGGTTTCGGTACGCGTTACTGCTATTGGATAGAAAAAACGCTGAAATGGTATATTGCTCATAACACTCAAAATGATCTATCCTGCGCTCCCGACGCAAATTTTGAGATTTTTGGAACCCGATAAAGCCTATCGTTTATGTATGCTTTGTACAAAATCACATTGTTTAAATGCCTGTGTTTGTCCGCGTATGTACAAAATGCGAAAGTTTGCATAAATGCTATTGACAAAAAGTGCATGGAGTGGTAAAATACATAGCGTAATCAAGAAACGGCAGGACAAACGCCGAAAACACGAGGTAACGGACATGACGGCAAGACGAATGTGCGAAATGGATATGTATATGTACACAGCTATGTGTATGTATCTTGGCGCGCAGAAAAATAAACGTCCCTTACCGAAAGAGGCATAATCTTAGTTGCGGTAAACTGAAATTTTTGGGCAGGAGACGTATTTGCTTTCCTGTCCTTTTTTTATGAGAGGAAGAGAAACATGATCGAGATAAAAAATCTTGACAAGGTGTTCAGTTCCGCGGGAGGTCCGATAGAGGCGCTCAAAGACATTAATCTTACGATTAACGACGGAGAGATATTCGGCATAATCGGACTTTCGGGAGCCGGCAAGAGCACGCTTGTGCGCTGTATCAACCTGCTTGAAAAACCTACAAGCGGCAGTGTGATACTCGACGGCAAGGATCTTGTGAAGATACCCAAAAAAGAGCTTCTCATGACGAGAAGAAACATAGGAATGATATTCCAAAGCTTTAATCTTCTTTCGCAGCGCAACGTGCTTAAAAACGTGCTTTATCCCATGGAGATAGCCGGAATAAAAAAAGCCGAGGCTGAAAAAAGAGCAAAAGAGCTTATCGAGATGGTAGGACTTACCGACAGAATCAAGTCTTATCCGGCACAGCTTTCGGGAGGTCAGAAGCAAAGAGTCGCAATAGCAAGAGCGCTTTCGACAAACCCGAAATATCTGCTGTGCGACGAGGCGACAAGCGCGCTTGATCCTAATACCGTGCGTTCGATACTTGCACTGTTGAAGGACATTAATAAGAAACTCGGCGTAACCATAATAGTTATAACGCACGAGATGAGAGTCGTCGAGCAAATATGCGACAGAGTTGCGGTAATAGACGGCGGACGCGTTGTTGAAACGGGCGAGGTCAAGCAGGTGTTCATATCGCCGAAGTCAAAAATGGCGCGTGAGCTTATCCTGCCGAAGAACGAGACTGTTGAGAGCATAAACTCCGAACGCGTAATAAGAATAGTATTCGACGGACAGTCGGCGTTCGAGCCGGTAATCTCAAATATCATAACCGAATGCAGATGCGCGGTAAATATTCTCGGCGCAGATACAAAAAATATAGACGGCAAGGCATACGGTCAGATGCTGCTTCAGCTTCCCGATGATGAGGCGTCGTCCGAGAGAGTTAAAAATTATCTCGGTTCGAGAAAAATACCGTTTGAGGAGGTAAGTTCAAAATGACAGAGTTTATACAGGGACTTTTCACAAGACTTTCTCCGGCAGACTATATGCAGGCAACCGCAACAACGCTTAAGATAACGCTTATAAGCGTGGTGCTTGCATACGTAATCGGACTTCCTCTCGGCGTTCTGCTTTACGGAACGGCAAAGGGCGCGATATTCCAGAATAAGTGGGTAAACACCGTTGTCGGAGTTGTAGTAAATATACTCCGTTCAATACCGTTTATCATACTTCTCGTAATGACGCAGCCGATAGCTAAAGTCGTAGTCGGCAGCAGAATAGGCGATAATGCGTTTATATTCTATCTCGTCATTGCGGCGGCCCCGTTTGTTGCGCGAATGGTGGAATCCTCGTTCAAAGAGGTTGACGCGGGTGTAATAGAGGCGGCGCAGTCAATGGGCTCAAATAATTTTCAGATCATCACAAAGGTCGTAATACCCGAATCAAAGCCGTCGCTGCTTATAGGCGCGGCAATAGCAATAACTACGATACTCGGATATACGCCTATGACATACCTTATCGCGGGCGGAGGTCTCGGACAGCTTGCAATCCAGTACGGCCTGTACCGATTCGAGACAAACGCAATGTACATTTCTTCCATCTTGCTTATTATTCTTGTCCAGATCATGCAGGAGCTTTTAAACTTCGTTGCAAGAAAATGCGACAAGCGTATAAGAAATATATAATTTTTTCAAAAGGAGACTAAAACCATGAAAAAGCTTCTCACAATCGCTCTCGCAGCACTTCTTTCGGTATCTGTATTTACCGGCTGCCAGAACAAGACCACAACAGACGACAAAAACAACGACAGCAATGTTCAGGACAATGTTAACGGTGCAGACAATTCCACCGATGACAAAAAGCTTGAGACCGTAACCGTTGCGGCAAGCAGCGCACCTCATGCAGAAATTCTCGAACAGATTAAGGATATACTTAAGGACGAGGGTTATGACCTCCAGATAAAGGTAATGGACGACTACGTAACTCCCAACACTGCCGTTGAAGGCGGAGACGTTGACGCTAACTACTTCCAGCATCAGCCTTACCTCGATCAGTTTAACGAAGAAAACGGCACTCATATAGTTTCCGTTGCAAAAGTTCACTATGAGCCTTTCGGAATCTATGCAGGCACTTCTTCAAGCCTTGACCTTGCAGACGGCGCAAAGGTTGCAGTTCCTAACGACGCTACAAACGAAGCACGCGCACTTCAGCTCCTCGCTGCAAACGGACTTATCACCCTTAAGGACGGCGCAGGTCTTACCGCTACCACAAAGGATATAACCAAGAACCCCAAGAACCTCGATATCGTTGAAATGGAAGCAGCTCTTCTTCCCTCTGTTCTTTCCGAAGTTGACGTAGCCGTTATTAACGGCAACTACGCTATAAGCGCAGGTCTTAAGGTTTCCGAAGCTCTCGCAACCGAAGATCCCGACTCCGAGGCCGCTCAGACTTTCGCTAATATCCTCGCCGTTAAGGAAGGCAATGAGAACGAAGATAAGATCGTTGCTCTTAAAAATGCTCTCCTCAGCGATACCGTTAAGAACTTCATCACCGATAACTATGACGGCGCTGTTGTCGCTATATTCTAAGAGTACGAAGGGTACAAAGGAGTACGCAGGATACGCGCTTTCTTTTTAAAAAGAAAGCTGCAAAGAAAACGGCAGACCTTAATTTAGAAAAAATTGTGGGATACTCCCTGCCGCCGGCCTGTACCGTTCGCAGTCGAACAGCAGGACTGCGAACTCAAATCTAAGCCGGTGCGTGAGTAAACTATGGAAACTGCGTACTGAGTATAACTTTATAAAATTAAGCTCTGTGCATTGTATTAAACTTTGCACAGAGTTTTTTTCTATACATAAAAGTAACATTCAGCCGTAGTCATCTCGCGTAAGCGAGCCGGTCGTAAAGGCAAGTCCTGTTGATTGCGTAATAACGCGTAAAAATTGTACATTTGAGCCTGAAACGCAGTTTACGCAGACCGCAGCGTGACATGGCATAAGAGTTAAACTGTGTTGTTCAATCCATTACTTAGAAACCAACCCCATCCGCGCGCTTGTCGCGCGGCGATTTTGCGACACAGTTTTAGGGACAGTACAGAGCGAGGATTTTTGAGCTTTCGGAGGTGCAGTTAGTTGCGTTGTGCATTTACACTCTTTAGATTGCAACTTTTTCGCCGTCGAAAAGTTGGAGAATAGGGCTGCAAGTTTGTTAATAATTTTACTGTCGCACAGAGCAGAACAACATACCTCTGTTTTTGTATACCATCGGTATTTTCTGTAAATACTAATTCCAAAATCAGCATCTCCGAAAGGAAGTATTTGCATGAAACCCACGTCGGACTCCAAAACCTTTGACGAAATCTTCGGGAATATCAATACGGTAAAAATCTCCTCGTGTAAAATTCTCGAAAGAAAACTCAAAGCAGCGTCGCGTATATTAAAGAGCGAATTCGGTAAGGTCAAGCAGTTTTCAAAGCATGACGGTTCGCTGCCGTGCGCATATGAATGGTTGGTGGATAATTATTATGTGCTTGATAAAAACGTAAAAGAGCTTTCGGCAGAGATAAAGCACTTTAAGAAAATTCCCGTGTCGGAATGCGGACTTCCCGTGTATTTTGAATTGCTTTCGGCATACTATGAAACTCTCGCAGACGGATTTTCCGATGAAAACTTTTCGGAGTTTGTGAAATTCGCCTGCCGAAATAAAAATATGCCCCCCGATATGCGCGATATGTACGCTTTTCCGGCATTTGCAAAGTGTTCCGTTATATGCTTTGCCGCAAAAATGTGGAGTGAGTTTTCGGCTGATTCCGATAGTATAGATATGGCGCGTATTATGGAAAACGCGGTGAAATCGCTGTCAAACCCTGAAAATTTCGATATGGAGGAGCTTTTTTCTTTTCACCCTGCGCAAAAACTGCTGTCGTGCGATCCGTCGGGAGCTTTTGATAAAATGAGCGAGGATACAAAGAAATATTATAGATTAAGACTTTGCGATCTGTCCCGAAAAAGCGGACAAAGCGAATGTCAGACCGCGTTGTGTGTTCTCGATAAGGCAGCCGCGGCAAAAAATTTCAGAGAGCGCCATATCGGGGCATATCTTGAGGATAATAAAAGCTTTGCCGTGCCGTATTACAGCACGCTTTTCTGCGTTGTTGCGGTGGTGGTGTTTGCGATGACGTTTTTTGTTTCTCCCGTCTGCCTGCTTCTTGCTTTGCCGGTTTGGGAAACCGTAAAATTTCTGCTTGACGTTGCTTTTTCGCGCTTTGTAAATCCCGCGCCTCTTTTCAGAATGGACATTTCGGAAATTCCGGACGGATTCGGCGCGCTTACCGTTATAACAACGCTGCTTTCGGGAAACAATGCGGATAAAAAAATGTTTGAAAGACTGGAAAGCCTCTGCTTTTCAAACGGCGGTAAAAACGCATATTTCGGATTGCTCGCCGATCTTCCCGACAGTAAAACGCCAAAGTCGGGAAATGATGAAAAGGTGCTCGATAACGCAAAAAAGCAGATTCAAAGGCTTAATGAAAAATACGGCGGCGTTTTCTTTTTGTTTACAAGACAGCGCGCCTATTCAAAGTCCGAAAAGGCATATATCGCACCCGAACGCAAAAGGGGAGCCGTCTGCGCGCTTGCGGAATACCTCTGCGGCAAGGGCGATAAATTTGATGAAAACTCATTAAAGCCGTCAAAAGAGCTGTGTAAGAATATAAAATATGTCGTCACTCTCGACGCTGATACCGAAATGCCCGTCGGCGCACTTGAACTGCTTTGCGGAGCAATGCTTCACCCGCTGAATAAACCCGTGCTTAACAGTAACGGAACGGCAGTGTTAAAAGGACACGCAATAATCCAGCCTGCCGTAAGAACAACGGCGCACGACGCGTCAAAGAACCTCTTTACGTCGGTAATGTGCGGACCGGGAGGACGCGAAAGCTACTCGAACTTTTCCGGCGAGCTTAATATGACGCTGTTTAAAAATTCGGGCTTTTGCGGAAAAGGAATATTCGATAAAGAGGTGTTTTATGAGCTTACCCACGGCAAAAACGCCTTTAAAATAAATGCGGTGCTGAGCCATGACGCACCCGAAGGAGCAAGACTGAACTGCGCTGCGGATACTGAAGTTGTGTTCACAGACGGATTTCCCAAAAACGAGCTTTCTTACTTCAAACGCGAGCATAGATGGATAAGAGGAGATTTTCAAAATCTCGGTTTTGCCGCAAAATACGTAAAAAACGCGTCGGGAGAGAGGATAAAGAACGGAATTACGGCTCTTTATAAGTACAGAATTTTCGATAATGTCAGACGTGAGCTTACGCCGGTCTTTGCGGTAATTGCGGTTGTATGCACGGTTTTCTGCGACAATTTCACAAATGCGTTTCTCGGCGGAATAACGGCGCTGTATGTCTTTATGCCGTTTCTTGCCGACTTGCTTTGCACGCTTGTTCATATAAAGAGCGGAGCAAAAGCCGCCGCGGCAAGGTTTTATTCATTCGGCGTCGTTCCGTCGCTGTTTCAGAATTTAAGACGCTGCGCTCTCGATATGTCAATGCTTGCAAAATACGCTCTTGTCTGCCTCGACGCGTTTTTCAGAAGCTGTTACCGAATGTTTTTCTCGCATAAAAGGCTTCTCGAATGGACGACGGCGGCGCAGAGCGACGCGTCAAGCTCCGACGGAATAGGCGGATACGTATTTAAAAATCTGTTTTCGAGCGTGATAGGCGTTTTCGTGTTTGTCTTTTCGGGCGACGGCTTTGCAAGGCTTTTCGGACTTTCGTGGTTCTTTCTTCCGGCTGTCGCTTATTTTTGCGCCGAGTGTAAAAATAATACAATTTCAGATAACGCGCCCGATAAGGACGAGCTGAAAACCGTTAATGAGTACGCAAAAGATATATGGAGTTTTTTTGAAAACACGGTAACGGCAAAAGAAAATTATCTTCCTCCCGATAATATCCAGCTTTTTCCCGAAATGCGCACTGCTCACAGAACCTCGCCCACAAATATAGGTCTGTATCTTGTAAGCGCCGTAATTGCGAGAAAATTCGGCTTTATAAATTCGGACGAACTTTGCGCAAGACTTGAAAACTCGCTTTGTACTCTTGAAAAAATGCAGAAATTCAAGGGACATCTTTATAACTGGTACGATACAAAAACTCTCGGAGTTCTCGAACCCGTGTACGTTTCAAGCGTTGACAGCGGAAATTTTCTTGCGTGCCTTATAACGGCGTCGAACGGCGCGGCGGAATATAAAAACGAGTGTGCGAAGCTTGAGGATATAGCCGAAAGACTGTATGCGCTGTATGAAAACACGGATCTTGAGGTAATTTACAATAAAAAGCGCGGACTTTTCACTCTCGGACTGTCTTTTGAAAACGGAATGGCAAAGTTCGGAGATAACTGCTATGACCTGTATATGAGCGAGGCAAGAACACTCAGCTATATTGCCTGCGCAAAGCGCGGCGTGCCGCCTAAACACTGGAAAAGACTTTCGAGAATGCCCGTTAAATTTTATGGACATACGGGACTTGTGTCGTGGTCCGGCACGGCGTTTGAATACTTTATGCCGACGCTGTTTCTGCCGTATATGCCCTGTACTCTCGAATACGAGGCACTGCGGCTTGTATATGACGCGCAAAAATCGAGGAGCGCCGAAACCGACTTCGGAAAGATATTCGGCATATCCGAAAGCGCATACTTTGCCTTTGATTCCCAAATGAACTACGCATACCGCGCTTTCGGCGTTCCGATACTGGGACTCGGACGCGGGCTTGAAAAGGATCTTGTAATATCTCCGTACTCCGCGTTTCTTATGATGAGCGTGAATTTAAGCGGCAGCCTTAAAAACCTTGCCGTTATGAAAAAGTACGGATTGTACGGCAGATACGGGTTTTATGAGGCGTGCGACTTTACGCCCGGACGCGCCTCGGCAAAGGGCAGCATTGTCAAAAGCTATATGGCGCACCATATGGGAATGAGCTTTTGCGCGCTGGCAAACGCGGCGTTTTGCGGCGAAGTAAGCAGACTGTTTACGGCGGATAGAGCTATGGAAAGCGCCAAAACCCTGCTTGACGAGAGAATCCCCGTCGGAATTGAAGTAAAGAAATATTCAGGCATATATGAAAAGACGGATAAGCCGGACGCCGCGCCTATCTGCGTTCAGAGCCGTGTTTCAACCGATGCTGATTCGGAAAATCCCGTGTTCGGCGCACTGTCCGACGGCAGAATTTCGGTTCTCGGCGCAGATAACGGATATGTGCGTATCTCGCTCGGCGGTAAAATGATAAATCTTGCCTCAAACGAAAAATACGGCATACGTAAAAGCGTTATGTGCTTTGCAAAATTCGGAAATACGCTTTTAAGCTCTTGTCACGGTATAAATGACAATAAAAATGAGAGCCGCAGCTTTGAGATAAGCCCCGAAAGGCTGTCGTATAACGTAAAGTCTGACGGAAAATATAATTTCACCTCGTCATTTACCGTCGAAAAAAACGTATCCGAAACCGTAAGAATCAAAATGACGCTTGAACGTGATAAAAACGGTAATGACAGAGGCGAAAAGCCGCAGCGCGTAAAATTCGCACTGTATTTCGAGCCTGTTCTTGCAAGTATTCTGAACTACGAATCGCACCCCGCTTTTTCGGGACTTTTTGTAGAAGCCGCGCTTGATGAAGAAACCGGAACACTGTGCTTTCGCAGACGTCCGAGAGAGGCTCACGAAAAGGAACTGTATCTTGCCGCAGCGCTGTCCGACGGAGAAAAGTTTGATTTCGGCATAAACAAGATACGCATTTTCGGCTATCCCGTGACAAGTGAAAGCTTTAAGAAAATATTTGATAAAAGACCCGATAACAGAGAGGGCGCGTGTATAGACCCGGCGTGCCTGATTGCAGCAGAACGCGATTTTGACGGACAAAGAGCGCTGCTTGAAATAATACTTTCCGTTTCCGACAGCCGCGAAAAGGCGATTTCGGGAATAACCGCCGCAAGAGAAAAAAGCTTTGAAAAGACGTGTGAGGGGCTAAAAAAGACATCTCTCGAACTGTATGCCGCGTCGGGTTATGCGCCGAGCGGAGAAGTCGGAGAGTCCGAAGAAGAAAAAGAGCTTTGCGCGCTTGTTTATCCCGAAAAGAGCGAACCGTGCGCCGAACTTGAGAAAAACGGCATGGACGCGCTGTGGAAATACGGAATATCGGGCGATTATCCGCTTATATGCGTATATGCAGACAATCCGCTTGACGAGGATAAGGCGATAAGATACGTAAAGGCGTTTGCTCTGCTTAAATATAAAGGCTTTTGTGCGGATCTTGCGCTTTTGTACCGCGAGCATGAAAAATACCGTGCCGACGGTGAAAATCTTGCCGACGATATAATCTCAAAAAGCGGCGTTTCCGGACTGACAGGCGCAAAAAACGGAGGAATATTCAAGGTCGATCTGTCTAAAAGCTCCGACGGCGGAGAAAAACTCATATTCCGCGCGGCGCTTGTATATCCGCCGCTCGCAAAACCCGATGAGAACGCGTTTTTTGCAGGGAATTATGATATTGTAACGGATATTCAGGGTAAGGGAAGTGTAACCGACGGGGAAATATTCTTTGATACTGCGGTCGGATATTTTGACAAAAATTACGATTTTACCGTCGATAAGACAAGAAATATAACCCGTCCCATGTCGCACGTTCTGTCGGGACGGCATCTCTCGACGGTAGTCACCCACAATTCTCTCGGATATACTTTCTGCGCAAATGCCGCCGAAAGGCGAATAACTCCCTTTTATAACGACGAATGTTCCTTTTCTACGGGAGAGCATATTTATATAAGCAACGGGCAAAAGCTATATGACCTTGCCGCGGTTTCCCACAGCGTAAAGTACGGCGCGGGATATGCAGAGTATACGGCGCGTATATGCGAAAAAGAGGTAAAACTTAAAGTATACGTTCCCGAGAAACTGCCGATTAAAATTTATGAGGCTGACGTTCCCGATTCCCTTTCGGCGATGCTCTTGATAAAGCCGATAATGGCAAGATTTGCCTTTTCAAATTCCGACTGTACGTTTAATATAGGCGCAGGCGCGGTAAGGTTCGAGAACAGCTTTTCACGAAATTTCCCGTATACGGGATTTGCGTTCGGCGCAGGCTTTGACGAGTCGGGAAATGTGTCTGAGGGCGCGGTAAAAATATTCAAAAGCGGAAGATTTTCCGGCTGCGCCGCAGTCATGTTTGAAAATAAGAATAACGGCGATGAAAGCGGCGAAAACTCGAAATTTGTCTTTGCGCTCGGCAGCGCAAAAAACGAGGACGTAATCTCGCACTGTACGTCCTGCGTTCGGAACGGACTTTATGAGCTTTACCGCAGCGCGCTTAGGTTTTCAAATGGCGTTACGGCAAAAATCTCGCTTTCGGGGTACGATAAAAACGACGGCGCACGCGCAGTGTCCGCAATGCTTTGCAAATGGCTGTCCTATCAGAACGGAATATGCCGTATGTATTCGCGCAGCGGATTTTATCAGTCGGGAGGCGCTTACGGTTACCGCGATCAGCTTCAGGACGCGGTCTGTCTTATGTATTCCGATAAAAATGCTGCGAGAACCCACATTTTAAGGTGCGCCGCACATCAGTTTGCCGAAGGAGACGTGCTGCACTGGTGGCATCCGGGAACGCAGAACGGCAATAAGAGCCACAGCGGCGTGAGAACAAGAATTTCGGACGATTATATCTGGCTTGCGTATGCGGTTTCGGAGTATGTGTCCTATACGGGAGATACCGACGTGCTTGACGTGAAAGTGAGATATATAAAAGCGGACGGACTTTCGGACGGCGAATATGAAAAATATATAAGCCCCGAATATTCCGACGTAAAGGAAAGCCTTTACAGACATTGCCTAAAGTCGCTTTTCAGGGCGTACAGAATTAGAGGGCAGCACGGACTCTGCCTTATCGGAACGGGAGACTGGAGCGACGGACTCAACCGCGTCGGAAAGGACGGAAAGGGCGAGAGCGTGTGGCTTACAATGTTCCTTGCAATGTGCATGGAAAAGTTTTCTCACGTCTGCATGCGTTACGGCGATGATGTTACTGACCGCGCACTGTGCGAACGCGCAAAGGAGCTTTTTGATGTCTGCAAAGAAAACGGTTTTGATGACGAACACGGGTATTTTATAAGAGCCTATGACGACGGCGGAGAAAAACTCGGATATTACGGCAATGACGAATGTAAGATAGATCTTCTGCCGCAGAGTTTTTCGGCAATAAGCGAGGGATTTGATAAAAATACCGTTTCTTCAAGTCTGCTTTGCGCTTACAATATGCTTTGCGACAGCAAGGGAAAACTCTTTAAGCTGCTCTCTCCGCCGTTTCACTATACAAAAAAGGATCCCGGATATATAAAGGGATACGTCCCCGGAATACGCGAAAACGGGGGACAGTATACCCATGCCGCGGTCTGGGCAAGCATGGCGTTTCTGAAAGCGTCCGAAAACGGAGATACCGATATTGCAAGCGCGCGGGAACTGAGAAAGATAGGAATTGAAACACTTATGTTTCTGCTTACTCCGCTGTGTATGAAAGATAAAGCACTTTCGGAAAAATACGGTGCGGAGCCTTATGTTCTTGCAGGCGATATATACGCGAATAAGGATTATTACGGCAGAGCCGGCTGGAGTTGGTATACGGGCGCGGCAGGCTGGTTTTTCAGAGAGCTTATGACAAGGCTTTTTTGCATAAACTTAAAAGACGTGCTTACCGAAAGTCCGAAACTTGTGCTTTCGGACGGTGTGTTTACGCTGCCGTTTGAGTTTTCCGATGAGTTTTCCGTTAACCTTGCCGTAAACAAAGACACAGACCTTACGGTAAATTATAAAAGGGGCGCAGAGAACGGAGTTTTTGCCGCAGACGAAAAATGCGCCATGTGCGTAAGACTGAAACGCGGTGAGCAAAACGAAGTTACCGTAATATCAAAAGAGCGCTGAAGAACCGTGCTGTTTGAATGATTTGTAAATTTGCACGCGTTCTCTTTACTAATTGCGCATTAAGATGTATAATAAATAAAGTATATGAGCGTGCCGCAAAACTTCATTTTACGGCACGAACCTGATTCGTGCGCTTGCGCCTCATGCAAAAAAACTGACGTTTTTCGACACTCGCGAATCTATCGAAAAAAATCTGCGGTGCAGGTCCTTGGGATTTTTCAAATTTTTATTGAAATCGTGCTTAGCATGAGAAGTCATATAAACTTTTGCAGCATTCCAAATTATATTTATGTACTTTCATCATCGGAGGAAAACCAATGCAAAGATACAGTATTGCGGACGGAGTTTATCTCAACGTCATACCGTCCGTAAAGTTCAAGACCAACTTTTTAAGCGTAAACTTTCTGCTTTCGCTTACCGAAAAAAATGCTACCGGAACGTCGGCGCTTTTAAGAGTGCTGCTGCGCTCCTGTAAAAAATATCCGTCCACCGCTTCCCTTGCTTCAAGGCTCGAATATCTCTACGATATGTCCGCGTCCATGAGAAATTACAAGAGAGGCGAAACGCTTATAACAAGCTATGAGTCGGAATTTCTCAAAGACGACTATGTTCCCGAAGGCACGGAAAATATGCTGTCCGAGGCTGTCGGAACTTTCCGCGATATTGTGCTTGATCCGCGCGTAAAGGACGGAGCGTTTGACGAAAAAACTCTCTCGGAAGAAAAGACCGACCTTGTGAACACCATAAACGCGCTGATAAATAACAAAAATTCCTATGCAAAGCAAAAGTGTACCGAGATAATGTGCGAAAACGAAAAATATGCGCTCAACGAACTCGGTACGGCAGTGGACGCAAAGAACGTAACGGCGTCGGGACTTTTCGGTTTTTACCGCGAATTTATAAAGACCTCGCGCATAGAGATTTATTTTGTCGGAGAATGTGACGAAAACGCACTCTGCGCGCTTTTTAAGGAGATTTTTTCGGGCGTTGAAAGAAAGCCGTCGGAGCTTTGCGATACCTTTGTGTCGGACAAGGCTCATGAACCCGTCATTCATAAAAAAGAGGTTATGAACGTAAGCCAGGGCAAGCTTGCAATGGGCTTCAGAACAGGTGCTACTCTCAAAGATGCAAACAGCGCGGATATGATAATGTTCAACGAGATATTCGGCTCGTCTCCCGTAAGCAAGCTGTTTATGAACGTTCGCGAAAAGCTAAGCCTATGCTATTACTGCCGTTCGGTCACGGATTCTTTCAAGGGCGTTATGTTCGTAATGTCGGGAATTGAAAACTGTAACCGCGAAAAGGCTGTAAACGCCATACTTTCGGAGCTTCGCGACATCTGCGAAGGAAAATTTGCGCAGAGCGATATAGACGCCGCTGTTCTTTCCGTCACAAATTCCTATAAGGAGCTTTCGGATAATCCGTCGGGACTTTCGTCGTGGTATCTTTCAAGACGTATGTCTGGTGATCTCAGCGAACCGTCCGACGTGATAAACGCCGTGTCAAAAGTAACGGCAGCCGATATAGCAAATGCCGCAAAACGCGTAAAGCTCGACACGGTATACTTCCTTGAGGGCGGCGCAAAAGAGGAGGACGCGGAATAATGAGTTTTACTGTTTTTGAAAATGAAAAATTAAAGGAAAAATATTATCTTATCAATCATAAAAGCGGACTTCGCGTGTATGTCTATCCCAAAAAGATGAGTACGTCTTATGCCGCGTTTGCGACAAAGTTCGGTTCTGTCGACAATAAATTCTTGTGCGACGGAAAAGAAACTGATCTCCCCGACGGAATAGCGCATTTTCTCGAACACAAAATGTTTGAGAACGAGGACGGCTCGGACACCTTCGAGCTTTACGCAAAGACCGGCGCAAACGCAAACGCCTACACTACCTCCGACAGAACCGTGTATCTTTTCTCGGCTGCCGATAATGTCGCTCAGTCGCTTGAGATACTTCTCGGCTTTGTGACGCACCCCTATTTTACAGATGAGACTGTCGAAAAGGAACAGGGCATAATCGGTCAGGAAATAAGAATGTACGACGATAATCCCAACTGGCAGCTCTATTTCGGTATGCTTTCGGGACTTTACGTCAACAATCCCGTGAGAATAGACACCGCAGGCACCGTCGAAACGATAGCGACGATAACACCCGAAAAGCTTTTTGACGCATATAACGCTTTTTATAACCTTTCAAACATGGCGCTGTGCGTCTGCGGAGATATTGACTGCGAACAGGTCGAAGAGGTCTGCGACAGGGTGTTGAAATATGTAAAGGCGCCCGAAGCAGAGCGCATATATCCGTCGGAACCCGACGGCGTATACAAAGAGTTTGTGACTAAGAAAATGCAGGTTTCAATGCCTATGTTCTTTGTCGGCATAAAGGATAACGAGTGCCCCATGTCGGGACGCGAACTCATGAAAAAGCGCGCCGAATACTGCATACTGCTTGACCTTATGTTCGATAAATCCACGGACTTTTACAATGAGCTCTATGAAAGCGGACTTGTGGATTCGTCGTTCTCCTACGAATACGAAGGACACGAAACATTTGCGATAAGCGAAATATCAGGCTGCTCGGAAAATCCCGATCAGGTGTATAAAAAGATAAGAGATCATATTGCGCTTTGCAAAAAGAACGGATTTTCAAAAGAGGATTTTGAACGCATAAAGCGCGCAAATTACGCACATTCGATAGGCGTTTTCAACAGCACCGAGGATATAGCGAACGAGCTTATATCGTGCGTGTTTGAAGATGCGGATATGCTGGATTTTCCGCAAATCGTCGCGGACGTTACGTTTGAGGATATAAATAACCGCCTTAAGACAGCATTTGCAGATAATGCGTTTACGCTTTCGACGGTGTATCCGCAAGACTGAGCGCGGGACTTTTTCGAGAGGAAGTGTGAAAAATGGTAAACACAATTTCTTTTCCGGGACTCGGAATATCCGCGTTTGAAATTAACCGCGTTGCTTTTCATGCAGGCCCTTTTACGGTTTACTGGTACGGCGTAATAATATGCGTGGGTATACTTCTCGGACTTTCCTATATGTATTTTCGCTTAAAGGGTTACGGAATGACGGGCGATGACCTTACGGATATTGCTCTTGTCACGGTTCCGTGCGCGATTGTCGGCGCGAGAGTGTACTATGTTCTGACAAGCCTCGATGAATTTTCCTCGTTTTACGATATGATAGCCATATGGAACGGAGGAATAGCGATATACGGCGCGGTCATTGCCGGCGCGCTTGCGATTTACTTTGTAAGCCGTGCCAAAAAGCTGCCCGTGCTTAAAGTTTTTGACAGTGCGGCGCCTGCGGTCATGCTCGGACAGATAATAGGACGCTGGGGAAATTTTGTAAACGCAGAAGCTTTCGGCGGCGCGGAAAAATATGAGTTCTTCGGAAAGGTCTTTGACATTTCGCACTTTTCGCAGGTCAATATTTTTCGCATGGAGATAAACGGAGTTACGGTTCACCCGACTTTTCTCTATGAATCGGTCTGGAACCTGCTCGGTTTTGTACTTATAAACGTATTTTATAAGAAAAAGAGCTTTGACGGGGAAATACTGCTTTGGTATCTGACATGGTACGGTTTCGGAAGATGCTTTATAGAGGGTTTCAGAACCGACAGCCTGTTTGTCGGAAATATAAGAATTTCTCAGCTCGTCGGACTTTTGTGTTTTGTGTTCGGACTTGCATTGACGCTGTTTTTTGCGTTCAGGGCGGGAAAGAACAAAGCGCCTCTTGACGGAGGTGACGGAAAATGAAGGTCGTATATAAAAAAAGACAGATCTTCTATCCCGTCTGCTTTGTGATTGCGGTAATAATGAGCGCGGTGTGCCTGAAGGTCTGGAACGGCAGGGCGAATATAGTTTCAAAAGCCGTAAATTTCGCCGTAAGTCCTTTGCAGTCGGTTTCCGACAGTATCTGCGACGGCATTTCCGGAATTGGCGGATATTTCAGAAATCAGAAAAAGCTGCTTGAAGAGAATGAGAGCCTGAAAAAAGAAAACGCGGAGCTTAAAAAGCTTGAGAGCAGAAATATGCTGCTCAAAAATCAGAACGATAATCTGTACGGCTATCTCGGTCTTAAACGCGAGAGAACCGATTTTGAACTTGTAAACGCGCAGATAATCGCACGTACAAGCTCGAATTATACCTCGTATTTTGTCATAGATAAAGGTACGTTTCACGGCGTGAAAGAGGATATGCCCATAATAGATTCCGACGGAAATCTTCTCGGCGTGACGGTAAGCGCCGACGCAACAAGCACAAAATGCCTGTCTGTGCTGTCGTATGACGTAAACGTCGGTGTTTACGATGAGAGAACCGGGAATACCGGCGTAATGTCGGGCGATTTCGACGCATTTTCTTCGGGAAAGTGCATGATAAAGGGACTTGTTTCGCAGACGGATATAAAAGAGGGCGACGGAATACTCACCTCGGGACTCGGCGACGTCTATCCGAGAGGGCTTACCGTCGGAAAAGTCGAAAGTATAATACCGGATATGAACAGCTATACGTTGAGCGCTGTCGTAGTTCCCGAATCCACACAGCTCGAAGCCGACGATATTATGGTCATAACCGGCTTTGAACGGGTCTATGAATGACGTCGGGCATTATAAAAGGCCGATTGCGGCGTCGGGACTTGTATTCATAGTTTTAAACCTTGCGGTACTTAAAAAACCCGATAAGTTTGTTTACATATGCGTTTTTGCCGCGGTTTTTGCACTTTTGTGCGTTGTTTCGCTTTGTAAACGGCGGGAAAATACCGTATTTTGCGTCTTTCTCTGCGCGGCGGCTTTGCTCGGAACGGTCGTACCGTATTTTTCGTATAATATCAAAGAAAAGAATGCGCTTGATTTTGTAAAAGAGTACGGCGGTGCGGAACATGAGTTTTGCGGTAAGGTGCTGTCCTTTTCGGGGAACAACTCTTACAGCTCGTTTGACGTAACGCTGCTTTCTGCCGACGGAAAAGATATAAGCGGAAAATTAAAGGCTGATATTTATTGTTACAGCGCGGACTTCGCGGATGAAGGCGATATTATTGTCTTTTCGGGAACGCCCAAAAGCGTGTACGATATTGATAACGACGTTTTTGACAGTACGTCGTATATGCGTTCAAAGCATATTTTTATACAGATACCGAACGTAAAAATAAAGAGCGCGGAGAAAAGCGCGGATAAAAGCGCGGATAAAGATGTTTTCCGGAAGATAAGAAATTATATAAATGAAATATATTATAATTCTCTGACAAAGAAGTTCGGATATGATGTGCCCGAAACCGCGTCGGCGCTTATCACGGGCGAACGTTCGGGGCTTGATCCCGATATAAAGAAAGATTTTCGCAGAAGCGGACTTTCCCATGTGCTGTGCATTTCGGGTATGCACCTTGCAATAATACTCGGACTGTTCGCAGGTATTTTCAAAAGACTTACGGTACATAAAAATATCGGCATATTTCTGCTGTTCTGCATATGCGTTTTCTATATACTGCTGACGGGCGTTCAGATCTCGGTGCTCAGAGCCGGGATCATGGCGATGTGTTCTTATTCGGCAATGCTTGAAAATAAAAAGTCGGACGGAATAAACGCGCTTTTTCTTGCGGCGGCAATAATATGCGTCTGCGATCCGTATGCCGTGCTCGGCGTCGGCACACAGCTTTCGTTTGTATCGACGTTCGGAATTATCGTATGCTCGGAGCTTTTCGCACATAAAAGCGGTTTTTCCTATGCCGTTCTCTCGGCTCTTGCCGCAAATGCCGCGGCAGTTGCGTTTTCTTTTCCGATTACGGCGCTGTCGTTCGGAGAGATTTCAGTATGGTCATTTGTTTCATCGCTTGCGGTGTCGCCGTTGTGCGAATGTGCGCTTACGGCGCTTGTTTTGTTTGCGCTTTTAAATCCGCTTTCCTCTTTGCACGTGTTTTCGGCGCTGTACGGCTTTGTCGGCGATATATGCATATTTTTCGTGCGTGCAATGCTTGATTCCGCACACTTTTTCGCAGGCTTTAAATATTCGCTTGCAGCTTTTCCGTTTTGCAAAGCCCTGCTTTATATTCCGATCCTTTGCCTTGCGATTTGCGCGCTTGCTGCGGCGTTTTCGGATATGCGGACGGTAAAGAGAATTTTCGCGTTTCAGATATTCTTCTGTATTGTTATGTCAGCCGCGTCTTTTGCGTATAGTGTTATCTCGGACGGAAATACTGAAGTTTGGTACTACCGTAAAAATGCGTCGGACACGCAGATTTCGGTAAAACTCGCAAGGAGCGCAGCCGTCATTTTCAATGCCGACAGTAATCTGTGTACCGACCCTGACGACGCGCATTTCGACGCGTATGGCGGAAATAACTATATCTTTGTAATTCCGTCGGAAAATACCGACGCAAAAATTCTCTCGCATAATATACAAAGCTTTGCCGAAAGATTCGGCGTAAAAGGCGTGTATGTGGCGGAGTTTTCGGGCGCACATAAACTTTCGGACAGACTGTCGGAGTACGGCACAAATGTTTCGGGTGTCTGCCGCGGACTGTTTTCGGGAAACGTAAAAGTGCAGTGTACGCAAAAAGCAGACGGCGGATATATTATCGACGTGCTTGACGGAAATAAAAAATTCCGCGCGGTAATTTCCGAAGGCTATGACGCAAACGATTTTGCCGGAACTTATTATTCCGCGGCATATTTCTGCTCTGATTCTTCAAATGCTTTTGACGCGCAGAACGACACGGTTCCCGACTGCGGCACGTTTTTCACAAGGCTCAAAAAGGGAGCGGAACCTAATACGGGCGTGCAGAATACCTACGAAAAGAAGAGCGTAAGATTGTATTAAACAAAAAAGGAGGCGGCAGTCATGGCAAAAGCACCGTACAGAGAAAAACCGGCGGATATTCATGCCGGGAACGTCGCTTTGCTCAAAGACAGAATAAAGAATAAAAATCTCGCCGGGACATATGTGTTTTACGGCGATGAGGAATATACAAAGAATCACTATTATTCTCTAATGTGCCTCGAGGCAGGCAACAGAATGCTGAATGTAAAGACGGTGTATGAGGGAGAGTTCGAGCTTTCGGATTTTATGGAATCCTACGACACTGACGCCGCCGAAACTGCGGATATGTTCAGCATGGAAGAAAATACGGGGGACGGCGAAGAGCAAAACGGAGGATTTCGCGTAATAAGGCTGGTAAAACCCGATCTTTCGTCGCTTTCAAAAGCCGACGCCGACTTTCTTGCCGACGCTCTTTCGGACAGCGAAAATAAAAACGCCGTTGTTTTTTGGTTCTATTCGGGAGACGATCCGGATCTGTCAAAAGGCGTGTATAAACGCATATGCGAAAACGCGTTGGTGGTAAATTTTAAGCGTGAGCCTGTCGGAAGCGCCGTTCTTATAACGTGGATACTGAGGCACTTTTCGAGAGCAAAGCTCAATGTCGAAAGAAGCGTTGCGGTATATCTGTGCAGCACCGTCGGAAACGACATGACTATGCTGAAAAACGAGATAGACAAGTGCATAGACTGGCTTTACTACAATAAACGCGACACTCTCACCAACGCCGACATAGATTTTATATGCATAAAGAGCGCCGAGGCGCAGATATTCGACGTTTCAAACTTTGCTTTCCGCGGCAATTTCATAAAGGCAGCGAGTGCGCTCTCGGTGCTGCGTTCAAAGAATCATGATCCGTTTTCCGTCTTTGCAACGCTCTCAAATAAGGCATCAGAACTTGAAATGATAGAGCTTTGCGGCAAAAACGCGGTAAATCCTGCGGAAATGTCAAAAAAAACCGGCATACATGAGTACGCCGTGAAAATGGATATGGAAATTTTAAGGCTGAGAGAATTTTCGGGCACAAACGTTTCCGACAGCTTTGCAAAAAGATGCGTAAAGCTCTGTTCGGAATATGAGGATAAGCTCAAAACGTCGGGTGCGGACGGATACACCGTGCTTACAGAGCTTGTTTGCAGAATTGCCTTTGCGGGACGCGGAAACTAAACATTCTCCGCACTTTTTAAAGACTTTTGCGCCGTCGCTATGAATATGCCCGTAACGTGCGCATCGGGATTGGCGCAAAGCAGCGCGTCGGCACACGAAATAAATGTGCTTGCTGACGTTATAATATCATCTAAAATGAGGATTTCCTTTGCGGAATCCTTTTTTGATGCAGTAATTTTGCCTTTCAGATTTTCTCTGCGCTCATCAAAGCCGAGTTCTTTCTGTTCTTTGGTAAATCCGCGCCTTGAAAGCAGTTTTTCGTAATCTATGTACGCAACAGACTTTGCAAGCTGTTTTGAAACAAGTTTCATGTGGTCTGCGCCGTAAATTCTTACGTTTTTCTTTCCTCTCGGAGCAAAGCACACCGTGTATGCGTTTTTCGGCAGAATCGGAATGAGATTTTCCGCAATGTCATGTGCCGCAAACCTTACAAGCTCTTTTGTCGGACTTCTTTTCAGCGCAAACAAATATTTTTTCACCGTCGGATTTTCATACGGATAAAGGCTGTACGAGGTGTATGTGCGCATATTTCCCCTTACCGTTGCTGCCGACGGATTTTTCGCGTTTGCGAGAGACGCGCGGCATACCGCACACACGTCAAACCCGACCTGCTTTCTTTTGCATACGGGGCATCTGTTTACAAAGAGAAACTCCGAAAGAGCCATGGCGCTTTAATAATATCTTATGTCGGCAACGACCTTGCCGAGAACCGAAACCTCGTCTGCGTATATCGGCTGCATTTCGCTGTTTTCGGGCTGAAGCCTGTATCTGCCGTTTTCCTTGAAGAAACGCTTGACGGTTGCCTCGTCGTCTATCATCGCTACGACTATTTCGCCGTTGTCGGCGTATTCGCGCTTTTCGACTACAACTATGTCGCCGTTGAGTATTCCTATGTCCTTCATGCTGTCGCCCTTTACGTGCAGCGCAAACAAAAGATCCGGCTGGTATTTCTTTTCTGAAGAAAAGCCTATGTATCCGTCAAAGTTCTGCGCCGTGAGTATAGGCGTGCCTGCCGCAACCTGACCTATTACCGGCACGTTGTAGCTGTTGCCCTCCGACTTTTTGATCTCCTCGTTCTCGGCAAGTATCATGGTTCTGCTCTTGCCGTTTTCGCGGTTTATAAGCCCCTTTGACGCAAGGCGCTCAACGTACATATGCGCGGTTGAAGTCGATTTTATGTTGAGATCCGCACATATTTCCCTTACCGACGGAGCATATCCCTGCGACGCGATCTTTTCTTTAAGGTAGTCGTATACTCGCTGTTCCTTTGGTTTTAACTGTATCATGTTTTTTACCTCGTGAGATTGGTATGATTGTCTTTTTATGAAAACAAGAACATATGTATGCTCTTATTTAATTGTATTATAGCAGACGTGTCGAAAAATGTCAAACAAAAGTTCTAATTTTAACATATTATCAATGTTACGTTTACCAAAAGTACATATAACTTCGTAAAGACTAAAATAAAAAACTCAAAGTCCTGCGGCGGTTGGAAGGAAAATTTACCGCAGAACTCTGAGCCTTATGCTTATATATAGATTTGTGTGAAATAAATTAAACGGTTAGTGCGAATCAGCCTGCGAAGAACTGAGACCAGTAGAGAGTCGAGCCGTTCGAGTGGCAGCCTACGCCGATCTTGGTAAAGGCCGAATTGAGAATGTTTGCCCTGTGGCCCTCGGAATTCATCCATGCGTTTACTACTTCACTCGGAGACGACTGTCCCATGGCGATGTTCTCACCTGCCGATGAATAGGAATATCCTATTTCGTCAAGTGCGGTAAAGCAGCTTGAACCGTTGGGCCTTGTGTGAGAGAAGCTCTGAGCGGTCTCTTTTGCTCTTACTGCTGCGGCGCGGTTAAGCTCCGAGTCCATGGTAAGCGATGCAAGACCGTTTTTGTTTCTCTCCTTGTTGACAAGCTCAACTACCTGCTTTACATATGCGTAGTTTTCAACGTTTCCCGAATCCGTGCCGTTATCGGTGCTGCCGTTTCCGGGTTTATCCGGAGTTTCGGGTGTGTCGGGCGTTTCAGGTTCGTCGGGCGTATCGGGAGTGTCCGGAGTTTCGGGCTTGTCCGTTTTGTCCGAACTGTCAGGAGTGTCTGACGGTGTGCAGGAGCCCGAGAAAATATTGCCGGAAAGACCGTATTTTTCCTTGAGCAGGTTTTCAAGTACCGATATGTTCTGTCCGGTTATTTCAACCTTGTTGCCGGAGAATATGTCTGAGAGAAGGCTGCCCGAAGTTTCCGTGCAGGTCAGATCCCCGCATTTTTCCGTGAGATCCCGAAGAACCTCACAGTTTTGATTTTTCACACATTCGGAGATGTCGTCGTTTGCGCACGCCGCATATGCACTTACAGGAAGCGCTGCCAGCAATGCCGCAAAAATGATAGCGATTTGCTTTTTCATAATTATTTCCCCCTTCCGGAAATAATTGTACCTCACCAAACACTTAATTTCAATGCAAAGGATCTTCCATGTTTTCCGAATACTTGAACGCTTTCCTGTGTATGGAAAATAATCATAAAAAAACCGCCCCGAATTATGGAAATCCGGGACGTAAAAGCATTTTTTTGCAGTTTTTCGTACTGTTTGCCGCAAATTTACACATACGGCAAATTAAGGATTATCATCCGCAGAAGCAGCAGAGGATTATGATAGCTATAAGAATGATAAGCCAGATGTTGTTATCGTCTGAGAAAACATTGCTCAAGCAGCAGCTCATGTCAGCGTCCTCCTTCCTTCGTAACTGAAAGCCGTCGTTTCTTCGGCTCTCTGCTACATACTATGAAAAACGCGGGCTTTGTGTGAATGTCCGGCGCCGCCTTTCTTTTCACAACTTTCGGGATAAATTCATAGAATAGCAGTAAAAAGCTACGAAAGGAATGTATCTTATGAGCTTTAATCAGTATTTCGGACGCATAAACTCTCCGGACGATAAAGGGCTGCACTGTTTTGCGGCTTCAAATACATATCTCGGATTCAAGAGCTATTTCGGCGGTATTTTTTCACCCGATGAGCATAACCGTATATATATTTTAAAGGGAGGGCCGGGTGTCGGAAAGAGCACGCTTATGAAACAGGCGGGAAGCCATGCGGAAAAGCTCGGACTTACGCCGGTATATTATCATTGCTCGTCAGATCCGTATTCTCTCGACGGTATCGTAATAAAACAGACCGGGTGCGTAATTCTCGACGGAACGGCGCCTCATACGGTCGATCCGAGCGCTGCCGGAGTAAAAGAAATAATAATCAATATGGGAGAATGCTGGGATACAGGGGCGCTGTATAACAGCGGTAAGGAAATACTTTCGCTGATAAAGCAGAAATCCTCGTGCTACTCTGCCGCGTACAAGTTTCTTTCGGCGCAGAAACAGATAAAGGACTGTCTTTGTGACATTTCGCGTTCGTGCCTGCTTTACGGAAAAATAAGCGCGGACGTTGACAGAAAGGCGGCGAAGCTGTTCAGAAAATGCTCCCGTCCGTCTGACGTAAGAGTGCGCATAACGGCGGCAAATTCTTGCGACGGAGACATAAGATTCAGAACCTTTGAAAAGCTGTCGGACAGAATATATTTTATAAAGGATCTGAGATATACGGGAGAAGTGTATATGAGAATGATGTATAACGCCGCAATCAAAAACGGCATAGAAACGGTAGTGAGCTACGATCCGACAGATCCGGGAGAGATAGACGCTCTGTATTTTCCCGAAATTTCCGTCTGCTTTACGCCGTATGACGACGATTACTGTATCGAGCTTGAAAAACGCGGCATAGGATATTCGGTAGTCAATATGCGCCGCTTTACCGATACAAAGACCTTTTCATTAAACCGTTCCTATTACCGCTTCGGAGAAAAGTGCGCTTCCCAGATGCACGCCCAGGCTCTTTCCTGCCTTAACGACGCAGGGCTTATTCACCGCAAAATAGAAAAGCTCTACGCGCCTGCGACCGATTACACAAAAGTTTCGGCAATGACGGAGTCGCTCATGCAGAGAATATTCGATAAATAGATAAAATCATAATATCTGCCGCCGGACGCGTGTTTTTGACGTTTATCCGGCGGTATTTTCGTTTTGGTACAGCACGAGCAGTTTTTTGCGGCAGACAAACACCGCAAAGCTCATGAGAACCCAGATAAAATAAAACTTCGGGCATATCTGTCCCATTATATTTAACGGAAGATGAGAATAGTCCCATACTTCAAAGCCTAAAATAATGTTGAAAATACAGCCGAAAACAAATTCCACCGCCGTTATTATAAGTCCCCCGTAAAGGCTGCGCAGATATATCGGGAGAGGCATATATTTTATGTCCGCAAGCACAAGCCATACAAGGCAGATTCCGCCCGCAAGCAGCATTGACCAGTGCGTTCTTCCTCGCACAGCCGTTTCGCACAGCCCGTAGCCTGCCGAACCTATTGCAAATATGCCGGCAAAATGCGCGGCGTTTTTTATAAATCTCATTTTTATAAATTCCTTTTTTGGTTTAATCTTTTTTTAATCCGCCGACGCGCTTATAGCCGAGCCTGTTATGTTGAAAACAAGCCTTGCGCTGTCGGTACAGACGCTGACGACCGAAAAGAAAGCCTGTTTCAATGCGTAAAGTCCGCCTTTTCCGAAGATGTTTTTGTTGAAGTCAAGCAGACGTTCCGAGATGTTTAAGGCGTTTGTGTCTATGACATATTCGTTGCCCATTACCGTAAAGCTCCCGTTTTCAAGGTCAAACGCCGCGCCGTCCTGAGTCTTGTCGTAGTCGGATATGAGTATGACCGACGCTATCACCGCAAGGGCGATTGCAAAGGCGCTGAAAAAGAGTGAAAAAGTGCCGAGTATTCTTTTCATTTTTGATGTTCCTTTTTAAAATAGGTTTTAATCCGCGTTTTTGATAATTTCCGACGCAAATACCGTGCCGAAGGCTCTTACGGAACGCAAAGCCTCGTCGAGGTTGTTTCCGCAGGTTCCGTCCTCAAGAAGAAGAAAGCCCGGTGAGAGCTGCTGATTGAACGAAGGACTGCGCAGATTTGTCTGCCTGAAAAGTCCGGGATACATTTCCTCTGCCGCACTCTGCAGATTAAGCGCAAGACAGAGATTGTCCTGCCAGTTCGGGTGGTTTATGCCCGATTCGTTTGTGCCTACAACGAACATGAGCTGAGCGTACTTTTCACCGCCTATGCTTATTGCAGGCTTGATTTTTGTGCTGCCGTCCAGTATCGCGTCGCGGTGCAGGTCTATTACGAATTTCACCGACGGATATTTTTCGAGATATTCTTTCGCGCTTGAAAGAGAGGAGTTGTACGCCTTTATAAAGGATTTTTCGTCGTGGCGCACCGTGCAGTGAACTGCGTTTATCCCGAAGTCCGAAAGCACATCGCACAATTCATCTCCAACTCGGTTCATATTAATGCTGTCGTCGGAGCTGCGCGTCGGTTCCGTCGAAAGATAGCTGTCGGAGTCGCTCATGGAATAACACTCTGTTGCGTGGGTGTGAAGAATGAGAACGAGAGGTTCGTCGGAAAGCGAAAGATTTTCAAATGCTTTTGGTGATTGCTTTAAAAGAGCGGCGGTGTCGGGCGTAAAATCGGTCTGGTTTGTAAGAGCGCTTATTTGCTTTGCCGACATATTCCGTTCAGCAATGGGATAGTAAATTTCGCCGTCCGAACCTGTCTTTCCGCCGTCGGACGAGTCTGCTGCCTGCACATCGGCTTTGCCTGAGTTCTGAGCAGCATCGTTGTTCCGTTCGTCCGAAATAAGACTGTCCGACGCTGCGGTAAAAGAGGAATGTGCGCCGTCAGAGCCGTTTTCGACAGCTTTTTCGGAGCTTTGCGAAAGAAATTTCGGCGTGTTTTCTGGGACGTATGTCTTTCCCGACATTTCAAAACCGCCGTCCGTTGTTTCATATCCGCCGTCATATGGATAAACAATGCCGCAAAGCTTTATTACGGCGTCGCATATCTCTTTCGGCGCGTAAATGCCTGCGAAAGCAAGATATATTATGCCCGAACAAAGGCAGAAACATACTCCGAAGGAAATAAAAAGTCCTGCGGCGCTGCGTTTGGGCTGCGCGCTTTTCTTTATTTCGCGGAGTTTTCTTCTGAGCCTGAATTTCGACACTCTGACCGGAATATAAGGAGTTATGTTTTCTTTATCGTATTCCGAAAGAACGGGTAGCTCCTTTGTCTTGTCAAAGCTGCGAAGATCCTCCGGCGCATTGGAGATGTTTGGCTTTTCTGCTGCCGAAACACCTGTCGAAAAGGTAAATTTTGCATTTTGCGTAACCTGTTCGTTTTTTCTGTTGTATATCATGTCATGCCCACCTGCCTCATATAAGATTATGAGAAAGGCGGCGGATATAGAACGGCTGGAAAATTTACGCTTTGCCACGGCGCGTTTTTTGCAGAAATCATGTCAAGGAAAAAACGGAATATGCTGTTGACAAAATGCGGCGTTTAGAGTATTATTTAGAAAAAATATAACAAAAGTGAGGAGTTTTTTGTGCTTGAAAAACTTACCGAAACCATGGACGGTTTTATAGAAAACCTCGGCATACCGTTTTATGACTGCGTTGTAATGAAAGACGGGAATTGTGTGTACAGACACTCGAACGGCTGTACCGACACCGACAAAAAAACTCCCGTAACCGGAAAAGAGCTTTACGATATATATTCCTGCTCAAAGCTTATAACCTGTACTGCGGCATTGCAGCTGTATGAAAAGGGAAAGTTCGGTCTTGACGATTATCTTTATCTCTATATGCCGGAATTTGAAAACATGACGGTAAAAGACGAAAACGGCAATATTCGTCCTGCACAGAATAAAATAACGGTACGCGAGCTTTTCACAATGACTGCCGGGTTCGGATATGATGTCGGTTCTCCTATGATGAGAAAGTGTGTAGAGGATACGGACGGAGAGTGCCAGACGCTTACGGTTATGGAATATCTTGCAAAAGAGCCGCTTTTGTTTGAACCGGGCTATCGCTGGAATTACAGCCTGTGCCACGACGTTCTTGCGGCGCTTGTAGAGAAAATCTCCGGAATGACGTTCGGCGAATATGTAAAAAAGAATATTTTTGATGTCTGCGGCATGGAAAACTCGTCGTTTTTGATTGATGAGAGCAATGCCGAAAGGCTTGTCTGCCATTACAGCTACAATAACCGAACGGAAAAAGTGGAAAAGTGTCCGAAAAACGTACATTTCAGAATAGGCACAAAATATGAAAGCGGCGGCGCGGGCTGTGTTTCGTGCGTTGACGATTACATTAAATTTCTTGAGGCACTGCGTACATACAAACTTCTCAAAAAAGAGACCGTGGATCTGCTTTCGACAAATCAGATGACAAAAGAGCAGATGGATATGCCGTCGTATTGGGTCGCGCTTAAACGCGGATACGGACTCGGTCAGCAGTGCCCGACAAAAACAAATAAAAGACCTGATTTCGGCTGGGGAGGCGCAGCCGGCTCGCATTACTTTGTAGATTGCCGCGACGGAATTACAGCGTTTTTCGCAACTCAGGTTTTCGGGTACGATAAGCTGCAAAGCGCAAGAATCGCCGTTACCGATATTGTGCTTGAGGCTTTCGGAGTTGAGTATTGATAAAAAGCAGTATAAATAAAAAAAGAAGCGGCGTAAGGCCGCTTTTTGCTTTAACCTATGAACTCCTGACGTACGGGCGCCGGATCTTCAAGACCGAAACTTACCGTTATGGCGTCGTTGACTTGTCCCATGACGTCCTCGTCGAGGTGTCCCATTTTTTCCCTGAGCCGTTTTTTGTCAAGAGTCCGTATCTGTTCAAGAAGTATTACAGAATCTCTTGCAAGTCCGTACTTGTCTGCATACACTTCAATGTGGGTAGGAAGCTTGCTTTTGCCTGTGCGGCTGGTTATGGCAGCCGCGATCACCGTAGGACTGTATTTGTTGCCTATGTCGTTCTGAACTATGAGAACGGGACGTATACCGCCCTGTTCAGAGCCTATTACAGGACTGAGATCCGCGTAATAAATGTCTCCTCTTCTGATGTTCACTTTGTTCACGCTCCGTGTTTTTATGTCGTTGGTTTGTTTTAACTTCCACGGCATTATTTTTTACCGGATTGCGGCGCGTTATTCCGCAGTGAAAATATATTTTTGCGATTTTTTTCAAAGTCCCGGTTTCAGCCGCGCTTTTTTGCCGATCGGAATACGCGCCGTACTGTTATAATATTCCGTCAAAATGTATGCTGTGAGCAGGCGCGGACGCGGATTTGTTGCCCAAGTATGAATTTTTCGGTAATATTGACAAACACTAAAGTAATTTTTTGTGAATTCTATTGACAAAGGTTTTTGTGTGTGGTAACATACGCATAAACCAATAATCAATTTGCAATGAAGGGAATAAAGCGGCGCAGATAGTATGTCTGCAGAGAAACGGCGGTCGGTGAAAAGCCGTTGCATACGCGTTGCCTCGTCACCCCTGAGCTATCTGTCCGAAGGCTTTTGCTTTTTGTGCTTTCCGTAAGTGCAGGAAAGCGCGTTTATTAAAAAGAGCTGTGTAGATACAGACGGAGAGTCACCGTTATATGACAAACCCGGTTGTCGGATCGGGTGAGCGGCCGTTCGGTAATACGTTCGGCAAAAAGAGTGGTACCGCAGAGAATTTTTCAGTCTTTGTCTCTATTTGTTTTGGGAGACGAGGGCTGTTTTTTTATACCCTCTCGGTTGTTTTTGAAAATTTACGGAGGTGCAATACATATTATGATGCTGACAGGCGCGGAAATAGTTACACGCGTTCTCATGGAACAGGGAGTAGATACGGTTTTCGGCTATCCCGGAGGAACTGCGCTCAACGTCTACGACGCACTGTATAAGTGCAGCGACAAAATCAAACATTATCTCACCGCACACGAACAGGGTGCGGCTCACGCAGCCGACGGATACGCAAGACTTACCGGAAAGACCGGCGTTGTGTTCTCGACAAGCGGTCCCGGCGCTACAAACCTCGTAACCGGAATTGCAACGGCTTATATGGACAGCGTTCCGATGGTTGCCATAACCTGCAACGTCCCGACGCCGCTTATAGGCTGCGATACTTTCCAGGAGGTCTACATCGCCGGAATTACGCTTTCCATTACAAAGCATAATTTTACGGTTCAGAGCGTGGACGAGCTTGCAGATACTTTAAGACGTGCCTTTGAGATTGCGCAGTCGGGAAGATGCGGCCCCGTACTTGTCGATATACCAAAAGACATTACCGCGGCGACTGCGGAATATACCCCGAAACCTGCGGCAAAGAAAATAATACCTCCCACGAGATACGCCGACTGGGACGCTATTGCGGACGTCATAAACTCGGCAAAACAGCCGTTTATATATTTCGGCGGCGGCGTAAGACTGTCGGACGCGGGCGCGGAGCTTCGCGAGCTTATAAATAAAGCCGATATTCCCGCGGCATATACGCTTATGGCGGCCGGAGTTCTCGGCTACGGCGAGAAGAATAACCTCGGACTTATAGGTATGCACGGCTGCTTTGCGGCAAACAGCGCGGCTCATTCTTCCGATGTGCTTTTGGCTATCGGAACGCGTTTCAGCGACAGAGTTGCACTCAATACCTCAAAGTTCGCAAGTCATGCGAAAATTATACATATAGACATTGATGCAAGCGAGATAAACAAGAACGTCGCCGTCGATTACAGCATTATAGGCGACGTAAAGGACGTTTTAAAGACTCTGCTTCCCAAGATAAAAAAGACTACCCATGACGAGTGGCAGACCACGATCTCGGAATGGAAAGCAAGAGATTACGTTCCCGAGGACAGCAAGACCGTCCTCAAGCCGCATTGGATAATGAATACCATATGCGATCTTGCCGGAGATGACGCCGTATATGTAACAGACGTCGGACAGCATCAGATGTGGGCGGCTCAGTACATACGCCACGTAAAACCGAGAAGTTTTCTTACAAGCGGAGGCTTGGGAACAATGGGATACGGTTACGGCGCGGCACTAGGCGCGTGCGTTGCCTGCGATAAACAGAGACCTGTCATACATATAACCGGCGACGGTTCGTTCCACATGAATATGAATGAAGCCTGTACCGCGGTTTCCTATGACATTCCGGTAATTACTGTAATATTCAACAATAACGCTCTCGGTATGGTGCGTCAGTGGCAGGCGGCGTTCTATGACAGAAGATTTTCTCAGAGCGAGCCTGACAGAGTCACAAATTACGTAAAGGTTGCCGAAGGATTCGGACTTACCGGATTCAAATGCACAACGCCCGATGAGTTTGAAGAAGCTTTCAAAAAGGCACTGAAACTCAAAAAGCCCGTGTGGATAGAATGCGTTATAGACAGGGACGAGAGAGTTCTTCCTATGATACCGTCGGGCGGCACGGTCAAGGACACCATTATAGGTTAATGACTTTGACGGGAAAGGATAGTAATTAAAGACATGGATAAACAGTATCTTATATTGCTTGTTGAAAACAACGCCGGAGTTCTTGCGAGAGTTTCATCGCTTTTCTGCCAAAGAGGTTTCAATATAGACAGCCTTAACGTTTCGGCGACAAACGATCCGAAAATATCTCGTATTACCATAGTAACCCACGGCGACGACAGAAAGTTCAGACAGATAATCCGCCAGACGGACAAGCTCATAGAGTCAAAGATGATATTCTCGGTCGAACCGTCGTTCAGCTTGTTAAGAGAGCTTTTGCTGCTCAAGCTTGAAGTTGACGACGACAGCAGAATAAAGGACGCCGAGAGCCTCGCGATAAAGCACGGCGCAAAGATAATCGACCGTTCCGTGGGAACTATCGTTCTTGAGCTTACCGGAACACCTGAGGAAATAGACGATATGCTTGACGACGCAAAGCGTTTCAAAATTGCCGAAATGTGCCGTACAGGCGTTACCGCTCTCGAAAAAGGCAAAGTATCTTATTCAATAGACCAAAACAATTAATTATTTATAAAAAGGAGTAATTCAAAATGATCAAGAAGTATTACGATTCGGACTGCAACCTCGGTTTGCTCGACGGAAAAACCGTAGCCGTTATCGGCTTCGGAAGCCAGGGACACGCACACTCAATGAACCTTGCCGAAAGCGGCGTTAACGTCGTTGTAGGTTTAAGACCCGGCAGCGGTCATTGGGAAAAGGCTGAAAACTTTGCAAAGGATCATGCAAATTTCAGGGTTATGTCCATTGAGGACGCTGCAAAAGCGGGAGATATCGTTATGATGCTGGTTCCCGATGAACTTGCGGCAGATATTTACAATAAGCAGGTCGCTCCTTACATGAAGGAAGGAAATATCCTCATGTTCGCGCACGGCTTTAACATTCATTTCAACTTTATACAGCCTCAGAAGGACATCGACGTTATCATGGTAGCGCCCAAAGGCCCCGGACATACCGTAAGAAGCCAGTATCTTGAGGGCAAAGGCGTTCCGTCGCTTATCGCGATCTATCAGGATTATTCCGGAAGAGCAAGAGATTATGCTCTCGCATATGCAAGCGGTATCGGCGCAGGCAGAGCAGGTATTCTTGAAACAAGCTTCAGAGAAGAAACCGAAACCGACCTCTTCGGCGAACAGTGCGTTCTCTGCGGCGGCGTAACAGAGCTCATGAAGGCAGGCTTTGAAACTCTCGTTGAGGCAGGATATGAGCCTGAAATGGCATACTTTGAATGTATCCATGAAATGAAGCTTATCGTTGACCTTATCAACCAGGGCGGCTTTGCAAAGATGAGATATTCTATCTCCAACACCGCAGAATACGGCGATTACAGAACAGGAAAGCGCCTTATCACAGACGAAACCAGAAAGGAAATGAAGAAAGTTCTCGGAGAGATCCAGGACGGTACATTCGCTTCCGAGTTTATGACCGAGTTCTCGTCCGGCAGAAAGGCAAAGTTCCTTGCAAAGCGCAGAATCGAAAGCGAGCATCTGCTTGAAAAGGTAGGCGGAGAGCTCAGAAAGATGATGAGCTGGCTCAAAAAGTAAAAACATCGTAAAACAGTTTATCAGCCGCCCGGAAGTAAATATATTTTTGGGCGGTTCTTTTTACACAATTATACCGCTTAACTCGAAAGGATATAAATATTATGCGCAGCGATAACGTAAAAAAAGGCGCCGAGAGAGCGCCCAACAGAAGCTTATTCTATGCAATGGGCTATACCGAAGAAGAACTTGAACGTCCGCTTATCGGAGTAGTCAGCGCACACAGCGAAATTGTTCCGGGACATATTCATCTCGATAAAATTGCCGAAGCTGTAAAGGCAGGCGTAAGAATGGCGGGCGGCACACCGGTGCTTATACCGTCCATAGGCGTTTGCGACGGCATCGCAATGGGACACGTCGGCATGAAATATTCACTCGCAAGCAGAGAACTTATCGCGGACAGCGTTGAAACCATGACAATGGCTCATCAGCTCGACGGACTCGTGCTTGTGCCCAACTGCGACAAAATAGTGCCCGGCATGGTAATGGCTGCCGTAAGACTTGATATTCCGGCTGTCGTTTGCAGCGGCGGCCCTATGCTTCCGGGTACATACGACGGACAGGAGGTCAGCCTTTCAAAGTTGTTCGAGGCTGTCGGCGCATATAAGGCAGGTATCATAGACCAAGAAAAACTTCACGAATGTGAGACAGGAGCTTGTCCCGGCTGCGGAAGCTGCGCCGGAATGTATACCGCAAACAGCATGAACTGCCTGTGCGAGGCTATCGGTATAGCTCTTCCCGGCAACGGAACCGTCGCAGCCGTAAGCAATAAGCGTATAATGCTTGCAAAGCACGCAGGTATGGCGATTATGGATATGGTAAACAAGGGCATTACCGCACGTCAGATCATTAATAAGAAGTCGCTGCTTAACGCGCTTGCCTGTGATATGGCGCTCGGCTGCAGCTCAAACAGCGTTCTTCATCTGCTTGCCATAGCAAATGAGGCAGGCGTTGACTTCGACCTTAAACTCTTTAACGAAACCAGCGAAAAGGTTCCGAACCTGTGTCATCTTGCCCCGGCAGGTGCTACGCATATAACCGATCTTGACGCGGCAGGCGGAATCCCTGCGGTTCAGGCAGAGCTTATAAAGGGCGGACTTATAGATCCGTCTGCTCTTACGGTTACGGGAAAGACGGTAGGCGAAAACGTAAAGGGCGCGTATATAAAGAACACCGATAATATCCGTCCGCTTGACAACCCGTACAGCAAGACCGGAGGAATACAGATACTCTGGGGAAATCTTGCACCGGACGGCTGCGTTGTAAAGCGGAGCGCCGTTGCACCCGAAATGTTAAAGCATACCGGACGCGCACGCGTGTTCAACAGCGAGGACGAGGCGATAGACGCAATATATAACGGAAAGATAGTTGACGGCGACGTTGTAGTTATACGTTACGAAGGCCCTGTCGGAGGTCCCGGAATGAGAGAAATGCTCAATCCCACAAGCGCGCTTGCAGGTATGAAACTTGACAAGACGGTTGCTCTTATCACCGACGGACGTTTTTCGGGAGCAAGCCGCGGCGCGTCAATAGGTCATGTTTGTCCCGAAGCCGCAAACGGCGGCCCTATCGGCCTTGTAAAAGAGGGCGATATGATTGAAATTGACATTCCGAATGCGTCTATAAACGTTCTTGTTTCGGAAGATGAGCTTGCAAAGAGAAAAGCAGAGTACGTAAAGCCCGAGCCTAACATAAAGACGGGTTGGCTTGCGAGATATTCAAAGCTTGTATCGGGTGCAGACCGCGGTGCGGTTATGAAAAATCAGTTCTGAGAATAAATAACGGGAGTTTTGCGCCATGGCTTATGTGTATATGCTGCTTTGCGAAGGTAATACGCTGTATACCGGCATTGCGGCTGATGTAAAAAAGCGTATTTCTGAGCATATAAACAAGTCGGGCGCAAAATATACCAAAAGTCATGTCGCACTTCGGCTTGTGGCGCTGTGGGAAACGCAGAATCTCGGCGGTGCGGCAAAGCTTGAGTACAGAATAAAGCGCCTGGATAAGCAAAAAAAGCTTGAGCTTGTAAAATTGCCGCAATCGGTGAACCAATTGTTCCCGGAGCTTATCGAAATAGGCTTTGAGGCAAAAGAACCCCATGAAATAACCGAAATTAACCGCGTACTGTTTTGTGGAGAAAGTGAGAGATGCCATGGCAAAGCTTGAAATGACAATAAACGGCAGTTTCAGTGAGATACTGCGGAAAATAGAAAACGGAATCCTCGGCGGCAGCATTTCGGCAAGCCTTGAAGATTCCAGCGACTTTTATATTGACGGCGCAAGGTGCAGCGTCAGAGTATTTGAGCGGTACAGCTATCTCGGAAAGAACCGCGTCAGCATGAATGTAACGCTTTTCGGAACCGACGGAAAGGTGTATCTCTCCGCAATAACCTCCGGCGGCAGCCAAGCCGTGTTTTTCAAGATTAATACATTCGGCGAAGAGGCGTTTCTCGATAAGCTGCGGGAAATTCTGTGACGGCGCGCCGTAAAAGCATTTGACAAATATATAAGCCGAGTATATAATAAAACCTGCCGGTGTAAAAACCGGCAGGGCAGGATTTCTTAACGGTGGATATCACCGGCGGTTGTGCCATTCCCGAAAGGGGGTGGTTGTTATGAACAAATACATAGGATTTGTTTTCTTTGTACCTTATCATAGCGATAGCTTTATCAATAAAAGTAAACTAACCGCCTCACTCGTCAAAATGCAGCAGTTAGTTTTAACCCAAACTTTTGGCGCAACCGTTTGAGGTCTTGCCTTTGTACCTATATTATGTGCCGCGCATACGGTTTTGTCAACAGCTTTTTATAAAAACTTTCATGCCGGCAAAAAATATTGATAAAACCACTTGACAAATATATAAAACTGTGGTATCATACTCACGTTGACCTGAGAAAACAGGCAGTGCAATGCACTCTAACGGTTAAGACCGCCTGTCGAGGAAGATGTAATTTAAAGAATATCGTAAAATATTCTCCCGTACATTGTCCTTTTTCTATGGTCGAAAAAAGGGCATTTTTTATTTGGGAGGTGAACATATGCCAAGCGCAAAGATTCTTGAACAGAAGCAGAAAATGGTCGCAGAACTCGCAGAAAAGATGAAGAACGCCAAGAGCGGTGTTATCGTTGACTACTGCGGAATCACTGTTGACAAGGACACAGCACTCAGAGCTGAGCTCCGCAAGGCAGGCGTTGATTACACCGTAATCAAGAACACCTACATCAAGAAGGCGGCAGATATCGCAGGTATAAGCGGTTTTGAGCCTTTCCTTGAAGGTATGACTGCTTTCGCACTCAGCAATGAAGATCCGCTCGCTCCTGCAAAAATCCTCTGCAAATTCGCTGAGGACAACGAGACCTTCAAAGTAAAGGTCGGTATCATGGACGGCGAGATCATGGACGCTAAAGAGGTTGAAGCTCTTTCCAAGATTCCTTCAAAGGAAGTTCTTATCGGAAAGATACTCGGCAGCATTCAGGGTTCTCTGTACGGTCTTGCTTACGTACTTCAGGCAAAGATCGACAAGGAAGGCGGCGTTCCTGCCGCAGAATAAGCTTCGCACGGGCGGCTTAGCGTAAAATATACGCACTTTAAAAGTCCCGGCTGAAAAAATAATTTTTGAAAAAACGGAGGTAATTTAAAATGGCATCAGAAAAGTCACTTCAGATTCTTGAAGAAATCAAGACACTTACCATACTTGAACTTGCAGACCTTGTAAAGGCACTCGAAGAGGAATTCGGCGTATCCGCAGCACCCGTAGCAGTAGCAGGCGGCGCAGCAGCTCCCGCAGCAGCAGCTGAGGAGCAGACCGAGTTCAACGTAATCCTCGCAGACGCAGGCGCTTCCAAGCTTGGCGTTATCAAGGTTGTTCGTGAAATCACCGGTCTCGGTCTTAAGGAAGCTAAGGATCTCGTTGAGTCCGCTCCTAAGGCTCTCAAGGAAGGCGTTTCCAAGGAAGAGGCTGACAAGCTCAAGGAACAGCTCGTTGCAGCCGGCGCAACTGTTGAAATCAAGTAATTTCAGCATAACGGCTAAAATAAAAAATGCTTTTTTGACCGCGGTCGGGTTTCCGGCTGCGGTTTTTCTGTTTTCGACGGCAATATCCGGAAAATTTTCAGCCGTAATCACACTTTGTGTTAAAATTTGACGTTTTGAAATTTAAATCTTTCGCACGTTTGTTGACATAAAATGCAACACGTAGTATAATGCTATTCAGGGAAATTATTTTTATTAAACGGAGATGTTTAAACATGACTACCATTGATATTTTTTCGGGATTTCTCGGTGCCGGAAAGACAACGCTTATCAAAAAACTCATTAAAGAGGGATATAAAAACCAAAAACTCGTGCTTATAGAAAACGAGTTCGGCGAAATAGGCATTGACGGCGGATTTTTGAAGGATTCCGGCGTGCAGATAAACGAAATGAATTCGGGCTGTATATGCTGCAGCCTTGTCGGCGACTTTACAAAGGCGCTCAAACAGGTTATCGACGAATATAAGCCGGACAGAATCCTTATCGAGCCGTCGGGCGTCGGCAAGCTCAGCGACGTTATAAGAGCGGTTCGCGACGCAGGTGCTTCGGGTGCTGTTCTCGGTTCGTTTACCACGGTTGCCGACGTTACAAAGTGCAAAATGTATATGAAGAATTTCGGCGAGTTTTATAACGATCAGGTTGAAAATGCCTGCACGATTATTCTCAGCCGTACCGATAACGTTCCGCAGGATAAGATCGACGCCGCAGTTGCGCTTCTTCGCGAGCATAACAAGGACGCCGTTATAATTACAACTCCCTGGGACGAGCTTTCCGGTGAGCAGATAGTTTCCGCCATGGAAAACAGAAGCACACTCGAAAAAGAGCTTGAACGCCTTGAACACGAGGAGCATGAACATCATCACCATGATGACGATGAGGACGAACATGAGCATCATCACCACCACGATCATGATGATGACGACGATGACGAGTGCTGCTGCGGACATCATCACCACCGTGACGATGACGACGATGAGCACGAACATCACCATGACCACGATCATGATCACGAGTGCTGCCATCATGACCACGACGATGAGGACGAACACGAACATCATCATCACGACCATGACGGAGAATGCTGCCACGGACACCACCATCATCACCACGCTGATGAGGTGTTTACAAGCTGGGGCGTTGAAACAACGCATAAATTTACGCCCGAACAGATACTTGACTGCTTAAAGGCTCTCGAGAATGCTGACGAATACGGCACGATACTCAGAGCAAAGGGTATTGTCGAAAACGCAAACGGCGGCTGGATACACTACGACTATGTTCCGGGCTGTCCCGACGTAAGAAGCGGCAGCGCCGATATTACGGGAAGAATCTGCGTTATCGGTTCTAAGATCGACGAAAATAAGCTTGCCGCGCTTTTCGGAGTCGCCGCAAAGTAAAAAATCTTTGAAATACGGGTAAAGTATAATGGAAATACCGGTTTATCTTTTCACCGGCTTTCTCGAAGCCGGAAAGACAAAATTCATACAGGAAACTCTCGAAGATTCGGGTTTTAACAAGGGCGAAAAAATGCTGCTGCTTGTCTGCGAGGAAGGCGAGGAAGAATACGATATGTCCTCGTTTTCGGGACAGAACGTGACGATTGCGACGCTTGAGGACAAGTCGGAGCTTACGGCGGAAAATCTTGAAAAACTGAGACGTGACGCAAACGCCGAGAGAGTGCTCATAGAGTATAACGGAATGTGGATGCTTGACGAGCTTTATAAAAATCTTCCCGAGGGCTGGATAGTTTATCAGGAAATGATGTTCGCGGACGCAAATACCTTTGAAAACTACAACGCGAACATGAGAAGCCTTGTAGGAGATAAGCTCAAGAGCTGCGAAATATGCATTTTCAACCGCGCAAAGAAGAATTTCGATAAACTTGCGCTGCATAAGATAGTGCGTTCGGTGACGAGAAAAGCCGACATCGCATATGAATATGCGGACGGACAGGTGGAATACGACGATATCGAAGATCCGCTGCCGTTTGACAAGAACGCCGACGTAATCGTAATAAAGGACGAGGATTTCGGACTTTGGTACCGCGATTTTGCCGAGAACACAAACGATTATATAGGCAAGACCGTCAAAATTCACGCTCTTGTCGCAAGAAACAAGCTTATAAACGCAAAGAGCGAGATTGTCGTCGGCAGACGCATCATGACGTGCTGTGAGGCGGATATTGCGTATAAAGGTCTGCTTTGCAGAACAGATAAGGCTCTCGATTTTTCGCAGGGCGACTGGGTTGACCTGACGGCGAAAATATCAATGGAAAAACACCGCGTCTATAAGAGCAAGGCAGGTCCTGTTCTTACGGCGTCGGAAATTTCAAAATCGACAGAACCCGAAAATCCCGTTGCGACGTTCTATTGAGAAAAACGTTAATTTAAGTATGAATCTTGCCCGATATGCGTGCTTTTTGCCATGTGTATCGGGCTGTTTTTCGCGCATATCTTTTGCGGTTGTTTGTAAACTTTTATAAGCCTGTTGACTTATGAGTAAAAATGGTGCATAATATTATACGGATAGACTTGCACGGAAGTAACGCAGGTCTTATGTGCCGCAAAAAGCGGACTCGTACACAGATTTGCCCACGGCACGGAGAAACGGTACTACGGTCTAATGCTGTATCTTCGTAAAAAAGCAAAACCTTTTTTGCCGCTGCTCTTTTTCAGCGGTGAATTGCTTTGCGCTTTCTGTAAAAAAGGCAACAATTAAAAGCTCCCGTTTTTATATGCGTTTTTTTCGGGCGTGTGTTTTTTTGCGTCAATTTACGCGGCGTGTCTTTTGCGGCACCGCAGTACATAAATAAATTTTCACATTTAATATTGAAAGGAAAGGTGTTTTTATGCCGAGAACAAGATCAAAAGGCAATAAAAAGCAGAACATGACAAAGGTTAAGGTCATACCTCTCGGAGGTCTCGGAGAAATAGGAAAAAACATGACCGTCGTCGAATACGAAAACGACATGATAGTTATTGACGCAGGTCTCGGATTTCCCGACGAAAGTATGCCGGGCGTTGACCTTGTAATACCCGATACGACATATATAGAAGAAAACATAGACAAGCTGCGCGGTTATCTTATAACCCACGGACACGAGGATCATATAGGCGCGTTCCCGTATGTCCTGAGAATGGCGAATGCTCCGGTTTACGGAACTCTGCTCTCGCTCGGAATTGTCGAATCAAAACTTGAGGAACACGGACTTTTAGGTTCCGTGTCTTTAAATCAGGTAAACGCGGGCGATAAACTGAAACTCGGCGCGTTCACCGTTGAATTTATAAGAGTAAACCACTCGATTGCGGACTCCTGCGCCATTGCAGTGACGTGCGAGGCGGGAACGCTTGTATTTTCGGGAGATTTCAAGATAGATCTTACCCCGATACAGGGAGAGCCGATAAATCTCGCGCGCTTTGCGGAACTCGGGAAAGAGGGCGTGCTTGCGCTGTTTCTCGAATCCACCAACGCCGAAAGAAACGGATATACCATGTCCGAACGCACGGTAGGAAAGTCGCTTGACGATATTTTCATGCGCAACATGGACAAGCGCATTATTATAGCCACTTTCTCGTCAAACGTACACCGCGTTCAGCAGATCATAAACTTTTCGCATAAGTACGGCAGAAAAGTCGCGCTTTCGGGAAGAAGTATGCTTACTATTGTCAATGCCGCGGTAAAATACGGCTATATGGATATACCCGAAGGAACGCTCATTGATATAAACGATATTAAGAAATATAAGATGAACGAGCTTACCGTCGTCACCACCGGAACTCAGGGCGAACCTATGAGCGCGCTTTCGAGAATGGCGGCGTCGGAGCATGACAAGATAACTCTGGGTTCTGACGACCTTGTTGTAATAAGCGCGTCGACGATACCCGGAAACGAAAAGCTTGTCACAAAGATTACAAACGATCTTCTCAAAAAGGGCGTTACTTTGCTTAACGACGAGGTTGCGGACGTCCATGTTTCGGGACACGCGTGCGCCGAAGAACTTAAAATAATGCAGCTGCTCACAAAGCCCAAATATTTTATCCCGATACACGGTGAGTACAGACACTTAAAGCGCAACTGCGAACTTGCAAGGGATATGGGAATACCGGCGGAAAACATGATGATAGCCGAAATAGGAAACGTAATCGAAATAGGCGAAAATGTGTTCAGAAGTGTTGAAAAAGTGCCGTCGGGAAAGGTTCTTGTAGACGGACTCGGCGTCGGAGATGTCGGCAGCGTCGTATTGCGCGACAGACGTCATCTTGCACAGGACGGACTTATAGTCGTCGTTGCGACGGTCAGCACCGATGACAGAGAGATACTTTCGGGACCCGATATTGTTTCGAGAGGATTTGTATACGTCAAGGAGTCCGAGGAGCTTATGTCGGGACTCAAGCAGAAGGCAGCCGAAACCCTGCAATACTGCTTTGACAACGACGTTGACGAGTGGAACGCGATCAAAGGCAAGGTCAAGGACGTTCTTACAAACTATATCTATTCCATAACCAAGAGAAAGCCCATGATACTTCCCATAATCATGGAACTGTGACAGAGCATAATAAAACCCAAAAGAAAGTCTGAACGGTATGAAAATAAAGAATTGTGAAACAGACGGCATTTTTGTCATGCCGAAAAGCGTTATCAAATACCTGAAATCCGCAAAAAAAGCCGAGTCAAAGCTGATAATGTACATTTTTGCGAACATGAACGGCGAATTTGACGTGCAAAAGGCTGCGGAGGCAATCTCCGAGAGCACGGCTGTCGTAAACGCGGCGCTTGCTTTCTGGAGAGGCACGGGCATTATCTCGGAAATCGAGGACGGACAGGATAATACGCAGACTGCGGCGAAAGATAAACAAAATAATAACGCGGACGGAGAAATTCCGCCCGAAGTACATAGCGAAAACAGTGCGTCTGCCGCAGAAGAAAACGCGAACAGTGCCGTATCAAAGCCTCATTCCGTGGATTACGATACCAAAGACGTTGCCGAGGCGCTCAAAAACGATTCGGAATTCAAGCAGCTTGTAAATTATGCCGAGCATACGCTTGGTGAACTGCTTAATTCGTCAAAAACCGCGTCGCTGCTCTATCTTTACGATTGTCTGGGTATGCAGTGCGACGTAATAATGGGAATTATCGCACACTGCGCGGAAAAAGGCAAAAAGTCGTTAAAGTATATCGAACGCACGGCAATAGGGATACATGAGGACGGCGTCGTTACATATAAAGAGCTTGAGAGCTATTACGCGTCAAAGAGAAGATACGCCGAGTGCGAGAACAGCGTCAAGCGCATAATCGGAGCGGACAGGGCGCTTACCAAAGCCGAAAGCAAGCTTGTGAACACATGGGCAAACGTTTACCGCACAAAAAACGAGCTTATAGAATATGCCTATGAGCTTACCGTAAACAGCATTTCAAAACCGTCCGTTCAATATATGTCAAAGATAATAGAGGACTGGTACAATAACGGCGTGACCGACGTACAGACCGCAAAAAGCCTTCGCGAAAAGAAACAGGCTCAGAACGAAAACGATAAGAAAAACGGCGACGGCGGGCTTGACTTTGATCTTGACGATATTTTTGAAAGACCTTGATCTTATATTTGCGGCGCAAAGGATATTGAAAAGCGTATGAAGATAAATAAGCTTAAAATTGATTCTTTCGGAAAATTAAAGGACACCGAGATAACTCTCGATGACGGCATAACCGTAATACAGGGCAAAAATGAAGCGGGCAAAAGCACCGTCGGCGCGTTTATAAAATATATGCTTTACGGAATGCCGAAAAGCAGACGCTCACTCGGAGAAAATGAAAAAAAGCTGTATACGCCGTGGGACGGGAACACAGTTTCGGGTGAAATGGACTTTACGCTGTCCGACGGCAAAAAGCTTACGGCTCTGAGAAAAAATGCCGCACGCGCGCAGAGTGCGATAATAGACGGCAGCGCAAACGCGCCCTTTTCTTCAGACTGTGCAGGAGAGCTGTTTTACGGACTTGACGAAACGGCATACAAAAAGACCGCCTATACGGGACAGGCGGACGTGATATTTTCCGACAGCGGGGAGCTTGATGACGCCATAAGAAACATGGCGGGTTCGGCGGACGAGAATATTGACGCGGCTGCGGCAATCGAAAAGCTGACTAAGGCAAAAAAAGAGCTTTTGGGAATCAGAGGAAATACCGGAAAAATATATTCCGTTGACGCAGAGCTTACCGAACTTACGCTGAAAAAGGAAAAGTGCGGCGAAGGTCACAAAAAACTGCTTTCGGCTGAGTTTAATCTTAACGAAACCAAGAAAAAAATCGAGTCAAACAAGCAAAAGCTTGAAGTCCTCGAAAAAGAAAGCTTTAATTTGCAGTGCCTTGACGCAAAGGAAAAGCTGAACAGGCTTTCTATCCTTGAAAAAGACTTTAACGACGCGAGAAACGCGCTTACCGAAACAAGAAGATCTGCGTCAAACGGAGCTTTTTTGCCTGATAAGGATTTTGTATCGGAACTTGAGGGCACATACCGCGCGTACTCCGAACTTGCCGAAAAAAGCGCGGAACTTGAAAAGAACATGAACGGCGCAAAGCAAAGATATTCCGATGCGTATTCCGACGAAAATCAGAAAAAAGTATCGGCAGTGCTGTCGGAACTCGGCATTTCGGCAAACGAGGCAGCCGAAAAAATTGATGAACTCCGCAAAAAATCAAAATCGTATCTGATCGCGGCAATTATTCTTACCGTGCTTGTAATAACGATACCGATTGCGGTTGTCTTCTGGGTAAAGAGGTCAAAAACAATAAAGCAACTGCGCGGATTTACGTCAAAATTCGGTTTTTCGGATACCGACGCGCTTTACGGCGTGCTTCGCGAAAACAATATGTATTCCGACGCAAATTCCGCATATAAAAAGCTGTATTCCGACGCTGTGAGCGCGTATGAGGAATGTGTGCGGAAGTTTACGGACGTAAAGGATAAACTTATATCCGCTCTTGAAAAAGCAGGAGCGCCGTATGATGAAAACACGCTTTCACGCGACGCGGAAAAGGCGCTCGGAGTTCTGCACGAATACATTTCGCGCTGCGACGCACTCGAAAAGGACGCATATGCAAAAAAAGCAAACTATACGGCGTTTGCGCAGACTGCCGACAAGGCGGAACTTGAAAAGCTCGGTTCTCAGTATGACGAAAACATTTCCGTAAGGGACGCAAATACCGTGAACCGCGATATAAGGTTTTACACTCAGGCAAACGAGGGACTGCGCGAAAAGCTCCATGAATATGAAAAAGACGCCGCAGTGCTTTCGCAGACTCTGCCCAAACCGTCAGAACTTGAAAGCAGAATACTGTCGCTTAAAGAGCAAAAATCATATCTTGCGGAAAGATACGCTCAGATAAGCCTTGCGCTTGAATGTCTTGAAAAGGCGGATTCCGAGATGAAAAGCTCGGTCGCGCCGCAGATCTCTCAGCGTGCCGGTGAAATATTCGGAAACATTACGGACGGAAAATACCGCGGACTTTATCCCGACGGCGACATGAATCTTTCGTTCCTTCAGAACGGCGACGCGCAGGTGCGCCCGATAGATTATCTCAGCATGGGTACAAAAGAGCTTGCGTACATATCGTTCAGATTATCGCTTTGCGAAAAGCTGTACAGCGAGCGCCCGACGCTTGTTTTTGACGACGCGTTTGCACATTTTGACGACGTTAGACTGCACGGAATTCTCGATTTTCTCTTGAGTATTTCCGACAGGTATCAGATAGTTATTATGAGCTGCCACGGCAGAGAGGGCGAGTACCTTAAAAATAAGGCTAAGGTTATTGATTTCTGCGTGCAGTGAGCAGAAATTGTTTACATATGCAAGCGGTTGATATATATATAATAAATACTGCCGATGTAAAAATCGGCCGGGCAAGGCTGAAAACGGCGTAAAAGCCGGGCGGTTATGCCGTCATCTCCGCGAAAGGAGATGATAGCTTATGGGAAACGAATACATAATTTATTTTATGATTATTCTGTTACTTCTTGTAATTACCATAAAAAATAACCCCCACCGACCAAAGTTAGGGTTATTTTAAAATAATACGATCTTTGGCATAACCGTTTGAGGTCTTGCCTGTGTATTTATATTATATGCCGTGAGAACCGGGTTGTCAACATTTTACCAAAAACTTTTTTCTATGTTCCGAAAAAACGGTTAAACGGGTTGACAATTAAACACATTGATAATATAATGATAAAAAAGGAGGTCATTAATATGACACGTGCAGAAATTAAAACTCAGGCAAAACAGGTCCTCGCAAACAACTATTGGCCCTGTATAGGTGCGGTTGTGCTTGTAAGCATTATTCTCTCGGCAGTATCGGGAATGACGGGCTTTATCGGCGGAATAGGCGTTTTCTTTGTACTTCCGGCGGAACTCGGTCTTATAATCTACTTTACATGCCTGTCAGACGGTATGCAGACGGGTATCGGTGATATATTCACCAAGGGCTTTGACGGCAGATACTATCTCAGACGCGTCGGCGGATACGCATGGATGACGCTGTTTACGTCCCTCTGGAGCCTGCTTTTCGTAATTCCCGGAATTGTTAAGGGATATTCTTATGCGCTTACGCCCTACATACTTGCAAAATATCCCGAAATTCCCGCAAAAGAGGCTCTCAAACTTTCCATGAAGATAATGAACGGCAGAAAGTCCGAGCTTTTCGTACTCGATTTAAGCTTTATCGGCTGGTTCCTTCTTTCCGGAATTACCTTCGGACTTGTAGGCATATTCTTTGTTTTCCCGTATTACTACATCACACGTACTCTCTGGTTCAAGAACGCCATGAAGGAAGTTACCGACAGCGGTGAGTTTACATATTCTCCCGTTATCGAGATGTAATGTAACAGTAAAAAACATAAAGTTTGCTCCCGTCATGAAAAGGCGGGAGTTTTTTTGACGATTTTTGTCGGGATTGCTTCTTGACGAAAGAGTTTGCGGCGTGTTATAATGTATAATGAATTAATGTCAGCACGAAAGGAAGTTGTTACCTTGGCTAACGAAAACGAGGTATGGGAACTTGCAAGGCATGAGCTTGCGAATATACTGTCGGATTTTTCAGAGGTGTCGCTGAAACTGTGGTTCGGCAGCATGGAACTTAAAACGCTTACGCCGGACAAGGCATATTTTCAGATAGAGACTGATTATAAACAGGAAATTATAACAAAAAGATACTATGACGATATAAAAAAGGCAATGGCGAACGTCCTCGGATTTGAAGTCGAGATAGTCATAATCTCCGTAGAAAAGGACACGTTTGAAAACGGACTTGCAAAGCTGCTTGACGAACAGAGCGCCGCCGAAGAAAAAAGAATAGCCGAGACCGTCGGAAATTTCGGTGATAATTATAAGCGTATGGATAACAGCTATCTTGCGCGCGAGATAAAGCCGAACGACGACGATAAAACGGGACAGGTGCTTGTTTCTCCGTCATTGCCCGACTGCCTGCCCGAATATACGTTTGAGAATTTCGTCGTCGGCAGTTCCAATAAGATGGCATATACCGCGGCGCGAACCGTCGCACAGTCACCGGCAGATTCGCACAGCAATCCGCTGTTCATATACGGCGATCCGGGACTCGGCAAAACGCACCTGCTTTACGCCATAACACGCGAGGTCACAAAGAGATTTCCGAAATACAATATAATATACGTCAAGGGCGAGGATTTCACCAACGAGCTTATCGAGGCTCTCGCGCTCAAAGCGCCTGTACAGTTTCGCGAAAAGTACAGAAACGCCGATATGCTGCTTGTTGACGATATACAGTTTATCGCAGGAAAATACAGCGTGCAGGAAGAATTCTTCCACACGTTCGACGCACTGTACGAGTCGGGAAAGCAGATAGTAATTTCGTCCGACCGCCCTCCTAAATCCATGCAGACGCTTGAGGAGAGACTGAGAAGCCGTTTTGAATCGGGACTTCTTTACGATATTCAGGCTCCCGACCTTGAACTGAGAGTCGCCATATTCAAGCGCAAGGCAAACAGCATAGGAATAGATATACCAAACGACGTACTTATGTATCTCGGCGAGAACATAAAGGATAATATAAGACAGATCGAAGGCGCACTTAAAAAAATGCGTGCGCTTGCCTTTATACAGGGCGAGGAAATATCCATGGTTCATGCAAAGATCGTCGTAAACGACCTGCTTTCAAGCAGCGCCGAGGCTGTCACTCCGCAGAAGATACTCGAATATGTATCCCAGAAATATGCGATCCCGACCGAGGATATAACAAGCTCAAAGCGTTCAAAGGATATAATGTACGCGCGCCATATAACCATATATCTTATCAGAAGCATGACGGATATGTCGCTGTCGGCGATAGGTTCGTTCTTTAACAGGGATCATACCACAATTATGTCATCGGTTGACAGAATAGAAAACGATATAAACAACTCACCCGATTTTGAAAATACCATAAACGAAATGAAACGCGACATTAAGTCGGGTTCAAACTGAAAACAATAACTTTTTGCGAAAGGAAACGCCATGTATCTGCCAAAGCTCGGAGATAAATTTATGCCGATAAGTCCGGAAGAACTGCCCGAAGGCACGGTTCTTGACTTTGTGTTTGTCACGGGAGACGCATATGTCGATCACCCGAGTTTCGGCACTGCGATAATCTCGCGCATACTTGAAGATAACGGATTTACCGTCGGAATAATCGCTCAGCCTGAGTATAAGACCGCATATAAGGACAGCAGCGGCAAAGGAGTCTGTCTTTTCGGAAAACCGCGGCTCGGATTTCTTGTAAGCGCCGGAAATATTGACTCTATGGTGGCGCACTATACCGCGGCGAAAAAACGCAGAAGCGACGACTACTATTCTCCCGGCAAAAAAGCGGGACTTCGTCCCGACCGCGCCGTAATAGTCTATTGCAACAGAATAAGAGAGGCATACGGCGACGTCCCGATACTTATAGGCGGACTTGAGGCGTCGTTACGGCGTTTCGCGCACTACGATTACTGGGACGATAAGGTAAGGCGCAGCGTGCTTATAGATTCGGGCGCGGATATACTTATGTACGGCATGGGCGAAAAGAGCATTGTCGCACTTGCAAAGCTGCTTGACAAGGGCGTTCCGGTAAAGAAAATAAGAGATGTCAGGGGGACGGTAATAACTGCGCCGCTTGACTATGTTCCGAAGTACGATTTTTGCGACACATACACATATGACGAGCTTAAAACCGATAAGGAAAAGTATGCCAAAGCTTTTGCCATGCAGTATAAAAACGTCGATCCCGTTGACGGCAAGGCGATAGTCGAGTTTTACGATAATAAAAAGCTTGTTCAGAATCCTCCGTTTCCGCTGCTTACACGCGAGGAAATGGACTACGTATATTCTCTGCCTTATACAAGGCGTCCTCACCCTTGCTATGACAAGGACGGAGGAATTTCCGCAATAGACGAGGTTGAATTTTCCATAACGCATAACCGCGGCTGTTTCGGCGGCTGCGCATTCTGCGCCATCGCATACCACCAGGGACGAAACGTTGTTTCGCGCAGCATAGAATCCGTCGAAGCCGAGGCAAAGCTGCTGACGACGCTGCCGGGATTCAAGGGATATATCCACGACATAGGCGGTCCTACCGCAAACTTCAGATACGGCCCGTGCAAAGCCGTCAGAGAAGGCAAAAAGGGCATATGCAAAAACCGCAGATGTCTTGCTCCCGAACCCTGCAAGAACTTAATCGTTGATGAAAGCGAATATGTAGAGCTTTTGGACAGGGTAAGCGAGATCAAAGGCATAAAAAAGGTATTTGTGCGCAGCGGAGTCCGTTTTGACTACGCGGTATACGATAAGGACGACACATTTCTGAAAAGGCTTGTAACAAAGCACGTAAGCGGTCAGTTAAAGGTCGCGCCCGAACACATTTCGGACAGAGTGCTTAAATATATGGGCAAGCCGCCGGTCAAAGTATACGAAAAATTCTGCAATAAGTATTTTGACCTTTGCGCAAAGGCAGGGCTTGAACAGTATCTTGTGCCGTATCTCATGTCGTCGCACCCGGGAAGTACGCTGAACGAGGCGATAGATCTTGCGCTTTACCTCAAAAAGCATGGAATACGTCCCGAACAGGTACAGGATTTTTACCCCACGCCCGGCACTGCCGCAACAACTATGTACTATACGGGACTCGATCCGTTTACGCTTGAGCCGGTATATGTTACCAAAGATTACAACGAAAAGCGTATGCAGCGCGCACTTCTTCAGGCGTCGCGTCCCGAAAACCGCGAGCTTGTCGCAAAGGCGATAAAACTGTCCGGAAGAAACGACGCAAAATCGCTGCTGCCGCATTTTTCGGGAAGTTTTGAACACGACAGAGCAACGCACGGTGCCGATAAGGGCAAGAGTACGCACAAACGCGGCACGGACAAACGCGGCAATGCACGAAACTCCGAAAAAACATATAAAAACGGCAGCGGAAAGTCACGGGATAGCGGAAAGGACGCGCAGAGAACCAAAACGTCATCTTCTCCGGGACGTTCAAAGCCGCAGGGCTGGGCTAAAAGTTCAAAGACAACCAAAGGCGTAAAAAAACAGAGAACCCGGTAATTAAGGGTTCTCACAAGATCAAAGACCGTACTCTGTTATTCCTCGGTATCGGTAAGTGCGTTTCTTTCTCTGAAAAACAGCGATATGCACCAGAGTCCGCAAAGTCCGACAACGACGTATACGATACGGCTTAAAACGCTGTCCTGTCCTCCGAAGAGCCAGGCAACCGTGTCGAACTGAAAAAGACCTATTCCGCCCCAGTTGAGTGCGCCGACAACGGTCAGTATAAGAGCGATTTTATCAAGCATTTATTTTCAACTCCCGTAATTTACGTTTAAGCAAAGATTTTTTCTCTGCTGTGCATATTGTTTGCAGCAGCATTGGATTTTATACATTCCGAAAGGACGTTTCTTTAATATGAGAATGAGAAAAAAGAAAAACGGCGAGGCAAGAATGGCTGCCTGTGCCGAATTGAAAACAGAAAATCCGGAAAGCTTAAAAGGCAAGTGGGACAGTCTTGCAAAGGGCAGGACGCTTTGCCTTGAGATAGGCTGCGGAAAAGGCACGTTTGTCGTAAACAGCGCGTTAAAAAATCCCGACAAATTTTTTATTGCAATCGAGGTCATTCCCGACGTAATCATGCTTGCAATGGAGAAAGCCAAGGCTGCGCAGGTTGACAATGTGACTTTTATCTGCTTTGACGCGGGAAAGTTAGAGGAAATATTCGAGGAAAACGAGCTTTCGGAAATTTACCTCAATTTTTCCGATCCGTGGCCGAAAAAGCGCCATGCAAAGCGCAGACTTACGTACATATCTTTTCTTGAAATTTACAAAAAAATTCTCAAATCTGGCGGGAAAATTTTCTTCAAGACAGACAACCGTCCTTTATTTGATTTTTCGCTTGAGCAATTTGAGCTTGCAGGCATACCGCTGTCCGAGGTGACAAACGATCTTCACCGTTCGCCTTGGGAAGAGGGCAACATTCACACCGAGTACGAGGACAACTTCTCCGCAAAGGGATTCACAATAAACAGGCTTGTGGGGACAGTCTGAGGCGCCTTTGGGAAAATTGCTTTTGCTTATTTGGGGCGGAAACGGGTAAAATTCTTCAAAGTGCAACTTTATACGCCCACTTTTCGGAATCGAAAAGTGAAAAGATACTTTGTGTTTATT
>URVJ01000015.1 GCA_900551295.1 uncultured Eubacteriales bacterium | reverse complement strand
TCGCCCCTTGACAATCCCCCGACGGGAGGATTTCACTCTAAAGAGCGTAAATGCCCGAAACACAGCTTTTCTCACCTTTATTATCCTTACAAGCGCGACCGCCTTGCTACTACGGTACGTCCATGTAGCTTACGGCAAAATCGCCGCGCGACAGGCGCGCGGATATGGGGTTCTGTACGAAGTCGAACATTTTCGGCACAAGTGTTATTTTCTATATAGTCATGCAGTCAACAGGACACACTTTTCCGACCAGCTTGCCTACGGCAAGATGACTTTTACAAATGTTAGTTTTATGTTTCTGTTAGTGCGGAATTAAAAATATTGCAAATGTTTCGTCGGTGCAAAGTGAAATTCTTATTTTATTTCGCCGTTGCGGAACGATTTCACTTTCCAAAGTTATCCTTTGTACTAAAATTCCATAGTTTACTTCGGCACCTTATTTATATCTGAGTTCGCAGTCCTGCTGTTTGACTGCGAACGGTATAAGCTGGCGGCAGAGGGTATCCCATAGTCTTTTTCTGATTTAGGGGCTGCCGTTTTCTTTGCAGCTTTCTTTTTAAAAAGAAAGCGCGTACTCCTTCGTACTCCTTCGTACTCCTTCGTACTCCTTCGTACTCCTTATTTCGGCAAAGAGGAAAGTCCGCCGAGTTTGGAGGCAGAAAAAGCGAAAGAGGAGTTTGCATGAGAGCAAGCCTTGTAGATATCACCGCCGTTTTGGAGAAAATCGGCGCAGAGAGATGAGCAGAAAGCCTCATGAGAAGCGGAGCGGTCAACGATCTGAACTTCAACGGGATCGATAATACGGGAATAAGTACCGTCATACACAAAGCTGCCGCGGTTTTCGAGATTTATAACGCAGAATTTAACATCAAGTTTTGAGGAAAGCGAAATACACGCGCCGAGGCAGCCGTTCACATCATTTGTATACATACCGCAGAGCGAATATACCGACTTTTCATCAAGTATAAGCGTATGCGCCTTTGCAATTTTTTCAAGAGGAAAGGCATTGTCCGCACCGCGGAGATCGAGGAACAGCTTTACACCGTCGCGCTTTGCGAATTCCGCTGCGGCAAGCACATTGTCGGTTTTTACGTCGCAGCTTATGAGAAGTGCGTCGGGATAGCACGAAAAAGCGTCGTCGATCTCTCCCGGAGTAAGCGCCGCATTTGCGCCGGGATATATTATCACCCTGTCGCGCCCCGTATTTTCGCAGACCGTCACGCAAAGTCCCGTCTGCGACGGCTTGTGTACACCCACAAAGCGCGTATCGACGTTTTCCGCCGCAAACTTCTTTTTAAGCTGCGAGGCATACGCGTCGTTTCCGAGTTTTGTGCATAAAACAACGTCCGCGCCCTGTCTTGACGCTCCGACAGCCTCAAACGCACCTCCGCCCGACGTCACAAAAGCATAGCCGAGTTCCGATACAAGCACCTGTCCGCGTTCCGGCATGGTTTCGGCTCTGCACACAAAATCTATATAGGTATTTCCGACAACAAGTATTCTCGGCTTCAAAATATCACCTCAAAAAGTAAGTTTTCCGCGCCCGTCATATTATCGCGTCCGCGTCGGACGGCATTCTCCAGTCGCCCCTCGGAGAAAGACATATACTTCCGACCTTTACTCCGTCCGGCAGACAGCTGCGCTTGAACTGCTGAGTTCTGAACCTGCGCATAAATACGTCAAGCCATTTTACTACGGTCTGTTCGTCAAAATCTTTCTCAAAGGCCTTTTTCGCAAGGAAAAGTATCTTATCCTTATCCATGCCGAACCTTACGGTATAATACAGGAAAAAGTCATGCAACGCATACGGCCCGACAACGTCCTCGGTTTTCTGCGCGATCTTGCCGTTTTCGTCCGGCGGCAAAAGCTCGGGGCTTATCGGCGTGTCCATTACGTCGCGCAGCACGTCGGTGGCTTCGGGAAAAAGATTGTTTTCGCATACACTGTCTATAAGCCAGCGTATAAGCGTCTTGGGTATGCTCGCGTTTACGCCGTACATACTCATATGATCCGCATTGTAAGTACACCAGCCCAGCGCAAGCTCGCTCAGATCTCCCGTGCCTACGACAAGTCCGCCGACCTCGCCCGCAACGTCCATAAGTACCTGTGTTCTCTCACGTGCCTGTGAGTTTTCATACGTCAGATCGTGTACGCCCTCATCGTGTCCGATGTCCGAAAAGTGCTGTCTTACGGCGTCCTTTATGGGTATGACTTTAAGCGTGACTCCGAGCGCTTTCATGAGTTTTACCGAGTTATCGTAGGTTCTGTCCGTCGTACCGAAGCAGGGCATTGTAACGCCAACAACGTCGCTTGCCGGTTTGCCGGCTTTTTTTACAGCCATTGCGCATACAAGCAGCGCGAGCGTGGAATCAAGTCCGCCCGAAACGCCGATAACCGGCTTTGAATGTGTTATCTCAAGGCGCTTAAGCAGTCCGTAAACCTGCATATCGAATATATTCGCGCATCTTTCGCGTCTTTCGGTCTTTACGTCCGGCACAAACGGAAGTTTGTTTACCTTTGCAAACGACGCGTCGGACAGAAATTCGTGAGAATCGCAAGCCTTTATTATTTCGTGAGCATATGCGCCCTGGATTTTTGCGCAGTCCTTGAAGGTTTTGAGCTTTGCGCGCTCATGCCTTAGCATATCGAGGTCAATATCCGAGTATATCACATATCCGCTGTCAATATAGTCTGTATTTTCGCACAGCACGTTTCCGTTTGACGCGATTACCGAATGTCCCGAAAAGATAAGGTCTGTCGTGGATTCGCGCCTTCCGGCACTTGCGTATGCATATGCGCAGAGACACGCCGCGGACTGATGAGCGACAATGGAACGGCGATACGAACGCTTTGCAATGGTTTCGTTGCTTGCCGAGAGGTTTGCGACAAGGAGCGCGCCGGAAAGTGCAAGAGCCGACGACGGCGGAACCGGCGCCCAGAGATCTTCGCATATTTCAACGCCGAATTTTACGTTTTGACCCATATCGAACACAAACCCCGTTCCGACGGGAACATCTTCGCCGTTTATATTTACGTATACCGTTTTTCCGCCGTTATCGGGAAGATCGAATGATGAGGAAAACCAGCGTTTTTCATAAAATTCGTTATAAGTCGGAATATAGGTTTTCGGCACAATTGCACGGATCTTACCCTGAGAAACGACGGCGGCGCAGTTATAGAGCTGTTCGTCAACGCGCACGGGAAGTCCGACGAGGCAGACGGTATTGATATTTTCCGTTGCCTTTGCAATCTTTGCAAGTCCGTCATATGCCGCGTTTACGAGCGACGGTCTGAAAAACAGATCCGCGCAGGTATAGCCCGTAAGGCAAAGTTCGGGAAAAACGGCAAGATCAGCCTTATTTTCCGCCGCTTTTTTCAAATATTCCGTTATCTGAGCCGTATTTTTTTCCACGTCCGAAACATACGCGTCCGGCACGGCGCACGCAACTCTTAAAAAACCGTACATACCTTTCCTCCGAAAGAGACTTTTTTCAACTATTATTTTATTTTTATCTAGTTTATTACATTTTATAATAGCACATTTTTTTGCTCACGTCAACACAGGGAAAACGGTTATTTTTTGAGTGGTTTGTGTGGAAACGGGCAACTTTTTTAAAAGTGCGACTTTATACGTTTACTTTTCGGAATCGAAAAGGTGACGCTCTAAAGAGTGTAAACAAAAGATTTTCGCCGCTCAAACGCCGCCGCGAAAGCGTGGCTTCCTCTCCACACATCAGAATATCGTCGGTAAAACTTTCCCGCACCTCCGAAATTCTCTGTCTTCGCTCGCAGATGCTCCGCACTGCTCGATGGGGTTGGTATCTAATTAAATGTTTTGGCAAACACGGTTCAACTTTTATGCCATGTCACGCTGCGGTCTGCGTAAACTGTGCTTTAGGTTCAAATGTGCAATTTTTACGCGTTATTACGCAGTCAACAGGACACACTTTTGCGCCCAGCTTGCCTATCGGCAAGAAACTTGGTTCAAATTCTACTTTTATGTATAGAAAAACTCTGTGCAAAGTTGTAGAACAATGCACAGAGTATATTTTTGTATTAAGTTTTATCAGACTTGCACTCTTTCGCCAACTAAACATAAAACTAACATTCAGCCGTAGTCGTCTCGCGCAAGCGAACTGATCGTAAAATTATCTTGTTCCGCCCAAATAATCAACAATCAGCCCCGGCTCAGCGCACCTTACTTCTTCGCAAAGCTGTCCTTCAGCGTAACAATTCTGTTGATAACCCTGTCGTTGTGTAAATCAATGCAGAAATATCCGTTTCTGACAAACTGGAACTTGTCGCCGGGCTTTGCTCCCTCGATCGACTTTTCAACCTTGGCATTTTTCATAACTTTCAGCGAATCGGGATTGAGATAGTCCTTGAAGTTGTCCATGTTTATAACAACCGTGTCCTCGCAGGTAAACAGCTTGTCGTAAAGCCTTACCTCGTAGTCCTCGCAAAAGTCCTTGCTTACCCAGTGGATCGTACCCTTTATCTTTCTTCCGTCCGACGGATTTTTTCCGGCAGTATCCGGATCGACCGTGCAGAGCAATTTTTCAATTTCGCCGTTCTGACCGTATATGACCTCGTTGCACTTGACGACATACGCGCCCATAAAACGCACTTCGCAGTCCTTTTTTAGACGCTGATACTTCGGCGGAGGATTATCCGAAAAGTCCTCGCGTTCAATATAGAGGTGCTTTGTGAACGCAACCTTTCTTGTTCCTGCGTTTTCGTCGGTCGGGTTGTTTGCAACGTCAAAATATTCGACTTTTCCGTCCTCAAAATTTGTTATCTCGACTTCGACAGGATCAAGCACCGCCATCTTGCGCGGAACCGTCGTGTTAAGCTCCTCGCGTATGCAATGCTCAAGAAGTCCGTAGTCACAGAGCGACATTGCCTTTGAAATTCCCGAAAGCTGTACGAAATTGAATATCGCGCTCGGAGAATATCCGCGGCGTTTAAGCGCGCGCAGAGTAGGCAGTCTGGGATCGTCCCAGCCGTCGGCTATGCCCTGTTCGATAAGAGCCTTTGAATATCTCTTTCCGATCTTGGTATATGTGATATTAAGCTTTGCAAACTCTCTCTGCTTGGGTTTCTGCTCAAAATCAATGCTGTTTACAACCCAGTCGTAAAGAGGTCTGTGGTTTTCAAATTCAACGTCGCAAAGCGAATGTGTAATGCCCTCAAGCGCGTCCTGTATCGGATGCGCATAGTCGTAGAGAGGATAAATACACCACTTTGTGCCGGTTCTGTGATGCGGTGCGCGGAGTATGCGGTAGATGACCGGATCTCTCATGTTGATATTGGGAGATGACATATCTATCTTTGCGCGCAGCGTCTTTGAACCGTCCGGAAATTCGCCGTTTTTCATGCGTGTAAACAGATCGAGGTTTTCCTCGACGCTTCTGTTTCTGTACGGGCTTTCGGTCCCGGGAGTTGTGAGAGTTCCGCGGTACTTTTCGATTTCTTCCTTTGAGAGATCGCAGACGAACGCCTTGCCGTCCTTAATAAGTTTCAGCGCAAATTCATAGCACTGATCGAAATAATCCGAGCCGAAGCATATTTTATCCGGCACAACGCCAAGCCATTTAAGGTCGTCCTGTATTGCCTGAACGTACTCGTCGCCCTCTTTTGACGGGTTTGTATCGTCAAAGCGGAGATTGAAAAGTCCGTTATACTTCTTCGCCGTGGAATAGCCTATCCAGATAGCCTTTGTATGTCCTATATGGAGGTATCCGTTGGGTTCGGGCGGAAAACGCGTGTGTATGCGCGCCTTAAGACCGTTTGCGATGTCCTCGTCTATAATCTTGTGTATAAAGTTTGTAGACTCTCGTTTGGTTTCGTTTGCGTCCATTGTCGTAACCTCTGTATTTGAATTAAAGATTTTTAAATTTTTCGCGTATTGCCGCGGCTTTTCCGCAGCTCATTCCGCCCTCTGCGCACGGACCGGATACGCACGAAGGTCCTGCGTTTTCAAACAGCACGGGCGATACCTCTTTGACAAGCTTTAACATCTGCGTTGCCATTTCTCTTATCTCCCACTGCGCTCTTTCGCAGCAGCGAAGATTAAAGAAGTGATACAGCGATCTTACGTTCATTGTCATGACAAGCTTTGTATCGCAGGCGTTTGAAAGAACGTATCTTGCGTCCTCCTGCGCTTTTTTCTTAGCTGCCTTTTCGGCGGTCTTTTCGTCCTTACCGTCGGCTATCATTTTTTCAAGGTGTTTTTTTGAAAGTATATCGTTAAGTTTTTTATATGTTTCCCTATCGTTTTCCATAGCCTTTACAAAAAGTTCTCTTGCCTCGTCTATTTCGGCTATTTCCGGAGGAATTATATATTCAAAATTTTCTTTTCCGACGTATCTCTGGCTCTGCACGCTGAAAGAAGCTATTCTATGTCTTGTGAGCTGTGCAAGCAGCGATCTTGACACGCCCTCTACCGCAAAAGTAAAGCTGACGTGCTCTACCGGAGTTTCATGTCCGAATCCGGACAGCATTTTTATAAATTTTTCGGTACTTTCCGGGGTCATTTTTTCGAGTATTCCGTCAACGCCGGTTGAAGAATAGCAGAGCTTTGCCGCCGCGGCTATTACTCTTTCCGGATTATGCGTATATTCAAGCAATTCTACCTTCACGGGAATCCCTTCTTTCTTTTTTCTTTTTTATCGCGAGGCGCGGTGCATGATTGCTTATTTGGGGCGGAAACTGATTATTAACTGCCATATGCAACCTTATACCTCCGCCTTTCGGTATCGAAAAGCGGAAAGATACTTTGTACTAAGCTAAATGTTACTTATTTGGGCGGAAAAAGATAATTTACTTCCACTTGCAAGTCTATACACCCACTTTTCGGAATCGAAAAGGTGACGCTCTAAAGAGTGTAAAACAAAAGATTTTCGCCACTCAAACGCCGCAGCGAAAGCGATCGCAGATGCTCCGCACTGCTCGATGGGGTTAGTATCTGAACACAAGTTGGTTGACATAATGCAATTTTTATACCATGTCACGCCGCGGTCTGCGCAAACTTTATTTTGGGTACGAAAGTGCAATTCTTATGCGTTATTACGCAGTCAACAGGACTTGCCTTTCTGCCCGGCTCGCTATCGCGAGATGACTTTTACAAATGTTACACTTATGTCGGGTATATCCGGCGGTTTAATTTTCGGCTCAAAATCTGAGTTTTAATTACCGCCGGCAATTATTCATGGTTTTCCTTTTAGAAAAGCCCCGGCATATTTATGCCCTGAGTTACCTTACTCATAGCCTCGGAATTGACCTTATCAACAGTCTTGATCGCCTCGTTTACGGCTGCGATAATGAGATCTTCGAGCGTTTCGGCGTCATCGGGATCTATAATATCCTTATCGAGTTTTATTGAGAGTATTTCTCTGGTGCCCTTTATCGTAACGCTGACAGCGCCGCCGCCCGCGCTTACTTCATGAACCTTTTCATCAAGCTCTGCCTGGAGTTTCTCCATATCCTCCTGCATTTTCTGAGCCTGCTTTATCATTGACTGCATATTTGAAGGGCCGCCGCCCATACCTTTCGGAAGTCTTGCTTTCATTTTAAAAAAATCCTTTCAGTTTAAAAATTTTACTGTATCTGAGTTATTTTATCACAAAATCCGCACATTTTCAAGAGTTTCGGCGCATTATTTTGTCTTATCCGATTTCAGCGCTATAATTTTATCGCGGAGTGCCGCCGCAAGTTCAAAGTCGAGGTGTTTTGCCGCGTCTTTCATCTTATCGGTAAGCTCTGCGACGAGTTTCTTTGTATCGGACGCGGACGGCTTTTTGGGTTTACCCTGCTTATCCTTATCCTTTACGGTAATATCGAGAACGTCGCGTATCTCTTTCTTTACGGTCTGCGGAACGATACCGTGAGCCTTATTATAATCGTCCTGCTTTTTTCTGCGGCGCGCCGTTTCGTCTATGGCTTTTCTCATGGATTCCGTCACGGTATCGGCGTACATTATTACCTTACCGCCGGCGTTTCTCGCGGCTCTGCCTATGGTCTGTATCAGCGACGTTTCGCTTCTTAAAAATCCCTCTTTATCAGCGTCGAGTATTGCGACAAGTGACACTTCGGGAAGATCCAGTCCCTCTCTTAACAGGTTAATTCCGACAAGAACGTCGTACACGCCGAGCCTGAGATCGCGCAGCAGCTCCATACGCTCTATTGTATCTATGCTGAAATGCATATATGCGCACTTTATTCCGTGCCCCGACAGGTATTCCGTAAGATCCTCGGCCATCTTCTTTGTAAGCGTTGTGACGAGCACGCGCTCTTTCTTTTGGGTGCGCATATTTATCTCGCCTATAAGGTCGTCTATCTGACCCTTTACCGGACGAACCTCTATTTCGGGATCGAGCAGTCCCGTAGGACGTATAACCTGTTCGACGGTCTGTTCGGAGTGATCCTTTTCGTAGGGGCCGGGCGTTGCGCTGACAAAGATTGCCTGATTTATGCGCTTTTCAAATTCTTCAAAGTAAAGCGGTCTGTTATCGTAGGCGCTGGGCAGGCGAAAGCCGTAATCTATAAGATTTTTCTTTCTTGCGCGGTCGCCTCCGCTCATTCCTCTTACCTGCGGCAGCGTCACGTGCGACTCATCTACGAACAGCAGAAAATCTTTTGGGAAATAATCGAGCAGAGTATAAGGCGTACTGCCCGCCGGACGTCCGGAAAGCACGCGCGAATAGTTTTCAACGCCCGAACAGTATCCGAGTTCGCCGAGCATCTCCATATCGTAACGTGTGCGTTCTTCTATGCGCTGCGCCTCGATAAACTTATTTTCGGATTTGAAAAACGCGCTGCGCTCTTCCATTTCCGCAAGTATTTCATTTATGGCGTTCTGTCTTTTTTCATCGCTTGTAACATAGTGCGTAGCCGGCGTTATTACGGCGCGCGAAAGTCTGTTGACTACATCTCCCGTGACCGTGCTTATCTCCGAAACGCAGTCTATTTCATCGCCGAAAAACTCAACTCTGACCGCGTTATTTTCCGACGCCGACGGATAGACCTCGACGGTATCTCCGCGGACTCTGAATTTATTTCGTTCAAGCGAAAGGTCGTTGCGTTCGTACTGTATGCGGACAAGTCCTGCGATAAAGTCGTTTCGGCTTATCTGCTGACCGGGAGAGGCGGAAACAGTCATGCTCTTATATTCTTCGGGATCTCCGAGAGTATATATACAGGAAACCGACGAAACTATAATGACGTCCCTTCGTTCTAAAAGTGCGCTTGTCGCGCTGTGGCGCATTTTATCTATATCGTCGTTTATGGAGCTGTCCTTTTCGATATAGGTATCTTTTCCGGGTATATAGGCTTCGGGCTGATAGTAGTCGTAGTACGAAACGAAAAACTCAACGGCGTTTTCGGGGAAAAATTCCTTAAACTCAGAGCAAAGCTGTGCCGCGAGCGTTTTATTATGCGCCAAAACCAGCGTCGGACGGTTGACCTTGGCTATAATATTCGCCATGGTAAAGGTCTTGCCGGAACCGGTAACGCCGAGAAGAACCTGGTCTTTAAGTCCCGCCTCAACTCCGGCGCTGAGTTTATCTATCGCGTCGGGCTGATCTCCCATGGGAGAATACGGCGACACAAGCTTAAAATTTTTCAAGTAATTTCACCTCTTGAATTTTGCTTTTTTGTTCTTTTTCGGTTATCTGTCGAAAACTCCGCTTGAAAGCGCGGCTTTAAAAACGCGGTGTCCGAGTTCAAATGCGCGGCTTTGGTCGAAGTAATTATCGGGCAGTCCGAAAAAGGGTATTTCCATGCAGAAAGTATACTTTTTCTCGGTATGCTTCATCATATAGCTTATCATATTGGGCATATTATCCTCGTTCCACTTTGCGCCGTAGGCAATATCGTGTATGCCGTAGTATCTGAAACCGTTTTCCGACGTAAGTCTTACAAGTTCGGACGAAAATTTATCGTATATGCCGCCTTTTTCACGGTCGCATCTCATAAAATACGTGCAGTCGTTTATATCGCCGCAGTGATACGGCGCGTGAAAATCGAAATTTGTAATGAGATTCTGCGTTTCGGCAATGGATTTTATCTTTCTTATTTCGGGATATATCCCCTCTTCGTAATCCCTGTTATGGTCATGCGGAGATCTGTTCTTTCCGGCGTCTCAGCGCGTTTCGGGCTGCAAAAGAAATTCGTCGCCGTCCTGTTTTACTATTTTGATATTGCCGCACAAAAAGTCCTTTGTAATCTCCATTGTCACAAATCTCCCAATATTTATTATGTGCCGTGGCAAATACATTCTTACTCAGTATACCACATTCGCAGAGCAAAATAAACACAAATGTGTAAAATACGGCATAGAGTTTGATTTTTTTGAATAAATTACAGCAAAGGCACGTTTTGCGCGCCGAAAACAAACTTACGGGGTACATTCACATGAAAAAACAAACGCAGCGAAAAAACGGCGTGCCGTGCCGTGCGGAAATACTATTCGTGCAGGTGCTTTTGCTCATTCTGCTTGCCGCGGCAATACTTTCGGCAAGGATAATAGGAAACAAAGACGCAGATATTTCCGCAGGGACATTTGTAAAAGCGCCTGTACGCAGCATAACTCTCGAAGATCTTGCGTACACGCTTGAAAGCAGGGCTGAAAAATGAGCCTTTGCGGAAAGATCGGAATAACCGACATGGGTCTGCTCTATTTACGCTCCCAAAACAGTGCAAAGGGCAGGGTATACGTCAGCGTATTTGCAATTCTTGCGTTTATCGCGGTACTGCTGTCGGAAAACTCGGCGTATCCGTCGCTTTTTGTGCTGAGTGCGGCGCTGCACGAGTGCGTGCACATATTTTCGCTGAAGCTTGTACATTCGGACATAAGCCGCATATGCGTCTATCCTTTCGGCGCAGACATACGCTCGTCGGGCACGGATATAAGCTATTTTGCCGAAATTTTTACGGTGATCTCGGGCGTTTTATGCAACCTTTTGCTGTCTGTTCTGTCGGCGCTGCTATACCGTTTTATACCCGACAGGCACATTCTGTTCTTTTGCTTTGCAAACGCTTTTCTCGCGCTGTCCAACATAATTCCCGTGCGTTCGCTTGACGGCGGACGCGCGCTTGAGCTTATCCTGTGCGAAAAATACGGTCCCGACAGAGCATACGGTATCTGCTCGTTTGTTTCTTGGCTGTCTTACGGAATAATGTGCTGCTTTTTCATGTTTTTATTCTTGAATTCGGGCTGCAACCTGTTTTTTATGATAATACTGATATACACGGTTCTGTGCGCGTTCTTTGCCGAAAAGCTGACGGGAATTATATAAAACAAAAAATGACCGTGCAAATGACGGGGGAGCCGTTATACACAGTCATATAATTTTATTCTCTCAGTTTGCCTTTCGGTACATTGCGAAAAGACGTCTTGCAAGAGGAACGAACAGCGGAATTACCAGCGTTCTTAACGGTATCTGAATTGCGTATTCCGTCGTCAGTCTGAACATAAACCAGCCGAAATACGTCTTTGAGCCGTAGAGCTGTGAAACCCACAGCGTATTGACAAGCAGTCCGAAAACAAGCGAATTTATAAGCGACACCGCGAAAACTCTCAAGAATATCTGTTTTCCCGAATATTCGTGAAGCTCATAGAGAAAAAATCCGTAAGTAAAGCCCATTGCGAAAGCCGTAAGCGTAAACCCGGGGTGATACGGCCCGAACGGGAACAGCATTGCTCCGAGAAAATCCGAAAGCGCGCACACGATACCAGCAGGCACGGGGCCTAAAATAATTCCGCAGAGCGCTGCGGGTATAAACGAAAATCCGAGCTTTACTCCGTGGGTGTTGACCGAGCAAAAACGGCTTAACACTATCTCGCACGCTATTAAGAGCGACATGAGCGCCATTGTTCTTGCGTCAAGTTTGAATTTGTACTTTGACATAAAAAGACCTCCTGTATTTTTGCTACATACGGGAGGCGTGTAAAATATAAATATTACTCTCAGACTGTATGCAGCAGCGGGATGCAAGGACTTTACCGCAAGGCTTTTATCAATAAACAAATGCCTTTTCGTCCGGCAAACAACTCCCCGTTCTGCCGACACTTTACGCACAGTCCTCTACTCTGCTTTTTATAAAATAATACACCCTTTTTGCGCCTTTGTCAACACATAAGGCGTCTGTTTTACTTTTTGTTCACAGTCCCGAAAATCCGAAGCCCCTTATATCGTATGCCGCGCACACAAGCACAAACGCGTTTTTATCCGCGCCGCCGACAACGGAATAAATCTTTGCGGACTCTCTTTTCCGCACGGCGCACACGACAACGCTCTTTTTCTGCTTTGAATAATACCCGACGGCAGGAATTACCGTAACTCCGCGAACGGCGCGTTTCTGTATTTCGGTGCAGACGGCGTGGGGATTATCGGTGATTACAAAAAACACGCGTCCTCCCGACGCACCGGCACCGTCAAGCACGGCGTCCATGAGTTTTCCGCAGACATACGTCAGCACAAGTCCGTACATTCCGCTCTCGATATTCCCGTACACGAACATTCCGGCAAGGCAGACAAGCGCGTCGAGCGCAAATATAAGCTTTCCGACTGAAAATCCCTTTTTCCGCTTTGATATAAGAATACCGGCAAGGTCGCTGCCGCCCGTCGAGGCGTTTCCGAGGCATATAAGCCCAAGTCCGACGCCGCTTAAAATTCCGGCAAAGACCGCACCGAGAAATTTATCTCCGCCGTACTCCGGCACAAACAGCGCGCTCAGATCTATCACGGCGCTTGAAACCAGCGTTGCGGCAAAGGTGCGCATTGTAAATCCCTTGCCCGCGATACTCCGCGACGCAAAAAGCAGCGGAATATTAAGCACCAGTATCGACGTTCCGACGCCGAAGCCGAAAAGCCTGTTTGCCATAAGCGCAACGCCTGTAAGTCCGCCCTGTACAAAGCCGAGAGGCACCGTAAAGCTGTTTACCGAAAGCGCGAAAAGCACACTTCCCGTTATCCACAGAAAAACGTCGCGGACATATCCGAGATAAGCCTTTTTCACTTATTCTTTCCCTTGAACACAAGCGAGGCTATGAGCGAAAACAGCATTGCCGCAGTTATTCCTCCGGCAGTTCCGCGAAGTCCTCCGGTTATAATTCCGAAAGCGCCGGATTCATCAACCGCCTTTTCAACGCCCTTTGCAAGAGAATATCCGAATCCTGTAAGAGGTACGGTGGCTCCCGCTCCGGCAAATTTGACTATCGGGCCGTAAAGCCCGAGCGCCGTGAGAATTACGCCTGCGACAACATAGCTTACGAGTATTCTTGCCGGCGTCATTTTTGTTTTGTCTATAAGCACCTGTGCGATAACGCACAGAATACCGCCGACGATAAATGTCCAAAGATATATCATTTTTCATTATCTCCTTATGCAAAATTCAATGAACTTCAAATTCCGCAAGATGCGCGACCGACGGAATGGAAAGTCCCTGAAGCAGCGACTGCGGACTCATCATAGCCCCCGTTCCGATAACCGCCGCGTTTCTGATCTTTCCCTTATTCATAAGATCAAAGAACAGCGACGAAGTAACCACGGCGCTGCAGCCGCAGCCCGATCCTCCCACTCCCACTTCCTGCGAGGCTACGTCGTATATAAGCGTTCCGCAGTCCTTGAATATGCCGCGTTCATCGCTCACTCCGTGCTGCTTTAACATATCAAGCTCCATATCGTGCCCGACGGCTCCGAGGTCTCCCGTGGCTATAATGTCAAAATCGGTAACTTTCTTTCCCGCCGCCTCAAGATAGCGCAGCGTAGTATCCGCCGCAGCCGTCGCCATTGCCGCTCCCATGTTCGCGGCGTCCTTTATTCCTCTGTCTATGACTATGCCGGGGAGCGCCGCCTTTACGAAAATTCCCTTTTCGTCAGGGTCAGCCTTTTTTAATATAACGCAGCCGCAGCCCGTTACGGTATTCTGCGCCGACGGGCCGGGAAACGCGCCGTATTCGAGAGGGAAACGGTACTGGCGTTCGGCTGTCGCAAAGTGCGAGCTTACGCAGACCGCCGCGGTCTTTACAAGTCCCGACTCTATCATTGCCGACGCGCACATTACTCCCTGTATAAACGTCGAGCAAGCGCCGTAAAGTCCGATATACGGCACATCGAAATCACAAAGTCCGTAGGACGTTCCGGTACACTGGTTCATGAGATCTCCGCCGAAAAGTATATCTATGCTCTTTTCGGTGATCTGCGCCTTTTGAAGCGCGCACGAAAACGTATCCTTTACCATTTGGCTCTCGGCTTTTTCCCAGGAATCGCCCGAAAGGCTCTCGTCAGGGCAGTGAATGTCAAGCAGATGTCCGACAGGCCCGTTTTTTTCCTTCGTTCCGCCCGCACTCGCGCTTGACACGACTTTTACGCCGTGCGAGAACACAAACGGTGCGCGCTGCGATATATATTGCTCGGTCATTTTTATATCTCCTTCTCAAAATATCGTTTTTGAATATAGTTTTTCAGAAAACGTCAAAAATATGCAAAATCGGTTGACTTTGTATTTTGGGTATGTTAAAATTTGCTTGAAACAACACTTCGGAGGTATTTTTATGTTAAAAGAGCTGCTTTGCGAATATAATCTTCCGGCGCTGCCGCAAAACGACGTCAGAAAAAACTGTCTTGAAATAATGCAGAAATACGAGTTCGGCTGCATTCCCGATAAGCCCGAAACGCTTAAGTGGGAAACGCTCGACGAGTCGGATACAAGTTTTGGCGGAGGAAAAACCGTACCGACGACTGTAAGACTTTACGGAACTCTCAAAAACGGGCGCGAATACAGCTTCCCCATACGCGTATGTATTCCCAAAGACGCAAAAAAAGCGCCGTTTTTCGTACACATGAATTTCCGTCCGAACATTCCCGACAAGTATCAGCCGACGGAGGAAATAATCGACAACGGCTTTGCCGTGCTTTCGTTCTGCTACAAGGAAGTCACAAGCGACGACGGAGATTTCACAAACGGTCTTGCAGGCGCGTTCTTCCCCGACGGTCAGAGAAAAAATCCGCAGGATCCGGGAAAGATTGCTCTCTGGGCATGGGCTGCGATGAGAGTCGTTGACTACGCACAAAAGGCATTTGAAAAGGAGCTTGATTTTTCAAACATCGCGGTAACAGGTCATTCAAGGCTCGGAAAGACCGCGCTTCTCTGCGGAGCATACGACGAACGCTTTAAATTTACCTTTGCAAACGACGCAGGCTGTGCGGGCGACGCGCTTGAGCGCAACAAAACGGTTTTTAAAAACAACGGCAGAGGCGAAACCATAAAGGACATCACAAAAAATTTCCCGTACTGGTTCTGCCCCGAATATTTAAAGCTTGCGGAAAAAAATTCTGCGGAACTTCCGTTTGACCAGCATTTTCTGCTTGTCTGCACCGCGCCGAGATACCTTTATACGGGAATGTCGGAGCTTGACTATTGGGCGGATCAGAGAAACCAGTTCATGGGTCTGTACGCGGCGTCGGAATATTACAAAACTCTCGGACTTCCGGGGCTTATCTGTCCCGACAGACTTCCGCTTACAGGCGAAAGCTTTGCTTACGGAAACATAGGCTGCCATTTCAGACCGGGACTTCATTCGCAGAACCGCACCGACTGGCTCGGATACATGAATTTCTTTAAAATTCACATGAACTGAGCCGCAGAACGTCTGCGCGCCTTTATCTCCGCTTTTTACGGCGGAGAAAATTTTTATTTCAAGGACTGTAAAATCAAGTGGATATAACAAGCACCCTCTCATACATTCACCGAAAATCATGGCAGACGACCTCTCCCGGACTTTCTCGCATGAAAGAACTTGCCGAAAAGCTGGGGCGTCCCGACAAAAAAATGAAATTCGTACACGTTGCCGGCACAAACGGAAAAGGCTCGACCTGCGCGCTTATCGCCTCGGCATTGCAGTGCGCCGGGTACAAAACGGGACTTTTTACATCTCCCTACATCACAAGCTTCAACGAGCGTTTTTGCATAAACGGCAAAAACATTTCCGACAGAGAGCTTTGCGAGATTACGGAATATATAAAGCCTTTCGCCGACACGCTGACAAACGGCGCGCCCAACGAATTTGAGCTTATATGCGCGATTGGTCTTGAGTATTTTTACCGCAACTCCTGCGACATTGTGGTTTTTGAAGTGGGACTCGGCGGACTGTACGACGCGACAAACATAATAGACGCGCCCGAAGCCGCGGTCATATGCGCGATAGGTCTTGACCACACGGCGCTGCTCGGAAACACGCCCGAAGAAATTGCGCGCAACAAGGCAGGCATAATAAAACACGGCAGCGACGTTATAATATACGACGAGCCGGAGTCTGTTTACAAGGTCATAGAAAGCAAATGCAAAGACGAGGGCTGCGATCTTTACATGGCTGACTTTTCGCGTCTTTCGGGTGTGCGCACCACTCTTGACGGCGCAGTTTTCAATTACGGCGGATTAAAAAACGTAAAGATCGGACTTTGCGGAGCATATCAGCCGTACAACGCTGCGGTAGCGCTCAAAACGCTGGAAATTTTAAAGAAACGCGGATTTGACATTCCCGACAAAGCGATATACGACGGATTCCTAGCCGTCCGCTGGCAGGGAAGATTTGAAATACTCTGCAAAAGTCCTTACTTTATTCTCGACGGCTCGCACAATCCGCAGGGGCTGAATGCGGCGGTGAACAGTCTTAATTTATACTTTCCCGAAAAAAAGTGCCGTTTTCTTGTCGGAGTTATGGCGGACAAGGACGTTTCGGGAATAGCGTGCGCGCTTATACCCAAAGCCGAAAGCTTTATTACGGTAAAACCCGACAATGTGCGAGCAATGAGTGCGGACAGGCTGAAAAGCGTTCTCGAATCTCTCGGCGCAAAAAACGTAAGCGCGGCAAACAGCGTTAAAGACGGAGTAAATGCGCTTTTAAGCGGCGCGAAAGACGGCGACGTATGCGTATGTATCGGTTCTCTGTATCTTATTGCCGACGCAAGACGGGCATATTTTGAAACAAACGGCAAAGAATAACAATGCGGACGGCGCAAAAACACAAAAGAAAGGCGGCGAAATTATGGCGGGCGCAAAACACGAGATATACACAGAGCTTGAAAAAAGACAGATACGCGTATATTCCTGCATTGACGCGTGCGAACTTGAAATAATACAGCCGCATCTCATGCCGTCCGGCATAAAGAGCGCGTTTTTATGGCTTATTCCGTACCGCACGGGAGATTATCCCGACAGAAACGTATCTCTTTACAGCGTAAGCCGCGACTATCATTTATTTTCATCAATATTAAAAGCCGAGCTTACTCCGCGGCTTGAGGAGCTTTATCCCGGAGAAAAATTTTACTTTTTCAGTGATTCGTCGCCGATAAACGAGGTCGCCGCCGCGGTAAAATGCGGACTCGGCGTATACGGCAGCAACCGTCTGCTTATAAATCCGACATACGGAAGTTATGTTTTTATAGGTTCGGTACTCACGACGCTGCCGTTTGACAGTCAATATACAATAAATCACACGGGCGGAAAAAAACGCTGTCTTATGTGCGGAAAATGCGCGGCGGAATGTGATTTTCTGTCGGGCAAGCGTTCCTACTGCTATTCGGAGCTTAATCAGAGAAAGGCAGTAACCGACGAAGAGTTAGACGTTATAAGATCGCGCAAGGTACGCTGGGGCTGCGACGACTGTCAGGAGGTCTGTCCGATGAACGCAAAGGCGGAATTTACTCCTATAAGTTTTTTCTACGAGGACGCAAAGCCGAACATTGACGAAGAATACATAAATTCGCTTACAAAGTCCGAATTTCGTTCACGCGCGTATTCTTGGCGCGGAAAAAAGGTTATTTTACGAAACATTTCGGACTGAGCAAGCCGTCTTTTCACAGTGCGCAAAAAACAAAAAGCACCCCGGCGAAAAGGGTGCAAAAAAGTCTGCTCTCAAGCGGGAACAGACTTAAACTTCTTATATGGGGTGAGTTATCGGGATCGAACCGATGGCCTTCAGGGCCACAACCTGACGCTCTAACCAGCTGAGCTAAACCCACCGTATATTTTTATGTTTCGGCTTAAAATCAACCATTGCCGCCGTACAGCAATGCACGCGGCAAATACCGATCGCCGCCGCAAAAATAAAATGGCGTGTCTTGAGGGACTCGAACCCCCGACCTACTGCTTAGAAGGCAGTTGCTCTATCCAGCTGAGCTAAAGACACATACAGCGGGTAAACCGAAATGGAGCGGGTGAAGGGAATCGAACCCTCGCCGCCAGCTTGGAAGGCTGGAGTTCTACCATTGAACAACACCCGCATCTCGCGCCACCATTTTGATGACTTGTATATATTATCACATCATCGGCGGTTTGTCAAGACCTTTTTTCAAAGTTTTAAGGTTTTTTACTTATGCGCCGCAAAGAACGCAGCTTATTTGCAAGCAAATATCCTGCATTTACCGACCCTTCGGGCAAAGCGCCGTGACACGATACTCCGGTTTCGGTTATTACATTTCCGTTTATTTTCGCCGTTGCCTCTCCCAGAGTAATATTTACGGCCTTGCCGCCCGAAAAATCCTCAATCTCTTTAAAAGGTGTATCGGACACCGCCTCAAACCGCAAAATTCCTTTATCTCCCCTGTAAATCGGGAATGCGCAGTCCGTTACCAATGCAAAATCCGGCGGTGTGTTTTCGCTGACATAATTCTTAATATCCGCCGTCCCGATGAAGCTCCGTATCAAAGCCGTTTTTCAGCCGGCAGAAGTTTATGTATTCCAAAACCTCCGCACACGCCCTGCCGAACGGCGCCCCTGCCTCCGCCTCCGACTGAACCGATGGGATTTTTACCGGCTCTTTCAGCATACCTATCATTTCATCTTTGTGCGCCTGCACATAATTATGTATTTCTTCTTTATATCTCACCTTTTCTGTACAGTCCTTTCTATAATATCGTCCTGGATACTGTCTTTAAGCCTTACAAAATAATCCGAAAATCCTGTTACTCTCACGCGTAAATTACCGTAATTTTCGGGATTTTTCTTTGCCGCAAGCAAATCCTCTTTTGAAACATACGTAAGCTGAAAATGTATTCCGCCGTTCTTAAAATATGTTTCAAACATATCGACCGTTTTATCAAAATACTCGTCATTTTTTATAAGCTGCTCATCAAGTGAAATATTCGTAACGGTAGAACCGCATGAAATTGCGTTTTTATCCAGCGACGCAACGGAGTTCAGCAGCGCGGTAAGACCATTTCTGTCCCGTCCCTCGCTCTGACCTATACCGAATTTTAACAGCTCTCCCGCAAACCTTCCGTCCGGAGTTGATTTTGTTTTCTCTCCGAACCATTTATGATGCTCGTTATATCCCAACAAATCGCCAATCAGCCAATGATAGCCGAATACGTTCCTTTTATCTTTGAGGTATCTGTAAAAGCTTTCGTACAGCCGTTGCGCCACCGAATTTGAGAGATCATCATCGTTACCGAAAAACTTTCCTTTTTTGATAATGACTGTCCTCATATCCTCGTATCCGCGCCAGTCGGCTTTAAGCGCGTCAACAAGCTCCCGCATAGCAAACATCTTTTCATCAAAAACAAACTGCTTTACCGTAACAAGCGAATCTATAACATTGGTTACGCCATTCAGCGTAGGCGACGCTATAACGACATCTCCTCCGCCCTGCGTAAGACTTTTTGCGTTTTTTATACAGCCGTTGAAAAACAGGCTTGACAGATAATTTATATCTCTTGCGCGCAGAAGATTGTATTTGTCATCATAATCATAAATTTTCTTTAAATCCGAAAACAATTCGTTTTCAAAAATTCCGTAAAATTCATCAAAACTCTTTGCGTCGATTATGCTTTCCGATTTTTTATGAAACAATGTTTCGACCGATTTTAAAATATTTCCGTTTGAATTACCGCCCGTAATTGCCCCCAAAAACGCAGGCTCGTTACAGCCTACCATCGTATACGAAACGGCACGTTCAAACGGAATACCGCAAATTTCCGTATAGCATTTTATTCTCTTCTCATCATTCGTAAACGCAATTCGTTTATTAATATCGTTTCTTTCGGCGTCCATCATGAACCGCAGCACATCATGCGGCGTTTTTTCTGTCCAACGCAAAGTAATCTGCGGTATATACATCGGCAGCTCCATAAGACTTTCAACAATAAGATATGATACCTCATTAAAACCGTCACTTCCGTCAGGCAAATATCCGCCGATACAAAAGTGAGATTCTCCGCCGCGGGTAAATCTGAAATCTTCGGGACTCTTTGTTGCCTGAATCATCAAAAACAGTTCCTGAAGATATTCTTTCGCCTCTTCGCGTGTGATAATTCCGTTTTCAATATCGTATCTGTAAAACGGCGTTAAGTATCTGTCAAGAGTTCCCAAACTGTCCGGATCTGCACTGAAGCATACATAAATCGAAAGCACCGCTTCATAAAATCCCGACGGCTTATTTTCCGGTACATTTAGCAGCGCTTTTGAAAGCCGCACAAGGTTTTCCTTATGCGCAGCATCCGTAACTTCCGCTGCCAGTTTTGCCGCCTTTTCCGAACATATATGCGCCCATTCTATAAGCGTCTCAGCAACCTTTTTTATTCCGCCGAGAAATTCTGTTTCCTCTTGTTTTTTATGAATTTTCAGAGAATTGTCTATTTCGCCGATTATTCCGTTAATTCCGTTTTCCAACACTTTTTTATAGTCCGCCGTTGCGTGCTGCCACTCCATAGTTGACAGATTATCAATAGGCTTTAAGTAAAAATAGCTCATAGCCTCCTCCGTCGCCTTATGTCCTATGCGTGTAAACGCATCGCCGACCACACTGCCGTCGCATCTGAAAAAACCGGTCAGCTTGGAATATTCGGTAATCACAGGCTGCTGATTTTTAATATATTCACAAAGGCGCTTGACCTCTCTTTCGATTCTTGAAAGAAACAGATCCTCTCTGTCAAATTCCGTTTTAACGGGAGAAACATACATATTTCCGTTCAGTGTAAGCTCCGTAAGCTTTTTAATTCTTTCATTCATTATAATTTCTCCTTATAAATCTCTTGTATTGTATTTGTTACTTTTATTCTTTATCACTATGAAATCATAGAACGTAATACGCATTTCAGCAAGGCTGCCCGACGGCTTTGTAAGTTTTGTAAACCTCTGCTCACTCCTCAAATATTTTTTTGATTTGTTGCATATCCGGCACGCTGTAAGCTTCATGTTCCATGCCGAGTGCGTCATATTTATGCTCGCCCATGTTGTGATACGGCAAAAGTTCTTTTTTAATACATTTTATCTTTTTCAAAAATTCCGCAATTTTTTCAAGCTCTGATTTGTCATCGTTAAATCCGCCTATAACAGGGATTCTTACGATAATATCGCATTTACCCGAAAGACGAATCAGATTTTCAAGAATTAATTTATTTGAGACGCCCGTTCCGCGTTTATGTAAATCTTCCGAAAACGCCTTTACATCATATAAAAAAATATCGGTATAGGGAAGAATTTTTTCAAAATATTCCCACGGAACATTCCCTGCCGTGTCAACCGCCGTATGTATGCCGTTTTCTTTACATTTTTTTAGAATTTCACACAAAAAACCTATTTGCAGCATACATTCACCGCCCGAAAAGGTTGCGCCGCCGCCGGAGTTTTCGTAAAACGTTTTATCCTTTGCAATTTCATTGAAAACCTCATCGGCACTGTATTCCTTACCGCATATTTTTCTTGCGTCCGCAGGGCAGTAAAGCTCGCATTTACCGCAGAAATCACATTTTTTTAATTGATTCGGACAAACTTTGGCGCATTTGCCGCAGCCGGTACATTTATCCTTATAATACATCATTTGCTTTTGCGCCGACTGACTTTCGGGATTATGACACCATTTACACCGCATATTACAGCCTTTAAAAAACACTGTTGTCCTTATACCGGGACCGTCAACAAAAGAATTTCTCTGTATGTCAAATATTACAGCTTTCATAGTTTACCTCCGTACACCTCTATTATATAAAAAACCGTTTAACAGTAAATACCAATCGTTATGTTTTTATAATTTGTTATGGTGTTTTTTATATTGCTAAAAACAAATCAATATGTTATAATTGCCTCAAAGATGATTTTTGAGGTGGGATTTTATGAATTTGTTCGACTGTGAAACAGTCCATATAAATAAAATTTATTCTGTTGAAAAATACTGCGGTTATTCAAAACCGTTAAGCATCATAGAATACGGGAATTTTTTCAGAACCTATGAAATTGTGTTTTTTCTATCCGGCGATAACAACACCATTGTCGACGGTATTGAAATTCATGACTGTGCCGATTCTATACGTTATATACCCAAAGGACAGTCGCGCGGCAGGTATACCGTGCAGCATCTTTCCGAATATTCCTCCTGCATTGACGTTTACTTCGACGCCGATTCTCCAATGCCGGAGCATGCAATAGGACTGCTTAACAACAAAAACCTGAAAGACAAATTTATGAAACTTTTTGATACATGGCAGAAAAAAGGTGTCGGATATTATGCATCTTCAATGATGATATTCTATGATATTATATCGTCTTTTCAAAAACAGCAGCATTTTTATTTATCCGGCATACAGAAAGAGCATATGCAAAAAGCACGCGATTACATTACGGAAAATTATAAAAACCCGAATTTCAGCTACAAGGAACTTTGTCACGCCACCGGTTTGGAATATGCATATTTCAGCGAATTATTCAAAAAGACATTTAAAATGTCACCGGTGAGGTTTGTAACAAAGATGAGAATCAATTATGCCAAAGAACTGCTTGTCACGAACCGTCGGTCAGTTTCGGAAATTGCGGAAATGTGCGGTTTCTCCAACACTTATTACTTTTCAAACGTATTCAAAAAGCAAACCGGATTTTCGCCTTCGCAATACCCGATTGACGACATATAATAAAACTCTGTGCAAAGTTGTAGAACAATGCACAGAGTATATTTTTGTATTAATTTAGAGCAAACTTGCACTTTTCCGCCAACCAAACATAAAACTAACATTCAGCCGTAGTCATCTCGCGTAAGCGAACTGATCGTAAAAGTAAGTCCTGCTGACTGTTTGAGTATATTAAAAGCAGCAAGCTTTCCGAAATTGTTTTACTTCGTACAGACCCCCATATCCGCGCGCCTGTCGCGCGGCGATTTTGCCGTGAGCTGCACAGAAGTACCGTAGCGGCAGTGCGGTTAATTTGGAAAAGGCTGTGGGGGGAGAAAAATATCTTACTTAGGGCGTTTACACTCTTTAGAGTGAAATCCTCCCGCAGCCATGCTTTCGCGGCGGCGTCTGAGCCGCGAAAATCTTTTGTTTACACTCTTTAGAGCGCCCCATTTATCCTCGCAGGGGACTCTTTCGGTTCCGAAAAGTCTGTGAATAGAGTTGCACATGGCAGTGAATTATTTTTTTAGGCCAAAATAATCAACACTCACCCCAAAAAGCCCACCTTACGCCGTCTTGTTGCGAAGCCTTAAACTGTCCGCAACGAGCGCGATAAACTCGGAGTTCGTCGGCTTTCCCCGCGTGCTCTGAACAGTGTATCCGAAGAACGAATTTATAACGTCTATGTCGCCTCTGTCCCAGGCAACCTCTATCGCGTGTCTTATGGCGCGCTCAACTCTCGATGACGTCGTACCGTATTCCTTTGCGACGTTCGGGTAAAGCTGCTTGGTTATGGAATTTATAAGCTCGGTGTTCTGCATAGTCATTATTATCGCGGTTCTCAGATACTGATAACCCTTTATGTGCGCCGGAACGCCTATCTGATGTATTATCTTGGTCACCTGCGTTTCAAGGTCGGGAATTGCCTTGACATACGTTTCGCCGTCCGCGCCGTGCGTTACGTTCTGTGCAGGCTCTCCGGCGCGCGCAAGCAGCGCCTTGCTGATCTTATCCGCAACCACTTCGTACTCGCACGGTTTGAGAACGCAGTATGTAGCTCCCGCCTCGTTCGCCTCTGCAAGCATTGCTCTGCTGCCGACGCCCGTTACCACAACAAACGCGGGGCAAGTTCCTATGCTGCTCGATTTTATCTGCGTCATAACCGCAATTCCGTCATATCTCGGGAGCAAAAGATCAAGCACGACTACATCGGGTTTCTCGCGTTCGGCAAGTCTTGCCGCTTCTTTTCCGTCGGAGCTGTCGCCCACAACCGTGTATCCCTGCTTCGTAAGGTAACTCTTAAGTCCGATACGGAATTCGGAATTTGCATCCGCTATAAGCACTTTTTTCGACATACCCGTATAATTCATGTTTACACCCTTCCACACAATCCTGAATTTTTTACGATATTTTTTGAACAAATCTCGTTTTTGTGTTGACAATTAATTTTCAACTGCACGAACAAATTTTAATAAATATGTAGCTAAACGGCAATTTTTTGCCAAAATTCGTTAACTGTTGTAATATTTTGTTTTATATTTGTTAATTACGTTTTGGCGTTGATTGACCGCAAATGCCGAAAAGCAGGGAAAAAAGTCGAATTTAAAATTTTCGATTAATCAGAAATTTATTCACAATTTTAAAGATTTCGGCAGGCGAAATGCGCGTTCGACCGTTTCCGTCACAAAGCACACAGACGGAGTATTTCGGATCCTCGAGAGGATAGACTCCGCAGAACCAGCGGTGAAGAATTTCACTGCCGTCCGAAAGTCTTTGTCCTGTCTGAGCCGTCGCGGTCTTGCCGCCGTTTGGCACGGATTTTATAAACGCGCCGTTTCCCGTTCCGTCGGTCACGCATTTTCTCATCATTGTCTTCATTTTTGCGACGGTTTCATCGCTTAAAACACGCACGGGCTCATTTTTCTGCGGTTGTTTGAGCATTTGCCCCGAATATATTCCCTTTACCGCCGAAAGCGTCGGAAGAAAACCCGTGGCGCAGACATTTGTCACATTTATCATGTCGAGAGGAGATACAAGAAGAGTTCCCTGCCCGAAAGATATGTTGGCAAGCAGTTTTTCGTCGCTGTCTGTATTATCGGGCAGATTTGCGGCGTCCGACGACAGTATATCCGCGAAAACCGGCTGTCCGAGTCCCATATTGCGCGCGGTTTTTACAATTTGCTCCATGCCGATTTTACGTCCGAGCGCGACAAAATAGGTGTTGCAGGAATTTGCAAACGCGTCGGACAGCGTCTGTGCGCCGTGACCCGACTTTTTATGACATCGGAACGTTTCGCCGCCTACCTCGATACTTCCCGTACAGGTATACTCAAAATCAAAATTATCTTTTGACTGTTCGAGAGCCGCCGCGGCGACTACAAGCTTAAAAACGGAACCCGGCGTAAAGGTCTTTTCAACACGGTTTACAAGCTCTGCACGGTCTGAGTTCAGATAATCGCCGACTCGTTTCTGATCATACTCCGGAAAGCTTGAACACGCGAGTATTTCGCCGGTCTTTACGTCGCAGACGACCACCGCGCCGCAGTCGATATACTCTTTTCCGAGATTATCGCAAAACTCCTGAAGTTCTTTATCTATCGTAAGCACAACTCCGTCACGCGTCGTATATCCTTTATCGCAGACTGTAAATCCGCCGTCCGTCATTACGGCGTTTACCGCGTTTGCCTGGTACACGGCGCTTACGTTTCCCGACAATTCCGAAAGTATACCTGTATATTCTTTTTGCAGTCCCGACATACCGATACCGTCCGAGTTTTTATATCCCATAAGATGAACGGCAATGCCGTCGGTCTCGGCGTATTTCGGAAACACATACATGCCCCTTTTTTCGGACAGTTCCGAAACATCTGCGCTGCCGTCCGCCGTGATCAGCAGAGTTTTTCCCGAAAGCAGCCTGTCGGAAAGGCCGTCCGCGTCTTTATCCGATACGTCCGAAAGTTGTGCGCACAGCGAATTCACGCTGCCCTCAAGCGCGGCAGGGTCGGTGAGAATTATATATCCGTCGGGTTTGTGCGAGATAAGCTGCATATTTCTGTCGTACACGAATGCGCTGCGCTGTGCGACGTCGAGCTTTCTCGAATACTGTCCGCCGAGAACGTCCAGAGATCTGTTGCCCTCGGAAAGGCGGTAAAGCCTTGCGCACAAAAAACAAAGGCACATTAAAAAGCCGCAGTAGACCGCGACGGCGCGTTTTGACGGATTATATTTCATATATCTCACCCCGGCGTATATTTCTTTTGATATTATCGGCAGAATTTCAAAAAATATACAAAACGAGAAGGGAGCTGAATGTACCTATTCACGCCGAATTGGTCCGATTGCTGCGCATAACCTATTGAAAACCGCACGGAGTTGTGGTAAAATATATAAATGAAAAATATATAAACAATTCTCATCGGAGGAAAAACAATGTACGAACTTCTCGATGTGGCAAAAGGTTTTCTTAACGGCGGTCACATAGAAAAAAATTCCGTCCTTGTGGATTTTACCATGGGCAACGGTCACGACACCGAGTATCTCTGCTCGCTTGTACCCGACGGAAAAGTATACGCCTTTGACATTCAGCAAAGCGCGCTCGACAACACCGCGAAAAGATTGTCCGACGCCGGATTTTCAAATGCGGAACTCATTCTCGACAGCCATGCAAACGTCAAAAACTACGTCAAATGCGGCATTGACGGCGGACTTTTCAACCTCGGCTATCTCCCGGGAGGCGACAAGTCCATACACACCATGCGCACAAGCACTCTGCCTGCAATAAAAGCGGCAATAGAGCTGCTAAACCCCGGCTGCGTTCTCGTAATCAACGTATATCCGGGTCACGAAGAGGGAAAACTTGAGGGTGAAATGCTTTACGGCGCGCTCTCGGAATACGACAAAAAATATTACTGCATTACAAATTTCAGGATTATAAATTCTCCCGACGCGCCCTTTATTTTCGCCGTGGAAAAGTACCGCAAATAACATCTTCGGCGCGCAGATCATTCCCTAAGAAAAGAGGTAAATCTCTTGCACAAGCTTTTATCTTTAATCAGAGAACTGACGGCTGTCCCGACAGTTTCGGGATACGAAAAAAGCGGCATGAACACGCTTGCCGACGCCGCAGTTAAATATACAGGTATACGAAATCCGCATATGCGTATACTTCCGTCGGGTTCGGTCATATTCGGAATACAGTCGAAAGATCCCGACGCGAAAACGCTGGTATTCGACGCGCACGCCGACACGATAGGCTTTACCGTAACGGAACACTGCGGAAACGGATTTGTCAAAGTTTCGGCAATCGGCGGCATCGATTCCGGCATACTTCCTGCGAGCGAAGCAGAGCTTTACGGCAAGCGCACGCTGCGTGCGTTTTTCACGTCCGTTCCGCCGCACCTTGCAAGCTCCGACAAAAAAACGCCGCTTTCGGAACTTATGCTCGACACGGGGCTTTCCGACGGAGAGCTTTCCGAGCTTTGTCCCATAGGCACGCCCGGAGGTTTTCACGCGCCCGTAACGCTGCTTGCAAATAACCGCATAGCCTCAAAATCGCTTGACGACAAGCTTTGCATTGCGGCAATCTGCCACGCGTTAAAGCTTATAAACGAATCCGTTACCGACGTCATAAACGTATACGCGCACCTGTCCGTCGGAGAGGAAAAAAGTATGCGCGGCGCAAGCACTCTTGCCGAAAATTTCCGTGCGGACGGCTGCGTGGTGCTCGACGTAAACTTTGCAAAGGAGCAGTCGTCGTACCCCGGAGAGTACATTCCTATTGACGGCGGCGCGGGACTTTCTCTGTCGGCGTCAACAAACCGCGCATTTACCGACGCGATATACCAAAGCGCGCAAAAACACGGCGTAAAGTGCAGCCGGATAGTCGAAATGCAAAGCACCGGCACAAATGCAAACATCATGGGCAGAATGTCAACAGGTATACAAACCGCCGTGCTTTCGATACCGCTCAAATATATGCATACAAGCGTAGAATGTGCGTCGCTTGACGACGTTATCTCGTGCGCGAAGCTTTTAAAGTGCTTTGCCGCAGACTGCGCGAAAAAATTTCCGCGATTATCCGAAACCGTACACAAAGGAGGTGCGCTGTAATGGAACGTGGTGCATTTGACTTTGAATTATTAAAAAAACTCTGCCTTGCAAACGGCGTTTCGGGCTTCGAGGACGAGGTACGCGACATTATAAAGGACGAAATTCTCCCGTTCTGCGACGACGTTATGACGGACGCCGCGGGAAATCTGCTTGCGTTCAAAAAGGGCAGAGTCTGCACCGGAAAAAAACTTATGCTCTGCGCCCACATGGACGAGGTGGGTTTTTGCGTAAAACACATCAACGACGACGGGACGCTGCTTGTTGACGAGGTCGGCATGGTGACGCCGATAATGCCGTCAAAACGGGTCATGATAGGCAAACGCAGAATTCCCGGAGTTATAGGCTCAAAACCCGTGCATTTATCCGGCAAATCCGACGGCGTTCCGAGTATCCGCGACATTTTCATCGACATAGGCGCGCACGATAAGGCAGACGCCGAAAGTATGGACGTTTTCGGAGAATACGCGGCGTTTGAAAGCGATTTCTGCGAGTTCGGAAACGGACTTATAAAGGCAAAGGCTCTTGACGACAGAATAGGCTGCGCGATCATGTGCGAGCTTGCAAAGACGGAACTTGACTGCGACGTTTATTTTGCATTTACGGTGGGCGAGGAAATAGGCGGCGTCGGTGCGGCAGCCGCAACTTACAGAATAGATCCGGACGTTTGTCTTGTGCTTGAAGGCACTACTGCGTCGGATCTTTCCGGAATTACCGATGAAAATGCCGTCTGCCGCGCAGGTTTCGGTCCTGTCTCGCCGTTTATGGACAGAGGCACAATGTACGACGGCGAAATTTACTCCTTCATACGCGCCATTGCCGAGAAAAACGGCATTCCCTGTCAGACCAAGACAAAGATAGCCGGCGGAACCGACGCGCGCAACATTGCAAAGGCAAAGAACGGCGTAAAGGTCGGCGCGCTCTCACTTGCGTGCAGATATATACACACTCCGTCAAGCGTTGCGTCAAAGCGCGATATGCAGAATATGCTGGAGCTTTCTTCGCTGTTTATCAGCGAATTTGCGCGCGGATTATAATATACAGGTATACAATTTACGAGGTGATAACGCCATGAAAGAAATATTGAAACAATACGTAAACATTCCGTCGGTCGCCGGACGCGAGGAGGGCATGGAAAATGCGCTCAGATCAAAACTCGGTCACATTTTTGAAGACGTGCGCACGGACAATATAGGCAACCTTATCATGCACAAAAGCGGAGCGGGCAAAAAACTTTTGCTCTGCGCTCCAATCGACGATTTCGGAGTTATCGTGACATACAGCGGGAACGGCAAAACCGTTCTCGGCGCACTCGGAAACACGTCCGAAAGCACATTTTCGTCAAGGCGCGTTGGATTTTTTGACGGAACAGGCGGCGTTCTTATGAACGGCGGCAAGGACGAAAGCGACATATCAAAGTACGAAGTATTCTTCGGCGGCGATGCAAGTCAAGACGGCAATCCGACACTTCCGAAACAATCCGAACGCGGATATTTTTATCCGGAATTTAACGAGGTCGGCTCGGAATACGTCACGGGACGCGGCATAAAATCAAAGCTCGGCGCGGCGCTCGTCACAGCGCTTACAATCGGCGAATACAAAGACGGCGGTCTTTTCGCAGACTGCGACGTCACGCTGATTTTCTACGTTCAGAGCAAGCTCGACGCCAAAGGCATTACTGCGGCAAGTTTCGGAATAAGCGCCGACATTGCCGTTATATTCGACTACACCGACGTGCAAAACACAGATCTCATAAAAGGCGGTCTTTCGCTTTTGCTGACCTCAAAAAGATATGTTTGTCCGCCCGAAATTTCTTCAAAGCTGCAAAATCTTATATCGGGCAAGAGTATACAGGTATATACCGATAACGAATCCGTCATATGCCCCGAAGCCGCGTTGTACTGTCACGCCTCGGGTTTTGCGGTATGCAAGCTCTGTTTTGCCGTAAAGGACGAAACGGTGCGTATCGGCGGCGCCGTGCAGAGTGCAAAAGATGTGCTGCACGCGCTGATTTCGGAATAAATACAGGCTTTAAAATTATAAATACGCAAAGCAAAACGCAGTCCGTAGTTTTATCATGGACTGCGCTTATTTTTTTATTTGATTTTCGGCAACCCGGAGTTCGCCGCAAAACCGTCACGGATAACGCAAAATGCGCAAAAAACAGCCCGGCAAAACGTATGCGCAGAGCAAAACGTCAAGCCGAGCCGAAAATTTTATTAAATTTATGCGCCGAAGATCAATACTTTCTTCTTATCTTACCCGAAGTCGTCTTTTCAAACGGCTCTTTTCTTACATGAACCTTGATTACGCGCTTATGCGACGGAAGTCCGGAGTTTATTCTCTCTACCTCAGCCTTGATCTTATCGTAGATCTGCTCGTCGGACATTCCCTCTATTTTGTCGGAATGAGGATAAATTTCAGCCTGAAGTCCGGTTTCCTCGCCGTCCTCGTTCTTTATCGCGCTTACGATTACCTCGTTTACGAAGTCGGAGCCGCCGAGATATTCCTCTATCTCCTCGGGATATATGTTCTTTCCGTTTTTGAGGACGATAAGATTTTTCTTTCTTCCCGTAATATAAAGTCTGCCGTCCTCGCCGATCTTACCGTAGTCGCCGGTCTTGAACCAGCCGTCCTCGCTCAGCACCTCGGCGGTCTTTTCGGGGTTCTTATAGTAGCCCATCATGACTACCGCGCCCTTTACGCAGATTTCTCCCTCTCCGTCCTCGTTAGGATCGTCGATCTTCAGTTCAAGGCAGGGAAGCGGGTTTCCTACCGACGCGAAGTTATAGTAAAAATCGCGGTTTGCGCTGACAAGCGGAGAACACTCGGTTATTCCGTATCCGTTTATAAGGGTTATGCCGATAGACTCAAAGAAACGTCCGAGTTCTTCTCTTATGGGCGCGCCTCCGCTGACTATCTTTATAAGCCTTCCGCCGAACACTTCATGTATCGACTTGAAAAGCGTTCTTCTCATATCAATACCGATCTTCAGCAGAGCGTTGCTTGCCTTAATGGTATTCCTGAGAATCTTATCCTTGCCCTGTTCCTCAACAGTTGCCCAGATACGCTTATAGAAGTTCTCGACAAACAGCGGAACAAGCATGATATAGTCGGGTCTGAAGGTCTTGAAATTGCCGAGTATGGTTCTGAGGTTTTCGTTTATGCATATTGTGGACGCGTGTTTCATGGACACAAGCAGTCCGCAGACCGATTCATAAGTATGGTGGAACGGCAGCACGGCAAGCTCGGTGCTGTAAACCGTAGAAACGGAAAGTCCGTAGCAGACGCCGTTTGTGATATTTGACAGCGAAAGCATAACGCCCTTTGCGGTTCCTGTCGTACCCGACGTATAAACTATCATCTTGAGTTTTTCAGGCACGGGAGTTATATCGGTATACGACGTATCTCCGTTTTTCAGAAGTTCGCGTCCTTTTTCGATAAAGCTGTCATAGCACAGAAATTCGCCGTCGTCAGCCTTTGCCTCGACATTTACGAAATATTTTACTTTCGGGAGCTTATCGCGCACGCTCTTAAAGCGTTCCACATACAGATCCGCGCAGAAAACTATTTCCGCGTCGCTCTCGCCGATTATATGAGCCATTTCGTTTATGGGAAGTTCCTTATCCACCGGCACGAAAACGTTATTTCCGTTAAGGCAGGCAAGGTAAACCGTTACCCATTTATAGCTGTTGGGCCCTACCATTGCAACGTGTGCGTCGGACAGTCCGAGAGCTGCCAGCTGTGTGCCGACAGCCTTTGTATCGTTATAAAACTCCTCGTAGCTTACGTCGATTATATCCTGTCCCTTTCTGTATCGGAACGCAGGTCTGCCCTCGCTTTTCTTTATGGAATCTTCGAGCACCTGTTTGAAGTTTTCCGAATATGTAACGTCATAGAGAGGATAGTTATGCTTATAGTTCTTTATCATTTTTACACCCCTGTTCTTTTATTGAATTAAAGATCAAAAAGTAAGTTCAATGCCGAATTCTTCCCTTGCGGCATTTACAAGGATGTACAGCGGAAGTCCGACAACGTTGAAAAAGTCGCCGTCGATACTCTTTACAAAGCTTGCCGCCTTGCCCTGCACTCCGTATCCGCCCGCCTTATCGAAAGGCTCGCCTGTCTTTATATATCCGCGTATTTCTCTTTCCGAAAGCGTTCCGAACTGCACCCGTGTACACTCGCTTATGCTTACGGACTTTTCATTTGTACAAAGCGTAAGTCCCGTATACACAAAATGAGTCTTTCCCGAAAGGGTTTTCAGCGTTTCATACGCGTCGTTTTCATCATGCGGCTTTCCGATTATACGTCCGTTTGCATAAACGACGGTATCCGCAGCGATCACAAAGAAATTATCATTTTTATGATTTTCAAGGCACGCCTTTGCCTTTCTCTGCGAAAGCTCGCACACAGCGTCGGCAGGGAGATATGTGCCGTTCAGGGTTTCGTCGGCATCGGTAGGCTCACAGGTAAAATTTACGCCGAGCTGACTTAACAGATCGCGGCGTCTCGGTGACTGCGACGCGAGTATTATTTTAATTTCGCCGCTCATGATCAGTCATTATAAAGCGGATACTTTTCGCAAAGCTTATTGACTTCGTTTCTTACGTCGTCCGCGCTGTTTTCAAAGTCGGTTGCGGTGAGCTTAAAGAGATGTGCTATCTTTACGAAATCCTCCTCTACAAATCCGCGCGTTGTTGCGGCAGCCGTTCCCACTCTTACACCGCTTGTTACGAAAGGCTTTTCGGGGTCGTTCGGGATAGCGTTCTTATTGACGGTTATATAAACCTCGTCGAGTCTATGTTCAAATTCTTTGCCGGTGATTGCGAAAGGTCTGAGATCCACAAGTCCGAGGTGGTTATCCGTACCGCCCGAAACAAGCTTAAAGCCCTCGTCAAGCAGGCTATCCGCGAAAGTCTTCATATTTGAAACCAACTGTTTCTGATATACCGCAAATTCAGGTTTCAGCGCCTCTCCGAAGCAGACCGCCTTAGCCGCGATTATATGCATAAGAGGGCCGCCCTGGGTTCCGGGGAATATTGCCTTATCTATCTGCTTTGCGTATTCCTCTTTACAGAGTATAAGTCCGCCTCTCGGACCTCTGAGAGTTTTATGGGTAGTTGTGGTGACAACGTCGGCATACGGAACGGGGCTGGGATGAAGTCCTGCGGCAACAAGTCCCGCGATATGCGCCATATCTACCATGAATATTGCTCCGACTTTCTTTGCAACGTCCGCAAAGCGTTTAAAGTCGATTATTCTCGGATAAGCCGACGCACCCGCGATTATAAGCTTAGGCTTATGTTCGAGTGCAAGAGCCTCCATTTTATCATAATCTATAAAGCCGTTATCATCAACGCCGTAAGGCACGATATTATAGAACATACCCGAAACATTTACGGGGCTTCCGTGGGTAAGATGTCCGCCGTGCGCGAGATTCATGCCCATTACGGTATCTCCGGGTTTAAGGAACGCATTGAAAACGGCGAAGTTTGCCTGTGCGCCGGAATGAGGCTGCACATTTGCGTGTTCCGCGCCGAAAAGCTTACAAGCGCGTTCTCTTGCGATATTCTCCGCAACGTCCACGCACTCACAGCCGCCGTAATAGCGTTTTCCGGGATAGCCTTCCGCATATTTATTGGTGAGCACGCTGCCCATTGCGCAAAGCACTGCCTCGGAAACGATATTTTCACTTGCTATAAGTTCAATATTACGTCTCTGGCGTTTAAGTTCGAGTTCGACTGCGTTTCCGATTTCGGGATCGGCGTTTTTCAAGTAATTCAGATTTTCCTGTACCATAACTTTACCTCCGGTGGAAATTTAATTTTTCTTTTTTATTTATTGATTTATTGATTATTTTTGGCGGAAACTGATTATCCACTTCTATGTGCAACTCTATACTGACGCTTTTCTGCCCAGCTCGCTATCGCGAGATGACTTTTACATATGTTAGCTTTATGTTTCGTTGGTGCGTAATTACTTTACTTTCCAAAACTGCCCATTGTACATAGTTTCCATAGTTTACTCACGCACCTGTTCACATCTGAGTTCGCAGTCCTGCTGTTCGACTGCGAACGGCACAAGCTGGCGGCACGGAATATCCCGTAGTCTCTATCTAATTTAAGGGCTGCCGTTTTCTTTGCAGCTTTCTTTTTAAAAAGAAAGCGCGTACTCTTCGTACCTTCGTTCTTCTTATCCCAATCTGTACCTTACTTTTATGGCTCTGCCGTCGGGGAAGTCTTTGATTTCGGCAAGACCGAGGAAGGCATTGTCGGAGGTATAGACTCTGAAAAGAGAATCGGTGAGAGCGGAATCGGGAAGTCCGAGTTTAGAGAGATAGATTTCGCAGCCGTTAGAGCAAAGTCTGGAATAAAACGGCGGAAGCGTAATCTTTTTGGAATTTTCAAACAGCTTTTCAGCCGGCACAAGCAAGCTTTGAATACCGTCCCTATCGCCGTTTTTATACATCTGCTCGACTTTATCAAGGCTCACCGAATCGGTCACGGAAAAATTGCCGCACACCGTTCTTTCAAGGCTGCTCATACAAGCTCCGATACCGAGTTTTTCGCCTATATCCTCGCACAGTGTTCTGATATACGTCCCCTTTGAGCAGGACACATCAAAGACAAACTCATCTTCCGACAGCCTTTTTACAAGCGACGCCGAATATATTTCTATCTGACGCGGCTTGCGTTCGACCTCAACGCCTTTTCTGGCAAGATCATAGAGCCTTTCGCCGTTTATCTTTATTGCCGAATACATCGGCGGAGTCTGCATTATCTTACCGACAAAGCCCTGCAATGCATTTTCAAACATTTGCTCCGAAACGCCGCTTACCTCTTTGCTCTGCACAGCGTTTCCGGTTATATCGCCGGTATCCGTAACAACGCCGAGCTTTATGCCTGCGCGGTAAGACTTATCGTGATCCGACAGCATTTCCTGCAAAGCCGCCGCGCGTCCGACAAGCACCGGAAGCACGCCCGTAGCCATGGGATCAAGCGTCCCCGCGTGTCCGACGCGTTTTTCGCCCGTAAATTTGCGTATTCTCGACACCGCCGAAAACGACGTTATGCCCTGCGGTTTATAAACATTCAGTATTCCGTCCATACGACACTCTTAATCCTGTTCGTCGTCCTTTATTTCGTCCGCATTGTCATCGGCTCTCTGATCCTCAGCCGCGGCTTTGCCCGAAAAACCGAGTACCGTTACGGAATCTCTGTCAAAGGTCTTTGCCGGCGAATCGGGAGACGCGTCAAGCACAACGCCGACAGTTCCTTTAAGCGCGTTTCTCTCGGTTACGACACCCTTGCCCTCGCTTGTTTCGACCAACGCCCCGACTTTGGGTGTGCGCGCGTTTTCCTGTTCATAGACCTTGTCCTCGTAGCGCAGACAGCACATGAGCTTTCCGCAGGCGCCCGAGATTTTTGCCGCGCTGAGCGACAGGTTCTGATCCTTTGCCATCTTTATTGAAACCTGTGCAAAATCTCCCAAGAACGTAGCGCAGCACGCGGCTCTGCCGCACACTCCGAGTCCGCCGAGAACCTTTGCCTCGTCGCGCACTCCTATCTGGCGCAGCTCTATTCTTGTTCTGAACACTCCGGCAAGCTCCTTTACAAGCTCGCGGAAGTCTATTCTTGTTTCGGCTGTAAAGTAGAACAGCAGCTTGGAATTGTCAAAAGTATATTCGACATATATGAGATTCATCGCAAGTCCGAGAGCCGCAACTTTTTCCTTAAACACCTCGGCTGCCTGCTTTTCAAGCATCTTGTTTGCGGTGTATTTCTGGGTATCCATCTCGGTTGCGATTCTCTGTATCTTTTTAAGCGGAGAAACAATGCCCTCTTTGGGTATAAGGCGGTTTGAGATGGCAGTGAAGCCGTATTCGCTGCCGCGTGCGGTTTCGACTATCACGTGAGTTCCGTATGGAATTGTCTGTCCGTCGGGATCGAAATAGTATATCTTTCCGGCTTCTCTGAAACGTATTCCGACTATTTCCTGCTTTTCGTCGTCGGACAGTCCGCTGCCGTATATCGGGTGGCGCGCCTTTTCGTCCTCGGCGGCTATTTTTTCGGCAAGAGGTATCGCGTCCTTATACTTTTCCTCAAGGCTGAGTTCCTTTACCTTGGGTTTTGCCGCCTCAAGCTCTCTTTTATGCTCCTTGATTGCGGCAAAGCTCTGCTGCATATCCCCGGAAAGCGCCGAAAGAGGAGTGCGCGACGGCTGATTGCGGTTACTGTTTTCCTTTTTGCCGTTTTTCTGCTCGTTTTTACGGTTGTCCTTTGTGCCCTTTGCGTTCTGTTCGGACTGATTTTTCTGCGGACGGTTTTTATTCTTGAATCCCTGCTGATTTCTGTCGTTCTGAGCGGTATTTTCGTCCATTGCGGCATTATTCTGGGGCGCACGGTTCTTGTTTGCGCTGTTTTTATCGTTTCTGTCGTTTCTTTTCTTCTGCAAACCGCCCTGAGAACCGGGCTGTCTGTCCGAATTTGCGTTCTTTCTGTTTTTATCGTCGCGGTCGTTTTTTCTGTCGTCGGCACTGCCGGAATTTGCGTTTTTATTGCGATCCTTATCGCGGAAACGTCCGCCGCGGTTTTCTTTATTGTTTCTGTTTTCTTCCTTATCGCCGCGGGTCTTTTTGAATGAATCCGAATGAGAATTTTTATTTTCTCCCTTATCGTTCTTTACGGGTGCGGACGGCTGTGCGGCGCCGTTGTTCTGCGCATTCTGCGGTGCGGAAAAATGTATTGTGCTCTTAATTTCGCCGGAATTTTTCTTGCCGGGAAGCGAGAGACGGAAACCCTTTTTGGTTGAGATGTTTTCTCTGTCGTTCTTTTCGTTATCCGGCTTTTTTATATTGTTATTCATTATATTCTGAGTGTTGTTCCTTTCGTTTACCGGAAAATATCCGGTTATAATTTATAAAAACTGATTTTGCGGATATGTTTTTTACAGAACTCCGCCAAGCTCTGCGGCAATGAGATTTACGCTGTAATTCATGGGCGAGCTTATCTTTATTATTGCCTTTTCGAGTCCGTCGAGTATGACAGATGCTCTTTTCGACGAGGTTTTCATTATTCCGTCGTGAAGTTCGCTCTCGGTAAAAGCCGCGTCCCCGGGTATTTTATACAGCTTTGCGTACATTATTTCTCCGAGAGCAAGATAAAAGACCTGAAGATATATAAGCATATTCTTTCTTGAATCCTTTGAACGCGGAAATTCAAGAAGTACGTCGCTTTTATTGCCCGAAAAATATTCTGCAGCAAGGCTGAAAGCCTTTTCATATACCTTTTCGTCCATTTCCGAAAGCTCCGTGCCCTCGTATTTTGCCGCAAACGCCGCCATTTTGACAAGCAGTCCGTCGTCTGCGCCGGGGCGCGCCTTTTTCAGCGTCTGATAGTATGCGTTCTTGCCGAGTCCGCTTAAATGCAGCGTAAAAAGCCTTGAACGCACCGTCGGAAGTATTGACGACGTTCCGGACGCGGTAAGCACGAATTTTACGCCCTCAGGCGGTTCTTCGAGAATTTTCAGCAGCGCGTTCTGCGCCTGCACATTATAGAGATCTGCGTTTTTGAGCAGAAATACCTTGCAGTCCGCCTCGTTTGACGCAAGATACGCCTCGTCAGACACCGCTCTTATATCGTCCACGCCGACTTTATTTCCCGCGTCTCCGATTATATGAAGATCGGGGTGCGTTCCCGACATGAGCTTTATGCAATCGGAGCATTTTCCGCATGACTCCGCCGTATTCTTATCGGTATTGCGGCACATGAGCGACGCCGAAATTTCAAGCGCCGTGCGCGACGCAAGCGACGAATCCGGGCATACCAGAAGATATGCGTGCAGTCTGCTGTTATTTATAAACTGACGCGGCAGGTTATTCATTTTTATTTCTTTGCGAAAGACTTTTCGGTTTTGCGGCTTTATATCAGGTTTGCCGCGAAATGACGGTCTTTCGTTTTTTCCTCCTTTCCTTCAAAATTTTTCTTTTTCCGCAGAAGCCTTGCGCCCTTATCCTTGAGGTAATTTCATGCTGCGGTTTATTTATTAATATCTATTCTTTGACCCGCGCTTTGCCCTTATGTCATATGCCGACGTTGAACAGTGCCGACGACGAGCTGTAAGCATGGCATATCGCCGCGGCAAGAGCGTCCGCCGTATCGTCCGGTCTCGGTTCGCTCTCAAGTTTCAGAATAGTTTTAACCATATACATTATCTGCTTTTTTTCGGCTCTGCCGTACCCTGTAAGCGCCTGCTTTATCTGAAGCGGCGTATATTCGTATATCGGTACTTTTCCGAGCCTTGCGGCAAGCAGTATCACTCCGCGCGCCTGTGCTACGTTTATGGCGGTTTTTTCGTTTGTGTTGAAGTACAGTTTTTCAACCGACACGGCGTCCGGCTTATATGTCTTTACAAGCTGGCTTATGTTCTCGAATATTTCAGCGAGCCTGTCGGGAATTTTACTCTTTGCGGGAGTAAGCACCGCGCCGTATTCCACAGCCTCGAACTTTGTCCCGCGCGACGCGTTTATTATGCCGAAACCCACCGTCGCAAGTCCCGGATCTATTCCCATTATTATCATTGCGGCGTCTCCGTTTCAAAACATACTTCATACAAAAATGTGCGCACGATTTATTAAATCAGTATACCACATTATTTAACTTTTGTCAATTAATGACGCGTTAACAAACCGCGAAAAAAAGGCTTTTTAACGGAGATTCCCGCGGCTTTGCGCCGTGATTTTACATTCTGCGCTTTTATTGTACATTTTGTGCGATTTTTTCATCTGCGCCGAAGTCCCAGAGTTCCCATACGCTTCGCGGACACTCAAAACAGACTTCTTTGTTATCGAACGGACTTACAAAGCTTATGCGTTTCGACATTAAGCATATCCGGTTATTGTTGTCCTTTGCGCCGTATTTTCCGTCGCCGCAGAGAGGGTGTCCGATATGAGAAAACTGCGCTCTTATCTGGTGGCTTCTGCCGGTATCCAGCGTTATGAAAAGCTCGGAAACGGTACCTTTCGGCGTTTGACGCGTGCAGACCGTTTCATACGTCAATCTTGCCTTTTTCGCGCCCTTGCGCTCTCTGTCAACGACGTAAACTTTATTCGCCCTGCCGTCCTTGAACAGTATATTTTCCAAAGCGCCGCTTTTATTTTCGGGAACGCCGTGAACAAGCGCAGAATACTGCTTTACCAGTTTTCCGTCCGCGATAAGAGCCGACATTTTCGCCGCCGCGTCCTTATTCTTTGCGTACACCATTACTCCGCCCACGCCGACGTCGAGTCTGTGCAGCGTTTTTACGGTCTTGCACCCTGTCAGCCTTTCGAGCTCCGACACGACGTTCGGTTCTCCCTCTGTATATTCCGAGCTTATTCCGCAGGGTTTTATGCAGATTACGAGGTTTTTTGTCTGATTTATTATTACGACATCTTTTGCGCTCACTTATTTTCTCCCGTTCGGTACGATTATTTGTCCTTTCTTTATATTTTACCACAAAAGCGCGTCTGTGTCCACAACAATTTACACGCCGGGGCAAACGCATTTCTTTTTGCTCTGCATTGTTGTACGATTTTTATAAAATGCGCAACTATCTTTATAAAAATAGGAATTTTTTGTTAAATTTATTTGAAAGTCTGAAAATCCGGGATTTATATGATATAATGTTATGCGGAAAGAAAAGCGTTGTCTTTTCTTTTAAGTTAGGCACAGCGTGCCGCAGTTTTTTGGTAAATCTTGCGATTACCGGAAGGAGAGCTAATTATGAAAACATTACCCGTAGGACTTCAGCTTTACACAGTAAGAAGCGAAATGGAAAAAGACGTTGCCGCAACCTTAAAGGCTGTAAAGGCGGCAGGATACGATTACGTTGAGCCGGCAGGACTTTTCGGACTCACCGGAGAACAGTTCAGAGCACTTCTCGACGAGACAGGACTCAAGGCGATCTGTGCTCACGTTGCACTCGCAGAAATGCTTGCGGACACCGACAAGTGTCTTGACACATACAAGACCATCGGCTGCGAATACATTGCCGTTCCTTACCTTGCAGAAGGTCAGAGACCCGGCGACGAAGGCTTTGACGAAGTTTTAAAGAGCATTGACAAGATTGGCGCAGCATGTGCCGCAAAGGGACTTGTCCTTGTTTACCACAACCACGACTTTGAATTCAAGAAGATGCCCGACGGCAGATACGGTCTTGACTATATGTACGAAACCATAAGCCCCGAACATCTCCAGACAGAGCTTGACACCTGCTGGGTAAACGTCGGCGGCGAAGATCCCGCGGCTTACATAAGAAAGTACGCAGGCAGATGCCCCGTTGTTCACCTCAAGGACTTCGTAGGTTCAAAGAGCGAGCATATGTACGAGCTTATCGGTATAAAGTCCGACGACAAGGAGCCTGTGAAGAACACCTTCGAGTTCAGACCCGTAGGTCACGGCAAGCAGAACTTCCCGGCAATTCTCGAAGCTGCCGTTGAAAGCGGCGCAAAATACGTTATCGTAGAGCAAGACAACACCTACGATATTCCCTGCCTTGAGGCTGCAAAGATGAGCAGAGATTACCTCAAGAGCCTTAACTGGTAAACCTTTAACCGGGACGCTCTTGCTAAATGCCTGAATGTCACGGAATTTTTATACACTAAGTGAGGAACATGAAATGAAAACATTACCGTTTGATCTTGATCTTGGCGGAAAAGTAGTAGTAATCACGGGTGCGGGCGGAGTTCTGTGTTCGGGATTTGCAAAAACCGCGGCTGCCTGCAATGCAAAAGTCGCAGTGCTTGACCTTAACCTTGACGCAGCAAAAAAAGTTGCCGACGAAATTATCGCCGACGGCGGAACGGCAGTTGCCGTCAAAGCCAACGTTCTCGAAAAGGCAAGCATGGAAGAAGCAAAGAAAATTGTTGATGAAAAGCTCGGCTCGTGCGACATACTTATAAACGGCGCAGGCGGAAACAATCCCAAAGGCTCGACGACAAAGGACTATCTTGAAGCCGACGACCTTGAAAACAACGCCGAAATTTCCGGCGTAAAGACCTTCTTTGATCTCGATCCCGACGGTATTTCCTTTGTTTTCAACTTAAACTTCTTGGGAACTCTTATCCCGACTCAGGTTTTCGCAAAGGACATGGCTAAAAAGGACGGCGCAAGCATTATCAACGTTTCGTCCATGAACGCATTCCGTCCTCTTACGAGAATTCCGGCTTACAGCGGCGCAAAGGCTGCCGTTTCCAACTTTACACAGTGGCTCGCGGTTCACTTTTCAAAAGTCGGCATACGCGTAAACGCAATAGCTCCCGGTTTCTTCTCGACAAACCAGAACAAGGCTCTGCTTTACAATCCCGACGGAAGCCTTTCGGCACGCAGCGAGAAGATTCTCGCTCACACTCCCATGGGACGTTTCGGTGTGCCCGAAGATCTCGACGGCGCGCTCCAGTTCTTACTTAACGACAAGGCATCAGGCTTTGTAAACGGCGTTGTCATTCCGATAGACGGCGGTTTTGCGGCTTATTCGGGAGTCTGATTTATCGACAAAGCCGAAAACACGTTAAAACAGGCAATATTTTACCCGGTACTTACTTTTAAAGTGTGAGCACCGGGTGTTTTCATATAAGTGTTCTTTTATTTCAGATATTTGACGGAAGTTCCGTAACAAGCCCTTGCTTTGCAAGATGTTCCGAATATGCCGTCTCGCAGAGGTGAGTTTCAAGCGTCTGCGAGTTATATTCCACAACCGAAACCGACGCGTTGGGCACCCATTTAAGCTGCGTTATGGCGCTGAGTGCAAGTCCTTTCCAGTCGCACAGCATACAGCGTATCGGAGTTGCGTGCGAGGCTATAAGCAGAGTTTTTCCCGGATTTTGCTTTACTATCTCATCAAAGCCGCGTTTTACCCTGTCATGGAGCTGCTTTACGCTTTCTCCTCCGGGGCATACAAACTCTGAAAGGTTCTTCATAAACATTTCATGCTCTTTGGGATAGTTTTTCTCGATGTCGTCAAACTTCATACATTCCCACTTGCCTGCGTCTATCTCGCGGAGCAGTTTGTTTTTGACGATTTCAAGCCCGTCATGGCGCTTTGCTATTATACACGCAGTCGAATATGCTCTTGCAATATCGCTTGAATATGCTCCGTCGAATTTTACGTCCTTCAGATATTCCGCGGTACATTCCGCCTGCTTTTTTCCAAGCTCGGTAAGGTCGGAATTATACTGACCGTGAAACTCGGCAAGCTTATTTCCCATTCCCTGCGCGTGTCTTACAACATAAAGTTTTGTATCAAACATCTTTCTCTCTGCTCCTTTTGCATACCGCTCAGCCGTTTTCGAGTATTGATCTCATGGCAACCGTAAGCTTTATATCCTCCGGCGTAAAGCCCGCCTCCGTAAGTTTAAGCGCAGAGGTCTTATACGCGGTGTGCGGCGTATTATTCTCATGCGACAGGTGCGCAAGCATCGCCTTATGCGTTCCGTGGCTTACAAGCTCGGTCAGAAACTCGGCGCACGCGTCATTTGAAAGATGTCCGTGATCGGACAGTATTCTTTTCTTGAGAACATACGGGTACGGACCGTTCTTCAGCATATCAATGTCATGGTTGGACTCAAGTATTACCTGTTCGCAGCCGTACAGCGCGCCTCGTATATCGGGAGTTATCTCGCCTATATCTGTCGCGTATCCGAACGCGTTTCCGTCGTCAAATTCAAACCTGTATCCCACGCTGCCCGCTGAGTCATGCGGCGTTTCAAATATTTTCACAAGCGTCCCGTCAAGTTCTACCGTATCTTTCGGGTTCTTTATGACGGCGCTGTCCGCCATATGCTTATACAGATTTTTATCCGCTGCGTCATACGATTTTTGATTTATGTATACAGGTATACCCGGGTTATTCTTTGCCAGCACTTCAAGTCCCTTGATATGGTCGATATGCTCATGAGTTACGAAAACCGCGGAGATATTTGAAATATCCGTGCCTATCATCTCGAGCGCAAGTCTTATATTACGGTATGAAACGCCGGCGTCTACGAGAAACTCGGTATCGCCGTATTTTACATATGCGCAGTTTCCGGACGAGCCGGAAAACATGGGTACAGCTTTAAACATGGAAAAATTACTACCTTATCGGAAAATATTGCCGACTGCCTTAAAGACCTCGCTGTCGGAAAGCAGCAGAAGATATGTACAGTCGCAGAGCATTACTATTATGAACGGCAGAAAGATTATAACCGCCGTTCTCATATTTTTCTTGCGCTTTTGCGACATTTCCTCAATATGCTGTTCGGACAAACCCTCGGGAGGATTTGCGTCTGCTATACGGTCTTTCATATACAGGTATATATAAAGGCACGAGCCGACGACCGTAAATGCGGCGTATATCCAGACTATCGGCAGAAACATACGCATATTGGCATAGATATAAATTCCGCCGACGATACAGAGGTTTACGAAAAGCGCAAGAACATTTTTGACTTTTTGCTTACGCGTCATATTATTTTCAGTTTATAGCGTCAAGGCTTACCGCGCCGTACTTACGCACATTGAGAACATAGACGTTGCCTTTTCCGAACACGCCCTCAAGCGTCTGTCTGTACTTTTCAACGAGGTTTTTGGGCACGAACGCCTGAATCGTACCTGCAAATCCGCCGCCATGAACTCTGTATGCCGCGTTATCAACGCCGTCGAGCACCTCAGCCGAAAGTGCAAGCGCAACGGAAAGTCCCTGCTCGTTTACGTTCTTTACGGTATAAACGTTCTGGAGCATTGTAGCCGAAGAAATACCGGACTTTCTTACGCCGTCAAGGAATCCTGCAAGATCGCCCTTTTGGAGCGCCTCTTTCTGAAGTCCTACGCGCGTATTTTCATTAAGGAAATGCATTGCGCGAAGCAGGCACTTATCGCCGAGTTTTTCGCGTATTTCGGCGGCTCTTGCGAGAAGTTCCTCTTTTGAAACGTCTCTGAGCACTTCTTTACCAAACATTTTTGCAACGGCTTTCATATCTGCCGGTATCGACGCATAGTCCTCATTAAGATCGGCATGGTTTCCGCCGGTATTTACGATACAGAGCGAAAGTCCGTGTGCGTCAAGGTCAAACGGAAGTCTTGTAACTACGGGATTTTTGGTATCTTTAAAGTCTATTGCGACAAATCCGCCTGCCGCGCACGCTATCTGGTCCATAAGTCCGCAGGGTTTACCGAAATGCACGTTCTCTGCGTACTGCGCTATTTTTGCTATTTCGACATTATCAACTTTACCGTCGTTATAGAACCAGTTAAGCATATTACCGGTCATATCCTCGAAAGCCGCGGACGAAGAAAGTCCAGAGCCTTTAAGGACATTGGAGGTAGTATATGCGCAATACGAGCCGACTTTAAGTCCGTTCTTTACAAAGCCGTCGCACATACCTCTGATTATTGCGCTTGCCTTATACTTTTCGCCGTCTCTTACTTTATCGGCGTCCGCAACGTCTACCTCATCTATCGGGAAACCCTCCGACTTAATTGTAACTTTACCGTCGTTTGTCTTTGCCGCAACCGAGATTATATCAAGGCTTATTGACGCTGCAAGCACGCAGCCATGGTTATGGTCGGTATGGTTACCGCTGATCTCGCTTCTTCCTGCGACGCTGAAAAGGCGCACGTCATCGAAATCTGCGCTGTTTTTATATGTTTCTTCAAATCCCTGTGCGCACTTTTCATATCTATCATACACTTTTTCGAGGTCACAGGTTTCTCCGTAAAGTTCACGGAACGCCTTATCATAGTATCCGTTTCTGATTGCTGATTTTAATTCTGTAATTTTCACCTGGGTATCTTCCTTTCTGACTTTTAATATCTTTTTTCTCTTTGCACAGGATAAGTTTGCGTTTTTTTTGCTGATGGTTACCTGTTTTGGCGGATACGGATTGCTCACTTCCATGTGCAACTCTATTCTCATAGTTTACTCACGCACCTGCTCAGATTTGAGTCAGCCGCCCGCCTTTTGGTGGCTGACGGCACAAGTTGGCGGCACAGAATACCCCATGACTTTTTTCTTATTTAGGGGCTATTAAAGTCTTTTGCAGCTTTTCTTCAGAAAAGCGCGTTCCACCGTTTTCTTTGCAGCTTTCTTTTTAAAAAGAAAGCGCGTATCCCTCGTATCCCTATTCCTTAGTCTTTAAAGAAAGCCTCGAAAGCCTTATAAGCGGAATAGACATCGGTTTTAGAGACGATTTCATAAGGAGCGTGCATAGAGATAACGGGGACGCCGACATCAATAACATCGATATTAAGTTTAGCGAGGTACATGGCGACAGTACCGCCGCCGCCCTGATCGACCTTACCGAGTTCACCCATCTGCCATACGACGCCTGCCTTATCGAGGAGGTTTCTGACATATGCGACATATTCCGCATGAGCGTCATTAGTTTCGGACTTACCGCGCGCCCCGGTAAACTTAGTAACCGACACACCCTTATTAATATAAGCCGAGTTTCTGGTTTCATAAGCCTCTGCATAATTCGGATCAAAGCAAGCGTTTACGTCTGCTGACAGGCACTTTGAGTTTGCGAACATAACTCTGGGGTTTTCGCCTCTGTTTATACAAATTTCATTAAGCACATCGACGAACGCGAACGACTGCATACCCGTATTTCCCTCGCTGCCTATCTCCTCTTTATCCGCGAAGATAGTGACCTGAGTATGCTCGGGAATCTGCTTTGAGCAATCTACTGCCGCGGTCATGATAGGATATGCGCAAACCCTATCGTCATGGCCGTAAGAGCCGACAAGGCTTCTGTCAAATCCGACATCGCGCGGTTTCTGCGACGGAACAAGGCAAAGTTCGCTCGAAACGAGGTCAGCCTCTGTAATTCCGTACTTCTCATAGAGCAAATTAAGCACATTAAGTTTAATTTTTTCCGACACTTTTTCATCATTATACGGACGGCTGCCGCAGAGAACATTGAGCATTTCTCCGTTAAACACGCTGCCCATAGGCTTTGTTGCCTGATCCTTACCAAGATGCGGAAGAAGGTCGGTTATATAGAACACGGGATCGCTCTCGTCCTCGCCTATACTTATCTTTACGCACTCGCCGTCAGCCTTAACGACAACTCCGTGAAGTGCAAGCGGCACTGTTACCCACTGGAATTTCTTAATTCCGCCGTAATAATGCGTTTTAAAGAACGCAAAGCCGCCGTCCTCATACAAGGGGTGCTGTTTTAAGTCAATTCTGGGGCTATCAACGTGTGCGGCTGCGATATGGAGTCCGTTTTCAAGTCCATGTTTTCCGACGGTGATTATATAGACGGACTTACCTCTATTATTGAAATAGATTTTATCGCCCGGCTGATATTTTTTACCGTACTCAAATTTTTCAAAGCCGTTTTTTTCAAGGTACTTTACCGCAAAATCCACGGATTCTCTTTCGGTTTTACATTCACCCAAGAATTTCTTGTATCCGTCGCAATATTTATAAGCCTTTTCGATTTCCTTTTCGGACAGCTTTTCATATGCGTCGGGCTGTTTCATGAAGAGCTTTTCTTTAAGTTCTTCGCCTTTTGACTTCTTTTCCGGCATATTTTACATCTTCTTTCTGAGATTTTATATATTTTTCTTTTTTACTTATTTTAGGCGGAAACGAATTACTCACTTCCACTTGCAACCCTATTCCACCACTTTTCGGAATCGAAAGAGTCCCCTGCGAGGATAAATGGGACGCTCTAAAGAGTGTAAACAAAAGATTTTCGCGGCTCAGTCGCTGCCGCGAAAGCGTGGCTTCTTCTCCACACATCAAACTATCGTCGCTAAAAATTTCCTTCGCCTCCGAGATTTCCCATCTTCGCTCGCAGATGCTCCGCACTGCTCGATAATGGGTTCTGTACGAAGTTAAACCATTTCTGCGCAAGTATTATTTTTTATATAATCTAACAGTCAACAGGACTTATCTTTCTGCCCAGCTCGCTGTCGCGAGATGACTTTTTCAAATGTTAGTTTTTTGTTTGGGTGGTGCAAGGGGTTTCACTTTCCAAAGCGACCGTTTGTACTGAATTTCCATAGTTTACTCACGCACCTGCATACATCTGAGTTCGCAGTCCTGCTGTTCGACTGCGAACGGAACAAGCCGGAGGCAGGGAGTATCCCGAAATTCTTTTCTAAATTAGGGACTATCGTTTTCTTTGCAGCTTTCTTTTTAAAAAGAAAGCGCGTACTCTTAAAGCGCGTATTCTTCGGCGCGTATTCTTCGGCGCGTATTCTTCGGCGCGTAACCCCGCGTATTCCCGTACCCTAATCAAAATACAGATCTTTGTAAGTTTCGGCGGCTTTGGCGACTTTCACGACATAGTTTGCGGTTTCGGGGAAAGGAATATTCACGAGTCTGCCGTCGGCATTATGCTGTTCCTGAGAGAGCCAATTATTAACGCGCGTTCTGCCGGCATTATAAGCGGCATAAGCGTTATCCCAAGTACCGAACTCGGTATAGAGCATACTGAGGAAAAGCGTACCGTATCTTATATTGATTTCGGGATTATAAAGCAATTCGGCAGAGGCGTTTTCATAAGGTTCTTTGGTACAGAGCCACTCGAAAGTTTCGGGAGTGATCTGCATAAGTCCTATCGCGCCCTTATCGGACAAAGCGTCGCTTTTAAAATTGCTCTCCGTTTTTATAATGCCGTAGACAATATTTTCCGGCACGGAATATTTTTCGGAATACTTATCCACATATTCTTTGAATTCAAGCGGATAATTATTTTCAAGCACAATTCTCTCGACTTTGATCCATGCAAAGCTGACAAGCGCCGCAAGCGCAAGTATCGAAAGAATAACTGCGGTTCTCTTCACTTATATAATACCTCTCTTCGGGGGATATTTCATTATGTATTTGTTATTATGCTTTAAATTTTTGAAAAATAACCTGCAAAACATCATCTGTCTGCTTTTCAAAATCTGCCTGCGACGTATCGTTTCTCAGCGCAAAACCTGACTTTGAAGTATAAAATTCATCGTCATGCTGCGCCGAAATTCTAAGCCTTGCGGAATTTTCATCTATGCCGTCGCGCTGCATTATGCGCTTTATTCTTGTATCTTTATCCGCAATTACGCAGACCGTCACGCCGCAGTTTTTATCAAATCCGCTCTCGAACAGCAGCGGTGCGTCAACTATGCACATTTTCATGCCCGACTTTTCCGCCTTGTCGATTTCCTTTCGCATTTCGAGCATTATATACTTATGCGTTACGGAATTTAACACCTCATGCTTTTTTTCGTCCGAAAACGCCGCCTTTGCAAGCGCCTTTCTGTCAAGACTGCCGTCGGCAAGCAGAATTCCGTTTCCGAAATATCCGCAAAGCTCCTTTAAGCATGGCGTTCCTTTTTCGGTCACGCTTCTCGCTATCTTATCGGCGTCGGTCACGCACACGCCGTCATATTTTTCAAGCGCCCTGTGCGCAAAGCTGCTTTTTCCCGATCCCGACGGGCCTGTAAGTCCGAGAATTATCATTTTCTCTCACCGTCCGCGCTTTGCGCCGCTCCGTCCTTTGCGTTTATGACGTTGAATGCCGCAGCTCTCAACATTCTGTTATATATGGCAAGCGATATTCCCGACGTATCCTTTGGCAGCGCCGCATAGACCGCCGTTATACCGCAAAAGCCGTCGGTATCTCTCAGCGCGCCGAAAAGCTTTTCCGCGTAATCCTCTAGGTGCGACGTACTGCCCACCGTTATTATACGCTCTTTATACTTTTCATAAAACTTTCCGCACTGCTCTTTACAGCATATTACCGCGCAGTTTTCGGTTTCAAGCTTATGCAGCAGAGCGTCCTCTATCTGTCCGTCATTTTCGCCTTTTACGAGCACGACCTTATTCTGCGGCGCGTAATGCTTATATTTCATTCCGGGGGACGCCGCCTTTTCGCCCTCTTTAAGTCCGTTCAGCACAGCGTCGGACACATTTACGCGTCCGAGCAGACGTTCGAGCATTTCCTTTGTAAATCCGCCGGGTCTTAATATCGTCGGCGGCTCTGTGCAAAGCGTTACGACGGTGGATTCAACGCCGACGGTACTGAACGAACCGTCTATAATTACGTCGGCTCTGCCCGTCATATCGTCAATGACGTGTTTTGCGCAGGTTGGACTGGGTTTTCCCGAAAGATTTGCGCTTGGCGCCGCGACGGGAACTCCCGCGCACTCTATGAGCTTTCTTGCAATCTTCGACAGAGGAACTCTCATGCCCACGCTGTCAAGCCCCGCGCAGACCTCCGTCGGAATAACATCTCTTTTGGGAAGTATTACGGTAAGAGGCGCCGGCATTTCGTCCTTTAATATCTCAAAGTACTTATTATTTTCGGTAACGGCATACTTTGTTATATCTTCGGGCTTGCTTACATGGACTATAAGCGGATTATCCTGCGGACGTCCCTTTGCCCTGAATATATTTTCCACCGCGTCTTTATCGAGCGCGTTTGCGCCGAGTCCGTAGACGGTTTCGGTAGGGAATGCGACAAGTCCGCCTTTACGGAGTATTTCTCCCGCAAATTCAAGCTTTTGCATATCGTCTTTATCCGAAAGGTCCGGCGACACTTTCAATATTTTTGTTTCTTCGAGAATCATTATTTATCACAACTCGCTGTTCTGCAGTTTTTCGGCTCTGTCGGCTGTAATCAATGCGTCGATAACGCCGTCGAGATCTCCGTCAAGGATATTTTCAAGGCTATACAGCGTAAGACCTATTCTATGGTCGGTAAGTCTGCTCTGCGGATAATTATACGTTCTTATTCTCTCGCTTCTGTCGCCCGAACCGACCTGGCTCTTTCTCTCACTTGCGCGCTCATTATGCTGTCTTGTCTTTTCCATATCCAACAGCTTTGCCTTTAACATTTTCATTGCCTTATCGCGGTTTTTGAACTGGCTGCGCTCGTCCTGGCACTCTACGACTATACCTGTCGGCTTATGAGTTATTCTTATTGCCGAGTCGGTCTTATTTACATGCTGACCTCCTGCGCCGCCGCTGCGATAAGTATCTATTTCAAGGTCATTCGGGTTGATTTCAACTTCTACGTCCTCAGCCTCGGGAAGCACTGCGACGGTAATTGCCGAGGTGTGTATACGTCCCTGGGTTTCGGTTTCGGGCACGCGCTGAACGCGGTGAACGCCGCTTTCAAACTTAAATCTTGAAAATGCGCCTGCGCCCTCTACCATAAACGCGACTTCCTTTATTCCGCCGAGTTCGGTTTCGTTTATATTGAGAACTTCGATTTTAAAGTGTTTTCTGTCGGCGTACATTGAGTACATACGGAAAATACTATGTGCGAAAAGCGCGGCTTCTTCACCGCCGGTACCTGCTCTTATTTCGACGATTACGTTTTTATCATCGTCCTCATCGCGCGGCAGCAGGAGTATTTTCAATTCCTCCTCGATTTCCGAAAGTCTTTCTTTACACTCTTTCATTTCGGTTTCGGCAAGGTCTTTAAGCTCTTTATCGTCGGTTTCGTCCGCAAGCTCACAAGCCTGATCGTAATTACTCTTTGTCGCTTTATATTCATTATACTTTTCGACAATCGGGGAGAGATTTTTATGCTCTTTCATGAGATTTTTATACTTTTCGGTATCATTTATGACTTCGGGAGTCATGAGCATATCATTTATCTGTTCAAAATGTTTTTTTGCTTCTTCAAGGTTTTCAAACATTCGTGTCTTCCTTTCGGGTAACGCTTTTTATGCTTCTTTCGAGTTTAACTCTCGGCAGGATCATCTCTCGTCCGCAGCCTTCACAGCGCACTTTAACGTCACTGCCTGCCATGAGCACGAGCATCTTTTTTGATTTTGAATCACACGCGTGCGGTTTTTTCATATTCAGCGTATCGCCTACGCCGAAGGCTTTAAGTTCCACGGGGAGAGACTTCCTTTCTTTTTTTCTTGGCTGATTGTTTCTTGGTTTGGGCGGAAACGGATTACATTCTTCAAAGTGCAACCATATACTGACGCTTTTCTACGGAGAAAAGCGGTCGAAAAGTCCCCTGCGAGGATAAACCGTTCAAGGGACTACTCGCCCCTTGACAATCCCCCGACGGGAGGATTTCACTCTAAAGAGCGTAAATGCCATAAACTTGGATTTCTACCCCTCAAACGATTTTTCTAAAGTGACCACTTGTTACTACGGTACGTCCACGTAACCTACGGCAAAATCGCCGCGCGACAGGCGCGCGGATGGGGTTGGTATCTATACGCAGCTTGTTGACGTAACGCCCCAATTCTTATGCCATGTCACGCTGCGGTCTGCGTAAACTTTGTTTTAGGCTCAAAAGTGCGATTTTTATGCGTTATTACGCAGTCAACAGGACTCGTTTTTCTGCCCGGCTCGCTTACGCGAGATGACTTTGCTGAATTTTAGTTTTATGTTTTGGTGGTGCGTAATTACTTTACTTTCCAAAACTGCCCTTTGTACATAATTTCCATAGTTTACTCACGCACCTGTATACATCTGAGTTCGCAGTCCTGCCGTTCGACTGCGAACGGTACAAGCCGGCGGCAGAGAGTATCCCACAGCCTTTTTCTTATTTAAGGGCTATTAAAGTCTTTTGTTTACACTCTTTAGAGCGCAAAGCTTTTCTTCAGAAAAGCGCGTTTCCCCTGTTTTCTTTGCAGCTTTCTTTTTTAAAAGAAAGCGCGTTCTCTCTCCGGCGAGAATGTAACTATCCTTCGGATTTGTTTTGAGCGGCGGCAATGTTGAGGACAGTGAAAGCGGCAAGGACAAAGAACGCGATACCGACAAATTCGCTGAGAGAATCGACGCGCTGAAAGAGAGCGACGCTGCGGTTTGAAAGATATGAGAGATACTGCGGCTCGGACTTAATATTACCGCGGACAAGGAGAAATTCACGCACCGCGGCATTGTTGCCGAGATACAGAACGGCTATTCTCAGCGCATTGCTCACAAATCCTACAAAGCAGACGGCGCAGACCATAATCTTGCATAACAAAATACGTCCGAGAGCCGACGTTCTGCGGTTGTCCTTGCAGACCTTACCGAGCGCGTCAAGCGTTTTAACCGCACCCAACGCCGTAAACACCGCGCAAAGCACGCACACAACAGCCGTCAATACCGTACCGCCGACCGATGACAGCCTTAACGCCGCACCGTAAGTAACGGCACTTTCCGCATAAAGCTCGCCCACGCCGACATTTACCGCGTACATCAGCACATACTGTACGGCACAGAATACAGACGCCGCAATATATGCAACACACGGAGTTTTTATATTTGCGTCAACCTTTTTCATTCTCGCAACTGCCGCGCCAAAAAACGGCAGCGTCAGAATCGTCGGCAGCAAATTTACTCCGCCTATCTCAAAATCGTACAGAAACACCGACGCAATCACGCATAGCGTAAAAACGCCCGGCATTACAAGGCTTACATATCTTTCACGGTCATTTTCGACGTCGTTTATATATTTCTGCTGCGCAAAACTAATAAATTTCTCACTTTTCCGCAGTTTTTTCAATGCTCCCGACGCAACTATCACCAAAAGCACTCCGAGTACAAGGCTTGCCGCCATACAGACAAGCATAACATACGGTTTTACCGCCGACAGCGGCATTTTTCTATGCGCATTATAGCTTAGATCAAGCTCCTCATTCTGTGAAACAAGCGAAAATATCTGCGGCACAAAATCGAGTATGCGCGTGCCGAACGTATATATCGCCGACATTGCAAACAGGTTCGACAGCTTTGTTCTTGCGCTTTCGTCCGACGCGCGCAGAGCCATATAGTCGAATCCCGTGCAGAGGTTTCTGAAAAACGCCGTCATAAAGATTATTTCAAGCACCGCAAAGGCAAATCCGAACGGCAGAAGATAATCTGTATGCCCGGCATTTGTCCACAGCGAAAAAACAAGCTTTGCGGCAGACAGAAACGCGCAGTACATCGAACATTTCTTTGCGCTCGACAGATTTTCGTCGATCAGCGCGTATTTTGCAAGTCCTGCGCACACAAGCGCAAATCCTATAAAGTCCGGCAATATATCGAACATATTAAAGTTCGGATTTATCAGAAAAACAAGTCCGAAAAACACCAAAACAAGTCCGGATTTCATTTTTATCCTCTCAAAAATTTAATTATTTTCCGCGTTATCCGCGCCGTCCGCATCTATGCCGTCATCTGCGGCTTTATTATCCTTATTATTCGCAAGGCTCGACGGCGTATAGAGGTTTTTAATATATGTTTTCTCGTTTTCCGTGCCTGCATCAAAAGTCACAAGCTCGAATATAAGCGGACGCGACGCATTTTCCGGAAGATCGCGTCTGAAACAGCCGTCATTCTTCAGAATCATAAACTCGACTTCATAAAATCCGAACACGCACGGCTTTCCGTCATACGTATAAGACGTATCGTTTGCATCGGTTCTTGCGATTTCCTTTACGGTTATATTATAAACTCTCTGCGGAGGAAAGACTCTATCCACGTATTTTTCAAATCCGGGAGTATCGTTTTTATAGCTTTCGGAGAACATATCGGAATATTCTTCATAGCTGCCCGAAATTACGGCATCGAAATAAGCCTTGAAAAAACGCTGTCCCTCATTCAGATTACTTTCGGAAACATCATCAAGCGCATATGTATTCCCCGAAGAATCGGTATATTTTACCTGTCTGTCAAGCGCGGTATATTCTTCATCCGACATAATATCGGCGTCGAAATCCGTCGGGTAATAATTACGGAACGACTTTGTAAGGTAATCGTCCTCGGTCTGCACGACGGGAAGCAGCGACGGGTCATTCTTTCTTGAATTATCTATAAGCGCTCCCGCAGCCGCAAGCACGGCAAGGCACAGAACTACGGCGCACACACCGATAATGAGTTTCTGCTTTTTAGTCTTTTTATTATGTATCTTTACTCTATCTTTCTTTTCCTTTTGTTTCATAATCTGACATCTCTTTTTGCCGCGGCTTTTTCCATAAAGCTTTTAGCGTCGACTATCATACGTTCATGCACTGCCGTGCCGATAACTCCGGTACGGTCGAATGCGGTTATTTTAAACACAAGTCTTTTTCCGTCAAGTTCCGTAAGCGTACTTTCGCAATAGACAGTCATTCCGAGAGGTGTCGGCGAGGTATGTTTAACATTCATTGACACGCCGACTGTTGTAAGTCCGTTATCGAGAAGTTTATTTACGCTTGACGCTGCCGCGGATTCCATAAGTGCGCACATAGACGGTGTGGAGAACACCAAAAGCGTTCCGCCGTTTTCCGCCGCGCTGTTACTGCGGCTGACTATCATTTGCTCATTTCCGATTATTCCTACCTTTAGCATCGGGACTCTTCCTTTCTTTTTGGGGAAAAATGTATCTTAAAAATTTGAGAAATATATCTTATTTTGGGCGGAAACGGGAAATTCACTTCTGCTTGCAGCTTTATACACTCACTTTTCGGAATCGAAAAAGTCCTCTGCGAGGATAAATGACAAAAGATTTTCACTTTCCAAAGTCACCGTCAGCACATAATTTCCATAGTTTACTCACGCACCTGCTTAGATTTGAGTCAGCCGCCCGACTTTTGGCGGCTGACGGAACAAGCCGGAGGCAGGGAGTATCCCGAAATTCTTTTCTAAATTAGGGGCTATTGTTTTCTTTGCAGCTTTCTTTTTAAAAAGAAAGCGCGTATTCTTCGGCGCGTATTCTTCGGCGCGTATCCTTCGGCGCGTATCCTTCGGCGCGTATCCCCCTAACGTTTTTTTGAGTGTAACTTGTCGTACTTGCGGATTTTTTCGGTTTCGTCGTCGATAATTTCCTGAGTAGCGATCATCATATAGCAGGAATAGAGCCAAGCGGCGGCGGAGACAACGGTAAGGAGTTCAACAACAAGCAGAGGTGCGGCAACATAGGCGGAATATCCGAGAGGATAGCACACAAACTTAACTGCGGAGCCGAGAGCATAAACCTCAAGGAACGCAAGGCAAAGTCTATACTTTTTTACGCCCCTGTCAAACCCGACCTGTTCACAAATACGTTTAAGTGCTTTAAAGAGAAAATCGCAGAATATGCAGAATATGACCGTATAAACTGCGTCGTCAACAATCCAGAGCAATTTTGCGCCGTCGCCGAGAACATCGAGTGCGCCTGTAATATTAAGCGTCCAGAGCGCGGCGAACAGCACGCTGTAAACAAAGTACACGGCGCACGGTATTCTGACCTTTGAAAAGTACGGTGCGGACTTACACAGCTTTGAAAGTCCGGCATACATAAGCGCCGCACCGATTACTCCGACGGGAAATATTTTAAACGACAGAAACAGCAGAAATCCGAGAAATAAAAGTCCGAATCCCATTTTTATTCTTCGCCGTCATTCATATCGAACTTGCCTGCGCCGCAGCACTTCTTATACTTCTTTCCGCTGCCGCAGGGACAAGGGTCGTTTCTGCCTATATTCTCGCTTGCGGATTTTCTGTAAGGCGTCTTTGCGGCTTCGGGCTTTGCGGCTCTGCCGTAGACGTTTTCACGCGACGCGGGCGCTTTCATTGCTCCGGCAAGAGGATTTTTTCTCGCCTCGGACATATTCTTGGGCGCTTCGCTCTGCTTTACGTTGGACGCCGGCACTACCGACAGCAGCATTTTCGCGGTATCTTCCTTAACGCCGGCTATCATCTCGTCAAACATATTAGCCGACTCGAATCTATACTCGTTTACGGGATCTTTCTGACCGTATGCGCGAAGTCCGATACCCTCTTCGAGATCCTCCATTGCGTCGATATGCTCTATCCAGTATTTATCAACGTTTCTGAGCAGCACAATTCTTTCTATCTCTCTCAAAGCTCCGTCCGGGAACATATTTTCCTTTTCGGCATACTTATCCTCGGCTCTCTTTACAAGGTCGTTTGTAAGGGATTCGGCGGTAAGCTTATCGTAATCGCTCTGAGTAAATCTGAAATCGTCGTCGTTTGTAAGAACGCCGTAAAGCGCGCCGCGCAGTCCGTCGAGATTCCATTCCTCATACGTTTCTCCCGACAGGAAATTCTCGCACGCGGTTCTTACGAACTCGTCTATCATGCCGACAACCTTTTGGTGAATATCGTCGCCGTTGAGAACCTCGCTTCTCTGCTCGTAAATAAGGCTTCTCTGCTTATTCATTACGTCGTCGTACATAAGCACGTTCTTACGTCTTGTGAAGTTCATTTCCTCAAGGCGTTTCTGTGCGTTTTCTATGGTATTTGAAAGAATCTTGGCGTCGATAGGCGTATCCTCATCAAGTCCGAGCTTTGCGACAACGCCGCTTATTCTCTCGCTGCCGAAAAGTCTGAGCAGATCGTCCTCAAGCGAAAGGAAAAATCTCGACGAACCGGGGTCTCCCTGACGTCCGGCGCGGCCTCTTAACTGGTTATCTATACGGCGGCTTTCATGGCGTTCCGTACCGAGTATGAAAAGTCCTCCGGCTTCGGCAACCTGCTTTGCCTCGGGCGCTATCTCGTCCTTGAACTTTTTATAAAGCTCGGAATACGTCTTTCTGAGATTTAAAATTTCCTCGTCGTCGGTTTCGTAATAGCTGGTTGCGGCGCTTATCTGTTCGGGTTCGCAGCCGTTCTTCTTCATCTCGTTCTTTGCAAGGTACTCGGCGTTTCCTCCGAGCATAATATCCGTACCGCGTCCCGCCATGTTGGTGGAAATGGTAACGGCTCCGAGCTTACCTGCCTGCGCGACTATCTCGGCTTCCTTTTCATGGAACTTTGCATTGAGCACGGTATGGGAAATGCCGTTTTTCTTGAGTATTGCCGAAAGAACCTCGCTCATCTCGATGGACGCGGTACCCACAAGCACGGGCTGTCCCTTTTCGTGGCATTCCTTTATCTGCTTTACTATCGCGTCGTACTTGCCTTTCTTGGTTCTGTAAACGACGTCGGGAAGGTCTTTTCTTATCATGGGACGGTTGGTCGGAATTTCAACGACGTCAAGGTTATATATTTCTCTGAACTCGTCCTCTTCGGTAAGCGCGGTACCCGTCATACCGGAAAGCTTGGTGTAAAGTCTGAAGAAATTCTGGAACGTAATTGTGGCGAGCGTTTTGGACTCGTTCTTTATCTTTACGCCCTCTTTTGCCTCGATTGCCTGATGAAGTCCGTTGGAAAAACGTCTGCCGAGCATTATTCTTCCGGTGAACGCGTCTACTATAAGCACTTCGCCGTCCTTGACAACGTAATCGACGTCGCGTTTCATGCTTCCGCGCGCTCTTATTGCAAGGTTAATATGGTTTGAAAGCTGAATATTCTCGGTATCCGAAAGGTTATTTACACCGAAATACTTTTCGGCCTTCTTTACGCCCTCTGCGGTAAGAACGACAGTCTTTTTCTTTTCATCGACGATATAATCGCCCGAAATGTCGTCCTGCTCCTCTTTATTGTCAAGTTCCTTGATTATATGCGGAGTAAGAGTCGCGGCAAATCTGTCCGCCTTTTCGTACATCTCGGAGGACGCGTCGCCCTCGCCCGAAATGATAAGCGGAGTTCTCGCCTCGTCTATGAGTATCGAGTCAACCTCGTCCACGATGGCAAACGCATGGCCTCTCTGAACGACGCCGCGCTTTGTTACTGCCATATTGTCTCTCAGATAGTCAAATCCGAACTCGTTGTTTGTTCCGTAGGTAATATCCGCGTTATATGCGGCTTTTCTCTGCTCCTGGGTTATGCCGTGAACTATAAGTCCGACGGAAAGTCCGAGGTAGTTATATACTTTTCCCATCCATTCGCTGTCGCGGCGCGCAAGATAATCGTTTACCGTGACGACATGGACGCCTTTGCCGTTAAGCGCGTTGAGATATGCGGGAAGTGTTGCGACAAGCGTCTTTCCTTCACCGGTTTTCATCTCGGCAATTCTGCCCTCATGGAGTATCATACCGCCTATGAGCTGAACGCGGAAGTGTTTCATTTCGAGAACTCTCCACGCAGCCTCTCTTACGGTTGCAAATGCCTCGGGAAGTATATCGTCAAGCGTTTCGCCCGACGCAAGTCTTGCCTTGAGAACCGCCGTCATTCCGCGCAATTCCTTTTCGCTCATTGCGGAAAACTTTTCGTCAAGCGCCTCTATTTTATCTATGGTATCGTTTAACTTTTTTACTTCTCTTTCGCTTCTTGTGCCGAATATCTTTGAAATTATTGACATTATTATTTAACCTCTTTCGTTATTATCACTTAAAACTGAAGGACGAAATTATATTCTTAAAGTCCTCGGTGTGGCTTTCGTATGTATCGACAGACGCAGTAAGGGTAATTATATACATTGAATAGTAGTCTCTCGAACAGATTACAGCCTCGCAGTTAAAGCTGTCCTTTCCGTTATCCACGGTATAGAACACATGGCGCGCTATGACGCCCGAAAGTGTTGTTTCCTCGGTATTGTTCACGGTTACGGTAAACAGCGTTTCGAGGTTTTCGAGGTACTGCTCCCAGTAATCGTCGGCACCCGTTTTTTCCGCAGTGTCAAAGCTGTACGCGGTGACGTTTGCGTTATCGTCCGGATCGTTTGCGGCAAGCATACTGTCGGTATAGGAAATATTCCAGTCCGAAGGTATCCGGAGCGCAAAATCGCAGCTCGCGTCCGACAGAACTTTAAATCCCTCTTTGGGATCGTTTCCCGAAGAACAGGACGAGAGAAAAATACAGGCGGCGGTTATTGCAAATATCGCAAGACAGGTTTTCTTTTTCATGTTTCGCCTTTCCTTATTTGCGGAGTTTTTTGCGTGCGTTTTTATCGGGGCACACTCCGGCAATATAAAATATCAGTATAATTATACACTTATTTTCCCGTTAAGTAAATATCAATTTATGTAAATTAACATATTATTTTTGTTTTTTTCTGCCGCGGCGCTCCGCGCAGTGTAAAATTTTCGGTTTTCGTGTTGTTTTCGGGTATGGTTTATGGTATAATTATGTTAACGCAATGAATTGCCTGTCGGCATGAATTGAAACTGAGGTTTCATGAATTGTGCCCGCGGGGCACATGAATTGCGCTTCGCGCATTATTAATAATAATTCCGGAGGAAGTAATGGAAAACTACTCATTTTTTGCGCTTGCATTCAGAATGAAATACATAAACCGCTGGGGACTTATGCGAAATATCACAAGCGAAAACTTACTTGAGCACAGCGCACAGTGTTCCATGCTTGCGCACGCGCTTGCCGAGATAGGCAACACGGTATTCGGCAAGAATTACGACTGCGGAAAGACCGCGCTCTGCGCCCTGTACCACGACATGAGCGAGATATTCACGGGAGATCTTCCGACGCCCGTCAAATATTTTAACGACACCATACGCGAAAGCTACAAATCGCTTGAAAAGAACGCGGTGGAGAACGCGCTGTCAAAGCTTCCGGAAGATCTGAAAGAAAACTACACCGAAATTCTTGAATTTGAGCAAAATGCCGACTTAAAGCGCATTGTAAAGGCCGCGGACAAGCTGTGCGCGTATCTCAAATGCGTTGACGAGTACAAAAACGGAAATTCCGAGTTCCGCGACGCTCTCAACTCAACAAAGCGTGCGCTTGACGAGCACATGGAGTACTGTCCGGAGCTTAAGTATTTTATGGAGCACTTTGCAGGGGCGTTTGAGATGTCGCTGGATTCGCTGAACTAACTTTTACTTTTTCAAGTGCAACAGTAAAAGTGTCAACAAACTTGCAGTCTGGGCAAACCGACTTTTCGGAATCGAAAAAGTCGCAAAAGATTTTCGCGGCTCAAACGCCGCCGCGAAAGCGTGGCTACGAGGAGGATTTTGCGCACCGAAACCATTTGCTCCTCCGAAATTTCAAAAATCCTCGTTTCGCACTGTCCACGAGACTGTGTTGCAAAATCGCTCGCAGATGCTTCGCACTGCTCGATGGGGTTGGTTTCTTAGCAATGGCTTGGTTGACATAATGCGGATTTTGTGCCATGTCACATCTTTGTAAGTGCGGTTTGGTGTGGTATAGTACGTTTTAGAGCGAACTTGCAAGTTTAGTTTACCAAACACAAAAGTAAAATTCAGCCGTAGTCATCTCGCGACAGCGAGCTGGTCGGAAAAGTGTGTCCTGTTGACTGCATAAGTATATAAAAAATAACACTTTCCCCGAAATAGTTTGATTTAGTACAGAACCCCATATCGAGCAGCGCGGAGCGTCTGCGAGCGAAAATAGGGAATTTTTGAGGCGTGGGAAAGTTTTACCGACGATACAATTTTGTGTGGAAAATAAAGCCACGCTTTCGCGGCGGCGTTTGAACCGCGAACGGCTTTTGTTTACGCTCTTTAGAGTGCAACTTTTACGATTCCGAAAAGTTAGAGAGTAGGGTTGCACATGGCAGTGAATAAATCAGCGCCCAAAACAAAAGAAAACAAGCCCAACATAAATCAAAGAAAAGAAGAAGAAAAGAGGAACTCTCCGTGTCCAAAGTATTAGCCGTAGACGGCAATAGTCTCGTAAACCGCGCATTTTACGGCGTAAAGCCGCTGACTACAAGAGACGGCAGAAACACTAACGCGGTGTACGGATTTATAAATATGCTTAACCGCGAAATAAGCGAAGTAAAGCCGGACTATGCGGCAATAGCGTTCGACCTGAAAAGCCCGACGTTCCGCCATAAAGCGTGTTCCTACTATAAAGCCAACCGCACGGGTATGCCGCCGGAGCTTGCGGAACAGTTTGAGGACGCAAAAAAAGCCGCCGCTTTTCTCGGACTTCACACAATAACCTGCGAAGGCTTCGAGGCTGACGATATTCTCGGCACGCTAAGCTCTTTTGCCGATGACGGCACGCAGGTCTATATCGTAACCGGCGACCGCGACTCGTATCAGCTTATAAATAAAAACGTTTTTGTAAGATACGTGTCCACTAAAGAAACCATTCTTACCGATACCGCGCTCATAGAACAGAAATACGGACTTATGCCCAAACAGCTCATCGAAGTCAAATCTCTCATGGGCGATACGTCCGACAATATTCCCGGCGTTCGCGGAATAGGCGAAAAAACCGCCGTCGATCTTGTCAAAAAGTTCGGCACGCTCGAAAATCTCTACGAAAATCTTGAAAGCACCGACCTCATTACAAAATCCGTAAAAGCAAAACTTGCCGACGGCAGGGACAGCGCGTTTGAAAGCAGATTTTTAGCCGAAATCAAGCTTGACGCACCGATAGGCGTGTCGCTTTCAGACCTTGAATACCACGGAATACAAAAAAAAGAACTTTTGGCTCTCTGCGAAGATCTGGAGCTTAATTCCGTAATCGACAGGCTCTCTTTGCGAGAATCCGATTCGCAAGAAAAAAACGAAACCCTGCCGCTCTTTCCCGAGATTACCGATGTTTCCGACTTTTCCGAAATAGGCGAAACCGTCTTTTCCTTTGCATACGACGAAACCGATTCTCTTATATATATAAAGACGGACGGCGGCAAGATATTTGATCTTCCTCTCACAAAAGACAATCTCGAAAAGATATTCTGCCGTGCAGACAACAATATAGCGCTGCACGACCTTAAATCAAAGCTTTTGTATCTCGATTCAATCGGAATAAGCCTTGACAGCGTAAAAGCCGAAATTTTTGACGTAATGCTCGCGTCATATGTTGCCGATCCGTCAAGCGTAATAACCGAAGAACGTCTATGCACGGTCTACGGCAGCGCGGGTGCGGACATAACCGACACACGCACAAGAAAAACCCTCGAAGTTACGGCGATTCTTAAACTCAAAGAGGAGCTTTCCGCAACCATAGAGAAAAACCGTCAGCATGATCTGCTTTACAACATTGAATTTCCGCTCTCATTTGTACTTGCCGACATGGAAAAAACGGGATTTTTAATAGACCGCGAAAAACTGTCCGAATACGGCAGTCTGTTGTCCGACGCTCAGCAAAAACGCGAAAAGGAAATATACGAAATAGCCGGAACCGAGTTCAACATCAACTCGCCGAAACAGCTCTCCGAGGTTCTGTTTGAAAAAATGCTGCTGCCGCACGGCAAAAAGACCAAGAGCGGTTACTCAACGGACGCCGACACTCTGGAAAAGCTGCGCCCGTACAGTCCCATAATCGACGAGATCACCGAGTACCGTCTTGTCGCAAAGCTCAAAAGCACATACGCCGACGGTCTGTTAAAGGCGGTAAGCTCCGACGGAAGGCTGCACACAAACTTCAAGCAGGCTCTCACTCTTACCGGACGTCTTTCAAGCGCCGATCCCAACCTGCAGAACATTCCTGTGCGCACAAAAGAGGGCAGGGAATTCAGAAAAGTATTTATTCCGAAAGAAGGTCACGTTCTTGTTGACGCTGACTACTCGCAGATAGAGCTTCGCATAATGGCGGCTATATCGGACGACGACAATATGTGCTCCGCCTTTGAAAGCGGCGCGGACATTCACACCTCCACAGCGTCTCAGGTATTCGGAGTCCCGAAAGACGAGGTTACGCCCGAAATGCGAAAGAAAGCGAAAGCCGTAAACTTCGGAATTATCTACGGCATAAGCGACTTTTCTCTTGCGGGCGATATAAAGGTCACAAAAAAAGAGGCTGCGCAGTATATTGCAACCTACTTTGAAAAATATCCCGGCATAAAAGCTTATCTCGACGGAGAAAAGCAGAAAGCCCATGCCGACGGCTTTGTTACGACGCTTTACGGCAGAAGAAGATACATTCCCGAGCTCAAAAGCAAGGCTTTCATGCAGAGAATGTTCGGCGAAAGAGTCGCGATGAACGCGCCGATACAGGGTACTGCCGCGGACATTATCAAAATCGCGATGATAAACGTTTACAACCGTCTCAAAGCCGAAAAGCTATCCTCTAAGCTCATTTTACAGGTTCACGACGAGCTTATTCTCGAATGTCCCGAAAACGAGGCGGAACGCGCGAAAATTATTCTCAAAGAGGAAATGGAAAACGCCGCAAAGCTGCGCGTAAAGCTCTGTGCAGACGTTAAGGACGGATATAACTGGGACGAGTGTCATTAAAAATTATATCAGGTCAGAAACAAAACAAGCCCGGTACGCTGCAAAAACGTACAGGGCTTAAATTATGCCTTTTTATCCGCAAAGCTCATTCAGAGAGTATCGTTCCCGATATTTTTACAAGCCTTGAAACGCGTTCCGGTATCGACGCCGGACAGAATTTCATACAGTCTTTCGGGATATTTGCCGAGATTTATATACATATCTATCCCGTGCGACGTTACAAGCTTTGCCGCGTCGAGCTTTGTTATCATACCGCCGGTTCCTCTTGCGGTGCCTGCGCCGTTTGCCAGCGACATAATATCGCCGTCTATGCTGTCAACGGTATTTATCAGCTTTGCGTCGGTATATTTATGCGGATCTTTATCGTAAAGTCCTTCAATATCCGAAAGTACTATAAGCTTATCCGCGCCGCACATTACCGCAACGACGGCGCTGAGCGTATCGTTATCGCCGAACAGCTTTTTGGGCGACTCTATTTCGGTATGGCTTACCGAGTCGTTTTCATTGACTATCGGAATAATTCCGTTTTCGAGAAGTGCGGAAAAGGTATTGCGCAGGTTTGCTCTCTTATCGTCCGCCTCGAAGTCCTCGCTTGTAAGCAGTATCTGAGCCACCATATTTCCGTATTCGCTGAACATTTTATCGTACAGGTGCATAAGCTCGCACTGACCTACGGCTGCCGCCGCCTGTTTCATTCTTATCTCTTGCGGGCGTTCGGAAAGTCTCATTTTATTTACGCCTACGGCTATTGCTCCCGACGAAACAAGGATTATTTCATATCCCGAATTTCTCAGAGCCGACAGCACCTGACAAAGCTTATCTATTGTCTTGATATTGATTCCGCCGTTATCGTATGTAAGCGTCGAGGTTCCTACCTTTACGACAACTCTGTTATGCGCTTTTTCCATTGATGTTTACCGCCTTTATTTTGCTTTAAAGCATATTTTTTAGTTTTTTTCTGAATTCATCGGCCTTTTGCTGAGCCTCAAGCGTAAGTCTTGCGCTCTCCCAGACGTGTTCCTGGGTCATTGCGTTTTCGGTACGTTCTTGGCAATCCTTTATAAACGCGTCAAAGAACGGGTGTCCGAAAGAATTTGCGTCGATATACTTTGTCTTTTGCTTATTTGTAGTCACGAACAGGTGATTTTCACCCGGTCTTCCGCATATATCTATGGTTTTTCTGAGTTCGATATATCCGTCCGTGCCTATTACGAAGGCTCTGCCGTCGCCCCACGTACCAAGTCCGTCGGGTGTGAACCAATCGACCTTTACGTATCCCGATGCCCCGTTATCGGCTACAAGGCTCGCTTCACCGAAGTCCTCAAATTCGGGATATTCGGGGTGTGCGAAGTTTTCGACTCTTGCCGAAACCACGCTTGCCTTGTCTGCGCCTGCGAAGTACAGAAACTGTTCAAACTGATGCGAGCAGATATCATCGAGTATACCGCCGAACTTTTCTTTCTGCCAGAACCACTCCGGTCTTGACTTTGCGTTAAGTCTATGCGGTCCCATACTTACGACCTGAACGACTTTTCCTATATCTCCGCGCTTTATCATCATTCCCGCCATTTCGGCGCTTGAATTCTGAAGTCTTTCGCTATAGCAGACCATATACTTTTTTCCGGTCTGCTTTACGGTCTGCTTTACTCTTTCGAGCTGTTCAAACGACGTAAACGGGCCTTTATCGGTAAAATAATCTTTACCGGCATTCATTGTGCGTATACCTATATCGGCTCTCTCGGACGTAACTGCGGCGCCTGCCACGAGCCGAACGTTTTTATCTTCGAGTATTTCTTCTTCGCATCTTGCCGCCTTTACGCCCCGGTACTTTTTTACGAACGCGTCAAGTGCGGTCTTATCGCTATCATACGCCGAGACGAGTTCTGCACCATGTGCGACAAGTTCACTTGTCATTCCGTATATATGCGGGTGCTGGATTCCTACTACCGAGAACTTCACGGGGACTCCTCTTTTCTTTTTCTATTTTCTTTTTTTGATTATTTTGGGCTGAAGCGGGACATTCACTTCCAATTGCAACCTCATATCTCCTCTTTTCGGAATCGAAAAAGTCCCCTACGAGGATAAAAGGCAAAAGATTTTCGCGGCTCAGACGCCGCCGCGAAAGCGTGTCTACGTGGAGGATTTCGCCCTAAACGCACATTCTTCCCCTCCAAAACCCTTACCAAAACGACCACTTGTTACTACGGTGCGTCCAAGTAACCTACGGCGAAATCGCTCGCAGATGCTCCGCACTGCTCGATGGGGTTGGTATCTAAACACGGTTTAGTTGACATAATGCCAAACTTTTATGCCATGTCACGTTACGGTCTGCGTAAACTTTATTTTGGGTGCAAAAAAGTAATTTTCTCAAGTTATTTTGCAGTCAACAGGACGTGTTTTTCTGCCCGGCTCGCTGTCGCGAGATGACTTTGCTGAATTTTAGTTTTATGTTTGGTTGGTGCGAAGTAACATCACTTTCCAAAGTTACCCATAGTACACAATTTCCATAGTTTACTCACGCACCTGCTCAGATTTGAGTCCGCAGTCCTGCTGTTTGACTGCGGACGGCACAAGCCGGCGGCACAGAATAGCCCCTAACTTTTTTCTTATTTAGGGGCTATTAAAGTCTTTTGCAGCTTTTCTTCAGAAAAGCGCGTTCCACCGTTTTCTTTGCTGCTTTCTTTTTAAAAAGAAAGCGCGTACTCTTAAAGCGCATACTCTTAAAGCGCGTACTCCTTTGCGTCTGTTACGCCGGAGAAGTTAAGGAGAGCGGATTTGCCGCGATAGAAACCGGGAGTAGTGCAGACAAAGCCTTTGGGGAGGAAGAGATTTACTCTGACCGCGCAAGGTTTATCGACGGAAACTGAGACAGTGCCGTCGGGAGAGCGTTTCCAGGAAACCGAGACTTTACCGGAAACAGTATCGTAGTGTGCGCAGGCGCTGTCAAGCGTTTTAACAAAATTCGGTCTGATTTCGACATAATTTGCGTCATCAAGCTTAGGATTTACGCGAATACCTGCAATTTTTGTAATAAAGAAATCAGAAATATCACCGAGAAAATGATGATCGAGAGAGGTGGTAAATCCGTCGATAGTATCCTCGAACGATTCGGGAAGTGTGGAGATACCGAACTTTTCGATCCATATACCGTATCCGCGCACATCGGAGCGCGTGATCATCTTATACGCAAGATCTGCATATCCGAGATCCGCAAGCACGTTAAACACAAGCCTTACGCCGAGCATTCCGCAGTCGAAAACGTCATTCGCTCTATGCACTATTTCCACAAGTCTGCGCCCTGCTTCGGGAATTTCAGCCTTATCGAATATTTCATAGTATATTGCGGCGCTCTGTGCGCACTGCGTTTCTCCGAGTGCGGTCATTGTATTGAGATCGACAAGATATTCCCTTGCGGCGTTTCTGTACTCGTTCATAAGCGAATACGCATAGTCGCTCTCGGCTTTAAGTCCTGCCGCGGCGAACATAATTCCTGCCTTACGGCAGATATTTACAAGCATAAACGTATCGGTAACGACCTGAGGAGTTGTCGGATTTGCGCTGTCATATCCCGGCTGAACCCAGTCGGTAAGTCCGAATGCGCAAAGCCCTCTCTTATTACGCTTTTTCGCGGCGTAATGAAGATAACGCAGCACCATATCCGCGTTTTCCTTAAACATCGAAATATCTCCGCGGTACTTATACGTCTGATAAGGCAGCTCGACGATTACCGAGTCCCAGATAGGCCCGTTGCCCCAGGCATATCCCCAGCCCGACGTCGGCACTATTCCGGCTATCGCGCCGTCAATTCTCTGCGACTGACGTATAAGGCGCATCCAGAATTTCAGGCTCTTTTCAACGCCGAAATTGAGCGTAAACTGTTCCGCGGACATCGACGCGTCGCCCGTCCAGCCGTTCTTTTCGCGGTGCGGACAATCTGTCGGGAAATATACAAAGTTTGCAAGGTCGCTTCTTCTTACGGCTTTCTGCAGTTCCGACGCAATTCTGTCCGAACAGTCAAAATCTCCTCTTGAAACAAAATCCGAATGTATAACGCAGAATTTGACCGTATCTATATCGAGCTGTTCTTTTTCCGCGCCGATAACGGTGCAATACTGCGCTCCGTGATATGTAAACGGCGGCATGAAAGTTTCCTCGCTGCCGTCTCCGCGGCAGATATAATAATCTCTCTGGGTATATCCGTCCGGGTAAAATGTGTTTGTATTCTCATACGAATAAACTCCGCCGCGGAAATACTCCGAGAATTGCAGAGCTATCATCTGACCGGGTTTTCCCTTGATCTTAAAAATCGGAACGCCGGCGCTGTTCTTGCCGAAATCGTACACATAGCCCTGTTTATCGTTTTCCATAACTTGTACCGACGGCGGCATGGGACGTTTACGGTCCGACACCTGAATTTCCTGCTCCTTACCTTGCTCAAAGCTTACGGCGTCGAGTATTTCCGAAAAAGAAAGCTTATCGGTATCGAAATCGACAGGCTCGCCTCTGAGAGTATCAGCCTTTATTGCAGGCGTCCAGTCTTTATCGTCAAAGCCCGGCTTACACCAGTCGGGAATTTCAAGGCGTGCGTCATATATAACTCCGCTGCGGAGATCGTCGAAGAGTATCGGCGACGGGTGAGTTTTTATATTCTCGTCCGCCTCAAAGCTGAGCACGGTCTTATCGCCGTTCTTTGCCTCAAAGTAAAACGCTGCCGACGGCGCCGCCCTGTAAGGCGCTTTCTCAAAGTCCCAGATAAATCCTCCGAGACAGTTTACAAGTCCGTTTCCGAGAATAATACCTATGCAGTTTTCTCCGCTTTTAAGATACGGTATAAGGTCATACGTATCATACACAAGCACGCTGTCGGGATTTGTGATATACGGCGACAGCGGACACTTTGTTATCTTCTCTCCGTTTATGTACAGCTCATAAAATCCCGAAGAAGTTATCTTCAGCGACGCGGTTTCCGGAATCTTATCCAGTTCAAATGTGCGGCGCAGATACGGTGCGTTTACGTGCTTGTCATAAGTACAGTATTCCTTACCCGCACCGTAGAAATTTTTTGAAAACATAATTTATAATCTCCCCTTAAATTTATAAATTTCAGTTTCTTATCTGTCCGTTTCCGTGTACGATATATTTTACCGTTGTAAGCGCCTCAAGTCCCATAGGGCCTCTTGCGTGGAGCTTCTGGGTTGCTATGCCTATTTCCGCGCCGAGTCCGAATTCTTCTCCGTCGGTAAAGCGAGTGGATGCATTGACATAGACTGCCGCGGAATCGGTATTTTGGGTAAAGAACCGTGCGTTTTGCATATTTTCGGTAATTATTGCCTCACTATGGTGAGTGCTGTGCTCATTTATATGCGCGACAGCCTCTTGAACGCTATCGACAATTTTCACCGACATGATATAGTCATTATACTCGGTATAAAAATCCTCGTCCGACGCGTGCGCGATATCGGGAAGTATTTCAAGCGTTCTGTCACAGCCGCGAAGTTCGGTTTTTCTTTCATCGAACAGCTTTTTAAGTTTCGGCAGAAATTCATGTGCGACTTTACTGTGAACCAACAGGCTTTCCGCGGCATTACAAACCGACGGACGCTGATTTTTAGCGTTATCGGTGATTTCAAGCGCCATATCGAGGTCTGCGTACCGGTCTACGTACACATGGCAGTTACCTGCGCCCGTTTCGATAACCGGAACGGTTGCATTTTTTACGACGCTGTTTATAAGACTTTTACCGCCTCTCGGAATAAGCACGTCTACATATCCGTTTGCGGTCATAAGAGCGTTTGCACTGTCACGCGAGGTATCGGAAACGACCTGTACGGCAAATTCATCTATGCCGGACTGCACGCAAGCCTGAGATATAGCCTTACCGAGTGCGACGTTTGTATTTACCGCCTCTTTTCCTCCTCGGAGTATACAAGCGTTACCTGTTTTCAGGCAAAGGCTTGCCGCGTCAACGGTAACATTAGGTCTTGCCTCGAAGATTATACCCACAACTCCGAGCGGCGTGCGCACCTTTTGAATTTCAAGTCCGTTCGGGCGCGTCTGCACGGTACCTGTTCCGACAGGGTCGGGAAGTGCCGCGACTTTAAACAGAGAGTTTACAACGGCGTCGATTTTTTTCTCATCAAAGCGAAGTCTATCGAGCATTGCCGCCGAAATTCCTGCCGCCTTTGCATTTTCAAGGTCGATCTTATTTGCCTCTATTATTTCTTCGGCGTTTTGTTTTATTACTGCGGCTATATTTTTTACCGCGTTATTTTTTACATCGGACGGCAGGTTTGCGCAGTTATATGCCGCGCGTTTAGCGTTTTGGAAAATTTGTTCCGTCAACGGATATCTTCCTTTCTCTACTTTTTTCGGGGTACTGATTATTTGGGCTGACATTAGATTATTTAGGGCTAAAAAGGATAATTCACTGCCACTTGCAACTCTATTCTCTCACTTTTCGGAATCGAAAAAGTCCTCTGCGAGGATAAATGACAAAAGATTTTC
>URVJ01000014.1 GCA_900551295.1 uncultured Eubacteriales bacterium | reverse complement strand
TGGCCCTCCCGGGCCTCATCGATGGAGTTGGAGAGAATCTCGAACACCGCGTGCTCGCAGCCCTCCAGTCCGTCGGAGCCGAAAATGACGCCGGGCCGCTTCCGGACCCGGTCTGCGCCCTTTAATGCCGAAATGCTGTCGTTGCCATAGTCCTGCTTCTTGGTTGCCATTAAGTTCCTCCAAAGGCAGTGTCTGCCGTAAAATTCATAAATTTATTGTAGCACACCCGGCGCTGTCCTTCAAGTGCTCCCCCAAAAGACGCCGTGATCCCGCCCGCTTCCCGACGCTTCACACAAATTTTACAAAAATGTTATTGCGTAAAATTTCTCATAACCTGGCCGTCACCCAGCTCAATGCCCTTTTCATCGGGGTTTTGCACATTCTCCACAGAGTTTTCCACACCGTTATGTCAACTTTTGAAATACGAAAAAAATACCGCGCCGCGCACACCCCGGCCGGACGCTCCGTTTTTCGGATCAGATGCTTTTACAGAGCGCCTTTTCAGCCAGCCGGATACCCGGAATTTTTTTGTAGTTGCAAATGCAATATATGCGCACATTTGGATATGCTAATATATTACCAGAAGAAATCCCTCTCCCCTTGAAAGTATTTCAAAAAACGAGTGCTCGCAGCCCTCTATTCCGTCCGAACCGAATATTACGCCGGGACGTTTTCTTACTCTGTCCGGGCCTTTCAGTGCGGATATACTCTGGTCGCCGTATTCGCCTGATTTTTTCGGCACTTTTCTTTCCTCCGGTAGTTTGATTTTTTATGTAACAATATATTTTAGCACAGATTTTCTTTTTTTGCAACTATGTTATTTTTGCCAGTGAATTAACGCTGTCCGCAAAACCGCAACGTGAAATTGCCGTGCGGCAAGCGCGCGGACGCTGTTTGTTTTTTAAGTATTTTTTCAAGCAGTACGAGGTTGACGCCGGAAATGCCGTTAAATTCGCACGGAACGATACCGACTTCCGTAAAACCGAGTTTCTTATAAAGCGCTCTTGCCGCGGAATTCGTTTGGTTTGTATCCATTCTCAGCGTTTTACAGGACAGTTTTCTTGCCATATCTTCATAAAATGCCACAAACTGTTTTCCTATACCCTTACCCTTTATGTCGGGATCGACCGACAGCGTATGCAGAACAAGGATTTCATTTCCGTCCGCCTTGATATTCCACTTTCCTTCTTTATAGGAATCGGAGCACTTATGATTGATTATCGCGGAGGCTGCAATATTTTCGTTTTCATCTTCAAAAACGTAAAGCTCATCAGCCGAGTACGCGCCGTCTGCCGTCTGATATGTCGGATAAATTCCGAGTTTCCAGCCCGTATGATACGCGCCCTCAAGTTCGAGTTTTTCTATCTTTTCGTATATTTCCGCTGCCTTTTCGATGTCATTTTTACAATTTGCTTTTCTTATCAAAATATTATTCCTTATTATCCCACGGTTTTATTTGTTTAAGTTCATCATAGAGTCTTTTATAGCTTTCATGCCTTGAAGGCTGAATTTTTCCGTCGTTCAGCGCTTTCATCACTCCGCAGCCGTCCTCGCAGACGTGGGTGCACTTTGTATACTTACAGTCAAACGCGTACTTTTCTATATCGGGAAACGCCGCAAGCAGACTTTCGGAATTTATCATGCCGAATCCCGCGACGTCAAGCATACTGAACCCCGGCGTATCTCCGATAAAGGTATTTTCTCCGACGCAGAAAAGCTCGGTTGTGCGCGTGGTATGCTTTCCTCGCTGAATTTTTCTGCTTAAAGAGCCGGTTGACAGCTCAAGCGACGGAAACAGCACATTTATAAGGCTTGATTTTCCGACGCCGGACGCACCCGTAAAAAACGTAATCTTTCCGCAGAGCTTATTTCTTATGCGTTCAAACGCAGGCGCGTACAATTCTTGCTTTTTTGTGCAAACAGCCTCCGTCTGAAAGCCTGCCGCCGAGTAGACTGCGCAAAGTTCGTCCGCGCTCTTTATATCGTCTTTATTGGCGGCAAGCAGCACCTCGATATTATTTACCGCAGCCACTGCCGTAAGCTTATCCAGCACAAACATATCGGGATTCGGATCTGCCGACGCCGCAACGATAACAATCATATCTATATTCGCCGCAGCCGGGCGTATAAGCGAATTTTTCCTGTCGTATATACGCGTTATAAATCCGCTGCCGTCTTTCTGCACTTCAAAGCACACCCTGTCGCCGGCAAGAGGATTCATGCCGTTTTTTCTGAAACTGCCCTTTGCGCGGCATTCGGTAATGCTGCCGTCGGCTGTTCTTACGCTGTACAGTCCTCCGACGCTTTTTACTATAAGTCCGTCACGGACTTCAAGTGTCATATTCTCCATTATCAGCCTGCGCTATCCTCTTCGCCTCTCAGACCGAGAAGCGCGTCCAGTCCTCCGTCCGAAGTGTTCTCGGAGGATTCGCCGTTCTGATTTTCAGAAGTATTTCCGGAATTATTACCGGCGTTTGTTTCGGAATTATCGGGCGTCTGCGTGCCGGAATTTTCTCCGTTATTGCCGGAAACATGGGACGTACCCGTATTTGTGCCGGTCTGGGTATTATCGTTTTTATTGTGAGCGCCCGAAGTGTCGGACGGCGTATTATTATGGCTGCCCGAATTACTCTGTCCTCTGCTTACCCACACGTCAACAGCCGTAGTACCTGCCTCAACTTCTTCTCCCGCAGCAACGCTTGCCTTTACGACGTAGCCTGCCGGATATTCGTCGTTGTCAACGTTTACGGTATTGCCGAATGAAAGTCCGCTTTCATCGAGAAGCCGTCTTGCCTCGTCGAGAGTCTTTCCGACAATCTGCGGCATGATTGCGTTCTTCTTTTCGGGACCCGTACTTACATACAGCTTTATTTTAATGTCGTTTGTAACGGTGATCTTTGTTCCGGGTGCGGGATCGGTTTCGATTACAAAGCCCTTGGGAACGGTATCGCTGCTCTTTTTTTCGGTAGTTATATTAGAGCCGTCATAGCTGTCAATAAGCACGGAATTAAACTCGTTCGTAAGGTATCTTACTGCGGTATCTCCGTCGGTAAGCACACAGTCGGGCATTTTTGTTTCAACCGCGCCCATATTGACGTAAAGCGTAAGCTCAAGCGTCTTGCCTTGTGCCGGTTTTATCCTTATCGAACCCGGTTCGGGATCCTGATTTATTATGCAGCTTTCGGGTTTAAGCTCGTTTCTTACGTAATTTATCTTTGCGACGGAATAACCCTTTTCTTTAAGTTCCGCTTCAAGGTTTTCGTCATATGTGCGGTCTATAAAGGATTCGACCGTCATCTTTTTATCGTCGCTGTTATTGTTTTCTATTCCCAAAAACTTATCTATTCCCGAAAAGCCCTCGGAACCGAAAACGTCGCGGTTTGCAAGAAGATAAACAAGCGTTCCTATCGCTACAATAAAAAACGCAAGCGTTATACCGAGTATTACCGGGTACATCGGCTTTGATTTTTTCTTATCCTTTTTATTCTTGCCGTCGTCCGTTCCCGGAATAACGTCGATAGGCTTATTCTTTGCACCCTGCGACGCGTTATCGGGCTGTGCGAAAACAACGGTCGGGTTCTTTACGAAATAATCCAAAGCCTTTATCATGGCGTTTGCGCTGGTAAAGCGTCCGTCCGGATCTTTGCACATGGCTTTGAGTATTATCTGCTCAAGACCTATGGGTATGCTGGGATTAATCTCTCTCGGTGCGACAGGCTCGTTTGAGACCTGCATCATGGCGACGGCAACCGGGCTGTCCGCGGTAAACGGCAGTCTGCCCGTAACCATTTCATAAAGCATTACGCCGACGGAATACAGATCGGACTTGAAATCAACTTTTCCTCCGCTTGCCTGCTCCGGGCTTATATAATTCACCGTGCCGATTGCCTTATCGGTCATTGTAATAGGCTCGGAGGTAGGCATTTTCGCTATGCCGAAATCCGTGACCTTAACGTGTCCGTCCTTTAAGAGCATAACGTTCTGCGGCTTTACGTCGCGGTGTATTATTCCCTTTTCGTGAGCCGCGGAAAGTCCGGAAAGTATCTGCTTTACGTAATGCACAGCCTCTTTCCAGCCGAGTGCGCCGACTTTATCTATATAATCTTTTAAGGTTATGCCGTCGATATACTCCATTACGATATATTTAAGCGTATCTGAAATCGCAACGTCGTATATCTTTACGATATTGGGCGCGGAGATCATTGATACCGCCTCGGACTCATTGACAAAACGCTTTACGGCTCTTTCGTCGCTGTTGCATTCGTCGTTGAGTATCTTTATCGCAACCGTGCGGTTTCCGTTCTGCATATCGGTGGCTTTGAGCACGTATGCCATGCCTCCTATGCCGAGCACGTTTTCTATTCTGTAACGTCCGTCGAGAACTCTGTTAATGAGCTTTTCAAATGAATTATCCATCAGCGTACCGTCCTTTCCGCACTTATATCTTTATTATCCGTATCTTTTCCGAGTCTTACCGCAACCACGGTTATATTGTCTGCTCCGCCCTCGTCGAGAGCCATATCCACGTATTTTACGACAAGCTCTTCGGGTTCGGGGTGATCTTTCAGCACTTCGTTCAAGCTCTGTTCCTCCACATATCCACAGAGTCCGTCGCTGCACAGCAGAACCCCGTCCATATTTTCTCTGTCCATAACGAAAAGATCGCATTCAAGTTCTCCCGTAATACCGACAGCCTTTGTTATTATGTTTCTGTTGGGGTGAACGCGCGCCTCGCTCTCGGTTATCTGTCCGCTGTCAACAAGCGTCTGCACATACGAGTGGTCATGGGAAAGCTGATAGAGCGTGCCGTTTTTGATTATGTATATTCTGCTGTCGCCTACGCTTGCAAAGTACACCTTTTGTCCGTCAAACAAAGCGCTCACAAGCGTTGTACCCATTCCCGACAGCTCTTTATCCGAAAGCGACTTTTCATAAACCGCCATATTTGCTTTATTCACGGCATGGGACATTACGGCAAGCGCGTCCGCGTCTGGATTCTTTTCAAGACTGTCTTTTACGCTTTGTGAAAATTCTTCGGCGGCAAGTCTGCTTGCGACAGAGCCTCCGTTTGCGCCGCCCATACCGTCGCACACCGCGCACAGCAGCACGTCGGGAGTTATGTAGCCTGCATAAAAGCTGTCCTGGTTTGTCTGTCTTTTAAGTCCGATGTCGGTCATTCCGAAAAAAGATGTCATGTTTTTATTTTCACTCCCATGCAAAAAAGGTTACTTCGCGTTTCCTGCCCTGAGCTGTCCGCAGGAGGCGTTTATGTCTGAGCCGAGCTTTCGTCTTACGGTAACGGTTATATGTCCGTCCTCAAGTATTTTTGAAAACCTCTGTATTGCCTCTCTCGAACTTCTGGTATAGTTTCTTTCCTTTACGTCGTTAAGCGGTATAAGATTTACATGGCACAGCATTCCCGAAAGCAGTTTTTTTAAATTTTCCGCACATTCCGGAGTATCGTTTTTGCCGTGTATCATGGAATATTCAAACGAAATTCTGCGTCCTGTCTTGCTTATGTAATAACGGCAGGCGTCCATAAGCTCGTCAAGCTCAAACTTTCTTGCTACGGGCATAAGCATTTTACGCGTTTCGGAGTCGCTTGCATGGAGAGAGACCGACAGCGTTATCTGAAGTTTTTCGTCGGCAAGCGCGCGTATCTTATCGCACAGTCCGCAGGTCGAAAGAGAAATGTGGCGCAGTCCTATATTAAGTCCGTCGGGACAGTTTACAAGCGTCAGAAATTTTTTAACGTTATCGTAATTGTCAAGCGGCTCGCCTATTCCCATCATTACGATATTGGAAACCTTTTCGCCGAGGTCTTTCTGCGCGGCTATTACCTGTCCCGTCATCTCGGACGGAAGAAGATTTCGCGAAAGTCCGTTCAGGGTCGACGCGCAGAAGGTACAGCCCATACGGCAGCCTGCCTGTGAAGAAATGCAAAGCGTATTTCCGTGTTCGTATCTCATAAACACGCTCTCTATACACTCTCCGTCGTGAAGTCTGAACAGATATTTTACCGTTCCGTCAATTTTGGAAACAAGCTTTGTCTGTATCTGAGGCAGAGTAATATATGCGTTTTCCTCCAGTACGGCTTTTATATTTTTCGGGATATTTCCCATTTCTGAAAAATCCGCCGCGCCCTTTACAAGCCACGAAAATATCTGCGACGCGCGGTATTTTTCTATTTTCACGCCGGTACTCTCCGAAAGAGCCGACAGATATTCGCAAAGCTCCTCGGGAAGCAGGCTCGATATGTCTTTTTTGTCCAAAAATGTCACCCTTTTAAAATTTAAGCGCTTTTATGTGCGGTTATTTCGGCGAATTCACGCCTTTTTTACAAGCTTTGCCGCAAAAAATCCGTCTGTGTGCGTTTTATGCGGCAGAAATGTACACATTCCGTCCTTATCTCCCGGAAGTCCCGTCGGACAAAGTTCAAAATCTCCGTTTTCCGAAAGAAACGCATTTACAACGTCATTATTTTCGGCATTGCGCAGCGTACAGGTGGAATAAACAATAAATCCGCCGCGTTTTACGTAATTTGCCGAGGTTTTGAGTATTGCAAGCTGAACTTCAGGCAGTCTTTCTATATCGGAAAGGTCTTTATAGCGTATATCCGGCTTTTTTGCAATTACTCCGAGTCCCGAGCAGGGGACGTCGCAGATCGCTGCGTCGGCTTTTCCGAAAAGCTCCGGATCTCCCGTTCTTCCGTCGGCTGCCTTTACCGATATGCTTTTAAGTCCGAGCCTTTTTGCGCCGTCCGACACAAGCTTTAATCTGTTTGCGTGAAGATCGTAGGAATGTATTTCGCACTCGTCTGCGAGGTTTATCGCCGCCGAAAAGGATTTTCCTCCCGGACACGAACAGGTATCGGCAATAATCGGTTTCTGCGTTTTGAAAACGTCCCTGTTTATAAGCGAGGAAACAAGCGTTGACGCCGTATCCTGAACAAAGAAAAGACCTTCGTTATATCCGTACAGTTCTTTAACGCTCGCCGAGGACGAAACCGTTATATTGCTTTGGGACGTGACGGCTGCCCTGAGCGATTTATCAAAATGCGTGCAAAGCTCATCTGCACTTATCTTCATGGTATTTACTCTGAGCGTAAGATGCGGAACCTCCGTACACAGCGCGTCAAGTATCTTTTCGGCACAGCCGTAATCTTTCTGCCACAGCTTTACCGTCCATTCGGGAACGCTGTACCTTACCGACAGTCCGAAAGTGCCGGGCAGATTTTCAATTTCCCCAAGAATTTCGTCCTTGTTTCTCGCCGCGTTTCTGAGCAGCGCATTGACAAATCCGGCATATGCTTTGGGGCAGAGCTGTTTTACAAGCTCTGTGGATTCGTTGCACGCCGCGCTGTCGGGAACTCTGTCCATATAAAAAATCTGATAAAGTCCCGTTTCGAGTATACACATAACAAGCGGCTGAATTTTTGAAACCGGCGTACTCGACAGCTTTTGTACAATATATTCAAGAGTAAGCTTTTTCTCGACCGTGCCGTACAGCAGCCTCGTGAAAAAAGTTTTATCCTTATCCTCAAAGCCGTATTTTTTTATTGCGGAGTCAAGCTCCAGATTTACAAATTTTCCGTTTTTTAACGAAGCGTTGAGCGAAAGAACCGCCGCGCTTCTCGGTGTTGCGTTATTCAACTTTACTTACCTGTCCCTGCGGTTTGAGCCGTTTACTAGTATAAACAGGCGAAGCAGGTTTGCAAGAGATACGGCAAGTGCCGCAACATATGTCAAAGCCGCAGCCGTCAGCACCTTTCTCGACGCTTTAAGGTCGGTGTCGGTCATATATCCGCTTTCGCTCAGCGCTTTCATTGCACGTGCGCTCGCATTGAACTCAACAGGCAGCGTCACAAGCTGGAACAGCGTTGCAAGTCCGAAAGCGAGAACTCCTATATTTGCAAGTCCGTACGAACCTAGCAGAAGTCCGAGTATTACAAGCGGCATTGCAAGGTTTGAACCTATATTGCACACGGGTATTATTGCGGCTCTTATGTGTATGGGTGCGTAGTTTACGGCGTACTGAACTGCGTGTCCCGCCTCATGTGCGGCAACTCCTATCGCGGCGGCGCTGTTATTTGAATACACCGAGTCAGACAGTCTTATGACGTTTGTTCTCGGATCGTAATGGTCGGTAAGGTTTCCGGAAATATGCTCTATACGCACGTCTCTCAGACCGTTTGCGTCTAAGATACGCCTTGCCGCCATTTCTCCCGTCCAGCCGCACTGAGCTTTCACCTTCGCATATTTTTTAAACGTCATGTTTACGTTTGTGCTTGCCCACAAGGCAAAGATAACCGCAGGAAGCACAAGAAACACATATGTCGAAAAAGAATCGGGCGAATAATAGAAATAAGGCATAATTTTCTCCTTTACAAAACAAGCATTTACTCTTTTTCGGGTGTGAGAACATCTCCGGCTGAAATTTTTCTGCCGTTTACCATATCGGCGCTGCTCATAACGCCCTTTCCCTCGGGTTTCATTCTTTCGAGGCACAGAAGTCCGTCCGCGCACTTTACGAAAACGCCGCGTTTTGACGCCTCGACAACCTCTCCCGGCACTGCCTTTGAAATATCAAAGTCTACCTTTTCGTCAAACACCGTGCAGAAGCAAAGTTTAAGCACTTTTCCGTTATGATAGCAGAACGCGCCGGGAAAAGGATTGAGTCCCCTTATCTTATCATGCACGTTTTTCACCGGCATATTAAAATCTATCGCACATTCTTCGTTTGAAATCTTATTTGCATACGTCGCAAGGCTTTCGTCCTGCTTTTTGGGCTTGATACTGCCGTTTTCAAGTCCGTCAAGCGTTTCGCACAAAATCTTCGCGCCCATTTCGGAAAGTTCGCCGAAAACCTTTCCCGCGTCGTCGTCAATGCCTATATCCGTCTTTGCGCAAAGCAGCATATCGCCCGTATCAAGTCCCTTATCCATAAGCATTGTCGTAACGCCCGTCTCGGTTTCTCCGTTCATTACGACTCTCTGCACGGGTGCCGCGCCCCTGTATTTCGGCAACAGCGACGCATGGACGTTTATACAGCCGTATTTCGGGTAATTAAGCACGTATTCGGGAAGTATTTTTCCGTATGCGACAACAACTATAACGTCGGGGTTTATATCGTTAAGCAGCTCGCTTATCGCGCCGTCTTTTAAGGTTTCGGGCTGAAAAACAGGCTTTTCACATTCAAGCGCATATTTTTTTACCGCCGAATATCCCGTTTTCATGCCGCGTCCCATAGCCTTATCGGGCTGGGTTATAACGGCTGCGACGTCGCGGTTTTCTTCTATCAGTTCCTTTAAGCAGTCGGCTGCAAAGTCCGGCGTGCCCATAAAAAGTATTTTCATTTCAGATCATTCCTCAATTTCGTCTTTATCGAGCATTTTGATTGCCTTATCGGTATAGAGTATTCCGTCAAGATGGTCATATTCATGGCAGAGGCATCTTCCTAAAAGCTCGGAACCGGTATAGGTAAATTTATTTCCGTTTCTGTCCTGAGCCTCGACGGTCACGGTCATGGGTCTTTCGGTAATGCCGTATTTACCGGGAATGGAAAGGCAGCCTTCGACGTCTTTCTGAGTGCCTTCGGTCTTGATTATCTTGGGGTTTATAAACTCGATTATTTCGTGTTCGCCCTCTTCGGCGCCGGCGTCTATTATATATATTCTTCTGAGTATTCCGACCTGTACGGCGGCAAGTCCCACGCCGTTCTGATCAATAAGCGTATCCGCCATATCGTCAAGCAGCGTCTTTAACCTGTCTGTCACGGTATCGACGGGCTTGCTTATTTTTCGCAGTATCGGATCTTCTTCGGTTACGATTTTAAGTATTGCCATTTATATACATCTCTTTCTGATAAACTGTATTTTTTCTGTATTTACAAGTTAAGCGGATTAATGTCAATTCCGATATTAAGTCCTTTCAGCCCTGCGGAATATCTGCAAAGCAGTTCGGAAAGCATTGAGCGCATACGCTTTGAGTTTTTGCACTTTATGATAAATCTCATTCTGTACTTTCCCGAAAGCTTATAGACTTCGTTTCTGAACGGTCCGAAAAGTATAAACTTTACGTCGGCGTACTCGCTTTTCGCCTTTTCGTCAAGCCCGGCGCCGAAATCCTTTACGGCGTTTATCACGTCGTTTTCGACCTCTCCCGAAATCGTTACCGTCACTATATCGCAGAACGGAGGAAACAGCGCCGCCTTTCTGAACATTATCTCGCGTTCGTAAAAGGCGTTATAATCCTGAAGTCCAGACAAATTCAGGACATCATTATCGGGCGAATAGGTCTGTATCACGGCTCTGCCGCGTTTTCCGTTTCTTCCGGCACGTCCGAGAACCTGGGTCAGCAGCGAAAATGTCTTTTCGTTGGCGCGGTAATCGTTCGCATAAAGCGATGTATCGGCGTTTATTACTCCGACAAGCGAAACGTTAGGAAAATCGTGTCCCTTTGCCACCATCTGAGTGCCGACCAGAACATCGCTGCCGCCGTTTCTGAATTCGTCCAAAATCTTCTCATGCGAAAACTTTGCGACCGTCGTATCGGCGTCCATACGGCTCACCCTTATTCCGGGAAAAGTCTTTTTCAACTGTGCTTCGAGAAGCTGCGTCCCGGCGCCCATGTACACGATGCTTTTATCCTTGCCGCAGACCGGGCATTTATCGGGCAGCTGCGAGGTATATCCGCAATAGTGGCAGACGAGAAAATCTCTTTTGTTTGCAGGGTTTCTGTGGTGTGTGAGAGCTACCGAACAGTTGGGACATTCAAAGGTATGACCGCAGCTGTGGCACTGTGCGAAGGCGCGGAAACCGCGTCTGTTTATGAAAAGTATCGACTGTTCGCCGTTTTTCAGATTTTTCTCAAGCTCGGCTTTAAGCGTAGAACCGAGTGTTGACGGTACGGCGCCCTTCATGCCGCCGTTTTCTTCGTCGTCCTGCGTTTCGTCATTTACTTCAAAATACGGCTCCGTTCTCATATCGTGGAACATGACTTCGGGAAGTTCCGTGCCGTTATATCTTTCGTCAAGCGTTACAAGCGTATACTTCCCGCTTTTTGCCTTATAAAAGCTCTCGATACACGGCGTTGCCGACGCAAGCAGCATGAGACAGTCATTATACGCGCACCTGAATCTTGCAATATCCCTTGCGTGGTACTTCGGAGAGCGTTCGGATTTGAACGAGCTTTCCTGTTCTTCGTCAAGCACCACAAGCCCGAGATTTTTCACCGGCGCGAACACCGCAGAGCGCGTTCCGATAACGACCTTTGCTTTGTCCTCGATGATCTTTTTCCATGCGTCCATGCGCTCTCCGGCGGAAAGTCCGGAATGTATAAGCGCAACCTTTTCGCCGTATCTTGCCGAGAAACGTCCGACGGTCTGACCCGTAAGAGATATTTCCGGCACAAGCACTATAACGCTCTTTCCGTCCTCCAGCACGCGGTCGATAAGCTTTAACATTACGTTTGTCTTTCCCGAACCCGTAACGCCGTACATAAGCGCGGCTTTTGCCGTCTTTGTTTCATAAAGGGAAAGCAGCGTTTCATATGCCGCATTCTGCTTTTCGGACAGCGAAAACTCGCCGTAGCGCGCGTCTTTTGACGGCTTTAAAAGAGCCTCGCTCCTGTCCTTTTCGACGTCGAACAGCCTTATTATGTTCCTTTTTGAAAGTTCTGTTATAACAGAAATACCCGCACCCGACGCTTCTGACAGTTCGGTTACGGGACAGGGCGACTCATATCTCATGAGCGTTTCAAAAACGCTGAACTGCTTAGGCGTAAGCTTTATCTTTCCGCAGGATACGCCCTCGACGGTTTCATCATCTTCCGAAAGAGCCGCATATTTTTCATTCTTTTCGTTGATACGGCACTCAAAACCGTCGTTTGACGCGCAAAGTCCGAGTTTTTCGAGTGCGACGATACAAGCCGACGCTCCTCTGCCGTATTTTTTCTTTATTTCGGTCTCCGACACCTCTCCGTTTCTTTTCAAAAAACCGAAAAGATCCTTTGCCGCGTCGTTAAGCCCCGAATATGCCTTTTCATCATATTTTCCGCCGTCATCGCAAACCGGAGAATACACATTTACAGCCTTTACTCCCAGTCCCGACGGAAGAACGCATCTTACCGCGTCTCCGAACGAACAGAAAAGGTTTTCTTTCATGAATGTGCAGAGTCCCAACATTTCTTCGGACACGTACATATATTTTCCCGGCACTCCGGCAACCGGCTTTGTGTTTTTACAGTCGGTATTATCGGAAATGCTCACCACAACCGCATTTTTCAGCCTGTTTGCGCCGCCGAACGGCACAACGACAACACTGCCGACTTTTACCCTGCTTTCAAGCTGCATGGGCAAGTGGTAGGTATACGGTTTATCTATATGATAAGGAATATTCAATATGTGCGCACAAACGTACAGCAAAGAAAGATCCTCCGTTCGGTAAGCTGTGAAAAGCGCTCTTTATCAGTCCTCTTCAAGCATCTCGCTTGCCTTGCACTGAGCCATATGGTCGTCGGAAGCCTGCTGTGCTTCGGGCGGAAGCTTTATAAACATATCTCCGTCATGGAAAAGCTTTATTGCGTTGGTTACGGGCTTGTTGTTATAGTCGATATGAACAAGCTCAGGCTCGGTAAATGCGAACATATCGTTCTGCGGATGCTCTTTATCGTAATTTTCTCTGTCGATTACGTATTTCGCACCCTTTGCCGCCATCATTACAAGTACATAGCGGTTATATTTGTTTCCCATTGAAAGTTCTGCTACTGTCGGTTTTACCATTATAATCAATCTCCTTAACCGGTAACTGTTATGTATATATATTTTACGCTCAAAAAAAGCGTTGTTTATTAATTTATTTGAAAAATTCGCTTACTTTTTCATAAACATTTTCGGGTCTCATGCCGTCTGCGGTAACGGCGCTGACAATATCCGACGCGCACTTATCTGCGCACCCTTGCTCGTTTACTGCGATATAATCGTACATAAGGCAGGAACGTATCTCGTTTTCCGCGATTGCAAGGCGTCCTTTAATTACGTCCTCGCTCTCGGTTCCTCTGCCGCGCAGTCTTTCCTCAAGCACTTTTCTGCTTTCGGGCGCTACGAACACAAACAGCGCTCCGGGATATATCTTCTTTATCTGCACCGCGCCCTTGACTTCGATCTCAAGTATTACGTTCTTGCCGTCGTTTAGTTTTTCCTCAACAAAATGCTTCGGCGTTCCATAATAGTTTCCGTTATAGTTTGCGTATTCGATAAGCTCTTTTTTCTCTATCATTGTTTCAAATTCGTCTTTTGTGATAAAGAAATAATTCACTCCGTGTTTTTCGCCTTCGCGGGGTTTTCTTGTCGTTGCGGACACCGAGTAGACAAAATCGGGGTTTTCAAGCACCTTTTCAAGCACCGTTCCTTTACCAACTCCCGAGGGTCCGGACACTACGACAAGTCTTCCTTTTTTCTTAATATCACTCATCTTCGTCCTGTTCCTCCTGCGTATCCGCGCCGTTTATTCTTCCGAGTACAGTCTCAGCCGTAAGTGCCGAAAGCACAAGGTGTCCGCTGTCGGCAACAAGCACGCTTCGTGTCTTTTTTCCGCTGCTTGCGTCTATGAGCTTTCCCACGGCTCTCGTATCCTGAACAAGTCTCTTTATGGGAGCTGCGTCGGGGCTTACAACCGCCACTATTCTCGACGAATTTATCATATTTCCGTATCCGATGTTTACCAATTTCATAAAAATGCCTCTTTAAGCCGTTCATGCATTATTCTGCGGCTTTATTCGATATTCTGTACCTGTTCGCGTATCTTTTCGGCTTCGCTCTTTGCGTCGACCACAAGCTTTGCGATTTCGGCGTCGGTACACTTTGAACCCGTCGTATTGATCTCGCGGTTTATTTCCTGAAGCAGAAAATCGAGCTTTCTTCCGCAGGGTTCTTCGCCGCTGTTCTTTACCATCTGTCTGAACTGCGACATATGGCTGTGAAGTCTTACAAGCTCTTCGTCGATGGCAACCCTGTCGGCGAAAACCGCGACCTCCTCGATTATACGCGTTTTATCGTAATCGGGAGATTTACACATTTCCTCTATGCGCTCTGTAAGTCTCTTTGAATATTCTTCGACGACAGCGGGCGCCGCAGCCTCTATTTTTGAAACTATTGCGTCTATGACGTCAAGCTTTGAAAGTATATCGCCGCTGAGTCTTGCGCCCTCGGTTTTCTTCATTTCATAAAATCCGCCGAGTGCCTCGTTTACGCACGGCTCTATCTGTTCCCAAAGTTCATCGGGCGTAAGCTCCGCGTTTGCCGCCGGCATAAACACATCTCTGTTCTGCGCAACCGTCATGACGGATATATCGTCTTTGAGCCCGTACTCGTCGCGAAGTCTTTTAAGACACTCAAGGTACGACGCAAGATAACCCTCGTCAAGCACCGCAGCCGCGTTCTGATTGCCCGGCAGAGGTTCGGAAGATACGAATATATCCACCTTGCCGCGCGACGCAACCTTTCCGAGCGCCGCTTTTATGCGGTCCTCGGTTCTCGAATATGCTCTCGGCATACGGCAGTTGGCATCGAGGTACCTTGAATTTACGCTTTTGATCTCTATTGTAACTATGCTGTTTCCGCACTGCATACGTGCGTATCCGCAGCCTGTCATGCTGAGAATTTCAATCATCTCCAGTCAGAATTACCGCCGGAATTTCCGAAAAACAGGGCATTTTCCGACAAATACCAGTTTATTTACAATTATTTAGTATATTATATAACACACGCGCGCTTTTGTCAAGTAAAAAACGGCACAAACGGCGGTGCGAAAGAGGTGCGGATTTTAGTTCGCAATGTAAAAAGAAAAGTGAATTTTTTATAAAGTGCTTGACAAAAGCAAAGCGATATTGTATAATCTTGATTTGTGGAAAGGTATTCCCTTTCTCCTTGCTCTGCGAAAACGCAGGGCCATGAAGTCCATAAGGAGGTACAAAAAAATGGAACAGCTTACGTCAAAGTACGAAACCGTGTTCATTGTTAAGCCCGAGCTTACCGAAGAAGCAGCAAAAGCTGTATGCGACAAGTTCACAGGTCTTATAACAACCAACAACGGCGTAATTGACAATGTCAGCGACTGGGGCAAGAAAAAGCTTGCTTACCCGATCGAAGACCTTACCGAAGGCTACTACTATGTAGTAAACTTCACTTCCGGAGCTGAGCTTCCGGCTGAGCTCGACCGTGTGTTCAACATTTCGGACGACATTCTCCGTTCTATCATCGTAAAGCTTGACAAGTAATTGTCATTTTTAACCGGTCAGTGTAAAAAATCTTTTTTGAGGTGTGACGCTATGGCATTCAACAAAGTAATAATCATGGGCAACCTGACAGCAGACCCCGAACTTAAAACAACGGCTTCGGGTCTTGCGGTTACTACTTTTTCTGTTGCGGTACAGCGCCGTTTTGCAAAGCAGGGCGACGAGGTCACGGCGGACTTCTTCAATGTTGTATGCTGGAGACAGCAAGCCGAGTTCGTAACGAAATACTTTACAAAAGGTTCGTCAATACTCGTATGCGGCGCACTCCAGAACAGATCTTGGGTCGACCAAAACGGTCAGAAGCGCATAAGCACCGAGATCGTTGCAGACGAAGTTACATTTGCCGGCAGAGGCAACGGAGGCAACGCACAGGGCGGTTCGGGAACATATTACGGTGCGGCAGATTCCGCGTCGGTTGCTCCCTCGGCTCAGAACGACAGTACGGCAAAGCCGGCTGCCGCAAATTTTGAAGAGCTTTCGACAGAGGACGATCTTCCGTTCTGATTACAAGCCGAAAGCGCACTCACATTTTTAACAGGAGGTAAATACCATGGATAAGGAAGTACAGAAGCCTTTCCGCGCAAAGAGAAAGAAGAAAGTTTGCAATTTCTGCGCAGACAAGACTGAATTCATTGATTACAAGGACACTCTCAAGCTTCGCAAGTACATTTCCGAGCGTGCAAAGATTCTTCCCAGAAGAATTACCGGAACTTGCGCAAAGCATCAGAGAGAGCTTACAATCGCTATAAAGAGAGCAAGACACATTGCGCTTCTCCCCTACATCAGCGACTGATTTTTCTTTACGCTAAATATTATTTTTCCCGTGCAGAAAAGCACGGGATTTTTTCTTTTCGTTTAGCTGAGTGTTACTTATTTGGGGTGAAAAAAGATTACTCACTGCCACTTGCAACCCTATTCTCCGGCTTTTCGACGGTGAAAAAGTTGCACTTTGAAGAATATAACCCGTTTCAGCCAAAGATAAGCTGAAATCACCCAACCGCAAAACTCCCCCAATAAAAATGCTCCCGGAGATTAGTCCGGAAGCAAAGAATGTAAATATATTTATGCGTACTCAGCAAATACCCTGTGCCATCATAGCGTCCGCAACCTTCATAAAGCCTGCAATGTTTGCACCGGAAACAAGATCCTTCTTGCCGGAGAATTCCTTGCCGTACTCGTCTGCTGCGTTGTATGCGTTCTTGTAAATAGTAACCATAATGTCATGGAGCTTTGCGTCAACTTCTTCAAATGTCCAGGACAGTCTCTGTGAGTTCTGGCTCATTTCAAGTGCGCTTGTAGCTACGCCGCCTGCATTTGCTGCCTTACCGGGTGCAAAGTATACGCCGTTTTCCTGGAGATACTTTGTCGCGTCAAGGCTTGTAGGCATATTGGCACCCTCTGCAACGAGCTTGCAGCCGTTAGCAACAAGTGCCTTTGCGTCGTCGATGAGGAGCTCGTTCTGAGTAGCGCAGGGAAGTGCGATGTCACACTTGATCGTCCAGATTCCCTTGCCTTCTGTATATACGGCGTTAGGTCTGTAATTTACATAGTCCTTGATTCTGCCGCGCTTAACTTCCTTGATTTCCTTAACGGCAGCAAGATCAATACCCTCTGCATCATAGATGTAACCGTTGGAGTCGGACATTGCGACTACCTTTGCGCCGAGTGACTGAGCCTTTTCGACAGCATAGATTGCAACGTTTCCTGCGCCGGATACAACTACGGTCTTGCCCTCAAAGCTCGTGCCGAGGTCTTTGAGCATTTCAGATGCAAAGTATACAAGTCCGTAACCTGTTGCCTGTGTTCTTACAAGAGAACCGCCCCATGTAAGTCCCTTGCCGGTAAGTACGCCTTCGTAGCAGTCCTTAAGTTTCTTGTACTGACCGAACATATATCCGATTTCTCTTGCGCCTGTTCCTATATCGCCTGCGGGAACGTCTGTATCTGCGCCGATGTGTCTGTAAAGCTCGTTCATAAAGCTCTGGCAGAATGCCATAACTTCTCTGTCGGACTTGCCCTTGGGATCAAAGTCGCTGCCGCCCTTGCCTCCGCCTATCGGAAGCGTTGTAAGAGAATTCTTGAAGATCTGCTCAAATCCGAGGAACTTGATTATACCGAGGTTTACGGACGGATGAAGTCTGATACCGCCTTTGTACGGGCCGATTGCGCTGTTAAACTGAACTCTGAAACCGCGGTTTACGTGTACCTTGCCGTTGTCGTCTACCCAAGGTACTCTGAACATTATCTGTCTTTCGGGTTCTACTATTCTTTCGAGAAGTGCGTTTGCTTCATATTCCGGATGCTTTGCGAAAACCGGTTCGAGGCTTGTGAGCACTTCTGTTGCAGCCTGTATGAATTCGGGCTGTGCCGGGTTCTTTTCCTTGAGCTGTTCAAGGACGTTCTGTACATAGGACATTTTAATTTCCTCCGTCTTATATTAAAATTGTTTAGTCTTTGCAAATGTGAAACTCCGTCTTTACGTGCGTTTTCAACATACGGGTTAATTATAGCACAGAGAGTTTTTCATTGCAATAGCTTTTTCGTGCTTTCGGCATACTTTTATAAAAAAATTTCATGTTTCGTCAGAAAACCGACAAATTTTACCGTACCCGATGCAAGTTATGACGGATTGATATTTTTTTATTCAAATACTTTAGCGCAGCAAAGTGTGCTGCGGACAAAATGTTTACAAAATACTGCTTTAACAAACCGACGCTTTAATATATCATTAATATAATATGTATCAATAACGATATGAAAGGGATTTTCAGATGAAAAACAAGCTTACAGTAATATTTGCGGCGCTTATGCTGCTGTTCTGCCTTACATCTTGTTCCGGAAAAGACGCAAATGCCAAGGACAGTGAAAATGCAAACGGCGAAATCGAACAGACAGAAGAAAACCGTGAGACAAAATATTCTACCGCCGACGAACTTGCCGAGGAATTTATGAACGTTTGCAAAGACGGAGACGTTGAAAAAATGTACGGTCTTTATTATGACGATATGCTGTCCGACACCTACGAACGCGTTAAGGACAAGCTTTCCAAAGAAGATTTCGACTCGCTGCTTGCCGACGAAATGAAAACCATATCAGATTATGCAGTCTTTGAATACGGTTCCGATGATCTGCCGGCTACCGTTTCTCCTCTCTATTACGTAAATTATATGCACTACGGCATGACCGGCGGCGACACCGAACTCACCGAACAGCAGCTCACAAATTGCGCCGTACTTCGCGTTTTTAAACCCGACAACTCTCAGAGCGATCATATGCTTGCGGAAATCGACGGCTCTTGGTACGTTATAGAATAGAGAACGCAGGAGTACGAAGGGGTACGAAGGGGTACGCGCTTTCTTTTTAAAAAGAAAGCTGCAAAGAAAACGGCAGCCCTTAATTTAGAAAAAAGCTATGGGATACTCTCTGTCGCCAGCTTGTACCGTCAGCCACCAAAAGGCAGGCGGCTGACTCAGATGTAAATAGGGTGCCGAAGCAAGCTATGGTAATTAAGAAATAAAGGGTAATAAAAAAAGATAACTCTGTGCATTGAATTTAACTTTGCATAGAGTTTTTTTGCTATACAAAGAGTAACATTTGAACCAAGTTTCTTGCCGATAGGCAAGCTGAGCAGAAAAATAAGTCCCGTTGACTGCGTAATAACGCGTAAAAATTGCACTTTTGCACTCAAAATAAAGTTTACGCAGACCGCAACGTGACATGGCATAAGAGTTAAAGCTGAGATAAACAAATTTTACTTAGAAAACAACCCCATCCGCACGCCTGTCGCGCGGCAATTTTGCCGTAAGTTACATGGACGTACCGTAGTAGCGAGGCGGTCACTTTGAAAAAGGCTGTGGTAGAGAAAAATATTTTAAATCCTCCCGTCGGTGGATTGTCAAGGGGCGAGTAGTCCCTTGAACGGCTTTTCGACTGCTTTTCTCCGTAGAAAAGCGTATATTTAAAGTCGCACTTTGAAGAAAATAACCCGTTTCAGCCCAAAATAAGCAACAGTCAGCCAAGCGCAAGTGTCTCCACTCGGTGTCAGCTCTTTTTGAAACTCGACGCAGTGAACCCTGTTTTTTGGCGGAAAGTCCTGCAAAAGTGCTCAACGTCGTTAAAACCGCAGGCGGCTGCAACTTCCGATACGGAAAGACTCTGCTTTGTGATGAGAAGCTCTTTCGCACGTTTGATTCTCACGTCAATGAGATAAGCAATGGGGGAAATGCCGTAGATTTTCTTGAAAGTCTGCCTGAAAGACGTGTGGCTCATCATGCATAGCTTGCTTAACTCGTAAGAGGAAATTTCGCGGTCAAAATGCTCGTCAATGTACGCGCGTGCAGGTTCTACGGCAAGATACGCGGTTTTTCCGACGGTTTCGATCACGTCGTTTTCGAGAATTTCCGCAATAGCCTCATATAAAGCCGATATGCTGTGCATTTCGGAGTGCGGACGTCCGGAGTGATAGTTCTTTACAATCTTGCGGCAGTAGCTGTCAAATAGTTCAAAAGACGAGGGCTTTGCATATATTACCGGCTGGGTAAGACCGTACCCCGGCAAAGTCGTGAAATTTACCGTGTAGTGCGTGTTGGTTTCATCGTAAGGATTTTCGCACGTGTACGCCGCTTTTTCGGAAAACAGCGCGATCTCGCCGGGATCAATAACTCGTGAAGAACCGTCCGCAAAGCAGAAGTTGGTTTTTCCGCGTACCGAGAATACAAGTCCGCAGACATTTCTGCCCTCTTTGTATCCCGACCATATGTCGCCCGGAAGACAGTCGCAGTAAATTGCAAGGTTTATTCCGCTGATTATGACCGGAGGCTGCTTGCTTATGTCCATATGCGTCACTCCTTTTGTTTTATGGTATCATGACTTTGAAAGAAAGTCAACGCTCTTGTCAGATTCATCAATAAATATGTCAGATTGTTCATTGAAAAATAAACGGCGCGCGCTTACAATGAAGATGAAATAAGTATATCCGGCAAATTCAAAGGAGATTTTTGATTATGAGATTCGGAGCGTATTATTACGATACATGGTATAAAAAAACACCGCAGTGGACGGACAGACTGCTCGGAGAGTTTTCTGGACGCGAACCCGTGTGGGGCTGGCTTTCAAACGATGTAAAAAGCATGGAAACGCAGATAGACTATGCACTTTCCGGCGGACTTGATTTCTGGGCGTTCGACTGGTACTATCCCGAAAAGAGCGACGAAGAATTTATCCCGGCAAAAGAGGCGCTTTTGCAGCTTTCGGAGAACGGATTTATAAAATCGAAAAATTCCGACGAATCCTATTACCGCGAACCAAATTACGCGCTTGAAAGATTTTTCGCGGCAAATAATTCCGAAAAACTAAAATTCTGCCTGCTTGTCGCAAACCATGACGGTCATCACGGCTCGTGGATGCTTACGGATAAACGCTGGAACGACGCGTGCGAATATTTTCTGCATTATATGTCAAAGCCCAATGCGCTGAAAGTTGACGGAAAGCCTCTCATCATAATTTTCAATACCGATATTCTCGTCAGAACCATGGGCGGTGAGGAAAACGTCGGAAAAGGAATTGAATATCTGCATGATAAGTGCGTAAAATCGGGACTCGGCGGCTGTGTTGTCGCGGCAGCGTTCCCGGCATTCAGAAATCCTGATTGCAGTATTGATGAAAAGCCCGACAGATGGAAAACGTATTCCGAAAAACTGCAAAAACTCGGTTTTGACGCCGTTACCGGATATAATTACAGCAGACATTTCTGCCTTGATAAAAACGGCAGTAAATTCTATGAATATCCGTTTGATAATCTCTGCGCCGATTATGAAAAGGTGTGGGAACTCATGGCTGAAAACTCTGTGCTGCCCTATATGCCTGCGGTAAACGGAGGCTGGGACTGCCGTCCGTGGCAGACGGTGTGGGAAACTTATGAAAGCGTCGGTCAGTATATGCCTGATACCTGCTATTCCGACGATATGTCGGGCGAAAAACTCGAAAGACACGTTAAGAATCTTGAAAGCTTTATCGCGGCACATAAGGATAAGTGCCTGTCGGATATTTCGGTGTGCTACGCATGGAACGAACTCGGCGAGGGCGGATTTATCGCTCCGACCAAGGAAAAGGGCGACGAATATCTGAGAGCAATAAAGCGCGCAATAGGCTGAAATCTGACGGATATATCAAAAAACACGACAGAATGTTCATTGTAAATATAAGCGTCGGCGTGTAGAATAAAAATACTGAAAATTATTTGATGTAAAAAAGGAGGATAACAGGTATGAGAAAAGCACAGGCGGCTGTTTTTGCGTTTGCAATGTGCGCGGTTATGGCAGTGTCGTCATCCGCGGCAACGGCTTTCGCAAAGACAAAGGAATATCCCGAAAATAAGTTTTCTGACGTGAAAAACGAGAGCTGGTATGCTGGAGAAGTAAAGAGCGCATACGAATTCGGCTTTATGGACGGCGTTTCGGAAAAAAGCTTTTCTCCGGCGGGAAACGTTTCGGTATCTCAGGCGGTAACGCTTGCGTCAAGACTGAACGCTGCGTATAACAATGCTACAATTCCCGAAACCGGCTCCGCAAACTGGTATGACGCATACGTAAACTACGCGAAACAGAACGGCATTATCTCCGAAAATGAGTTTGATTCGTTTGACAGATCCGTAACGCGCGGAGAAACGGCAAAACTTCTTGCATGCGCACTTCCGAGTGATTGGTACGGCGCCGTGAACGATATAAAGCGCGTGCCAGACGTCGTAAAGGATTATGATAAATATGACGCCGTAATGCTTTTGTACCGCGCAGGCGTGCTGTGCGGAAACGACGAATACGGATTTTTCCGTCCCGGCGACGGAATTACGAGAGCCGAGATTGCTGCCGTGCTGAACCGTACCGCAAATCCCGAAGAACGTAAAAAAGTTACCGTAAAAGCTGTCAGAGAGGCGTTTTATCTTATCGACGATATGACAATGACGCAGACCGTCAGAAATATCGAGTATCTCCGTTCGGGCTGGAATTACGAAAACCGTTTTGACAGCGGCGTGAACGTCTCAAACAAAACCACCGCAACTCTTGCCGACAGCTCGGATAAAGGATATGTTTCCATAAACCGCGCATTTGAGGCGCAGAACAGCGGCACACTTACATTTGAAACAAGCGTTGCACTTGCAGGGGCAAAAAACGGCGCAAGAGTGTACTTTGAAAACTCGGACGGCAAAAACGTTCTTGAACTCTATACAAAAGACGGCGAATTCCATATAAAAGGCAAGAGCGACGTAAATACGGGACTTGCCGTAAAGAATACGACTTATTTCTTTAAGCTTTGCATCGACCTCGATACAAATGAGGGTACATTTTCCTGCGACGGCGCAAAGATATGCACTTTCTCGCTTTCCGATGACTATACGGATATGTCAAAGCTGTATTACTCCACGACAAAGGAAAATATTCTCGTAATGATGCCGAAACTTTGCAGGATATATATGAATTATCCCGTAAACGAAGATTTTGCGTCGGGAAAACTTCCGTTTGATGTTGAAACGGATACGGCAGCCGTTGCGTCGCTCAATCAGCCCGGCGACGTATACAGCTTAAAGCTTGAAGAAAACGGATATGTGAAAAAGTCCTTTGATAAGATCGACGGCAAGGCTGTTTTCGAGTGCTATGTTCTCAAACAGGACGAAAACGCAAAGCTTCGCATTTTGCTCGGCGCAGACGATAAGACTCTGCTTGAAGTAAAGCTTGAAAACGGAAAAGTTTTGTCGGGCAGTGCGCAAAGAGTGCATAAGGCAAACATCTGGCAGTGCATACACGTCGAAACGGATTTTGCAAATAAAAAAGCGCAGATATTCGTAAACGGAAAGTCTTTGGGATTTGTGAGCACCGACAGCGGTTCTTTCGATAATATACGCTTTGAGTATGATAAGAACGGCGCGCAGTCTCCTCTTTACATAGACGATATAAAGGTGTACCGCGCATATGATTATCCCGATTACTGCCCGAAACCCGAAAAGGCAGAGTCTCCCGATTATACTCTTATAATGAGCGTGTGCTCGATATGGAGAGAGGGGACGCACTATGGCTGGGATTTTGTTTCGCCGTTTGAAGAAAATTCTCCGCTTCTCGGTTACTATGACGAGGGCATACCCGAAACCGCCGACTGGGAAATAAAGCAGATGACAGAGCACGGCATGGACGCGATACAGTATTGCTGGTTTGCAGGCGTTCCGTCAACCTTTGACTGGTCGGAAAACGCATATTCGGTTCCCATGAAACGTCCGCAGCTTTATAATGCGCTGCATGACGGATACTTCTACGCAAAGTACAGCGATATGATAGATTTCTGCATACTCTGGGAAAACGGCGCGTTCAAGTATGAGTGGACGGGCGGAAAAACAATGAGCCTTGACAGCTTTAAAAACTGGTTGTGGGACTATTGGGTTGATTATTACTTTACAGATCCGAGATACCTTGTCATAGACAATAAACCCGTGCTTGAAATATACAGCCGCGATAATTTCCTTACGCTTTTCGGCGGCAAGGATAAGGACGAACAGCAAAAGAAGGCTGCCGAAGTTATAAAATTCATGCACGACGACATCAAAAACTACGGCTTTGACGGAATTATAATCACTTTCTCAGAGGACGGACTTGATTCCAACATTGTAAAAGCAATGAAGAGTATCGGCACCGAAGGATTTATAAACTACGGCTACGGAAAACAGTCGTATGATCCCGAATGGTTAAACGACGTCTATACAAGAGCCATAGACAATACAAGGTGTGATGATGAGGATTACGACGGATTTGCCTTTGTTCCGACGGTTGCCGTAGGCTATAACATAGTTTCGTGGGAGGGCACGCGCACGCCTCTTTCGACGGTCGATGAACATAAGCAGACGCTTGAATATGCAAAGCGCGCGCTTTCAAGAAATTATAATAAGAGCGAGAAATGGGCAAGAGAGGTAATATACTTCTCAACATGGAACGAATTCGGAGAGGGACACTGGCTAGCACCGTCAGGACTCAACGGCTTCGGATATGCCGACGCATGGAGGAGCGCCTTTACAAACGCGCCGGACGAGCATACCGACGTTCTTCCGACGGCAAACCAGAGCGCACGTATAACGCACCTCTATAACGATACGAGAACGTCCATACGTTCATGGGGACAGGAACCCGAAAACCCGGCAGACCGTCCTTCCGAAGTCGTCTTTAAGATAACGGGAGAGGATATGTCAAAACCCGGCTGGTTCTTCTATAAAGTTGACGATAAGAACTTTGACGGCGGCGTTCTTCACGGAAAATCCAACGCGGCAGACCCCTGCATCTTCTCTCCGCAGGATACTGATCTCGATATAGACACATCGCGTGTCGCAATGATACATATTCGTATGAGATCGCCCGACGGCGCCGACAGCGGACAGATATACTTTGTAAACGATGACGACGTGTTCGACAGAACTGCGTTCAATCCGTGGGTGGATAAATATTCTGTGTTCTTCTCCGTACCCAAGAGTGAGAACGGAGAATATTCGGATATATACGTCGATATGACAAATACAATGTATCTGAAATACTGGACGGGTAAGATTCACAGACTGCGCTTTGATCCGCTTGACATGGCAGACAGGGAATTTGATGTTGAGTACATCGAATTTCTGGGTTACAGCAGTGCGCAGAAGAGCGTCGGAATAGACGTGGATTCTTACAGGCTTTCAATTCCGACAAGCCATATAGAGCGCACCGAAAACGAAATGTACGTTGTAGCCGATCCGTCGACAGGAATTTTCAGCGCCAATAATTTCTACCATGAGTATAACAGATTTACCGGCAGACTTTACATAAAGACCGGAACCGATACCGAGTTTGTCTTTAACGACGGCAGCGACACCGTACTTGTAAACGGACAAGAACTTAAACTTGAACGCAAAATTGCACTCTTTGACCATGTTCCCGTACTGCCGCTGAGGTTCATACTCGATAAATCCGGCATAAATTATGCTCTTGACGATTCGGGACTGCATATTAAAATACGTCCCGAAAAAGCTGAGGTTTATGATGAGAACGCAAATAAGGATTCCTATGAATTTGATACCGACGGCGATATTTCGGGCTGGACACCGTATAACGCGCAGGTGTTTGTATCTGACGGCGCGATGACTATCTATCCGTCGGAGACAGGCGGCAGCAACGGATATGATCCGTATATAATGAAAAACTCGCTTAAAATTCCGGCGGCGAAATATCTGTCCGCACAGGTACGCATAAAGTGCGACTTCGGCGTAAATATCAAGGGCGAAACAAGAACCGCGTTTGTGCTGTATTTTGCAACAGATACAGATTCGAGGCTTGATGAGGTCAAGACTTACCGCGTTGACGCGCTTGAATGTGAAACAAGCGGAAAAGATACGTATATTCTTGATTTCGACCTTGCATCAAATGAAAAATGGAGCGGCACGGTAAAGACGCTGCGTTTTGATCCTCCGGAAAATAACGGAACGTACAGTATAGACTATATACGTTTTGTGCAGAACCCGGACTGGAAAGAAGAGGACGAAAACAAGAACACAAATACAAAGCCGCAGACGCCGGCTGCCGATCTTTCAAAGGTAATCGGAACAGAACCCCATGAAAAGGTTGATTCCGTACCCAATGACGACTCGTATGAATTTGATAAAAAGTCGCTTTCGGGCTTCGGCATACTCAACGCCGATTATGAGTTTGACGACAACAACCTTATGCTCAAGGCAAAGCCTGCGTCCTACGCAAAGAGCGGATATGACGTCGGAATACTCAAATCCGGACTTGAAATCGATTCGTCGGCTTATAAATATGTGACCGTGCGCGTAAAGTGCGAGTTTGCGGCAAATACCGACGCGTCGTATGTACCGACAGTCAGCAAAATTTACTTTACCACCGATTCCGACGATAAGCGAAACGAAACAAAAACGCTTAAATGCGATATAAAGAACGCATATGACGACGGCGGCGGATATTACGTATTTGTCTATGAAACAAGCGCCTGCGAGGAATGGAAAGGCAAGATTACGTCTGTATTGTACGATCCGACCGATAATAACGGAACGTATACAATCGACTATATCAGATTTGTAAAATAAAAAAACGGCAAAAATCAAGGAATTTTTGGCGAAAGGAGGACGGATATATGAGAAAAGCATATGTTTCTCCGGAAATGACGGCGCTTTTGTTTTCACCGAATGAGGATATTCTTAACGGCAGTTCCGTTGTCATTGACGCAGACGATTTCTTTGACCCGAATATAGAAGTTTGAGTTTGTGCCCCGAAAAAACAATAAAAAGAAAGAGGTTAATTATGAAAAACACATTGAAAATACTCGGCGCGGCACTTGCGCTGTGCACGGTGTCAGCTTTTGCGGCATCTGCACTTCCGGCAGCCGAATATGCCGAAAACGCGGCTGAAGAAACGCAAGACACGATAACCGAAACCGCACAGGCTTTTGCTGATGACGATATAATCGCGTCGTGGGAATTTGATGCTGCTGACACCGCAACACGCTTTGAATCGACCGAACGCTCGGGATATGCCGCAGGTACCGTCGAATGGGACTTTAATACCGAAGAACTTGCAGGCGAAACGATAAAGTATGTTTCCGTAACGCCTAAAGCTGCCGAAAGCGTAACCGACGGACTTTGCCCGAACGTGTATTTCAAGCCCTCCGCCGACGCCAACAGCTATTACGGCTTTACCGGCACGGATCTGTCTGCGATAGACCGCATAGAAATGCGCGTAAGACTTGCACAAGCCAACCAGTACGCGGCTGCGCTTCCTGATTATACCACCGTTCAGATTCAGGGCAGCTACCGTCTGCTTGCAAACAAGACAATAACCAAAGAACAGGCTGACGAATGGGTAACGCTTTCCGTAACGCCCGAAGAATTTCTCAATACACCCGCAAACAACGCGCTTAACTCTCTGCGTTTCTATATCGCACCAGGACTTTACGAGGGCTGGACGCTTGACATAGACTACATAAGAGTATATAAAAAGACGTCGGCTGAGGTCTATACCGCGTCCGTGTATGTTGACGGACAGGAACTTTCAGACGCAACAAACAGTGTTTGCTTTGACAGCGGTATTTTCACGTTTACTTTTGATAAAGCGCCCGGAGTTGCGGCGGAAAAGTTTACGGCAGACGTTCTCGGCGATACCGTAGGCAATTTTAGCGCGGACGGAACAGTTATGAGCGGCGACGGTGTTACATATACCGTTTACGCAAGACGCGATCTTCGCGGAAAGACCGTAACTTTTGCCGATAAGACAACATCTGAATACGAGTATAAGCTCGGAATGACAGCGGCATTTGCGTCTGCCGGAAAAGAGGGACGTAACGTATTTGTAAACGGAAACTTTGAAAATCCGTATCTTAATAAGTGGCAGGTATGGGGAGCAGGCAGTTATACATCCGCGATAACCGACGGCGGTATGAAAGTAACTTTCGGCGCGTCAAACGGAAACTTTAGCCTGTTTGCATACAACCACGGAGGTACCGCAGCGTTTGAAAAGGGCGCAAAGTATCTTTTAAGCATAAGCGTTACATTCCCGTCGGCGGATCAGCCGTCGGCGCTCGGTGCAAATACCGTAGACCTCTATCCGTATCTGCTTACGACAAGCGACGTTCGGTTCAGGGCAAACAGCGGCAACTATTTTGATAAATGGTCGGATCCCGCAAAATATCCTACGCTCAATGAAAATCTTAACGCAAATTCGATAATACTCAATTACAACGGCAGAAACGATACCGTTCAGAGCGTCAGCCGCATTTTTGACACGTCGGACGACGCCGTAACCGAGGCGCTTTGCAAAACTCCTTACATATTCTTCGCGCCTTACAGCTCCTCTGCAAAGATTTCCGAGCTTGAAGGACTGAATTATGTAATCAACGGCGTTTCCGCAAAGAAGCTCTTTACCGTTTCGTTTGATCCGGACGGCGGCGTCGGCACAGAACCGCAGAACGCACTCTACGCATTTGACGAAAACTTCTATTTCCCTGAAAATACGTTTGCCAAGGAAAATGCAGAGTTTGCCGGCTGGGAATATAACGGAAAAGTATATCAGCCCGGCGAGACGGTCGTGCCTTATGTGACCGGAGACGGCGCACTTACGCTTAAAGCACTCTGGAATGAAAAGAATAGGGCTCCCGTAATGCAGGATAACAAGGACGTAAAGACCGATTATACCGGTATACGCTTCTATGCCAACGTTTACGACGGCAGAAACGACGAAAAAACCGAGTACGGCTTTTTGGTGACTACCGAAATAATCAAGGATAAGCTTACGGCTGCCGGAAAGAACACCGAACTCAGCTTTGAAAACGCAGACATCGCAAACCTTTATAAAAAAGGCATCGCGCATGATAAAAATACCAATATCGTGTTCAGACGCGGCGAAGAATACGACGTTATAGCCGCAATGGTAACGGGTATTCCGACAGATATGAAAGATAAGAAAGTCTATATACGTTCTTATATTACATATGACGGCGGCGAGACCTATATTTACGGCGAAGAAAAGAGCGCGAGCATAAACGACGTTCTCGGAGAATAAGCCGTAATAAATGTTTTGGAATATATGTGAAAGCATATATAAATACTCTCTCCTTTTGGGCTGCCGGACTGATTTTATCTATGCCTCCGGCAGTTCATTTTTCATAATACAGCCGTAAAGAACGCGGCGCGCATACGGAGGAAAGACAATGAAGCTGAATTTTGATAACTATTTTGAAAAAGTAAGAGGCTGCTTTACCGGAAAGACCGTCGGCGGAACTCTCGGCATGAAATATGAGGGAAATACCGACGTTCACGAAATAACCTACTATGATCCCGTTCCGACGGGGATGCTGCCAAACGACGACCTTGATCTTCAGGTCATAAATCTCGAATGTATACTGCGCACGGGTTTCCCGGTATGCAGAAAAAATCTCGGCGAGCTGTGGCAGACGCATATGGCCGACAGCTTGCCCGACGAATACGGAGTAAGCGTGAATAATCAGAAAATGCGCCTTTACGCTCCTCTTTCGGGACAGTATAACAATAAATTTACCGACGGAATGGGCGCTGCCATAAGAAGCGAACTGTGGGCGTGCCTTGCACCTGCAAATCCTGCGCTTGCGGCGGCTCTTTCGCGTGAGGACGCCTGCAACGACCACGACGGAGACGGACTGTACGCCGAAATGTTTTTGGCTGCGCTTGAAAGCCTTGCCTTTATAAAGAGCGATCTTCGCGAAATGATAGGCGAGGCGCTGTGCTTTGTGCCGTACGGCAGCAGACTCAAAAACGGTCTTTGCGACGTGCTTTCCATGTGGGATAAGCACTGCGACGTCATGAAAGTAAGAGAGGAATTTCTTGCAAAGTATAAGGTGCAGAACTTTACCGACGTTACAATAAACCTTGCGTTTATACTGCTCAGCCTTGTTTCGGGCAGGGGCAGCTTTGATAAAACGATATGCACAGCCGTGGGACTCGGATACGATACCGACTGTACGGGAGCTACCGTTGGTTCTATCTTCGGAATAATGAACCCGTCGCTTATATCTTCAAAGTGGACAAATCCGATAGGCGAAGAGCTTATACTCGGACACTGCGTAATAAATATGCATCAGAACGGAACAATAGGCGATTTCTGCCGTAAAGTCGCTTTTCTCGCCGCAAAAACGCAAAAGTATTATAAGACCGGTATAGGACTTGAACTTCCAAAAGATTTCGGTGCCGTGCCGAATCTTGCGCCCGACTGGACAAGCGATTTTGACGCCGTTGCGGATTGGGAAACAGGCTCTCATGAATCGCTTATCTGCATAAAACCTCTGCTCATAAGCCTGTGCTATCCCGAAGACGTCGCGGCATATCCCGATAAACTGAATAAATACCGTCTTAAAATCACGAATATAACAGACGGAAAAAAAGATTGCGGTATAACTCTGAGCGTGCCCGACGGCTGGAACGCCGTGCCGGAATGTGACTTTTTCAGCATTGAAAGAGGCGAGAGTGCCTATATTGATTTCACCGTGAATTACAAGCCTGCGCCGCACAGGGCAAATCTCAATGCGCTTACCGTCACGCTCAGTATCAGCGGACTGTCATTTGATATTGAAACGGGACTTGTCGGAACGTCTCCATGGATCGTAACCGACAGAAAATCAGGAAAACAGTGCATTTTTGAGGCAACGGAGGCTTTCTTTACCGTCCCGGACGGAGAATATACGTATTCCTGCGGAGTGTACGGCGTCAAAAAACAGGTAAGACTTATTGCGGCAGGCACGCGTCCGTTCAAGCTGTTTCTTGACGGAAAAGAAATAATCGACTGCCGCGCCGATTACTACGTTCCTGCGTTCCACCGCTGCGGCAATTACGTCAAAGCCGTTGAACTCCAAAATTACAGGAGCAATATCGAAGTTGTTTTCCGCGACGGAAAAGCCGGAGAATTCTTTATGGCTTTCGGTACGCTTTATGCATGCGGAGAGTGGGTAACCACCGTTGAAAAAGTCATATAATTTCTGATTATATCATATTTTGTCCGCTGTATTGCCTGCAAACGGTACGGCGGATTGTTTTTTATCATTTTACGGCAATCTTTGACACTTTTTTGAATAGCATTGAGCAATAGGTAAAATCGCCTAAATTACGCTAATGATTTGTGCATATTGCCAAAATTAAGATAGCATACAGGAAAAATCAGGATTTTTTATTGACAATAACTCAAAAATGCGGTAAACTGAACATGACCTCGAAAATCACATTGAAGGAGAATAATTGTGGATTTAAAATGTCATATTTTTTCCGTATAGCTTGCGAGGGGGCAAACGGAGTGCGTAAACTAAAGTAATTAACGGCGAAAGCCGTAAAAAATGCAGAAAGAGGTTTTGTAAAATGAAAAAGAATCTTACGGCGGTGCTTGCCGCCGCTCTTGCCTGCCTTACACTGTATGCACAGGCAGCTCCGGCGGAGATTGAGACCGAATATGCCGGCGAAACGCAGGTTGATGCGCTCTATAACGAGCAAGGCGCTGATGCCGTTCTTGAGGGCGAATATCCCAACCTTTTCGATTCCTCGAAGATCGCAGATTCATGGAATGCGAGCGCAACTCTCGATAGCGAGGGCGTTATAACCGTTTCTCCGACGGTCGCCGCCACTTACACAACTTTTAAATATCCGATTACGTTTGAGGCTGGCGCAAGATATGAGCTGAGCTATGAAGTGGCTCTGGCAGACTGCAGCGACGACGGCGTTCATGTTGAGCCTGCGTTCAACTATGTTAAACCCGACACGGGTGCGAGAGCCGATAACGCGCTTTGCTGGAAGAATACATCAACTTCTTATCCCGATAAAAACGGAGGCTGGCTCAAAGTAACCGTAACCGGAGATATTCCCGCGGACTATGCCGCAAACGCCGACGGAAAGGTTGACGCGCTTACATTTATCGCATATGAGAACAAGAGCTATACGTTTAAACTCAGAAATGTCACTCTCAGAGCAGCCGATACCGGTGCCAACGTAAACGACTGGTATTCCTACGATACGGTTGCTGTTACCGACGACAGCTTGAACCCAGGCAACAAGTGCATTGAGCTTGTCGGTAAAAACGGCGTAACACGCGAATATCCGATACTCAGATATAAGAACGATTTTGTTCCCGGCGCCGTTTACAGATATTCCTTCAAGTTTACCTTTACAACACTCGGAAAAGCAGGCGAAACCGATACCGTCGTACCCGACGGCAGCAACTTCACTCTCTATAAGTATTACACATATTATGATTCCGCAGAATCAAAAAACAAGAGCTTTTCTGACGTAATTAAAGGCTCCGGCGCACTCACACAAGGCGAAAACGGCTGGGAATGGACTGAAATTTCGGGAACGTTCATTTTCGATCCCAAACCCGGATATGACTACAATCATGTGGACTATATGCCTTGGGGCGTGCAGATAGCAACAAACGGCTACAAGAATTTCAAGGTTGACGATTTTGTACTCGAACAGATTTCCGCGCCCGAAACGCTTACAAAAGAAACCGGAGCGTATGCGCCCATAAGCTATTGCGACAACACCAAATATTCCGGAGTACGTTTCCTTGCGGCAGCCGATAACAGCAAGCACCGCGCAGATGACGTTGAGGAATACGGCTGGATAGTTGCCAGAAAAACTGCGCTTGACGCTCTCGGCAAATCCGTATACGGCCTTGCTCTCGATATTGACACGTCGAAGTATGCAACCGGCGTTTCCTATAATAAGGCTTCGGGAGAAGATAAGCATCTCGCCGTTGATTTTGACGACGATACAACGCTCTTTACGGGAGTTGTAACCGGAATACCCGCGCAGTATAATTCGGATATAATTGTCGCAAGAACCTATATCAAGTATTCCGACGGCACGATTTCCTACGGCACACCCGTCGCGGCAAGCGTAGCGTCCGCAAAAGCCGGAAACTTTGAAACTATCTGAGCGTAAAACGAGGTGTAAACAGTTATGAAAAAATATTATGAAGAACCCGATATATCGGTTGTGAAACTCGGCAGCGACATTATAATGGCAAGCGGCGAGGATACTATTATCGACGCCGATAAGCTCTGGAACGACTGACAGCCGCACAATTCCGATATAATTTTCAATAATGTAAACAAACCGTCTCATTTGCCCGGGACGGTTTTTCTATATATAGCGCATTTGTCGCAGGGCAAAACAAGATTGCGCTGAAAACACTGCATATGTCACAAAAAATATTTGCCCGAATTGTGCAAACAAACGATTTTTATAACGTATGGCGTTTTTTTACAAAAATCTCCTTTGAAATATGTAAAAAAAGGTATATAATCAATATATAAAATTTTTGCATATGCAAGGAGAGGGTAAGAAAAATGAAAAAACTACTTAGCGTTTTGGTTTGTTTTGCAATGCTGATGTCAAATGCGGCATTTGCAATCAGCCCGGCTGTGACCGAGGTTGAAAGCGCCGAAGAAAGCGTGCAGACCGAACAAGACTCACGGCAGGCAGAGGAACAAGAGACTGCGGATATCGACCTCTATGCGGTGTGGGAAAAGAATCCGGCAGATCCGGTACTCAGATGGACTTTTGACAACGGCATAACCGGCTGGGGCAACTGGAACGGCAAGAACAAAGCTTCTTATGAGGACGGAAATCTTGTCGCCGAATATGTTTCCACCGGCAACAGCGGAGCAATCACATCTCCGACGTTTTCTCTTGATACGTCAAAGGCAAAGTATATCAAGATGAGAGTCAGAAATCTCACAAGCTCTACCGGAATACACGTGTACTTCTATAAGAAAGGCGTAAGCGGTATATCCGAAGCAAATTCTTTCAGTGTAGGTTTCAAGGCAAAGACCGACACATATCAGACTGTATGGAAAAAGCTTGAGGGCGATGTTTCGACATGGGACGGCGTCTGCACACAGTTCATTTTCAACTTCAACAGCAGCGCTGTCGGCGATAAGATGTATATTGACGAGATCGGCTTTTACGAATACGCGCCGGTTGTCGAATATACTTTTGACGACGGAGTACAGGGCTGGAGTTCATGGGGAAAATTCGAGTCGTCTGTGGCAGACGGTGTGCTTACCGTAAACAATAAAGCCGATCAGAACCAGGGCGCGATGAACTCTCCCGGTAATATGGCGGTTCCGACAGAACAGGCAAGATATCTCTATTTAAAGTATAAGAACGAAACCGCAGCAACGGATATGAAGATATACTACCGTCTTACCGCGGATTCCGCTTATAACGAAACAAATATATTCAGACCTAAGATTGAATCCAACATGACGGAATTCGGCGAAACTTTGTTTGACCTTTCAACACTTCCGAATTATACGGGAAATATAGTGTGCTTCATGCTTCAGCCGACTCATGCCGGCAAGGTTCATTTCGATACCGTCGCGTTCTATCCCGGTGAACCCGAAGAAGATCCGATATATGAACTGACGTTATCCGCGTCGGCAAAATCCATAACCGAGGAAAACGGCACGGTTACGATTACACCGAATGTCAATACCAATATAAAGAAAGCGGCAACTACCGTTTCTTACAAGACAAACAATAATAACGCCGCAGTAAAAAAGAATGACGACGGAACGCTTACCCTTACCGGTAAGATCAACGGCGACGTTACCGTAACCGCAGTTTCGGATTACGATAAGAGCATAACCGCCGACATTACAATTTCCGTTTCCGGACAGCAGGACAACAAGACCGCTTATTACGGCATGAATATGTTCATGCTCGGAAACTCCATACTTCAGCACGGCAAAGCCGAAAGCATCGGCTGGTACGGAAACTGGGGCATGGCTGCTTCTGCCGAAGAACTCGATTACGCGCACAGACTTCAGTATTATCTCTCGGATAAATACGGAGAAGTTGAATTCAAAAAGTGCAACTTTGCCGAATTTGAGAAAGCCATTGCAACGACTACCGACTTTACAAGCTATTTCAACCGGATAAAGTCGATAATGGACGGTATGTCAAGCACGCCTGAAATAATCACCATTCAGATGGGCGAAAACGTAACTATCGATAACAGAAATACATATAAAGCAGCAGTTATACAGCTTGTAAAATTCCTTCGTGAAAACGTTCCGGACGCAAACATTGTCGTATGTACTCCTTTCTGGGGAGGATCGGGCAAAGTTGACGGAATGAAGGACGCCGCGGAAGAACTCGGCGTAAGAGTTGCATATCTCCATACCCTCAATACAAATGAAAACAAGGCAATAGGAAAGTTTGAGCATAACGGTGTCGCAAATCACCCCGGAGATACCGGTATGGATAATATAGCAAAGCTTATATATGATGAGCTTAACGTTACTCTTACCGAAAACGTAACTCCCGCTTACCTTTGCCCGCCGACTTCCATAAGCATTGTTTCTTCAAAGAACACAACCGAATCCGACGGAGAAAAGCTTAACCTCAGCATAAAGACCGTGCCCGAAACAGAGACCGTAAGCGACGTGTTCTGGAGCGTGGATAACGAAAACATAGCCGTTGTTGACGAAAACGGCGTGTTCACCTCAAAGAATAACGGCGTAGTTACCGTAACGGCAGTCTCCAAGGCAGACGAAAACGTTAAGGCAAACCTTGAAATTACCGTAACCGGACAGACTCCCTGCTTTACGCTCACATATGACGGCGGTGCGGAGGGCGTAACCGGACTTCCCGAGGCAAATAAGTATGCCAAGAACAATACTGTTCTTTCTTCGGCAAATCCCGTCCGCGAATATTATATTTTCAACGGCTGGACAACCGAAAAAGGCTCTGATAAGACGGTAGGCTCGGTAAATGTCACCGAAAATACCACTGTCTATGCGTCCTGGAGAAAAGCCGATCACTGGACATTCGACCGCGATGGCTATCTTGACGGAATGTCGGTAGTAAACGGATTCAACGTAAAGGTTTCGGGCGGCGTTTTACAGGCGCTTGCAACAGATACCGACGCAGCTTCCGGAAACGTGCTGAAGTTCGTATCTCAGAAGCTTGATATTGATTCCGGCAATATGAAAGCGTTCCTGTTGAAAATACAGAATTCCTCAAAGGACGATTCTACGCAGATAAAGCTTACCGTTACTTCTACCGCAGGAACCTATAACTATACCAAGCCCGTAACAACAACCGAAGCCGCAACCTATACTTTCGATATTTCAAACGTTGACGGAATAATCACGGGATTTGAAATAACTCCTACCAATATCGACAGCGGCATAACGGTAGATGAAATAGCTTTCTGCCCCGGTATGATTACGTTCGATAAGAATACGACCGATGATGTTTCGGGAATACCCGAAGATATGGCGGCAACAAGCGGCATGACGCTTCCGAATAAAGGAATTTCCCGTTTCGGATATAAGTTTGCAGGCTGGTCAACCCAACCTGATGACATTTCACCCGTTACATACGATAGAATACACGGAAACACGACTGTTTACGCAGTATGGGAAACTGTCGGACACTGGGAATTCTCCGACGATCACGATTTCAGCTGCAACGGCACAGGAAAAGTTGAAAACGGTATATTCAGCCACGATTTCACGGGCGTTAACGATCCTATCATCAATCTTAAAGAGTTTACCTTTAATGCCGAGGATTACACCGGAGTAGAACTGAGACTTTCCTACACGCTTGATACTGATAAGATATCGACATCAACCCAGGTATTCTTTATCCCCGAAACACAGAACGGTTACTCCGAATCCGCGTCCGTACAGTACTATCACAGGGGCAATTCTTCCGACGGATTTGTGACCTTTACCGTTGATATGACAGGCAATTCAAAGTGGAAGGGAAAGATCAAGGAATTACGTATCGACGCTATAAGCGGATTCGGTAAGTACAGCCTTGATTATGTAAGACTTATTCCCAAAGATGAGAAAAAGTACAGCGGCGGCGTGATTGCGGTATATCCCGGCGAAATTCTCAATTCTTCCGAGAACCGTTACGGCAATGTTGTTGTAAACGGCGGTACATTCAAAGCGGAAAACGACGCATATGTAAGAAACTTCATATTTGAATCCGGAAACATCGACCTTTCGGAAGGAACTCTCGGATCCGATATGCCGACAATAGCGCCTAACGGTAAATATAAAGCCGCCGATTTCGGCGGACTCAAAGAAGGCGACCGCGTAGTATTCTCCGGCAATAACAACACAATAAAGAACGGAAAGTATGCGTACTACGTTCTCGCGCTTGACGGTGACTGCGAATATGCGCTTGTTACCGGCGATTATACACGTTCAAGACTTGTAAAGATATGCTCCGACGGCTCTGTTGAAATGTTTAAAGACAACGATTCGACACTCGTAACGCAGAACAGCGCAGGAATACGTTCCGATGAGCATACAGGACTCAGACTTCTTGCAAACGTCAGCCATTCTCTGAGAACTATCGGGGAAACCGAATATTTCGGCGAACTTAACGAATACGGATTTGTCGTAGGACTTGAATCGAATTTTGAAAACAGTTTTCCGACGCTTGACGACGTTGCCGCAAAGAAAGCCGTAAGCGGTGTTGCATATGATAAGAACGGCACCGACATCGTGTTTGAAAAGCACGCCGACTATAACGTAATAAGCTGTGTGCTTGTAAATATTCCGATGGAAAAGCAGAAGCTTACCGCAAAGCTTGTAATGACTCCTTACATCACAATCTCCGACGGCGGCGCGCTTCACACCGTATACGGTCAGCCCGTGGCAAAGAGCGTTTACGAAACCGCAAAGCAGATAATAACCGATTCTCCCGATGTATACGAGCAGAATAAAGAGTATATAGATACGGTCATCAGAGTTTGCGAAAACTAAAATACAAAAAATCATAAACAGATTTTCGTCCGTCCCTTTTAACAGGGGCGGCATTTTTTTATAATGTGCCGCATTGCTGTTGACATTTGGAAAAAACTTGTGCATAATATAATAAGACAAAAATATGCGGCGGTGTTACGCTTGGCGGAAGCTTTGCCCGAAAGGACGGTAAATGTGAGAGAGTATTATCCGATAAACAAAGACATTTCATATATAGATAATCCGTATTTTAGTGAAAATGCGTTTCATGATGTACATACGGAAGAACTTCCGGAATATGAAAAAATAAAGCATCTGCTTCCGAAACCGATATGGGACGGTCACGAAACCGAGCTTGAATGCTATGATTTTGCATGGAAAACCGCGTTTAAGAATATTAAAAATCCGTCGAAGGAAAGCGGATTTGTTTCTCCGTTTATAGATACTGCGTTTAACGGAGATCTGTTTATGTGGGATTCGAGCTTTATACTCATGTTCTGCAAATACGCGTCGCATATATTTAATTTTCAGCAAACGCTTGATAATTTCTATGCAAAACAGCACCGCGACGGATATATCTGCCGTCAGCTTAATGAAAAAAACGGAGGCGACGCATTTTCGAGGTTCGATCCCACCTCAACCGGACCTAATATAATGCCTTGGTGCGAATGGGAATTTTTCAGACAGTCGGGCGATAAAGAAAGACTGCAAAAAGTTTTTCCTTGTCTGCTTGCATACCACGAGTGGCTCAAAGAGAATCACACATGGCGCGACGGCAGCTATTGGTCGTCAGGATTCGGCTGCGGCATGGATAACATAAACAGCAGACTGCCCGAAGGCGTTAATCCTAAGTTCTCGCACGGACATATGGTCTGGGTCGATACAAATATGCAGCAGGTTTTGAGCGGAGAGTTGCTTGTAAAAATGGCAAAGATTCTCGGCAGGGACGGCGAGAAGGCTGTTGCGGAGATTTCCGAAGAATCGGAATACCTCAAAAAATATATCAATGATAATCTTTGGGACGAAAAGTCCGCGTATTATTACGATCTTCGCCGCGACGGTTCTCTCAATTATTCAAAGCATATCGGTGCGTATTGGGCGCTTATATCGGGAGTTGTGCCAAAAGAACGCCTTGACGCGTTTGTTTCCCATCTCGATAATCCAAATGAATTCAAACGTCCGCACAGGGTGCCTACCGTATCCGCAGACGATCCGTTTTATTGCGAAACCGGCAATTACTGGAACGGCTCTGTCTGGGCGCCGACAAACTACATGGTGCTGCGCGGACTTGAAAAATACGGGTATGAAGATCTTGCATACGATATAGCTGTAAATCACCTTGACGCCGTGACGCGGGTTTACCGCGATACAAAGACGGTGTGGGAAAACTATGCGCCGGAACTTATAGAAAGAGGCGGATCGTCAAAGGCTGATTTCGTAGGCTGGACCGGGCTTGTCCCGATTTCCGTAATGATAGAATATGTATTAGGAATACGCGCCGCCGCAGGTGAAAATAAGCTGATATGGCACATAAACCGAACCCAAAGACACGGCGTCGAACGCTACCCGATCGGCGGAGGAAAGTTTGCCGATCTTGTCTGTGACGAAAGAAAGTCGGCTGACGAAAAACCGTGCGTTCACGTAAAATCACAAATGAGTATTCAAGTTGAAATACTCTGGAACGGCAAAAGCGAGATTATTAAAGCCTGACGGAATTATACCGTTCGGCACAGAATTTCATATATACAAAGGAAGGATTTAATTATGATTCGCAAGGGATTCAAAATGAAACTTTACGACGGAATGGAAAAAGAGTACGAAAAGAGGCACAATGAACTCTGGCAGGAGATGAAAGATTCCATTCACGCACACGGCGGTTCCAATTACTCGATATTCTGGGATAAGGAGACAAATATTCTCTTCGGTTATATAGAGATCGAAGATGAAGAGCTTTGGGCAAAGCATGCGGATACCGAAATCAACCGTAAGTGGTGGGATTTTATGGCAAGCGTAATGGAAACAAATCCCGATAACAGCCCTGTCAGCATTTCACTGCACGAAATGTTCCACCTTGATTGAGGCATCGGCAAAAGTAATTTTGCATACGTTTTTTGAACGGCTTTAAGTTGTGACGGCATCGTTTTTTCGACGATGTCGTTTTTTGGACTTTTTTCAAGATTAAATTTCGTACATGAAACTAAATTTAAGATATAAAATTGACAGATTTTCGATATTATTTCATTAATTATTATTGTTTTGGTATTGACAAAAGGGGCTTGTGAATGTATAATTAAGAATGTGAATTTGTATTAATATGTAGAGGTGGCGAGATGTGAAAAAGGTACTTAAAATCGCGGCGATCTGCATTTTTTCGATAATTGCAGCCATCGTAATTGCATTTGCCGTACTGTATTTTGCAAAGCCGGATCTTGTAAAGGCTGTCTATAAGGGGCTTACTGCGTCCGGAGACGATATACAGGCGGATATTGAGAAAAACGATAAAGAACTTGTCGATAAGATAAACGATTTCGGCTTTTCGCTGACTCTCGAAGAACTGCAAAAGCTCAATAACGGAAACCTTACCGAACAGGAGATGAAAGATCTTCTTCTTAAAGGCAGGGACGGCGTTTTGAATGAAAATACCGATACGCAGCCGGAAACTCCGGATTCGGAAAACTCCGAAAATAATTCGGAAACGCAAAACCCCGATACGGTAATTCCCAGTATAAAGGACGAGTGGAAGGAAAGCACGCATCAGCAGACAAAACCTTCGGGAAACTTGCCGTCCTCAAACCCGTCAAAGGCGCAAAAGCCGCCGAAAACAACCGATACCCAAAAGCCGCAGCAGAATCAAGGATCTCAGAACGGAACGGGAACAAGTACGGAGTATGACGAAAAAATCGCAGAACTTGTCGCTAAGATGTATGTGCTTAAATCCAAGTATCTCGGAGAGATAGAGGGCGTTGTTTCAAGCATGAAAGCCGAATATGCGGCGCTGCCCAAAGACCAGCAGACCGCAAGCGCAAAGACAAATATAGCCTCCGGCTATCTCGGAAAGATTTCGGCTCTTGAAGCCCAGTGCGACGCACAGGTCAACGCGGTGGTTACGGAACTTCGCGGCGTACTTGAAAAAAGCGGCGGAGATATGTCTCTTGCGGACGCGATAATGTCCGCATATGCCTCCGAAAAGGAAAGCACAAAGGCATATTATATAAATAAGTATTCTTAATAATTTTGTTGTGAATTATTTTGGAAATAACGAAAGGAAGACAAACATGAAAAAGACAACCCGTTTAACGGCAATTTTGCTTGCGGTGATAATGCTTATGCAGACATTTTCATTTGCGGCAAAAGTCAGCGACTTTGAAGATTTTCCGCGTGACTGGTCAACCGAAGCAATGACGGATGCAGTCAATAACGGACTTCTTGTCGGAACTTCAAAGACAACGATCGAACCGAAAAAGAATCTTACCAGAGCCGAAATGACAGCCATCATTTCAAGAGCTTTCGGCGCAACCGTTCCTATGGATATTTCATTCACACGGGACGTAAAGGCAAGCGACTGGTTCTATAATTCGGTTGCTCTTTCCTATCAGATGGGCGTGTTCAACGGAACCCGCGACGATATGTTTGAGCCGAACGAGTTTATAAGACGTGAGGACGTGTTCCTCGGACTTTCGAGAGTGCTTGTCATAAGCGACGATGATCACTCGGTTCTCGATAAGTACACCGATAAGGGACAGGTCGATTCATGGGCAATATCAGCGGTATCCGGAATGGTAAAGATCGGTTATCTCAAGGGTTATGAAAATAATACTTTAAGACCGAGAGGATATATCACCCGTGCCGAACTTGCACAGATCTTCCATAATATAATAAGAACATATATAAGCGAACCCGGTACATACGATAAAGTAGCAGAGAACGGTTCCGTGCTTATAAGATCAAAGGACGTAACGCTTGAAAACGTAACCGTAAACGGCGACCTTATACTTGCAGACGGTATCGGAAACGGAAACTGCAATATTACAAATGTTCACGTAACCGGACGTATACTTGTAAGAGGCGGCGAAGGTACGGTTACATTTAAGAATGTTACCGCGGACGGCAAGGTTATAATCAATGACCCCAACGGCACGGTAAACTTCCATAACTACCGCACGGACGTACCTTTCAAGAATAATCTTGAAGAAATAACTCCCGCAACCTTCCTTACAAATCAGCCCGATACAAAGCCCGGCGGAAATACCGGCGGCGGCGGTGGCGGCGGCGGAGTGGTTACCAGAAGATATAACTACAAAACCGAGTTCTACCTTGAAGACCTTGACGGAAATTACGTGCTTGACGATTCACTTACAAAGACCGCACAGGGCAAGTACAACGAAATAGTTTCAGCGAAGGAACTTACCGCAGAGGAAAGCGTAGGTTTCAGCGAAAATACGACTCATGCCGGAAGAATTACGGTAGGTACTATCAAAAACGGTTACCTTGTACTCAAGAGATACTACTCCAGAAATGAATACAGCGTAAAGTTTATTGATACCGATGCAACAACTCAGCTCGGCGAAACACAGAACTATAAGTACGAAGCAAGCATTCCCGAATCCGCAATCCCGACGCCGTCGGCTGCTCCCGAGGGAAAGAAGATAGTATGGTGCTTCGATAAAGAGGGAACAACCCCTGTTGATTTTGCAGCGTTCAAGATGCCTGCCGCAAATGTTACAATATATGCAGTACTCGTTGATATAGATAAGGCGGCATATAAGACAGAGTATTACTTTGAAGATCTTGACGGCAATTATGTTATTGACAGTGCGCTTACGGTTTCCGGACTTGATTATATAGGTAAGAACGTAACGGCGCCCGGACTTTTGCCTATTCCCGTAGGCTTTGTCGAAAATGATACCCATGCGGACAGAGTTGTAAGCGGAACCGTTGCCGAAGACGGCTCGCTCACCTTAAAGAGATATTATAAGAGAATAGAATATACCGTAAAGTTCTTGGATAAGGACAGCGCGGAGATTACAGCATTCACCGAAACCGTAAAATACGGCGGAAAGATTGCAAATACCGACAGAACTACCGCGGCTCCCGCAGGTCAGAAGTTTGAGGGCTGGTCTTTGGACGGAACAAATAAGATTGACCTTGCGTCACTTACCGTTACGGCAGATCTTACTCTTAAACCCGTATTTGTCGAAGCTGACAAGTATGAGTACAAGACCGAAATATATACCGAGAATCTTGACGGTACATATTCCTTAAAGACAACCATATCAGGTTACGACTATGACGGAACAGCCGTTACCGCAAAGACTTATACCGAAACAGGCTTTGAAGAAGATACGGCGCATCCCGGCAGAATTGTAAACGGCACAGTAGATAAGAACAACGTTATCGTACTTGCAAGATACTATAAGAGAATAGAATATACCGTAAAGTTCTTGGATAAGGACGGCGCGGAGATTGCAGCATTCACCGAAACCGTAAAATACGGCGGAAAAATTGCAAATACCGGCAGAACGACCGCCGCTCCCGACGGAAAGAAGTTCATAGGCTGGTCTTTGGACGGAGTAAATAAGGTTGAGCTTGCGGATATTACCGTAACAGCAGATGTTACCCTCAAACCCTTGTTTGAAACCGCCGCAAAGTATGCATATGTAATAAACTACTACTTTGAAAACCTCGGTGATGACGATTTCACTGCCGATGACACACTCAAAATTACCGGCACGGATTACGCAGGCGAGACCGTAACTGCAAACGAACTTGACGCAGCAGCCGTTCCCGAAGGATTTGAATTTGACAGCGTAAATTCCGTAATGTCAGGCACCGTAAAGACAGACGGCTCGCTTGAACTCAAGGTTTACTATAAGAGAGTAAGACCCGATGTCAAGTTCTTCGATTCCGACAGAACAACTCAGGTCGGAGCAACTCTCAATCCCAAATACGGCAGCAAGATCACTCCTCCCGCAGCACCTGCGGCGGAAAAGGACGGAAAGCCGTTCTGCGGCTGGTCAACCGACGGAACTCTTGCAAATATCGTTGACTTTAATATTTATACAGTTGGTACAACTGCAGAAAACTTCTACGCAGTTTACGATAACAGCACCGTTCAGTACAACGTAATATTCACTGTCAACGGAGCAACCGTCGCAACAACAAAGGTATTCGGCGGAGGATATGCAACACAGCCGGCAGACCCCGTTGTTGAGGGAGAAATTTTCAAAGGCTGGTCGATTGACGGAACAAATGTAATAGATGTTGCGTCTTATGCTATAAACACCGATACTGAATTCAAGGCTGTAATGAAAACTATCCTTGTCAGAGTTGAATTCTACGATCCGTCAAAGTCCGAGGCAGAAAAGCTTGTAAAGACAATGGACGTAAAGGTCGGTTCGACGCTTGCAGAGTCCGACTTCCCGACGGAAGTAGCACCCTGGTCGGTCAACGGCTTCTATAAGGACGGAACACTCAGCAGCTACTATGTCGGCAAGGAATATCAGCACGTAATCAATTACAGATGGCTGTTTGAAGACGAAACCACAGGCGACTGGACGCAGTTTGTTGTTGACAGCACAAAGGTTGACAGTTCTGCCGATCCTAAGGTGTTCAAACTTTACTATACTTCAAAGATGGCGCATCTTGAAGTTGACACACCGAGATTTACCCTTAACTTTATGCTCAGCGCACCCTATGAAGACGACAGCAGAGTTATAGATACCATTAAGGACGCACTGTTTATCAACGAAAGCTACATTAAGACAGTTTACGATTCAAAGGTCGACGGAAAGTTCGAAGATAAGCTTGCCGAAAGGGGTCTTATCGATCCCGCAACCAAGGAAATTCTCAACGTAAACAGAATGGTCAAGTTTGTAACGGTTCTCGGAGAGGCAAACCTCAAAAAGTTCCTTGATGACAGACTTGAGATCAATGCAAATCTTGATGACGATACACTTCTTCAGAAGTACGGAAAGATCTACTTCAGAAGCGCGACCGACGCACAGCTTCTCACTATCTGCACCGATAAGTACGAAACCATCTGCGCAGAATACGGTCTTACACTCTTTGAGTCAAAGGTACTTCCCACACTTGATTCAATGCAGCAGCTTGCATATCAGTCGCTCAGCGATTTCGAAAAGGCAGCTTACGTAAATAACTACCTGATTGCAAATAAGTCTGACATACTTGCAAATTACAGCGATGACCTTGTTTCATATACCCATGACTATATAAACGGTCTTACCGACGCAGAAATTGATGAACTTATCAATCAGTACCGTGAGAACATCAAGGCCGAATTTGCAGACCAGATAGCACAGGAAAAGGAAGATTACAGAAATAAGATCGAAGATCAGCTCGTAATTCTTAAAGATCAGCTCGTACATGACGAACAGTTCGATGTAAATAAGGATAACCTCATAATAGTATCCGCACTTCGTGACTTTGTCGATGAGAGCGATTATGACAGTATGATCGCAAAGTATCTCACAAGAGTGCCTCAATCCCTTATCGATAATCTTCCCAACGATATAATCAGACCTATCTACGAACGTACAAGAACAAGATACCTCAATGAGATAGACGCCGCAATGGCACTTATCAATGCCGATTCTTCCGCAACAACAACTCTTGACAGCGGCGTAACGCTTCAGTTCAACCCCGTAAGCGAAGTTTACATTCCCATGCAGGCATATGCTATTGATAAGTACGACAGACTCGGCGACGAAATCAATAACAGAAAGCCCGAATTCTACGGTAAGTATAATAAGTACGTTGAACAGAACCCGTACGTTGATCCTCTTCTTGAGCTTACAAACGCCGAAAACTGGTTCAACGGCTCGGCAAAGCCTTATACCGCAGTCGGCTCGGGATATACTCTCAAAGAGTTCGACGATTACTATAATATGGTAAAGGCGTCCTCCGTACTTGTTGACGATATGTTCGTATGGTACTGCCGAAACGTAAGCAGCGAGGATCTCAATAAGGTTCTCGATAAGTCCGAGGAGAGAGTTCTCCACTATGTAAACTACGCGGTTGGCCTTCTCAACCTCTATAATACAAACGGAATACCCACAAGCCTTAAAGACCTTGTAGATGATATCATGAAAGACGATATGATCAAGAACGACATCATCAAGGCAGGTCAGAAAGTAACCGATAAAGATATTGAGGATTATATAGATAAGCTTGCACGCAATAAGGTTGCGGACGGAGCATATGATAAGCTCTCCGTAAAGTTTGCCGCAAGAATCGAAGTAATACTCGAAAAGTTTGCTTCCTCCAAGTTCAACAGAACCTATACCAAGGAAGATTACGCAAAGGCGAAGAAGGCAATCAATATTATCCACGCCAACGATAATAAGGACGTTACGGTAGATTATACCTTTGATAAAGTCGTAAAGGGCGATTCAAAGTCTTATGAATATAAGAATAATACCGTAACAGTCTGGAGAGATCTTGATAACGGTTAATCCCGAATTATAAGCAAAACCAAAGATTTGTGTGTGCAACAGGCGGGAAACTGCCTGTTGTATGCATAATAAGCCGAAAGGGGAAATCATGCGGATTTTCAAAAAAACGGCACTGTTTCTGGCAGTGCTAACAGTATTGTCAGCCTTCAGTGTATTTGCCGAACAGAACACGGCTCAGAAGAAGTTTTCGGACGTAACGGAATCAACGCCGTATTCTTCCGATATTTCAAAACTTACCGACGCCGGAATTCTCAACGGATATGAGGACGGTACGTTCAGACCGTCAGGCGGAGTAACAAGAGCCGAAATGTGTAAGATGATAGCGCTTACATTTAAGTTCACGGCAAAAACAACCGATGCGAAAGGCTTTCCCGATGTAAGCGATGCCGACTGGTATAAGCCGTATGCTCTCGCAGCGCAGGCAGCCGGAATTGTCAACGGATATGAGGACGGATCTTTCCGCGGCTCCGAGTTTATAACACGCGAACAGGTCTGCGCAATACTTAACAGAATTTTAAAGCCCTATGATCTTCCCATAACCGCGACGGTGACGGATAAGATTTCCGACTGGGCAAAAAATGATGTTCTTAAAATAGTCAAGAATAAGATAATGCCCATAGAAAGCGGAAATACTTTCCGTGCAACCGAGGTCATAAAGAGATACGAGCTTGCAAACGCACTTGCAAAATACGTCGTTAATATGCCCGAACCCGTGACCGCCGATATAAGATACTTTGTTGACGGCAAGCAGTACGGAGAAACCGATACGGTGCTTGTAGGCGAGTACGCTGATGTTCCTAAAGATCCGGAGAGTCCCGATGAGTCAATGTACTTTGCAGGCTGGAGAGTCGTCGGAACGACAGAAACAGTCGATCCTAAGATTTCCGCAGTGCTTGAAAGCATTGATTACGAAGCAGTCTTTGCAAAAAAGACCTATAATGTGTATTTCTATGACGGAAAGACGCTGCTCCGGACTTTTGAAAAGATAGAACACGGTTCCGCAATGCCGGCAGCCGATAATCCGCAGAAGTCGGGATATGTATTTAACGGCTGGTCACTTACCGAAAACGGCGCGGTTGTTTCGGCAAACTATAAGATAACTTCCGAAACAAAGTTCTACGCTTTGTTTGAAAAGAAACCCGAAATTACAACCTATACCGTCCGTTTCTACGCAAATGATAACCTCATTGATACGCAGGAGGTAGCAAAAGGCAATTATGCAAGCGCACCTACTGATGTTCCGCAGTTTGACGGATACGAATTTTCCGGCTGGCTGCTTTCGGGCGATACAAGTACGCTTATAAATATTTCTGCATATAAGATCACAAAAAATACCGATTTTGTTGCGGCATATTCCGAAAAGCCGATTATAGAAAATCCCAACTCCGAAGAACTTATGGATAAGCTTCAGAGAGGACATGACCAGCTTAAGGCTATACGTTTTACCAATGATCTTCAGAAGAAAGCGAGAGATCTTATAGTCGAATGTATGGCATATGTAATAGAGGATGCAAAGAACGGCACTCTCATTACAAAAGACTATGTAAATACCGAGTATAAGTCAACCGTAGATGCGGTTGAAACCATATGCTACGATGAAATGTCTGCAAGAGTTGCATCGGATTTTTCAAATGCGATAACCAATAACGTAGATCCCGACGTACAGGATTTCTTAAAGGAATACTTCCTTGACGGAAAAGATATTTCGATGTAATTACAAGCGTATATAAAGATAAAACCGCACGGCGTAAAGCCGTGCGGTGCTTTTGTTTCTGTATATATGTTACTGTTCTCCGAACGCGACCTTTTCAAACCATTGTTCGCTTTGCGGCAAGGGCGATACTGTTCTCATACAGCCGTCAAAGCCGTCTTTCGTAAGCCGTACGTCAACAACGTCGTCGTTTCTGTCCTCAAGATGTACGTTTTTGCAAAGCTCGGATAAGCTTTCGTCACCGCAAAGAATGTAACCTCCGCGGCTGAGATAACCGTTTTGTGCGTAGATGCGCTGAGATTCGAGAACCGCCTGCATTGTCAGCAGTAAATCCTCGTTGACAAAGGTGTTGTATATGTCAAACGGAGTTTTTGCAAGCGCTTCGTCAAACAAAACCGAGAGCTTTTGCTTTGCGTATTCAAGAGCTTTGAGCGTTTCGGGCAGTTTTCTGATAAATGCCCCGTGCAGAGACATAAGAGTTTGAAATTCCGAACGTATTTCTGACGGGCTTTTTTTGCCGTTCGCCGTCTTTTCGGTAAGAGCGGAGATTTCCGACGAAACCTTTTGTTTCAGAGCGTCGAATTTTGATTTTTCAAATAAATCCCCATTGTTTTTGCTTATTGACAGAGCCGCTTTGAGAGAGGAAACCTGAGTCGAGTTGAGAGCGCTTCCTCCCGGACGCGTTACGCCGAAAACTCCGGCACATTCGCCGCAGGCATACAGATTTTTGATGGTCGTCATGTAGTTTTCGTCAATGTTTAAGCCGCCGTTGCAGTGCTGCGCGCATACGTTTGCCGCAAGAGGCACTTTTTCAAGGTCAATGCCGTGATCTTTGTAAAGATTGTAAGCCTTGATGTTGAGTTTTTTGAGCCTTTCAATAGGCGTGCCGAGTTTTTCAAGCCCCGATTTTGTAAGATATTCCTTTGTTTCGCTGCCGAGTGAGGAAAAATCGTATTCCGATGGATTTGAACGGAAATCAAGATATACTTTTCTGCCCTTTATGTGCGATTCGGTGTATACAGCAATGTCAATTACAGAGCTTTTTCCGTTCAGATTTTTTGGCGAAAACGGCCAGTTGTAGCCTTTCCGGAAGATAAGATCGCATATGCCGGCGTCAATGTAGTCGTGCAAAAATTCGCGTATGCTGCCGTCACGGTCAACCGATACATATTTCGGAATTACCTGCTGATAGCTGCCGGATAAGTTCCACCTGAAGTCGGTCGAGGCAAGACCGTACTGCCATTCCGAAAGACTTGTAGCTTTTGCGCCCTCGCGCAGAGCAATTCCGACTCCTCCGGTGTGGCAAATCGGATAAACGCTGTCTGAATATATGCCGGCAGGGCCTCCCGACGCGATAATTATGTTTTTCGCACCCAAATATATCATTTTACCAGTGCCTATGTCGATAGCCGCACAGCCGTAAACGGTGCCGTTGTCGGTAAGCAGCCGCACGGCGCGGAAACCCTCTATAACTTTGATGTTTTTTTGCTTTATGCGCTTTATTAGACATTCGCACATATATTTTGAAGTAAGCGGACCGCAGGAGCTTGCCCTGAGCCTTACGTCATGGTCGGTTCTGTATCCGACATATTCGCCGTACCTGTTCATGGGAAACGGAACGCCGGCTTCCACAAGCTTAAAAAAGCATCTGAGAGACAGCGCCGATTCGGTGAGCGCATGGAAACCCTCTATCCCTCCGCAGGAAATGTATGTGCGCGCCATGTCGTATACGCTGTCGGACTGATCCCCCGTGGTGCTTATCTTGTAGTAGGTCTGTTTGTCGGAACCCGTGTTTATGGAAGTGCTTGAATAAAGTCCCTCTGTCAGTATCGCGATATTTGTAACGCCAAGCTCATACAGGCTGTCCGCGGCATTTAGTCCCGCAGCGCCGCTGCCTATGATAAGGGCGTCGTAATGTGTTCTTTCAGGCATGAATACCTCCGGAATGTATATGTTTTGTTTAATTATACATTATTTTGTGCCTTTCTTCAATAGCGCGGCTTTGCGGAACGTATAAAAAAATGTGCTTACAGTATAAAAAGGACAATTATTTGACTTTGCGGAAATTTGCGGCAATTGCAAAAAGTTTTGCCGCCGTCGATTGACAATTTTCTCAAGGTAATGTATAATAAACTTATAGTAAATGCCCCTTAAAGCCTTTCTGCTGATTTCAGCAGCCGCATTCAGTGCATTAAAAGCGTGCCGATAATAAAGAAATTTGTAAGGAGGTCGTGTGCAGTACGCGCACACAAATTGCCGTCAATGAAAAAACTGATTACACTTATAATAATGCTTGCACTTCTGATACCGGCGGCAAAGACCGCCGTATATGCCGCACCGACAGATGCCGCCGTTGTTCCCGAAAGCGTGACGGAGAGCACGGACGCGGTATTTGGCGAAGATACAGGTGAAAACGCCGCTTTTTTTGCCGAATTTGAAAGCGGAAACGGAACGCAGTCAGATCCTTATATAATAAAGAATGCAGAACAGCTTAAAGCTTTCGCAGAGAGGATAAATGCCGGTTTTTCAAACGACGCGTATTTTGCCCTTGACGCAGATATAGACCTCGGAAACGCCGAATGGACGCCCGTCGGCTATTATACGATAAAAAACGGATATAATACCTGCTTTCAGGGAGAGTTTGACGGCAGGGGACATACCGTAAAGAACTTCAAAATCACTTCTCCGTCAAATTCATACGTCGGATTTTTCGGATTTGTGTATAACGGTACAGTTAAGAATCTTACCGTGTCCGATTTTAACATTGAGTTTCAGAATACGGGTATTTATTACGTCGGACCTCTTGCCGGAAGATGTATTGCAATAGACGAAAAAGGTGAAAATAAAAAGATCGTAATAGACGGCTGCCGTGCGGAAAACGGAAGCATAAATGTCGCCTCTGCCGATAAAAGCGTTTACGCAGGCGGGCTTTTAGGATATTTCATGTCGAGCACACAGGCAGAATCGCGGCTTTCGGACAGCTTTGCAAAAAATGTTTCGCTGTATGCATACAGTACATATTCGGTAAGCACGGCAACATACGTATATGCAGGCGGACTTGTCGGATATACCGCGGCAACTTCGGACGCAGTTCAGAGCATTTCGGGCTGCGGCGCCGATACAAACGTAAACGCATATCATGATCAGACAAGAGGAAACGTCAAAGCTTTCGGCGGAGGGCTTTTCGGATTTGTCGGTGCAGGTTCGGGAAATACCAGAGTAACGGTTGAAAAGAGCTTTGCCTCGGGAAATGTTACCGCGCATAGTTTCGGCTCGGCTCATGCGGGCGGATTGTCGCCGTATGTCAGCGTGTCGTCGGTGCTTGCCTCAAAGAAAGCGTTTGAAATGACGGATTGCTATGCATCGGGAAACGTCAGTGCAAAGACGACCGATACCGCGGTTTCCTCGTCGGGAGATCTTCCGTATTCGTGCGTCGGCGGAATTGCGGGATATTTCTATGATCCGCGTTCGGGGGCGTCGGCAAAGAACGTCTATGCGTCGGGTAATGCCGCAGATACAGGCTCGCTAAGCTCGTATGTAGGAAAGATTTACGGTTACAGGCAGAATTTTGAACTTGAAAACTGCTACGCGTTTGACTTTGCCTTTGTAAAAGGCAGCGATATTTCGGACGGCGGCGTAACCGAGATAAGTCTTGATAAGGCTTACGAAAATGAAAGCTATAACGGCTTTGATTTTGACGGCACATGGTGTTTTGATAAGTCAGCCGGATATGCGCTTCCCGTTCTCTCGGACAATAAGCATTTTTCCAAAGATCCGGCGATAACGTATATAAATGTAGATTATATCCTTTCTTCGTCATCGGTAAAATACGGCGGTGAATTTTCGGTTCCCGAACAAACTCCGTCTTATGATAAAGATGTCGGACGCTTGTATGAATTCTCGCATTGGTCGCTCACACCGAACGGCTCGGAATTTACCTCGGGCATGGCAGACAGAAATACAAACGTTTACGCGGTATATAACATTACGGCAAAGAAATATACCGTCGAGTTTGTAAATGACGGAAAGACCTATGTCCCCGAAACCGAGTATTCCTACGGAGATAGGATAGTTCCTCCCGAAACGCAGCCCGAAAAGGCGTCTGACGTCAATTTCTGGTATACTTTCTCTCACTGGTCGCTTACGCCTGACGGAACGGCGCTGAATTTTGACACTTATACCGTGTCGGATAATATTAAGATCTACGCCGTCTATAAAGCCTATGACTTTACGGTGTGGGACGGAAAAACCGCAAAGGAAATAACGCGCGGAAACGGTTCGGAAAGTAATCCTTATAAGGTATCAAACGGCTATCAGCTTTTTTGGCTTTCAAAGGAAATCGCAAACGGGAACGAAAAGATTGCAAAGGCGTATTTTGAAGTTGATGCAGATATACAGCTCGGAAATTTTGAATGGCTCCCGATCGGAAACTCCAAACTTCCGTTTTCCGGTAAATTCGACGGCGGAGGATATACAATAAACGGACTTAGAATCACGGACAAAAACCTTGCCGACGCGGGATTGTTCGGTTACGTAAATGACGCCGCGATTAACGGTATAGTATTCGGCAGCGCACAAATCAACATCGAGAGTGAAAACGACGTAAACGCGGGAATACTCTGCGGAACGGCGAAAGCAGCCGACGGCGTTCTTAAAATTTCCGAAGTCAAGGTTTACGGAAGCGTTTCCGTCACATCAAAAGGAAATGTAAATGCAGGCGCAATATGCGGAAAGCTTGTTGCGGAAGGCTCGGACGCTTATATTAATAATTCGTATTCCGACAGCAGAGTTTATGCGCGTTCGGAAAGCAATAACGCGCTTGCCGGAGGTATTTCGGCATATGTAAGCTCGTCAGACGGCTGTGCGGCACAGATACGTAACTGCTATTCGCTTGATAGGGTTGACGCTGCGGCTGCACTTAAAGCTTATGCCGGAGGAATATGTGCCGAGGTAAGTGTTTCGGGCAATAGATCCGGGCCTGTGATGTCAGGCTGCTTTACTGTCGGCGGTATTTCGGCAAGCTCCGATTCTTCCGATACCGAAAACGCATATGCCGGTCATATAGCCGGACTTTGTAAAGATGAAAGTCTTGTAAACGAGTGTATATATTACCGTTCTGCAAGCGTTACATCTTCCGCAAACGGCGAGAGCGCGGGGATAAACGAATTCGGGGTAGGCGCAACGTCATCGAATTTCAGAAATCAGAATTTCCTTGCCCAGAGCTTGGGGTTTGATTTTGAAAGCGTTTGGGAAATTCCGAGCGGGTATTCGTACCCTGTCTTGAGATCCGAAATTTCCGATAAGCCGGTTCTTTCGGTAAAGAATATAGTAAGCACTTCGTCGTCGGTTTCGGCGGAAGTCACTGTAATGTCCGATTCTTCGGATATATATACCGTATCCCTTAACGTTTACAGCGAACGCGGCAGACTCGTCGCATCAAAGACCGTTACCGTAAATAATTACACTCCTCAGAAATACAATGTTATAATTTCGGTTTCGGGACTTCCGTATGCCGAAAAAGCTGACAGTATAAAGATTATTGTAAACGATAAAAAATCGCTTGAACCGCTGTTTTCGGCATATTATAAAAAAATCCGATCTAAGTGACATAATTTTCGTTCTTTTGGTTAAAAAGCCGCAGGATATTGACAAAACTTGTCGAAAAGAGTATAATTATAATGTTATATTCTTGGTATTCTGCGGCTTTTGCCGCGTTTAAGTACATATGGTTTATAACAGGAAAATAAGTAACAATCTGAGAGGTTTGAAGATGTTTTCAGTATTACCGCAGACTGTAAGGGAAGCAGATGTTTCGGCAACCGAAAAATACGGCGTTCCGGCTTTGGGACTTATGAAAGCGGCGGCAAAGGAGTCGCTTGAATACATTTATCCTCATATAAATCGAACCAGCCGCGTCACGATCCTCTGCGGCAAAGGCAATAATGCCGGGGACGGATACGGTGTGGCGTATGAGCTTGTGAAGCAGTGGTACGATGTATGCGTCGTAAACGTATTTGATACGGTGCCTTCGTCCGATCAGGCAAGAACCTGCTATAATGACTATATCTTTTCGGGCGGAACGGTACTGAATACGCAGAAGGCGTTTTCGCGAATAGCCGCGTCGGATGTAATAATAGACGCCGTGTTCGGTATAGGCTTTGACGGCGTTATAAATCCCGACAGCGAATGCGGACGTATGATCGAATGTGCAAATTCTTCGCACGCATACAGAATTGCAATAGACGTGCCGTCAGGCATAAACAGCGCTGACGGAACAGTAAAGGGTTCGGCATTCATGGCGAACACCACAATAACCGTTTCATTTATAAAAACGGGTACTATTTCATATCCTGCTCTCGAATACTGCGGAGAAATAGTTGTTGCGGATACAATTTATCCCGAAAAGCTTGCCGAAAGCTTAAAAGCCGATGCGCTTATCCCCGACGACGAATATATAAGAAAAACAATACCCGTAAGACGCCGCAATTCTCATAAGGGAACTTTCGGAAAGCTTGCGATGCTCTGCGGAAGCAGATATATGACGGGAGCCGCGTACTTTGCGGCGCTTTCGGCTGTCAGGACAGGAACGGGACTTGTAACGCTTGCCGCAGATGAGGCAACGCTGAACATACTCCAGACAAGAATTGCCGAACCCGTTTTCTTTAATACGCACGGACTTTGCAATGAAAAAAGCATAACCGAAATCACGGAGCTTTTCGACGGTTCGGACTGTGCGCTTGTCGGCTGCGGACTCGGCAGCGGCGAAAACATAGAAAAAGCCGTGCAGCATATTATAAAAAATGCAAAAACCAAATTAGTTATTGACGCAGACGGAATAAATGCGCTTCCCGGAAATATAAATGTATTAAAGGAAGCAGCAAATACTCCTGTAATTACTCCTCATCCCGCGGAATTTGCGAGAATCACCGGCAAAACCGTTGCCGAAGTACAGAGCAACCGTTTGAATCTTGCAAGACAGTTTGCCAAGGATTTCTCCTGTGTTACGGTTCTTAAAGGTGCGTCAACGGTAATAGCGTCTCCCGACGGAAGAACGGCGATAAACCGTTCGGGAAATTCCGGACTTGCAAAGGGCGGAAGCGGAGACGTGCTTGCAGGCGCTGTTGCATCGTTTGTGTGTCAGGGACTGGATCCGTTTGACGCGGCAGTGTGCGCAGTGTATCTGCACGGAAAAGCGTCTGATGTGCTGAAACATCAGATTTCGGAATACGGAATGATGCCGAGTGATCTTCCTCTTGCCATAGCAAAGCTGCTTCCTTAATCTATAAGTTTAAGGATTGATGCGCTATCAGAAGATTTTTATCCTGCCTTGCGGCGGTATCCGCTGTATTTGTGCTTGCGGCGGCACTTGTTTCGTGTAAAGGCGACAGCTGCGGAAAAGAACTTTTTGCCGATGTAATGAATTCGCGTTTTACAATGCAGTCGGATTATACGTTTTCGTCCGGCGAAAAAGCGATTGAAGGCTCGCTTGTGCTGTCGTCGGGCGAGAATATCAAAATGGAGCTTGTTTCTCCCGACGCCCTTTGCGGTGTTGCGGTCGAAAGCGACGGAGCTGGGAAGATGTCCGAATTTTCGGTAAGTTTTTCGGGAATAAAGGCGGATATACCCAAAAGTATTCTCACAAAGCTCAGCCTTGCGTTCGGAATGTTTTCGCCTGATATGCCGCATCTTATACGGTCCTTGGATTCGGGCTGTATTTCTGAAAACTCCGATACCGACGCAGAGCTTGTAACTGCAATGTTTTCGCAGGGCGATGTAAATTACAGCTTTACGTATAACAAACTTACCGGCGAACCGACTCTCCTTGTTGCAAGTGCCGGAGAAGATTCGGTAACGCTCAGAATAACAAAGTTCAAAAGCGAACCAGGAACGTAACAGTTTATCATGAAAGAATGTAGAAAATGTTTGAAAATGTAACAGATATAACCAAAACGCGTGCCGAAATAGACCTCGGTGCGGTCTTGCATAATTATAAGCATACAAAAGAGTTGGTAAACCGCAGAATAATATGCGTTGTCAAGGCTGACGCCTACGGACACGGCGCGGTTGCAATATCGAAAAAACTTGAAGAAGTCGGCGCGGATTTTTTTGCCGTTGCCAATATTGACGAGGCACTCGAGCTGCGCCGAGGAGGAATAAAAGGCGGAATAGTGATACTCGGATATGTGTTCCCGGACTTCGTGAATGCGGCTGTCGAAAATGACGTTTCTCTTGCGCTTGCTTCGCTTGACGCGGCAAAGACATTTGTAAGGCGCGCGTCGGGCAGAGAACTTAAAGTGCATATAAAGCTCAATACCGGAATGAACCGCACCGGCTTTAACGTTTCGCACGGAATTATTCCCGACGATCTTAAAGAAACGGTCGAAATTTTAAAGCAAAATCCGAACATCAGGGTCGAAGGACTTTTTTCGCACTTTGCCGCGGCTGAAAATAATCCCGATTTTTCAAATAAGCAGTTTGAATGTTATACAATGGGCGAAAAGTATCTCAAAGAAAACGGAATTACGCCCGAAATAAGACATATATGCAACAGCGCCGGACTTCTTGAATATCCGCATATGTTCCTCGATGCCGTAAGGCTCGGAATTACGCTCTACGGCTGTTCAAGCGTTGCCGACGGTTATCTTCCCGTAATGCAGTTCAAGACAAGAGTAATAGATATTCATGCGCTGAAGAAGGGCGATCTTGTCGGATACGGACTTACCTATACGGCGCAGAAGGACATGAAAATGGCGGTGATATGCGCCGGATATGCCGACGGACTGAGACGCGGATTTTCCTGCGGTAAAGGCGAGGTGCTTTGTCACGGAAAGAGAGTTCCGATAATCGGCAGAGTGTGCATGGATATGGCGATGATAGACGTTACGGATATACCCGACGTCAAAATCGGCGACGACGTTGTGATATGGGGAAACGACGGCGACAGGTATATCTCCTGCGATGAACAGGCGCAGAAGATAGATACTATCTCGTATGAGCTGCTTTGCGGCGTTGCAAAACGCGTGCCGAGAATATATATCAACGGCTGAAAGTTATAGGCTGAACATGAATCGCGGCGGTTTGTACCGCCGCTTTTTTGCGCAAAATAATAAATATGCCGAAATGCAGTAATAATCGAATATAAGTTTTCCGCAGAAATTAAATTTTTTGCGGAATTTTTGTTTTTACTCTCGACAAGCTAATAACTGTTAGCTATAATATAAAACGCCGTGAGCAAAAGGAGGATATTGATGAGGGGAATAAATACAAAGTCAAGAATACAGGAACAGGCGCTGAAACTGTTTGCAAAAAGCGGATATGATGCGGTAGGCGTAGCGGAAATTGCCGACGCGGTGCAGATAAAAGCTCCGTCGCTGTATAAACACTATAAGAGTAAGCGTGAAATTTTCGAGAGTATAATCGAGAGGGTAAATAAAGCGGATTACGATAAGGCGCATGAAAACGATATGCCGGAAGAGGAATACCGCAAGGACAGCGGCAGCTATAAAGGTCTTGATATTGACGGTATCGTCAAATATGCGCGCGAAATGCTTGTTCATTGGACGGAAGATGAATTTTTCTGCAATTTCCGCCGAATGCTTAGCCTTGAGCAGTATAACTCGCAGGAAATGAAGAATATGTACGCTAAGTATATATCGTCCGGACCTCTCGGATATATGACGGACGTGTTTTTTGAGTTTGTGCATGACGGAAAGCTTGCCGAAACCCTGTCGTTTGAATTTTACGCACCTATGTTCATGATGTACTCGCTGTACGACGGCGGAACGGATATTAAGACGCTTTGCGAAATGTTTGACGCGTATGCCGATAATTTCAAACAAAATTTTCAAAAATACCTGAAAGGAGCAATTTAAAATGGAATACACACTCAGTAAAAAATACTGTACGGACGAATTGATGAAACTTATAATGGGACCTAACCCCATAAAGCTCGAAGAAGAACTGCTCTTGAACACAAAAATCAAAAAGGGTGACGTTGTCTGCGATCTCGGCAGCGGAACGGGATTTACGTCGGTGTTTATGGCAAAGGAATACGGCTTTAAAGTCTATGCGTGCGATTTGTGGAGCAATCCCGACGACAACGCAAAGTTTTTTGAAAGCATGGGGCTTACTCAAAACGAGATAATGCCCGTAAAAGCCGACGCGGAGGCTCTGGAATTTGAAAAGGAATTTTTCGACGCGGTGGTCAGCGTTGATTCCTATAACTATTTCGGACGCGACGAAAATTATCTTGACAAAAAACTTCTGCCGTTTGTCAAAAAGGGCGGATATATCTATATCGCCGTTCCGGGCATGAGAAAGGACTGCCATGACGATCTTCCGAAAGAACTGTTGCTGTCGTGGACTCCCGAGCAGCTTGCTTATATGCGCGATATTAACTACTGGACGGGTATCGTGAGCGCGTCAAAGGACAGCGAGATAATCGAGATAAGCGAGATGGAATCAGATAAAGAGGTCTGGGACGACTGGATAAAGCAGGATAACGAGTACGCTGTCGGCGACAGAAAGTCCATTGAAGCAGGCGCACGGAAGTATCTCAACTTTATAAAAATAGTGCTTAAAAAGAGATAAACTTAAAAATAATACGGTTTTGCACACTGCGGAGAGCTGATAAATGCTGCTTTTCGCAGTATTTTTGTCTTTGGCAAGGGTTTTTGATAAACACTATTCACTTTTTGCGCCTTATGTGATATAATAATAAAAGGTGATAATATATGAAAAGTCCGTTTTGCAAAACTCTTGAAAATGTGCCTCTTGCAAAATATTCTTCTATGAAAACCGGCGGCAGCGCAAAATTTCTCTGCCTGCCCGAAAGCGTGTCCGAACTTGCGGATACGGTGCTCTTTTACGCGGAAAATGATATAAAATGCATTGTAATGGGAAATATGAGCAATGTTCTTGTGCCCGACGAGGGAATTGACGTTCCGGTTGTGCTTACGGGCGGAGTAAAGGAATACTCGGTTCTGTCGCAGGATAAAGACGGCGCGAAGATCTTTGCCGACTGCGGAATATCGGTTACGGCGCTTGCGCTTGAAATGTGCAAAAGCGGTTTTTCGGGACTTGAATTTGCCTACGGAATACCCGGAAGTCTCGGCGGTGCAGTCTATATGAACGCAGGAGCATACGGCGGTGAGATGTCAAATGTTACAGAGAGCGTTTATGTGCTGACGAAAGAGCATAAAATTATACAAAGACCTGCACTTGAGTGTAATTTTTCATACAGAAACAGCGTTTTTGAAACAAACGGAGATATAATTCTCGGCGCGGTTCTGAAACTCGGCATCGGAGATAAGGACGAGTGCGTGTCGGCGGCAAAAGAGCTTATGAAAAAGAGGATAGAAAAGCAGCCGCTTGATTTTCCGTCGTGCGGAAGCACATTCAAAAGACCGGAAGGGTACTTTGCCGGCAAGCTTATCGAGGACGCGGGGCTTAAAGGCTTTAGCGTCGGCGGCGCTGCGGTTTCGGAAAAACACGCGGGATTTGTCATAAATAAAAATAACGCCTCAACCTCCGACGTCATTGCCCTTATGCGCGAGATACAAAACAGGGTAAAGCAAAACAGCGGCGTTACGCTTGAGAGCGAGATACGCATAATCGATAAAAACGGAGAAAACACGGAGCTATGAATGAGAAAACAACCTTTACCAAAGAGGTAAAGTCTGCTCTTGAAAATATAAAGGGTGAAAAAAAGTGCTGTAAAAAGGCGCGCGAATATGCAGGAGTATTTCTCGACAATAACGCGATAATAGATAAAAGCATATTTAAGTGCGGCGACTGCCGCGGCGCTTTTCTGCGCGGCGTGTTTTTAAGATGCGCCAGCGTAAATTCTCCGGAAAAGGAAAACCACCTCGAATTTAAGCTTGCAAACGAGATGAATGCCGACGAGCTTTGCGTTTTTATACGCGAATGCGGCTTTGAGGCAAAGGAATCCAAACGCAAAAATACATATATCGTATATTTTAAGGACGGGGAAACCATATTCGAGTTTCTCAGCTTTATAGGCGCAAATAAATGCGCGTTTGAGTTTCTGAATACCATTATAGAAAAGCAGATACGAAATAACTGCAACCGCGTTACAAACTGCGAGTATGCCAATATGCAAAAGACCGCAAACGCATCGGCACGCCAGCTTGACGCGATTGTAAAGCTTTCCGAAAACGGCATTCTCGAAACTCTGCCGGAAAAACTGCTTTATACCGCGAAATTAAAGCTCGATAATCCCGATATGTCGCTGTCCGAGCTTGCCGCAATTCATGAACCTCCCATAACCAAGTCCTGCGCAAACCACAGGCTTGAACGTATTATAGTCTTTGCAAACGGAAACAAATAGAGTTATAAAAGCAAGAAGATAAAAAGGAAAACGATATGGAAAAAAAGTTCTGTCATCTGCATTTTCACAGTGAATACAGTCTGCTTGACGGCGCGTGCCGCATAAAGGATATTCCGGACGCACTGAAAAATGCGGGACAGGACTGCCTTGCCATAACCGACCACGGCGTAATGTACGGTGCGGTTGATTTTTACAAAACCTGCAAAAAAGCAGGGATTAAGCCGATAATCGGCTGCGAAATATACGTAAGCCCAAAGAGCAGATTTGATAAGGACAAGCGCGACGGAGATTATTCCCACCTTGTGCTGTTATGCAAAAACGAAATCGGATACAAGAACCTTATAAGTATCGTTTCGAGCGCGTTTACCGAGGGGTTTTACGTAAAGCCGAGAGCGGATCTCGAACTTCTCGAAAAGCACAGCGAAGGACTTATAGCACTGTCAGCCTGTCTCGGAGGCGCCGTGCCGCAGAGAATCATAGCCGCCGACTATGAGGGTGCGAGAGTCTATGCAAATAAGCTTAAAAGGATATTCAAGGACGGATTTTACCTTGAACTTCAGCGCCACGGAATACCCGAACAGACTACCGTAAACGACGAGCTTGTCAAAATGTCGAAAGAGCTTGATATTCCTCTTGTCGCGACCAACGACGTGCATTATCTGCAAAAGTCCGATGCACAGAAACAGGCGGTTCTGATGTGTATACAGACCAATACCACGCTTGACGAGGGCAGACATAAAGGCTTTGAACGCGACGAGTTTTATTTGAAAAGCACGGAAGAAATGTATAAGCTTTTTGCCGACGTTCCCGAGGCTCTCGAAAATACCGTAAAAATCGCGGAAGAATGTAATTTTGACTTTTGCTTTGATAAGCTGTTTCTACCCGCGTTTTATCCTCCCGACGGGCTTTCGTCAAAGGAATATCTGCGCGCTCTCTGCGAAACGGGCTTTGAAAAGAGAAAAGAACAGGCACAGAAACACGGCGGCGCGTTAGATGAAAAAGTGTACCGCGAACGCCTTGACTACGAGCTTTCCGTTGTCGATAAAATGGGATATAACGAGTATTATCTCATAGTAAACGACTTTATATCGTATGCCAAAAATAACGGAATACCGGTAGGGCCGGGCAGAGGTTCGGGAGCCGGAAGCCTTGCGGCGTATTTTCTCGGTATTACTGATATTGACCCTATAAAATTCGATCTGTTGTTCGAGCGTTTTCTGAACCCCGAAAGAGTAAGCATGCCGGACTTTGACGTTGACTTCTGCTATTTCAGACGTTCGGAGGTCATAGACTACGTTGCGAGAAAGTACGGCAGAGATCACGTCGCGCAGATAGTTACGTTCGGAACGCTTGCGGCAAAAGCTGCAATAAGGGACGTTGCGCGCGTAATGAGCGTGCCGTATGCCGACGCGGACAGGGCGGCAAAGTGTATACCGTTCGCACTCGGAATGACGATAGACAAGGCACTGTCTGAAAGCGCGGAGCTGCATGATATATACGAAAACGAATCGGTATTAAGAAGCGTTATAGATATAGCACGCGGTATTGAGGGTATGCCGCGAAACGCCTCGACCCATGCCGCAGGCGTTGTAATTACCGATAAAACCGTTGACAGTTATGTTCCGCTGTCAATGAACGGTGACTGCGTTGTTACGCAGTATACAATGAATGATATTGCGGATCTCGGACTGTTGAAAATAGATTTTCTCGGACTTCGTTACCTTACCGTCATATACGACGCGGCAAGGGATTCGGGAATAAATGTGTCGGATATACCTCTTGACGATAAGGATACGTACAGGCTTTTGGGCGAAGGAAAAACAAACGGAGTGTTCCAGCTTGAATCGGCAGGAATGAAATCTCTGCTTATGCGTATGAAGCCGCAGAATATTGAAGATATTACAATAGCAATATCGCTTTACCGTCCCGGACCTATGGAGAGTATACCGAAATTTCTCGAAAACCGTAAAAATCCCGATAAAATAACCTACGCCGATAAACGCCTTGAGAGTATACTCTCGGTAACAAACGGCTGTATCGTCTATCAGGAACAGGTAATGCAGATATTCCGCAGCCTTGCGGGATATTCATTCGGCAGAGCGGATATTGTGCGCCGTGCAATGGCAAAAAAGAAAAAGGACGTCATGCAGGCTGAAAGACAGTATTTTCTCTACGGCAAAAAATCCGAGGACGGTAAGACAGAGTGCGTCGGAGCTGTTGCAAACGGAGTTCCCGAAGAAAAGGCGGCGGAAATATACGACGATATGGCAGCCTTTGCGCAGTATGCTTTCAATAAATCCCATGCCGCGGCGTATGCACATCTCGCGTATTATACAGCCTATCTTAAAGTTCATTTTCCCGCACAATATATGGCTGCTATTTTAAACAGCGTAATAGACCGCAGCGATAAGATAATGGAATATATTTCCGAGTGTTCAAAGCTTGGTATAAGCGTCAGAAATCCCGATATAAACGAGAGCGTCGGAGGCTTTGCCGCAACGGGAGAAAAGAAAATAAGCTTCGGGCTTTCCGCAATCAAAAACGTAGGCGAAAGCTTTGTGCGCAGTATCGTAAACGGACGCGAAAACGGGAAATACACGTCGTTTGAGGATTTTCTTCTGCGTATGTCCGAAAAGGATATAAATAAGCGCATGATAGAAAGTCTTATAAGGGCAGGCGCTTTTGACGGATTCGGCAAAAAGAGAAGTCAGCTTATGTCGGTTTACGAGTCGGCAGTTGACAGTCTGCAAAGGCGCAATCAGAAAAATATAACGGGGCAGTTCGATATGTTTTCTTCGCTGTCCGACGGAGATAAAGAGGATAACGGCAGCGCCATTCTCAAAATTGACTATCCCGATATACCCGAATTTTCCGATAATGAGCTGCTTTCAATGGAAAAGGACGTTGCGGGAATATATATGTCGGGACATCCGTTGCGCAAATACGAGGCTTTTGCAAAGAGCATAAACGCCGACGAGATATGCGATATAAACGCCGCAGCCGAAAGCGGAAACTTTGAAAAGTACCGCGACGGAACGCCCGTAACGCTTGTCGGAACAGTCACATCAAAACGCGAAAAGATAACAAAGTCGGATAAACGCATGGCTTTTCTGCAGTTTGAGGATACCGGCGGAATTCTTGAAGTAATAGCCTTTGCTAACGTATATAACAGATACGCGCCGAACCTATATGAAGGCGCCGCGGTAGGAATTACGGGCGAGGTTTCCGTGAAGGAATCGCGTGACGGAGATAAGGACGGAAGAAACGAGATAAGTATTCTGTTAAAAAGTGTTTTTGCACTTAAAGAAACCGCACAGACTGCGGATAATGCGAATACTGCGGATAATACCGAAAATACATCAGGCACGAAAAAGGTAAAAATGAATCTTTCGTCGCTGCTGCATAATAATACGCAGAGCGCACCGCACGCGCCGTATAACCAAAATCCGCCTGTTCCGGAAAACTTACCGCAGATGCCCGTCCGCGGCAGGGACGAAAAACTCTGTTTGTATCTCAAAGTTCCGTCAGAAACTTCGCGTGAATTCGAGAGGGTAAAGAGCGTTCTCGAAATATACTCCTACGGAACGTCCGAGGTCTTCGTGTACTTTGACGATACAAAAAAACTCACTCACGCAGTCGGTCTTGACGTAAATATAACGCCCACAATGTTAAAAATGCTGTCATTGATATTGACCGACGAATGTGTAAAGACAAAGTATAAAAAGGTGTAAAAAGCAATATCGGTAATTCAGCCGTCGGATTTATTCCGTCGGCTTTTTGTATAATGTTTTCTGATTTTTGCATATCGGTCAAAAGCTGTTTTCGGCAGCCGTTAAATACCGTAAATTTTTTTCAAAACACTTGCAAAACAGCCGGACGTTTAGTAAAATAGTCGTACATAAGCGAAAAAGGAGAGTTTTTATGCGTACATTATCCTATGAAAAATATCTCGATAAAGTATACGGCTGCTTTGTCGGCAAAGCTGTTTCGGGTAATATCGGCGCACCGCATGAAGGCGTTAAAATGCCGCTTGAACTTGATTTTATGCCGAAAATGATCAACTGTGAGCTTCCTAACGACGATCTTGATCTGCAAATTCTGTGGCTTGATGTTCTTGAAAAGAAAGGCGCGGATTTTACGTCTTATGATCTTCTCGAATGTTTTGTGAACAACTGCCGCTATTCTCCCGGAGAATACGCCTAAACTGCGATAACTGGACGGCAGAAAATGTGCATTTGGAGAATATAAAACTTCACAAAGGTGAAAACAGAATAGTCCTGCGCGTAACGCGTATCAATGACGATGCAAAATATAACGTCACTTTTTCGCGCGGCGCGGCTTGTGACGAACACATTGTGTGGCTTGCCTCCAAAAACCCGTATTTGTTTTGATTAAAATATCGGTTTAAATCAGATCGGCGTCGGTTTTCGATTGTGTTATATAAGGTGATTTTTAAAGTTGGTCTTTTCCTCTCGGCGAGACGCCGAACTTTGCCTTGTATGCCTTTCCGAAAGCCGACGCCGAAGTATATCCGAGAAGCTCAGACGCACGCGAGGCAGTCATACCTTTCTCTTTCATAAGCAGGTTTGCGGCGTCCATTTTTTTGTTTCTGTAATAGGAACGCAGAGTCTGACGCGTCTGCTCATTGAAAAGGGCAGAGAGGTAACTGTAATTGTAGCCTGTTATTCCGGAAAGCTCCGACAGGTTTTTCATCGTGTATATATGCGTGTCTATGTAATTCATGATCTGGTAGCAAAGCTCTTTTGAAGAATTAGGCTTGCCGTGTATATCCTCGGCGCAAAGTGCGCCTTTTGTTTCGCTGTGTGAAAAGTCGCGTATCAGATATATGACTGTTTCCTTTATGAGACAGAACGTAAGCTCGTCGGAGAGCTTTGATGTGCTCTGCAAAGCTAAGGTTAGCTCCTCCATGCATCTCTTTATCCTGCTGTCCGAAAACATACGCTTTTCGGGTAAAATGCAGCGTGTCATAATATCGTCAAGTTCTTCTTTGTAAGGCGAAAGCACGGTGCTGAAAGAACAGAAATCGTATTTCAGCGGCTCTGACTTTGAAGAATGTATCGAATGTACGTCGCACGGAAACGAGAGATACATATCTCCCTTTTTTACGCTTTGGGGAACGCCGTTTGTATAGATCTCTCCTTTGCCGTCCGTCACCGCCGTGATCTCAAACCAGCCGTAGTGAGTGTGAGTTCTTACGTTCATGCCGCTGCCGCAGTGCAGTCTGCCTGTCTGATACAGCTTAAAACCTCCGAACTCGAGAGGCGCGCCCACATAATTCTGATCAAGATGATATTTTGCTTCCGTCAGCATGATTTTCCCCTCTTTTCCATATATATGATAATACACGGAGTACGGAGTGTCAAGAAATATTTTTGTTTGATCCAAAAAAATGAACATCTTTGTCTGCAATAATGTTGTTTACATATCGGCGCCGAAATCGTATAATGTAGGCGTAAAGCAGGAACAAAAACAATATAATTTAACTATGGAGGATAAAAAATGCATACAGTAGCAGTTATCGGATGCGGCAGAATTTCGGAAATCGCGCATTTTCCGGCTTTGAGCAAAATGGAGGACGTAAGAATCAAATATGCCTGCGATATTATTCCGGGCAAGGCGCAGCAGAAGAAGGAAAATTTTCCCAAAATAGAAAACACGATAGAGGACTACAAGACCGCGCTTGCAGACCCCGAAGTCGATACCGTGTTCGTACTTACGCCGAACTACGCGCATTATACCGTTACCATGGACGCGCTTGCCGCAGGGAAAAATGTTTTCTGCGAAAAACCCATTACCGTAAATTACGAGCTTTCCGCAAAAATGAAAGAGGCTGCGGATAAAGCAGGCAAAATACTCAATATCGGCGTCTGCAACAGATATAATCTGAGCGTTGAAAAGCTTGCGCAGATGAATAAAGAGGGCAAGTTCGGCAATATCTACCATGTTTACTGCTCGTTCCGCTCGTTCCGTTCAATACCCGGACTCGGCGGCGCTTTTACGACAAAATCAATGTCGGGCGGAGGAGTGCTTATAGACTGGGGCGTTCATTTTCTTGACCTCATACTTTACATTCTCGGCGGCGCAAAGCTTGTTACCGCAACCTGCGACAGCTATAACAAAATGGCTGCTGATATGAAGTCATACCGTTATCACAGTATGTGGGCTGAAGATACGGCAGACACGGAGCACGGAACAAACGACGTTGACGATTTCATCACCGGATATGTCCGTACCGATAAAGCAAGCATTTCCTTTAACGGAGCATGGGCGCAGAACCTCGACAAAAATGAAATGTTTATAGATTTTCTCGGAGATAAGGGCGGTGCGCGCCTTGATTACGGCAAGCTCTTTGAATTCTGCGACGGAGAAACGTTGGAAACGCAAAAGCCTGAATATGAAATTCCGAATATGTACGAATGTGAGGACAGAGCCTTTCTTGATTCCACGGTGAGCGGCGAAAAAACGCGCAGCAACATCGACAATGTTCTTGAGAGTGCAAAGCTTCTCGATGTGCTTTATAAGTCTGCCGGCATAAAGCGCGAAATAGAGGTAAAGTAAAATGAAAAAAATAGGCTTTGCCGATTACCGCATAGACGAGTGGCACGCAAATCACTATCCCGAATGGATAAAGAATGCGTCGGAAACTTTGGGGTTTGATTATACGGTGGCTTATGCGTATGCGTCCGAAAATGCTCCCGGTCTGAGGAGTACCGAACAGTGGTGCCGAGATTTCGGCGTAACACAGTGTCTGACGCTTGACGAACTTTGTCAAAAGAGCGACGTTCTGCTTGTGCTCGCACCGTCAAATCCCGAAACTCATCTTGATTTTGCAAAAGCCGTTCTGAAGTATTCAAAGCCGACATATATCGATAAGACCTTTGCACCCGATACAAAGACGGCGCTTGAAATATTTTCTCTTTCAGATAAGTATAATACTCCGATTTTCTCATCGTCGGCATTAAGATACGGCACCGAACTTTCGGATTTTACCGATGTAAAAAATATAATTACCTGCGGCGGAGGCTCAAACGCACCGGAGTATATAATCCATCAGGCGGAAATGGTAATAAAGCTGCTTGATGACGAGCCTGTTCTGTTCAAAGCCGAAAAACAGGGTTCTCAGTGCATATTCCGCGCCAAATTCAAAAACGGCGGCAGCGCAAGCATGATCTATGCATATTCGCTTGCATTTGCGGTGTGTGCCGAGGATAAAAACGGAAAAGAGAAAAAGTCCGTCATAAATTCCGATACTTTCGGAGGTCTGATAAGAGATATTCTCAAGTTTTACGAGACGGGAAAACCGAGCTTTGACAGAGGTCAGACGATAAACGTCATGAAACTTCGCGAAGGTGCGCTTAAATCTCTCGAAACACCCGAAACTTGGATAAAAATATAGCCTGCCGTGCGCCGAAAATAAGCGTGCAGCGCAGTTTTTCCTCATATCCCAAAAAACATTTTAAAAGTCCGTTTGTGCATTGACTGATGTACATTTCAATGGTATAATTTGAAAAAACGGACGGAGTGTGCACATATCATGAATAATATAACAGTGGACTTTTCGCAGTCCTTAGGCAAAATCAAACCGATGCACTCGGTAAACAACGGCCCTGCATATAAGTTTACTCAGGATCAGAGAGTGACCAACATGCCTGCGTACAAGGCGGCGGGAATACCTTATGCGCGCACGCATGACGCGTCGTTTTTCGCAGTGTACGGCGGACCTCATACGGTTGACGTTCACATGATATTCCCGGATTTTTCCAAAGATCCCGAAGATCCCGCGTCGTACGACTTTACCCTCACCGATGAGTATATGAAGGTAATAGGTCTTGCCGGTACAAAGGTGTTTTACAGACTCGGCTCAAGAATTGAACACGAAATTAAAAAGTACGGTACGCTTCCGCCGGCTGATTTCCATAAGTGGGCGGTAATATGCGAGCATATAATCAGACACATGAACGAGGGTTGGGCAGACGGTCATAATTTCGGTATAGAATACTGGGAAATATGGAACGAACCCGATCTCAACTGGGACAGTCCCGATCCCGTAATGAAAAAATGCTGGGGCGGCTCAAAGGAACAATTCTTTGAAATGTACGATATTGCCGCAAAGCACTTAAAGAAGTGTTTTCCTAATCTCAAAATAGGCGGTCCTGCGGTTTGCTATCCCATTACGGACTGGACCCGCGAATTTCTCGGATATGTGTCGGAACATTCGTCCCCGCTTGACTTTTTCTCATGGCATCTCTATTCTCAGACGCCCGATTTTGTAATAAGCATAGAAAAACAGGTAAGAGAGCTGCTAAATGAATTCGGATTTGAAAAGTCAGAGAGCATTCTCAATGAGTGGAACTATGTAAAAGACTGGAACGGGGACGACTGGGAGTATACGTTAAAAAGCGAAAAGGGAATAAAGGGAGCTGCTTTTACGGCTGCCGTTATGGAGGCTTCTCAAAGCGCACCTTTAGATAATCTCATGTACTATGACGCGCGTCCCTGTGCCATGAACGGACTGTTTTCGACCGATCTTGTAACCAAGGTTCTCAAAGGCTATTATCCGTTCTATATGTTCAATAAACTGTATGAGCTGGGTACTCAGGTAAAGTCCGAAACAGATGACGAATATCATGTGTTTGCGTGCGCCGCTAAAGGAAACGGAAAATATGCCGTTATGATAACTCATTTCAATAATGACGACAGCGCACCCGAAACAGAGGTAAAGCTAACGCTGCACAATATCGGCATAAATGCGCCCTGCAGAATTTCCTATTATCTGCTTGACGATAATCATGACTGCAAACTTGTGCGCGAGGAAAAGATATGCTCGTCAGAGGCTGTGTCGTATTTGGGTATGCCGCTGTTTTCAACGTATCTTGTTACGTTTGAGAGCGCTGAATAACAAAATTTGGCCTTGAATTAAATAAAAGAGCAGTGTCTGAAAGCAAAAAAATGGTTTGCACGGCACTGCTTTTTTGTATGCAAAAAGACAGCGTGAAAATTTTCTGCATTGAAATCGTATTTGCAATATAATGGCAGGGGAGAATGCGTTTAAAAAATATTCACAATTAAACTATTGACTGTTTCGAGGGTTTTTGGTATAATGTTCATGTTGTTAAGTTCGGATAAAGAAGTTGTCTGCATTTGTCCGTGCCTTGACCGAAAATAGTATGTGGACAGGTATCGAAGAGGTCAACGGCCCTGACTCGAAATGTTGCGCTATTTTGAGAAGTCAAAACTTCACAAAGCCTTTAACAATGCGGGTTTCGGGCATTCGCCCGTCGCAGGCACACCGTGAGTTCTAATGAGAATTCTAATACAACCGAATATTTGCGTTAATACTCCTTCGGGAGTTTAACATACATGGAGAGGTATCGAAGTGGTCATAACGGGGCTGACTCGAAAACGAATGCCCTTTTTGGAAGCTCACCTCTGAAAAACCTTGATTTTATGGGGCTTTTCAGCTATCATTGAAAAGTAAATATCCCTTAGTTCTCTCCATCAGTTCTCTCCTTTTTCCGAGGTTTTTTTGAGGGCTGATGTGAAGATAAATACACGGAGTGGTATCGAAGTGGTCATAACGGGACTGACTCGAAATCAGTTGAACCGCAAGGTTCCGTGGGTTCGAATCCCACCCGCTCC
>URVJ01000013.1 GCA_900551295.1 uncultured Eubacteriales bacterium | reverse complement strand
CGTCGGGGGATTGTCAAGGGGCGAGTAGTCCCTTGAACGGTTTATCCTCGCAGGGAACTTTTTCCTCGCAGGAGGACTTTTCTCCGCAGAAAAGCGTCAGTATAGAGCTGCAAGTGGAAGTTAATAATCCGTTTCCGTCACAAATAGGCAAAAATCAGCCACACGTAAGTGTAGTTCGCTTTCGCTGCGGCGTTTGAGCGGCGATAAACCTCGGTTAAACGTAAGTTAATTATTTCAGACATTATTCACTTTTTTTGTGCCTTTTGCACAGCTTTTTTGCAAAAATATTCTAAATTTACATTTTTATTACAATTTTTGACAATAATTTTCTCATTATTCTCCTCAAAATTGTTGAAATCGACTGTGAAATGTGTTATTATATATTCATAAGAATATCAATAGTCTGGAGTGCAGCAAAAATGACGTCTAAAAATAACGGCAACGCGGCTCAATACCTCTTTCATGAGGGCACAAACTTCGTCTCATATGAGTTCATGGGCGTACACCCCGCAAAAGACGGATATGAATTCAGAGTGTGGGCGCCGAATGCCGATAAAGTATATATATCCGGAGACTTCAATGACTGGAAAGCGGATATTCCGCTGAAAAAGGAAACCGACGGCGGTCTTTGGAGCACGGTTCTTGCGGCAGACCGTTTTGCACGGTTCTCACGTTATAAATTCATCATCGAAACCGACGGAAAGCAGTATTATAAAGCTGATCCGTATGCTTTCTATTTTGAAGTTCCGCCGAATACGGCGTCTGTTTATTACGATATCGACGGCTATGAGTGGACAGACTCAAGCTGGCTTGATCACAGAAAGCAGACAATGATCGAACCGCACTATTCAACGCCGATCAATATATACGAGCTTCACGCCGCCTCATGGAAAACCAAGGAAAACGGGGAGTATCTCGGCTACCGCGAGCTTGCCAGAGAGCTTGCGCCGTATGTAAAGCAGATGGGATATACTCATATAGAACTTATGCCTATTTCCGAGTATCCGTTCGACGGCTCATGGGGCTATCAGGTCTGCGGATACTATGCGCCGACGTCGCGTTTCGGCAATCCGCACGATTTCATGTACTTTGTGGATTATATGCATGCGTCGGGAATCGGCATTATACTCGACTGGGTTCCCGCTCATTTTCCGAAAGACGCACACGGACTTTACGAATTTGACGGAAAGCCTCTTTACGAATATCAGGGCAAGGACAAAATGGAAAACCGCGGCTGGGGTACGCGCAGATTCGACGTAGGACGAAACGAAGTCGAATGTTTCCTTATCTCAAACGCAATGTTCTGGCTTAGAAAATACCATATTGACGGTCTGAGAGTTGACGCAGTGGCGTCCATGCTTTATCTCGACTATGACAGACAGCCCGGAGAATGGTTCCCAAACGTATACGGCACAAACGAATGCCTTGAGGCTGTCGCGTTCTTCAAAAAGTTAGGTTCGGTGATAAGAAACGAATATCCCGACGCACTCTTTATAGCCGAAGAGTCAACGGCGTGGAAAAACGTTTCAAAGCCCGCCGAGCAGGACGGTCTGGGTTTCAACTTCAAGTGGAACATGGGCTGGATGAACGACGTTCTCGACTACTTCTCGACAGATCCGCTTTTCAGAAAATACAAGCATGAAAAGGTAACATTCTCCATGATGTACGCCTTTTCGGAAAACTTTATACTGCCTATCTCGCACGACGAGGTGGTTCACGGCAAAAAATCGCTGCTTGACAAAATGCCCGGCGACTACAATCAGAAATTCGCGGGAGAACGCGTATTTTTGGCGTACATGATGACGCACCCCGGAAAAAAACTGTTGTTCATGGGTTCGGAAATCGGACAGTTCAAGGAATGGGACTACAAAGGCAGCGTGGAATGGTTCCTGCTTTCATATGAAATGCACGCAAAGCTGCAAAACTATGTCAGAGAATTGAACTTCTTGTATCTTGACCACAGCGAACTTTGGGAAAACGACTATTCATGGGACGGTTTCCGCTGGATAGACGCAGACAACAGGGATTTAAGCATACTCTCATACGTGCGTTCAAACGCGGCAGGCGACAAGCTTGTGGTTATACTCAACATGACTCCCGTAGATCGCCGCGGATTTGTCTGCAACGTATATGATTCCGGTACTTATCACGAGATATTCAACAGCGACAGCGAACGTTTCGGCGGTTCAAACATGATAAATACTCAGCCGCTGAAATCAAAAAAGACTTCGTCCACTCCCGACTGCTTTGCAGGCAGCATTACGCTCGATCTTCCCGGACTCGGCGCGGTAATACTTCATCACAAGGTACGCGCCAGAAAACCGTCGGAATCCGCAAAGAAACCGTTGCCGTCAAAGACAACGGGTACTCCGAAGAAAAAGTCATGAGTTTTCTCATCGGAGAGTGATTATTTTAAGCTAATACAAGTTTTCGGAGGTTAATATATGTTCAAGAAAAAAGAATGTGTGGCTATGCTCCTTGCAGGAGGACAGGGAAGCAGACTTTACGCACTTACGGAGAATACCGCGAAACCCGCAGTATCCTTCGGCTCAAAATACCGCATCATAGACTTTCCCTTATCCAACTGCATTAACTCCGGCATTGACACCGTAGGCGTTCTTACTCAGTATCAGCCGCTTTACTTAAACGAGTACATCGGCAACGGACAGCCCTGGGATCTTGACCGCACCTACGGCGGCGTCACCGTGCTTCCGCCCTATCAGGGCAAAAAGGGCGCGGACTGGTACAAGGGCACGGCAAACGCCATATACCAGAACATGAAATACATAGACAGGTACGATCCCGACTATGTTATAATTCTCTCCGGAGACCACATCTACAAGATGGACTATTCGGCAATGTTACGCTTTCACAAAAAGACAGGCTCCGTCTGCACGATAAGCGTTCTCGAAGTTCCGCTGTCGGAGGCAAGCCGTTTCGGCATACTTTCCGCAGACGACGAAAACAGGATCTTCAAATTTGAGGAAAAGCCGAAAAATCCCACAAGCACCATGGCGTCCATGGGTATTTACATTTTCAACAAGTCGGTTCTGTTCGACTATCTGAAAAAGGATGCCGCAAAAGAAAAGACAGACAACGATTTCGGCAAAAACATTATTCCCGACATGCTTGAATCCGGAGAAAAGATGTACGCGTACAAGTTTGACGGCTACTGGAAAGACGTCGGAACGATCTCAAGCCTTTGGGAAGCAAACATGGATCTTCTCGGTTCAAAGCCGGTATTTGATATAAACGACGAAAGCTGGAGAATATATTCGAGAAACACCGCAAAGCCTCCGCAGTACATAGGCGAGGACGCCGTAACGGATAATTCCCTTATTTCGGAGGGCTGCGAGATATACGGTACTGTCATAAACTCGGTAATCTCTCCCGGAGTTTTGATCGAAAAGGGCGCTGTGGTAAAGGATTCCGTAATCATGGGCGATTCGACTGTAAAAGCAGGCAGCAGCATACTGTATTCCATAATTGACGAAAACGCCGTTATCGGAAAAGACTGCTCTATCGGCAGCGACTCGGAAAAGGCAAAGAAAATCACTGTTATAGGCGCAGGAACGGTTCTTCCCGACGGTTATACGGTTGAAACCGGAAAAATTATCTCGGCAGACGAAGTAGACGGAGGTACAAGCAAATGACAACCGTAGCCGGACTTATTTTCTCAAATATTCACGACCGAAACATTCCCGAACTCACACAAAAGCGCACTATGGCGTCGGTTCCGTTCGGAGGACGTTACAGACTCGTTGACTTCACGCTTTCAAACATGGTAAACGCCGACATATACAAAGTCGGCATAATAACACACTACAACTATCAGTCGCTTATGGATCACGTCGGGACCGGTAAAGACTGGGATCTTGCGAGAAGCTCGGGAGGTATCAAGATACTTCCGCCGTTCATCACAGCCTACGACAACACCGTGACTTCCGGTCATCCCTATTCTTCAAGACTTGAGGCTCTCATGGGCGTATACAACTTCGTTTCGCGCTGCACGGAGGAATACTTGGTTCTGTCCGACTGCGACATTGTATGCAACATAGACCTGCGCAGCGTTATAAGACACCACATTGACACGGGTGCGGACATAACCGTCGTTACAAAAAATCTGTATCTCAGTTCCGACGCCGCAAAGAACGGCACCATTGTCGAAACTGACGACACCGGAAGAATTACAAATCTTATACATCACCCTGCGGCAATGGACGGATTTATGGATCTTTGTCTTAACATATTCGTTCTCAAGCGCGAATATCTGCAAAACATAATAATCGATTCGCTTGCACGAGGTTACAAGAGCTTTACGCGCGACATTATCGCAAACAACAGGCTCAACATGAAGTACATGAAATACGAGTACGACGGATATTTCGCCGCGATAAACTCGCTTGACGGATATTACAGAAGCAGCATGGACTTGCTTCGCCCCGAAGTGCGCGACTGCATATTCGGCATAAAGAACAGACCTGTCTATACAAAGGTCAAAAATTCCGCTCCTACCCGTTATTCCGATACGTCGAAGGTATCAAATTCCCTTATCGCCGACGGCTGCGTAATAGATGGCGTCGTTGAAAACTCCATTATATTCAGAGGCGTAAAGGTCGGCAAAGGAACCGTTATCAAAAACTCCATAATCATGCAGAATTCCGAAATCGGCGACGACGCATTCTTAAACTGCGTAATCTCCGACAAAGAGGTAGTCGTAAAGAACGGCAGAATGTTATCGGGTCACGATACGCACCCGTTCTCTATCTCAAAAGGCATGGTAATATAAGAAAAATCGCCCTAACAATTCTCGAAAAGGAGGAAAAGCACGCAGTGTATAACACTTAAAATGCGTGTTTAAACACTATGGCAAAAAAGATTTTAATGGTAGGCTCGGAGGCTATGCCCTTTGCCGCGACGGGCGGTCTCGGCGACGTTCTCGGTTCGCTGCCGGCAGCGATAAAAGCTGAAAATCCCGACTATGACGTGCGTGTTGCAATGCCGCTTTACGCCTGCATAAAACAGGAATACAGGGATAAAATGGAATACATTACGGATATTATCGTTCCTCTTGCATGGCGTCAGCTCTACTGCGGCATATTCAAACTCGAAAAGGACGGCGTTATATACTACTTTATCGACAACGAATACTACTTTAAGAGAAACGAGATTTACGGCAGCTACGACGACGGCGAACGCTTTGCGTTTTTCTCTTCCGCCGTACTTCACATACTTCCCATAATAGACTTCTTCCCCGACATTCTCCACGCTCACGACTGGCAGAGCGCGCTCTGCGTAGTATATCTCAAGACGCTGTTCCGCGACAGCCAGAGATATTCGGGTATACGCGCAGTGTTCACGATACACAACATCGCTTATCAGGGAAAATACGATATGGCGATATTGGGCGACGTTTTCGGACTTGACATAAAATATGCGTCGATCGTTGCATACGACAGCTGCATAAACTTAATGAAGGGCGCTATCGTCTGCGCCGACAGGGTAACTACCGTAAGTCCGACATACGCAAAGGAAATACGCTATCCCGAACATTCCGAAGGGCTGCACTACATTCTGCGCGAAAACAACTACAAGCTTTCCGGCATTCTCAACGGAATAGACTACAACTACTACAACCCTGCAACAGATAAATCCATATACAAGAAATTTACCGTCAATTCCTTAAAGAACAAGATAGTAAACAAAACTATGCTGCAAAAGGAATTCGGCCTTCCCGAAAAGCCCGACACTCCGCTTATAGCGATAGTTTCCCGTCTTGCCGACCACAAGGGACTCGACCTTGTTTCCAAGATAATGGAATCGGTGATACAGGAGAACGACGTTCAGCTTATCGTACTCGGCAAGGGTGAACAGAAATACGAAAACTACTTTATGTATCTTCAGAACACCCACCCCGACCAGGTAAAGGCTCTCATGATATATGACAGGGAAATTTCAAAGAAGATATACGCCGCGTCCGACATATTTGTAATGCCGTCGCTGAGCGAACCCTGCGGACTGTCGCAGATGATTGCCTCGCGCTACGGCTCTGTTCCGGTAACGCGCGAAACCGGCGGCCTTTACGACTCGATAAAGGGTTATTACGAAGAAAACGGCGAGATTCGCGGCAACGGCTTTACCTTTGCAAACTATTCCGAATGGGAGCTTAAAGACAGAATATGCGCGGCTCTATGGCTGTACCGCGACAAGGAAAGGTGGGCAAAATTCGTTAAAAAGATTATGCAGACGGATTTCAGCTGGAATATTTCGGCTAAAAAGTATATTGAATTGTACGAAAACATATGCTAAAATATATGTGAAAGTACCTGCGTTTTGCTGTCATAAGGCAGCATTTCGCTATGTTAGGGTAAATTTGATTTTTGTATTTTAATAAAGCGAAGCAAGAACCGTTTTATTTTGGCAAAAGGTTCTTATACAGGAGGTCAATCAATGAGCACAAAGACACAGGTTATGAAAAAAAGCGAGGTTAAAGAGGCTATAACGTCAAAGCTTTCGCGCTATTTCGGCGTTTCTCCGTCCGAAGCTACAAGAGAGCAGATGTACAAGGCGTGCGCGATGACAATAAAGGACATTTTGTCCCAAAAGCGCAACGACTACAAAAAGCTTGTAAATCAAAAGGGCGGCAAGCGCGTATATTATATGTGCATGGAGTTTCTGCTCGGACGTTCACTCAAAAACAACCTCTACAATCTCGGTCTTGAAAAGGTTTACCGCGACGTTCTCGACGACCTCGGCTTTAATCTTACAAATCTCTACGAAGAAGAACCCGACGCAGGTCTCGGAAACGGCGGTCTCGGCAGACTTGCAGCCTGCTTTTTGGATTCGCTTTCATCTCTCGACTACCCGGCAACAGGTTTTTCGATACTCTACGAATACGGTCTTTTCAAGCAGAAGCTTGTTGACGGACTTCAGATAGAGCTGCCCGACGTATGGCTGCCCGGAGGAGAAGTATGGCTTGTTCCGAGAAGCGACAGAGTTTTCAAAATACGTTTCGGCGGCAGAGTAAAGGAACAGTGGCTTGAAAACGGCAAGTGCCAGATAATTTACGAGGACAGCGAAGAAATCGAGGCTTGTGCAAACGACATGATGATCTCGGGCGCAGACTGCGAGGCGGTAAGCCTGCTTCGTCTTTGGAAAGCGCGCGACATAGGCGGCTTTGATATGAGCCTGTTTACTCAGGGACAGTACATAAAGGCTGTCGAAAAGAGCACCAACGCCGAGGCTATATGCAAAGTCCTCTACCCGTCCGACAACCATGCCGAAGGAAAGATCTTAAGACTTTCTCAGCAGTATTTCCTCACAAGCGCGTCCTGCCAGAGCATTATACGCGACCACATGGCAGTCTATGGCACTCTCGACAACTTTGCCGAAAAGGTTGCAATTCACATAAACGACACGCACCCTGCGCTTTGTATTCCCGAACTTATGCGTATTTTTGTGGACGACTACGGATTCTCATGGGAAAAAGCATGGGACACTGTAACTCACGTTATCTCCTACACCAACCACACCGTAATGCCCGAGGCTCTTGAAACCTGGAACGAGGACATCTTCAAACTCAAGCTGCCTAGAATATACATGATAATCTGCGAGATAAACCGCCGTTTCTGCGAAGAAGCATGGGCAAAGTTCCCCGGCGGCTGGGACAGAATAAGCGGCATGGCGATAATCGCATACAATCAGATAAGAATGGCAAATTTAAGCGTTATCGGTTCTCACACCGTAAACGGCGTTTCGGCTCTTCACTCCGAAATATTAAAGACCTCCTGTTTCAAGGATCTCTACAAGATGTATCCCGACCGCTTTACAAATGTCACAAACGGCATTGCGCACCGCAGATGGTTATGCTACTCAAACCCGGCTCTTGCGGCTCTGCTTGACGAATGTATCGGAACTTCTTACAGACATCAGCCCGAAAAGCTTGCCGACCTTAAGAAATTTGCCTCCGACAAGGGCATACTCGAACAGCTCGAAAAGATCAAGCGTTCAAACAAGATTGCATTTTCCGATCTTGTATTCTCAAAGACCGGCATAAAGATAGACCCCGATTCGATATTCGACGTTCAGGCAAAAAGACTTCACGAGTACAAGCGCCAGCTGCTCAATGCACTGAGAATTATCGACCTTTATAACAAGCTCAAAGAAAACCCGAATCTCGATATGCAGCCTCAGACCTTTATCTTTGCGGCAAAGGCGGCTCCGGGTTACGACATGGCAAAGCAGATAATAAAGCTTATCTGCGAAATAAGCGCGGATATTGCGAAAAATCCCAAGATCTCCGAAAAGCTCCAGGTCATATTCCTTGAAAACTACTGCGTAAGCCTTGCCGAGGCTTTAATGCCTGCGGCTGACATAAGCGAACAGATAAGCCTTGCCGGAAAAGAGGCAAGCGGTACCGGCAACATGAAGTTCATGATAAACGGCGCGCTTACAATAGGCACGCTTGACGGCGCAAATGTCGAGATGAAAGAGGAATGCGGCGACGAGAACATCTTTATCTTCGGTCTTACAACCGACGAGGTAAACTCGCTGTGGCAGAGAGGCTACAACGCGGCAAGCTACTATCATCACAACGACCGCATAAAGGGCGTTATCGACAGCCTGAACGCAGGTTTCAACGGTCAGAGTTTCTCCAACATCTACGACTATCTGCTTGTGGGCAACCGCGGAGTTGCGGATCCGTTCATGTGCCTTGCGGACTTTGACTCTTATATGCTCTGCCACGAAAAAATGCTCGACACATACAAGAACCGCGAAAAGTGGAACAAGATGTCGCTTATGAACATTGCTTCCGCAGGAAAATTCGCAGCCGACAGAAGCATTGAAGAATATGCCCATAACATTTGGCACTTAAAGAAAATTCAATCGGAGAAACAATAAGGCTATGCAGACCTTTATACCTCAGGCGGTTCCGCCCGAATCTCTCATAACTTTTGAAAAATATACAGAAGGGACAAATGCATCCGGAAAGGGTGCGTTTTCCTTGTCATGCAGTCCGTCGTTTGAGCTTAAAATATCGCGCAGGCTCGGCATATGCTCCTGTCTTATGACGCTTACAAATGCGTTTGACGGAGAAAAATACGAATATGCTTTCAAATACAAAAAAACCGAGCTTTCAACCGACGTTTTCACGCTTGAAATCGACTTTCCGGGACTGTGCGAGCCGGAGGACTGCGGACTCTTCTTCTACGGAATAACACTGTTCTCTGACGACAGCCACATATACGCGCTTTCCTCGGTAAACAATGTTGATTTTGAGGTGCGCGACGCGTCAAAGCACGACGCAAAGGATTTCAGACTGCTTTTGTATGCCGACGGCTTCCACACTCCCGACTGGGCAAAAAGCGCCGTGATGTATCACATATTCGTGGACAGATTTGCAAAAGGCGACCGTGACATACCTCTGCGGGGCGACGCCGTGAGAATAGACGGCTGGGAAAACGGCACTCCCGAATACGCGCCTTACAACGGCGCGCCCATGAAAAACAATTCATTTTTCGGCGGAGATCTGTACGGTGCCGCGCAAAAGCTCCCCTACCTTTCCGAACTCGGCGTTAACGTAATCTATTTAAGTCCGATATTCAAGGCTTATACAAACCACAAATACGACACCGGCGACTACGAAACGATAGACGAAATGTTCGGCGGAAAAGACGCGTTTGACGCTCTTATAAAAGAGGCAGAAAAATACGGCATGCGCGTAATTCTCGACGGAGTTTTCAATCACACGGGCGATGACAGCAAATATTTCAACAGATACGGAAAGTACGATACCGTCGGAGCTTATCAGTCATGGGACAGCCCATATCACAACTGGTACGATTTTCAGGAATTTCCCGAGAAGTATTCCTGCTGGTGGGGCATTAAAATACTGCCGAAACTCATGAACGACCGTCCCGAACTAAAGGATTTTTTCTTAGGCGAACACGGAATCGTCAGAAAATGGCTGAAGAGCGGAACCTCCGGTTGGCGGCTTGACGTTGCGGACGAACTTCCGAGCGAATTTTTAGACCTTTTGAGAAGTGCCGCGAAGTCCGAGAAAGAGGACTCGCTGATCATCGGCGAAGTCTGGGAAAATGCAGCGGACAAGGTCGCTTACGGCGAAATGAGAAGATATTTTCTCGGTCACGAGCTTGACAGCGTTATGAATTATCCGATAAAGAACGCGATAATAGATTTTTGTCTCGGCGCGGACGCCGAAAGCTTTTACAACACCGTAACCGACATATATTCGAGCTATCCGCCCTTTGTTTCGTCTGTGCTCATGAACATTCTCGGTACTCATGACACCGAACGCATACTTACGGTTCTGTCGGGCGTTTCGGGACAGGGAAAGAGCAACGAGGAGCTGTCGAAAGCAAAGCTTACGCAGGAGCAAAAGGCTGTCGCGGTATCGCGTTTAAAGCTTGCGTCGGTATTGCAGTTTACGCTGCCGGGCATGCCGTCAGTTTTCTACGGAGACGAGGCGGGCATGGAGGGTTATCACGATCCTTTCTGCCGCAGACCTTTTCCGTGGGGACACGCAGACCAAGATCTCACGGAACATTACCGCACGCTCTGCAAAATAAAGAGAAATGAAAAGGCGCTGCACTCATCATTTCTTGAATTTTTAAAGCACGAAAACGGTTTTGTTTGCTTTAAGCGCGAAAACGGCGGAAAAACTCTGACAGTCGCGGTAAATGTTTCGGAAAACACTGTAAATCTTTCGCTTGAAGGCAGACACTGCAATCTGCTTACAAATTCCGACTTTGACGGATATATCGCGCCGCACAGTGCGGTAATACTCAAAAAGCGCACGTGACAAAAACGCATAAAAAAACAAAACAGCTCGGTACGGATCCTCTTTCAAAAACGCACCGGGCTGTATTTTTATTCTTACTTTTTATATCTGCTTTATTCCTTACCCTTATACGGCGAATTCTGCGACGCCTTGAAACTTGACGGAGAAAGTCCCGTTTCCTTTCTGAACACGCGCGAGAAATAATAGATATTTTCATATCCCGACATTGTGGCAATATCCGAAATGGAGTACGCGCCGTTCTGAAGCAGTTCGCAGGCATAGTTTATTCTCATGCGCGTCAGATACTTTACCGGCGGCATCTTATACACCGACGTAAAAATGCGTCTGAAATAAGAATAGCTCATTCCGCAAAGCTCACCTAAGCACGGACAGTCGAAATCCGATTCGTTGAAATGCTTTGACATATACTCAATCGCAGGCGTTATAAGCTCCTTTGCGGCGTCCGGAGACGCTTTTTTGACATTCTCGAACTCGGCAAATATATCGTACAGTATCGACATACATCTGTACATACAGTATTCGTCGTCTCCGCCCGAAACCCAGAGCATACTCAGATTTGAAAACAGCTTTCTTATATTTTCGTTGCTGTGCGTGTTTAGAACCATTGCCTCTTTGGGCAGATCCGAATCCGAATCGAATATTATATCTATGCTGTCACCGCACTTTACGAAATCAACCACTGTATTGGGCGCGTCCTCTATGCCTTTCGGCAGGTATTCTACGCTGCCCGGGACATTGTGTATGGTTTTCCCGTTGAAATGCGTATAATTCTCTCCGCTTATCGTGAGTATCAGCTCATAATAGCGCAGATGACCGTTATATTTCAGATTTTTTACGTCGCGGTTCTCTCTGTTTATATGCAGAACCGTCGTTATCTTCTTTACCGACACATTCGGTGTGTAAAACACTTTCTTTCACCTCTCGACGCGCTTTTTCTGCACGTTTTTGATAAATTACGGAAATACACAACAAATCACGATATCAGTATAACATACGCCGAATTCTATTGCAATACATTGGGCTTAAAAAGTCAATATTGTGTCAAATAGTACAAATGTGACAAAATTTGCATTTACGGGAACTTTCAATAATAATAAAATGTATATGTAATTATAAAAAGAACGGCAAATTTTAGACAAATTGCACAAAAAACGGAGGTATTTTAATGCGAGGCAAAAGCTTTATACGACTGCTTACCGGCACTGCGCTTGCAGCACTGATGGCGTTTGGTTCATCTGCCGCGTTCAGCAAAACAAACACCTATCAGAACGGAAAGTTTACGGACGTTTCGGAAAAGTCATGGTATGCCGAAGAAGTTGCGTCGGCTTACGAACTTGGGTTCATGAACGGCGTTTCGGATACGCTGTACAGCCCCGACGGCAAGGTTACGGTGGCTCAGGGTATAACCATGGCAAGCCGTGTTCACGCAAGCTACAACGGAAAACAGATCGAAAGCACAAGCGGCGAATGGTACGATATGTACGTAAAATACGCCCTTGCAAACGGAATTATCAAGGAAGGTCAGTTTGACAGCTACACGCGCCCCATTCAGAGATATGAAATGGCGGTGCTGTTTGCGTCGAGCATGCCGGCTGACTATTTCAAAGCCAAGAACGACATAAGCTCCATTCCCGACATTGCAAGCTACAAGCCGTACTTCAAGGACATACTCATGCTCTACAACGCGGGAGTCGTTCTCGGTTCCGACGAATACGGCACGTTCTATCCCAACAACGACATAAAGAGATGCGAGGCAGCGGCTATAATCAACCGCGTCGCAATTCCGGAAAACCGTCTTTCGGGAACTCACAAAACTCTTCCGAAAGCTGAATTTCCGCTTTACTTTGCCGACGACAACGGCATTGTATCAACGCTGTCATTCGGTACATACGGCTGGGACGTTGACGCAAGAGGCGGCGACAGACTTGCAACCTCAAAGCAGCTTTCGGTACTCGACATAAGAGACGATTCGAGAAGTGCGCTGCTGCGCAAGTTCAATCTTCGCACAAGCGGAAAACTCACACTTGAAACAACTCTTCAGATCTCAAACGCAGCGGACGGATTCCACGTAATTCTCTCACACGAGGACGGCGGAAAAGCAGCGCTTGATCTGTTTACAAGAGGTTCAAAGTGGTATGTTCTCGAAAACGGCAAGGAAACCGACACGGGAAAAGCCGTTGAAAACGGAAATCTGCGCATAAAGGCGGTAACAGACCTTGACGCAAAGAAAACAACGCTCAGCTTTGACGGAAAGCTTGTCGGAGAATATGCTCTTGCCGACAGCGGCATTGACGGCGTGAACTATCTCATTTTCAGCTCCGAAAAGGAGACTACCTGTTCCGTAACTCCCGACAAGACAAAGCTTTACACGGGCTATGCGCTCAACGAAACCTTTGTTTCGGTTCCAAAGGGCGACTATCTTCCCTATACATGGACGCTTGACGGCGCTTCTTACACTATCGACTCAAGTGCATTCACCTCATACGATCCCCACAATCTCAAAATCAGCGTTGAAAGCGGAAAAACCGCGGTTCTCAAGACTTCGTTCCCGCCGATAAGTCAGAAAACGGCTGCCAAGATGAAGTTCCTCATGAGAGACTACACCGACGGTCTTACCTTTGCTCTTACAACGGGCGGCGCTGATGCGGTAAAGATATACACCAAAGGAAACGCTTTCTATTCGGCAGACGGTATCAAGCTCTACGAATACGACAAAAACGTATGGCAGACTCTCAAGATAACCGTAAACACCTTTAACGGAAAAGTCGATTACTTTATAGACAACAGAAAGATGGGTTCTGGCACATATACTGCCTCAAAGACTTTTGACGGCATTAAATTCACCGTTCCCGCAGTCTCAAAGTCTCTCGACGTTTTCACCGACGATTTTCTCGTATACAATATGTTTGACGACGAGGACGACTATGTAAAGGCACCTAAGCCGGTTTCCTCCGACGGATACGAAGTCGGCATGGAAGTCTGCGACATATGGCGCAACGGTTTCCAGTTCGGCTGGGACTACACAAGCGCATTTGAAGAAACGCACCCCTATCTCGGAATGTTCGACGAGGGTTCGACAGAGGCTGCCGACTGGGAAAACAAGTGGCTCAGCGAGGCAGGCGTTGACTTCAAGCTCGTATGCTGGTATTCAGGCACAAGCACCGACGCTCAGAAAACTCCGAGAAATTCTTTCGGTCTCAACGCATACATGAATTCAAAGTATTCCGATACCGTAAAATATGCGATAATGTGGGAAAACTCCGGCAATCTTCCCAAAAATGCCGCAGACTTCAGAAAGAACTTTGTTCCTTACTGGATCGAATACTATTTCAAGGACAAGGACAGATATTACACCGTAGACAACAAGGCGCTCTTTACCATATACCGTTCTTCGGAGCTTACAAAAATATTCGGAGACAATGCTGCGGTAAAGAAAGAGCTCGATTATCTTAGAGATCAGGTCAAAGCTCTCGGTTACGACGATCTCATAATCCTCACCACATCTTCTACGAGTGCAAAATACGGCAACTTTGCCGACATGGGCTTTGACGGCGTATACAGCTACAACCTCGGTCCGTCGGCATTCGACGCACAGTATCAGAAAACAGGTTTAAAGCAGCAGCTCGACAATGCAAACGCGCTCGGAAGCGATTTTGCCGCAGTTCCGACTGTCTGCGTTGGTTTCAACAATATGTATCTCAACGACAATACGAGATACGAAGACATCACCGTTTCCGACTACAAGAACGTCTTTGACTGGTTAAAGACTGACTACTTTGCTTCTCAGAAAAAGAACAGTTGGGCAGCCAACATGGTAATACTCAGCAACTGGAACGAATTCGGCGAAGGTCACTACATAATGCCCGCAAATCTCAACGGATTCGGTTATCTCAACACCATTAAGAACGCGTTTACCGCCGAAAAGGTTGCCGACGCCGACATTTCAAAAGGCGAAGTTCCGACCGAACAGCAGAAAGAAAGATTTACTTCTCTCTACTATCAGGGCAAGTCAAGACTCAGACGCGACAGACGCGAGTCCGACAGCAGTGTGGGCGACACCTCAAGCCTTACAAGAGCAGTGGGCTGGGATATGGACAAGGACAGTTCAAAGTGGCTCACCGGCGCTTTCGGCATAGACGGATTACAGTGTACGGACGGTATACTCAAAGGAAAGAGCACCGGAGGAGATTTTGCTCTCAGCACGACCGTTGCAAGCCTAAATTCCGCAGACGCGCATTTCTTACACGTCCGCATGAAACTCTCCGGCTGCATTGTCGAAAAGCAGGACGCTCAGTTCTACTTCCTCACCAACCTCAGCAAAAAATGGGACGAAAGCAAGGCTACAAACTTTGAAGTCAGCGCTGACGGCAAATTCCATGATTACTACGTTGACCTCTCGGTAATCAAGGCTTGGCAGAATACCATAACCAACATAAGATTCGATCCCATCGCTCGCGGCGACTGCGAATTTGAAATTACCGTAATCGAAATTATGTCGGCTCCCGAAAAGCCTCTTATCTATCTCATCGATAAGAACACCGTTCTCACAACCGACTTTACCAACACCTTCGACACGTCCGGCAATATGCTTGCCGCAATCAATCCCTACTCCGGTTTCTTTGACAGACTCGGCATATACTACACCTGGGATAAGTCGCAGAACAAACTCTGCCTGTACTCCTCCGAGCACTCCGCAGAGCTTACAATGGGACAGAAAGACGCGGTTTCCGATACCGGAAAGTTCACAATGACGACGGCTCCCGTTCTTCGCGACGGTATTCCCGAAATCGAAATTCAGTCGGTTCTCACGGCTCTCGGCTATGAATACGAAAAAGACGCATCTTCGCTTATAATCAAGTTAACCGAGTCTGACGTAAAGACCGACGAAAAGAAATACCGGTACGAATTTAACGTTCCGGGTTACACCGAAGGCTGGACAGGCGCGTGCCTTGAATCGTTTGTGGCACACGAAGGTGTGCTTGACTGCGTATCCAAATCCAACGGCAGACGTCATGACCCAGTTCTCAACTCTCCCGACAACCTCGACATTCCGGCAAGCAGATACGGGAAGATCACGGTCGGCATAAGATATGAGCTTACCGACGATTCAACCTCCGCAAACTCGACAATATTCTTCCGCACCGCGGCTTCATCGTTCAGCGAAGTTACCTGCGTTACCGTAAACACGCCCAAAAAGTCTACGGACGGAGAAATAATCGAGATTGAATTCGATATGAGATCCTGCTCGCTCTGGCAGGGGAAAATCCAGCAGATAAGATTCGACCCGTTTGAGGCTGCCGGAAACTTCAGTGTAGATTATATCAGAGTTGTTCTCACCGATCCCGACGCAGATCCAGATGCGTTCAGCTTCCCGACCGAGCTTGCAGAGGCAGATGCCGAAAACGCAAAGCTCTACACCATAATCGGCGACGGTGCAAATGTTTCGGTAGTCGAAGATCCCGACAACAAGGAAAATCACGTATACTACGCAAAGGCAAGCGTGACCGGAAAGAGCTGGACTCACCTCAAGTTCCCGTTCACCTTCAAGCCCGGCGCAACATACACCGTTGAATTTGACGTGAAGCACCTCGGAGATTATAACGGAAAACCTTACTCCAACGTTCTGACCGCAGTAAACTTCTTTTACAACAGCGCAAACCACACCGGTATCTCAAACCAGAAAAACTCAATCGGAGAATGGGTACACGTTTCGGGAACGCTTTCGGTAAACGCGGACTATGTTCCAAGCCCCGATGACTATCTGTCAATCTGGTGCAACCCCAGTCCCGAAACGGAACTCGGATGCAGTTTCTACGTTGACAATCTCAAGGTAGCTCTCGCTGCCGCTTCGGATTCGGCAGAACTTGCACATTCCACAAAGTCAATCGTTGAAAACATAGACGACAACGCAGATGGCACATCTACTCCGCTGTATGCGGCAGGCGGAACAATGTCGATAACCGAAGATCCCAAAGACAAGGGAAACAAGGTCTACAAAATGACGGTTTCCGGCGCACGTATCTGGAACTACATTCAGGCAAACATGAAATTCACCGCAGGCAAGACCTACAAGTACAGCTACGACATATACTTCCTTGAAAACGGAAACGGCGAAGCCGTAAGCAACGCCGAAACCTGCACCAACTTCTGCTTCGGAGAGGACGGCATAACCGCAAAGAACCACGCCGTTACCGCCCACGTAAAAAAAGGCGCGTCAAACGACGGCTGGCATCACGTTGAAGGCTCGTTTACAATTCCCGAAAGCTATGTTCCGTCGGAAAAGGATTACTTCGGCATCTACACCGCCCCGTCAAACAACATCGGCGTCTGCTACCTTATAGACAACATCAAGCTTTCATAAAGCAAAAAACATACGCGTAAAAACACAGCGCGCCTTGACGGCGCGCTGTTCTTATATTTATACGTAAATCAAGCACCTGTATTTCTACACGTTGCTTCGGCTTTTAACTTATTACTGTTTTCTTGCTATTTTGTACTCGTCATATGCTTGGAAATACGGGCAATGCTGAAATCTGCCCTGCAAAAAATACACCATTTCATCTTCGTCGAGCGCCATTGTACATTCGTAGCTTTCGCCCTCGTCGTCCCAGTCGTAATGCGCGCAGTAATCGCAGTTGCTGCCTGTATTCGGACGCTCTGTCTTTCCGTTTTGCGTCTTTTTGCCGTTATTGTTCTCCATTATCGGTCTTTTCCTTTCGTATATCTTGGCTTTGCACCGTTCAGGTCATGTCGCGGTCAACGTCTATTACGCAGTTATAGTTTTCTCCGAGAGTCTGTTTTATTATATCGGAAATATTATTTACTATCTCATTATCCGAGAGTGAAAGCGAGTACGGCGCGCAGACGTCGAAAACAAGATTCGTATGGGTAGTGCCGGGAACGGTTCTGAAATCGTGTACCGTCACCCTCTCGTCAAAGCACTTTACCGCTGTTATTACCCGTTCTTTGAGTATACGCGTGTTTTGATCGTCCTGCGCAATAGGATCCATATGTATTACGGCAATGCAGCCGAGCCTGTGCATAAGCTCCCTTTCAATATTATCTATAAGGTCATGCGTCTGCATAAGTTCGGATTTATCCGAAACCTCGGCATGAAGTGAGATCATCACTCTGCCCGGGCCGTAATTATGCACCACAATGTCATGCACGCCGAGTATTTTGTCATGTGCAAGCACAATACTTTTGATATTATCCACAAATTCTTTTGTCGGAGGTTCGCCGAGCAGCGGACTTATGGTATCCTTTGCAGCGCCGACGCCTGCGAAGATGATAAACATTGCAACCGCAAGTCCGAGCCAGCCGTCTATATTGACATTTGCAAAATGCGAAATTATCATACCCGCAAGCACGACAAACGTCGCAACGCAGTCAGACAGCGAATCGGCAGCCGTGGCTTTCATCGCGGAAGAATTTATCTTTACGGCAATCTTTGTGTTATAAAATGCCATATAGAGCTTTACGCAGACCGAACACACAAGTATTACGGCGCTTAGAACCCCGAAGCTCTGTTCCCGTGACGGGGAAATGATCTTCTCAAACGACGTTCTGACAAGCTCTGTACCCATGATTACTATGATCATAGACACGATAAGCCCCGAAATATATTCAAATCTTCCGTGTCCGAACGGGTGCTCCGAATCGGGTTTCTGAGCCGCAAGCCGAAATCCCAACAGCGTAATTACCGACGAACCTGCGTCCGAAAGGTTATTGAACGCGTCAGCCGTAACGGCAATGGAACCGGAAAGAGTACCGGCCGAGAATTTAAACGCGAAAAGCAGCACGTTAAGCAAAATTCCGACAAGCGCGCACAGCACACCGTAGCTTTCCCTTACGGTTTTATCCGTGTAATTCTTACAGTCCTTTATAAAGATTCGTGAAAGAATGCTTATCATCAGATTACCTCCGCGCTGCATTTTCGCAGCTTTTATTATTTACATATTATTCAATACGCGGCAGTTTTGCAAAACTTTCCTCAAGCTCCGCGTCCGTCGGAATGTAATCGCTCATCTCGCCGTTATGGAATTTTTCGTATGCGACCATATCAAAGTAGCCTGTGCCGGTAAGTCCGAACAGAATTGTTTTCTGCTCTCCGGTCTCCTTGCATTTAAGTGCCTCGTTTATGGCGGCTCTTATCGCATGGCTGCTTTCAGGCGCGGGGAGTATTCCCTCAACTCTTGCAAACTGTTCGGCTGCCTCGAATACGTCCGTCTGCGTAACAGACGTCGCCTCCATATATCCGTCATGATAAAGCTGGGAGAGAACAGAACTCATACCGTGGTATCTCAAACCACCCGCATGGTTCGGCGACGGCATGAAATTGCTTCCGAGAGTATACATCTTTGCAAGAGGGCAAACCATTCCTGTATCGCAGAAGTCATACGCAAACTTTCCTCTTGTAAAGCTCGGACACGACGCAGGTTCTACCGCAATTATCCTGTAATCTTTCTCGCCTCTGAGCTTTTCGCCCATAAACGGCGCTATAAGTCCGCCGAGGTTTGAGCCGCCTCCGGCACAGCCTATGATTATATCGGGTTCTATGCCGTATTTATCCATAGCCGCCTTTGTTTCAAGTCCTATAACCGACTGATGCAGCAGCACCTGATTCAATACGCTTCCGAGAACATATCTGTAACCCGGCGTTGTGGTTGCCTTTTCAACAGCCTCGGAAATTGCGCAGCCGAGACTTCCCGTTGTTCCGGGGTGTGCCGCAAGTATTCTCTTTCCGACCTGTGTTTCGGTTGACGGAGACGGCGTTACCGACGCACCGTAGGTTCTCATAACCTCGCGTCTGAACGGTTTTTGCTCATACGACACCTTGACCATATAAACCTTGCAGTCAAGATCAAAGTACGAGCATGCCATTGAGAGCGCCGTTCCCCACTGTCCCGCGCCTGTTTCGGTCGTGACGCCTTTGAGTCCCTGTTTCTTTGCGTAATATGCCTGAGCAACTGCGGAATTGAGCTTGTGGCTGCCGCTTGTGTTATTGCCCTCGAATTTGTAATAGATCTTAGCCGGAGTTCCGAGCTTTTTCTCAAGGCAGTATGCCCTGACAAGCGGTGACGGACGGTACATCTTGTAAAATCCGATAATTTCTTCGGGAATCGGAATAAATGCCGTATCGTTGTCAAGCTCCTGACTTATAAGCTCTTTGCAGAACACGGGTTCAAGCTCTTCGGGTTTCATGGGTTTTCCCGTGCCGGGATTGAGCAGCGGAGCCGGTTTGTTTTTCATGTCGGCACGCAGGTTGTACCATGCTTTCGGCATTTCGCTTTCATCAAGGTAGATTTTGTAAGGGATTTTTTGCTCAGACATATTCATGTCTCCTTTCTTTTCGGGGACAGAATATAAAAAAACCTGCCCCACAACAATTTTAATTGCTGGGACAGGAAAAATCCTGCGGTGCCACCCGGCTTGACGCATTATTTTAAACTGCGTCCGCTCATCGCGTACATTCTATACGCCGGCTTTTGTTTACGGAGTGCCTTACTCCGGCTCTCATACTCGAAAAAAACATTTCTTTCAGATTGCCCTCGAAAGTCCATTCGGCTTTTTCTTGATTCACCGCATTCTCACCATCGGCGGCTCTCTTTGGAAACAGTTTAAAAGCTTACTTACTCTTTCTCATCGGTTTACCATAGCATAGCACGCCGAAACACGGTCTGTCAAGAGGAAAATTGTGAACTTTTTTACACCCTGCTTTGCAAAGCTGCCCTATTCGGCAATGCTCTCATTATATTATTGACAAAACTTCAAATTTAGGGTATTATATTAAAATCAAAACTATTTATCGGGGTAAAAAAGTGGCAGAAAGAGCATTTATAAGCGTAAAAGTAACGGACAAGGCAAAAAAGAGCATCGACCGCGGACACCCGTGGGTATATGCCGACGAAATAACCGAGGTGTCCGGTTCATATGCAAATGGTTCTCTTGTCGACGTGCGCTCGTCAAAGGGTTCATATCTCGGAACGGGATTTATCAACGACGCATCGAAGATAAGAGTACGCATAATTTCAAGAAACACAAACGACAAATTTGACAGAGCATTCTGGACGCGCCGCATAAGATACGCGCTCGAGTACAGGAAAACCGTAATGGGCGATGATTTTCATTCCTGCCGCCTTATTTTCGGAGAGGCTGACTGTTTTCCGGGGCTTACGGTGGATCTGTTTGAGGACGTATTATCGGTCGAAGTGCTCTCGCTAGGCATAGAGCTTATAAAGGATATGCTCTTTGACATTCTTACGGAAGTGCTAGCGGACTTCGGCGTAAAGGTGCGCGTGATATACGAGAGAAACGAAGCGTCGGTCAGAACATTGGAGGGCATGGAAACCGGCAAGGGCTTTTATGTCCGCGACGGGCTTGAAACAGATACCGACGGTCACGTTATCATAACCGAAAACGGCATAAAATACGACGTTGACTACATAAACGGTCAGAAAACCGGATTTTTCCTCGATCAAAAATACAACCGTCTTGCCGCGGCAAAGATCGCAAAAGGAAAAAGGGTTCTCGACTGCTTTACCCATACGGGAGCGTTTGCTCTCAACTGTGCAAAAGCAGGTGCGCAAAGCGTGTGCGCGGTTGACATATCAAAGCAGGCAATAGAGCTTACGCGTCAAAATGCTCGTCTTAACGGACTTGAATCAAACATGAGCTTTTTATGCGCAGACGTATTTGAACTGCTCACAGGGCTTTACGAGTCAAAATCTCACGACTACGATTATATAATCCTCGATCCTCCGGCTTTTACAAAGAGCCGCGCGACGGTTCATGCCGCCCAAAAGGGTTATAAGGAAATCAACATGAAAGCCATGAAGCTGCTGCCGAGAGGCGGTTATCTCGCGACCTGTTCATGTTCGCACTTCATGACCGACGAGCTTTTTGTAAAAATGCTGCACAGTGCCGCGTCCGACGCCTTTGTAAATCTTCGGCAGATAGAGGCGCGTCAGCAGTCGCCCGACCACCCGATACTTTGGAATGTTCCCGAAACAGATTATTTGAAATTTTATATTTTCCAAATCGTTTAATAACAAGAGAGAACAAAAATGGATACAGTACTTCTTGATGAAGCCGCCGTTTTTTATGCCGGCGACAAAAGCTATGACATAATATGGAACACAACGGTTCCGGGCGCCGCATACGTTGAATGCGGAGGCAAAAAATATCACGACGCCGTCTGCGGCAGCGTAAGAACAACGGACACTCTGCACAAAGTCAAAGTTCCGAGAGAGGTTCTTGACAAAAACAAAAGCTATACCATAGCTTTCTGCGAATGCTACGACCGAAAGCCGTATTTTCCGGCTCACTCGGACGAGGTCTTTAAAAAGGAATACAAATTCCGTCCGGTAAGCGACGATAAGGACGGCCTCAGCTGGTATTTTATCGCGGACACCCACAGCTGCGACGAAGAACCAATAAAAGCCGCGAACATAATCGGCAAAGATTACGACTTTCTCGTTCTCGGCGGAGATATTCCCGACCATTCCGGAAACTTTGACTGCATAAGAACAATATTCAAGATCTGCGCCGGAGTAACGCACGGCGAAATTCCCGTACTCAACGCACGCGGAAACCACGATACCCGCGGAGAATCCTCGGCAGAGTTTACAAAATATGTCGGTACGGACAACGGCAGCGTATACTTTACGCTCCACATAGGCAGAATGTTCTGCATAGTGCTTGACTGCGGAGAAGACAAGCCCGACAACCACCCGGAATACGGCGTGACCGCCGCTTTTGAGCCTTACAGAGAAGCCGAAACGGAATTTATAGAAAAAATTCTTTCCGACGGCGAATACAAAAACTGTGAATATACCGCTGTTTTCTGCCATGAAAGGATAGACGCCGGAAATCATGCGGTCTTTACCGACGTATACTCAAAATGGCTCGGACTTTTAAACCGAATAAAACCCGACTTCATGCTATGCGGTCATGAACACTGCTGCCGGTTCTTCCCTGCCGGAAGAAAATTCTTCGATACCGAAATCGTAATAGACTTCCCGACAGTCGTTTCCTGTCAGTGCCGCGGAAACAAGCGCACAGACAATGCCGACAAACCCAAAGGCTACACCGGCGCATATTTCAGGCTTGCGGACAAAATACTCGGCTGTACTTTCAATGACGACAACGGCGTTATCGAGGGCGATCTGAGTCTGGAACTTTAATTCAAGGCAGACATTTGTCAATAATATACAATTTCCCCGCAAATTTATGTGCATATTAACATCAAGCTGCCGTATTTAAAAAAAATGCAAAAAATATATTGACAAACCCGTAAAAAAAGTGTATCATAAACTCATGAAAAGCAAAGGTGCTGCAGATAGTTTCGTGTCTGCGGCATTTTTTGATTTATAAGCAAATTTTTAAAGCTGAAAGGAAAAGTGATTACTATGAGCGGAGTACCGGAATTATTCGGAAGCTATGTGTTCAACGATGAAGTAATGAGAAACAAGCTGCCGAAAGACGTCTACAAATCTTTGAAGAGAACGATAGACCGAGGCGAAGACCTTGATATAAATGTCGCAAACGTAGTTGCAAACGCCATGAAAGACTGGGCGGTTGAACTCGGAGCAACGCATTTCACACATTGGTTCCAGCCCCTGACCGGAATTACCGCAGAAAAGCACGACAGCTTTATCACACCGACCGGCAGCGGCAAGGTCATAATGGACTTTTCGGGCAAAGAGCTTATCAAAGGCGAGCCTGATGCGTCAAGCTTCCCGTCCGGAGGACTTCGCGCAACATTTGAGGCAAGAGGATATACCGCATGGGATCCTACCTCATACGCATTCGTAAAGGACGGTTCGCTGTTCATTCCGACAGTATTCTGTTCCTACGGCGGAGAGGCGCTCGACAAGAAAACTCCTCTTCTCCATTCAATGGAAGCCATAAGCGACCAGGCAATGAGAATTTTAAAGCTCTTCGGAAACACCACCGCAAGACGCGTAAATACGACCGTAGGTCCCGAACAGGAATACTTCCTTGTAGACAAGGAATACTTTGACAAGAGAAAAGACCTTTTCTTCTGCGGAAGAACATTGTTCGGCGCAATGCCTCCCAAAGGTCAGGAAATGGACGACCATTACTTCGGCACAATCAAGCCGAGAGTTGCGGCATACATGAAAGACCTTGACGAGGAGCTGTGGAAACTCGGTATTCTCGCAAAGACAAAGCACAACGAAGTAGCGCCGGCTCAGCACGAGCTTGCTCCCATATTTACAACCACCAACATCGCAACCGACCACAACCAGCTCACAATGGAAATAATGAAAAAGGTTGCGGCAAAGCACGGACTTGTCTGCCTGCTCCATGAAAAGCCTTTCGCAGGCGTAAACGGCAGCGGCAAGCACAACAACTGGTCAATTTCAACGGATACCGGCGTAAACCTTCTCGATCCCGGAAAAACTCCTTACGAAAACGCACAGTTCCTGCTGTTCCTGGTAGCCGTAATCAAGGCTATCGATGAATATCAGGATCTCTTGAGAATTTCCGTTTCGAGTGCGGGCAACGACCACAGACTCGGTGCGAACGAAGCTCCTCCCGCAGTTGTTTCAATGTTCTTGGGCGACGAACTCCAGGCTATTCTCGAGGCGCTTGAGTCGGGCAAGAGCTACGACGGTTCCGAAAAGAAGACAATGGAGATAGGCGTTCATGTACTTCCGTCCTTCCCGAAGGATACCACCGACAGAAACAGAACTTCTCCGTTTGCATTCACCGGCAACAAGTTTGAATTCAGAATGTTGGGTTCGGCTCAGTCCATTTCAGATCCCAACATCGTACTCAACACAATAGTTGCGGAAGAGCTCAAGCAGTTTGCGGACGAACTTGAAAACGCAAAAGACTTTACAAAGTCGCTCAACGAGCTTATCAGAAAGACCATAAAGGAACACAAGAAGATAATCTTCAACGGCAACGGATATTCCGACGAGTGGATCGCGGAAGCCGAAAAGAGAGGACTTCTCAACTACAAGACCACCGTTGACGCACTTCCGCATTTTGTTGACAAGAAGAACGTGGAGCTGTTTACATCTCACAACGTATTTACCGAAACCGAAATGCGTTCGCGTCTTGAAATTCTGTACGAAACATATTCCAAGACCATCAACATCGAGGCTCTCACCATGATAGACATGATGAAGAAGCAGATCATGCCGGCTGTAAGCGATTACACAGCGTTCTTGGCAGGCAACATCGCCGCAAAGAAAGCAGTCAGCGAATCAGTCAACACCGACGCCGAAAGCGAACTTCTCACAAAGCTTTCCGACGAACTTTCCGAGCTTTACAAGAAAGAAAAGGTTCTCGAAGAGGCCGAGGCAAAGGAAAACAGCGTAGACGCATACGAAACCGCTGTTTACTACCGCGACAAGGTATTCGGCGCAATGCAGGATCTCAGAGAAACCGTAGACAAGATCGAACCCGATGTTGCAAGCGATTTCTGGCCCGTACCTACTTACAGCGAACTGCTGTTCAGAGTTTAATCCTAAAAAAATCAATCAAAGCACAATGACGTGCGTTCGGCTTATCCGGAAAATCCGGCAGTCGGGCGTGCGTCTTTTATTTTACAAAAAACAAGTGCCAACGGCACATGAAAGGAATGTTTACTTATGGAAACGAAATGGAAAAGATGCATGACGGCGGCATCGGCTGCTGCGGCGGCACTTATGTTATGTCCCGCGATTTCTGCTTTTGCGGACGAGGCAAGCGCCGTTGAATCCGCCGTACAGGCTGCAAGCGACACGGCGTTCAGCATATGGTACCTTATAGGCGCGGCTTTGGTATTCTTCATGCAGGCAGGCTTTGCGATGGTTGAAACCGGCTTTACAAGAGCTAAAAACGCCGGCAACATCATTATGAAAAACCTCATGGACTTCTGTATTGGCACTATTCCGTTTGTATTCTTAGGCTTTTCGCTCATGATGGCTGAAGATTACGTATTCGGCTTTATAGGCGTTCCCAATCTTCAGATTTTCACCGACTTCGGCACGTTTATCAAAACCAACGCCGCAAGCTTTGTATTTAACCTCGTATTCTGTGCGACGGCTGCGACGATAGTTTCCGGCGCTATGGCTGAACGTACAAAATTCAGCGCATACTGCGTATATTCGGCAGTCGTTTCGGCAGTCATTTACCCGATTGAGGCAGGCTGGGTATGGAACTCGCAGGGCTGGCTCGCAAAGCTCGGATTTCATGACTTCGCAGGCTCTGCCGCAATACATACCGTCGGCGGTGTGTGCGCGCTTATCGGCGCTATCATGCTCGGCGCACGTATCGGAAAGTACGTAAAGGACAAGGACGGCAAGGTAGTTAAAGTAAACGCAATTCCCGGTCACTCGATTCCTCTCGGCGCACTCGGCTGCTTTATCCTCTGGTTCGGCTGGTACGGTTTCAACGGCGCGGCTGCATGGGACAGCACGTCTTTAAGCTCTATCTTTATCACCACAACCATTGCTCCGTCTGTTGCGACAGTCGTATGTATGCTCTTTACCTGGATACGCAACGGCAAGCCCGATGTTTCAATGTGTCTTAACGCCTCTCTTGCCGGTCTTGTAGGCATTACCGCAGGCTGCGACGCTCTCGACGCGGCAGGCTCATTTGTAGTAGGTATTGTTTCGGGTATACTCGTTGTATTCGTTGTTGAACTTCTCGACCTCAAGCTTCACATTGACGACCCTGTCGGTGCGGTTGCCGTTCACATGGCAAACGGTATCTGGGGTACTATCGCGGTAGGTCTTTTGGCAAACCCCAAAGCTCCCGCCGGTCTTACAGGTCTTTTCTACGGAGAGGGCGGTGCGCGCCAGCTCGGCGTTCAGGCTCTCGGCATACTCTGCATAATTCTCTGGACTGCGGTCTGCATAACCATTGCATATACTGTCATCAAGAAAACGATCGGACTTCGTGCGTCGGTTGAAGATGAAATCGCAGGTCTTGACATTTCCGAACACGGTCTGCCGAGCGCATATGCGGACTTTGCTCCGTCGGTACAGTCGTACTCGGATTCGGCACCGGTATTTGTTACGGGCGACGTTCCCGAGGCTGAGGCTGTCGAAGTAAAGAGCGTCGAAGTTCCGAAATCCGCCGCTCCCGCCGCAAAGGACGGCGTAAAGATGACCAAAGTTGAAATCATCTGCAAGGAAAGAATGTTTGAAAAACTCAAGAACGCACTTATGGAAATCGGCATTACAGGTATGACGGTAACTCACGTAATGGGCTGCGGCATACAGAAAGGCAAGCCTGAATTCTACCGCGGAGTTGAAATCGAACCCTCTCTCCTTCCCAAAATTCAGGTTGAAGTCGTTGTAAGCAAGGTTCCCGTAAGCACGGTAATCGAAACGGCAAAGAAAGTCCTCTACACAGGTCACATCGGTGACGGCAAGATATTTGTATACGACGTCGAGGACGTTGTAAAGGTACGTACCGGAGAAACAGGCTATGCGGCTCTCCAGGACGTTGAATAATTAAGCGCGATTTTCCTTTTAATATAATTTCCTTCCTCTTTTACACAAAGCGTCGGGTGCGGATTTAATCAGTCCGTGCCCGATTGATTTTTTACTGCCTTTTTGTTTATCCGATTTTGCTATTTTTGCAGCGCATTGAGTATTGAAAATGCTATTTTCGGCTGTTATAATATACTAAAAAACAGTGGAGATATTATTCTGTCTATGAAAGAAATCTACATCGGCATAATAGAAAGAGCCGTATATGCCTACGGCAGAAAAAGAATAGAAGAATATGTATCAGACGTAAAACGCGACGGTTTAAAAGAGCACGGTTTTCCGCGCATTACCGCAAATCTTGCCATTCTGAATGCTCTCGGAAAATGTACCGAGTACCGCGACATTTTTTTGGAGTGCATGGACATATGCTGCAAACAAATGCCTCACACAAAGAGATGCGCAAACGAATTTTCGGTGCGGGAGATAGTCTGCGCAATAAATCTTTTGAAAGAGCGCGGAACCGTAAGCCAACAGAAAATTTGCGAATGGACTGAACTTTTATCAGAGTTTAATCCTTACGAAAACTACGACGTCGTACCGAAACCGGGAGAATCGCGCGGCAACTGGGCTGCATTCGGTGCCGCAAGCGAGATTATGAGGTCAAAGTTATGCGGAATTGACAGCCGCGAATTTATCGATAATCAGCTTTTGTCGCTCCTTGGCGACTTTGACGAAAACGGAATGTACAGAGATCCCAACAATCCGACCGTGTATGACTATGTAACGCGCGTTCTCATGAACTTTATGATGTATGCCGGATATGACGGAAAGCATAAAGATATAATACAGGGATTTCTCGACAAGTCGCACGCTCTTTCGGCAAAGCTGCAATCCGTGACAGGCGACATAGCGTTCGGCGGACGCAGCAACCAGTTTCTGCACAATCAGATGTGGACTGCCGCAGACTACGAATATACGGCGTCGGAATACGCCAAAGCAGGAGATATGGAAAAAGCGGGCGAATTCAAGGCAGCCTCCGAACTTTCCGCGCAAAACATTCTGCCGCTGCTCCGAAAGGACGATATTCACCACATCAAAAACTACTATCCCGTCGATTCAATGACAGGCTGCGAGGACTACGGATATTTCAACAAGTACATGATAACGCTTGCGTCCATGGCGTACTTTGCATATCTCTTTGCAGACGACAGCATTGTGCCGACCGTACCTCCATGCCGCAAAAACGCGTATATCGCAAAGACAAGCGATGATTTTCACAAGGTAATTGCAAACGGATTCGGCTATACGCTTGAATTTGACACAAATGCCGACACTCACTATGACGCAAACGGTCTCGGAAAGATAAACAAAATAAACTGTCCCGAAACGATATGCATATCGGTCCCGTTTCCGTCGGCTGAGTCCAAATACAAGACGGAATTTGCAAATCCGCGTCCCATCTCGCTTTGCGTATATACGGAAAACGGCGGAAAAACGCTGTACGGCGCAGACACGGCTTATTCTTTCTCCTATCTCGGTCAGAAAACAGGCAAAGACTTCATATGCGCCGAGTTTGAAAGCGCATTCCCGAACCAAAGCATTATCCAGACTTACAGAATATCCGAAAACGGCATAGATATTTCCCAAAACGGCGGCGAAAATACGGGGTTCTGTCTTCCCGTACTCGAATGTGACGGCAGAAATCTTACCGAAATAACCGAAAGCGCAAATAAGCTAAAAGTAAAATATCAGCATCATGTGTGCGAATACACTTTCTGCGCAAAGGCGAAAAATTTCACGCTGTATTCCAACCGCAACGGCAGATACCGCGTATACAAAGTTCCCGCAAAGGACGTACACATTGATATTTATTCGGAGTAAACAGCCATGAACAACTACACTTACGGTCTTGTATCGGTTTCCTTCAGAAAAAATTCGCCCGAAGAAATACTTTCCGCAATGAAAGACTCAGACTTATCCGTTATAGAATGGGGCAGCGACGTTCACGCGCCGTCGGACGACATTCAAAATCTGAATGAGCTTGTAAAGCTTCAGAAAAAGTACGGAATTTCCTGTTCGTCATACGGAACATATTTCAGAATAGGCGTTTCGGAAAAGTCCGAAATTTACGGAATTATAAAGGCTGCCGGAATTTTGGGCACGGACATTATAAGGCTCTGGGCGGGAAATCTTTCGAGCAAAGAGGTCTCGGGAGAACCGAAAGAAAAATTTTTTCTCGAATGCAAAGACCTTTCGGAAATTGCAAAGGAAAACGGCGTGAAATTCTGCCTTGAGTGCCACAACCACACCTACACCGACGACAAGACGGCCGCATACGAGCTTATAAAATACGTAAATTCGCCGTATTTCAAGATGTACTGGCAGCCCAATCAGTTTAAATCTTTCGACGAAAACATTGCCTGTGCAAAGCTTCTCTCGCCGTACACCGAAAACATTCACGTTTTCAACTGGGAGGGCAAAAACAAGTATCCGCTGATCGGAGCAAAAGACGCATGGCGCACCTATCTTTCGCAGTTTGACGCTGACAAGACGCTGCTTTTGGAATTCATGCCCGACGACAGCATAGATTCGCTTAAAACCGAGGCGGATTCTTTAAGAAGTATCACGGAGTAGTAATTATGAAAAGTATTTTTCTTTGCGAATCGGAATTCAACTTAAACCGCGTTTACGCGAAAGGCCTTACCGAAGAATTAAAACAGAGCGCCGGGCTTTATGCCGATAAAATTTACACAAAAAGCGACATTCTCGAAGATCCCGGAAAGTTTTCCGACACCGAATATATTTTCTCAACATGGGGTATGCCGGTTTTTGAGGAGAACGAAATAAAGCGCTGTTTTCCGAACTTAAAATGCGTATTTTACGCCGCAGGCACGGTACAGAGCTTTGCAAGACAGTTTCTGAACTGCAAAGTAAAGGTATTTTCGGCATGGGCGGCAAACGCCGTTCCGGTAGCGCAGTATACGGCGGCGCAGATAGTTCTTGCGCTTAAAGGTTACTTCTGTTCGGAGCACGTATCGTCTTTATCCGAATGGAAATCCATGAAGAAAAGATTTTCGGAATATCCCGGAGTTTACGGTGAAAAGGTCGGCATAATAGGCGCGGGAATGATAGGAAAGCTTGTTATAAGCAAAGTAAAAGCGCTCGGGCTTGACTGCCTTGTATTTGATCCGTTCCTGCCCGACGAAAAGGCAAAGCAGCTCGGCGTTGAAAAATGCACACTTGAAAAGCTGTTTGGGGAATGTTTCGTAATTTCAAACCACCTTGCAAACAACGCCGAAACACGCGGAATGTTAAACTATGCGCTGTTTTCGTCAATGCGCAAAAATTCGGTATTCATCAATACCGGGCGCGGCGCGCAGATAGTCGAAGAGGACTTGTTCAAAATTTTAAAAGAGCGTCACGACATCACGGCTTTGCTTGACGTCACCGTGACGGAGCCTCCGGAGGACGGCAGCGAATTTTACAAGCTGAAAAACTGTTTTCTCACTCCTCACATTGCCGGCAGCAGCGGAAACGAAGTGCACCGCATGGCGGAATACATGAAAGACGAGTTTGAGAAATTTGAAAGCGGAAACGGCTGTCTTTACGAAGTCACTTTGGAAATGCTCAAAACCATGTCATAAAAACGCACCTCTATACAAAACAAAAGCCGGGCAAAGTAAATTGAAATTACTCTGTCCGGTCAATTTTTATGCCTTTTTAACTTATTTTTCAGATTATATCCGCAAGCATATCGCTCATATTGTACATTCCGTTCTTCTTGCCTTTGAGAAACGCCGCGGCTTTGAGCGCTCCGCTTGCAAAAACCTCACGCGAAAGTGCGCTGTGGCTGATCTTTATGACCTCGTTCGCACCGCCGAAAATTACCTCGTGTTCGCCGACGATCGAACCTGCACGCACGGAATGTATGCCTATCTCGTTCTTTCCGCGCTTTTTTCTCTCCTTGGTTCTGTCATACACGTATTCGGAATCGGGTCTTACGGACTTTATTCCGTCGGCTATCATAAGCGCCGTTCCGCTGGGTGCGTCAAGCTTCTGATTATGGTGCATCTCAACGATCTCCGCATCAAAATCCGACAGCACCGACGCCGCTCTCTTTGCAAGCTCGGTTATAAGATTTATACCGACGCTCATATTGCCGCTTCTGAAAACCGCCGCGCTTTCGGAGGTCTTTTTTATAAGCTCAAGCTCCTCGTCGGTATAACCCGTCGTCGAAAATACAACGGGAGTTCCCGTCTTAACAGCGTATGCGCAAAGCTTGTTTGCCGCGCTGTGGTGGGAAAAGTCTATTACCGCGTCCGCCTTTACGTCAAGCTCGTCCGGAGAGGAAACCGTCGGAAAAGTATGCGGTATGCCGAGATTTAAGTCTATTCCGCTGACTATCTCGAATTCGTCGCTGTTCTCGCACATCTGCTCAAGCGCTTTTCCCATTCTTCCGTTTATTCCGCTGATTATTATTCTTGTCATAATATTTAAACCGGCGCACATCGGGAGTAAAACAAAACCTCCGTCCGTGCGCCCTCCCTTATTTGAATTCTTTTTTTAAGTACCGTCTTTTTTCAGAATTTAAGTCCGGCTTCTCTCATTGCGCAGAACAGCTTTTCTCTGTTCTCGTTGCTTATCTCTGCAAGAGGAAGTCTGAGTTCTCCCGTGCAGAAACCGAGCGCCTCCATTGCCGCCTTTGCGGGAATCGGGTTTGTTTCGCAGAACAGCGCGTTTATAAGCGGTATGTATTCTATCTGGGCTTTTGCAGCCTCTTTGGTTCTGCCTTCAAGCATATCCTTGCACATTTTATGAGTTTCGTAAGGCAGAAGATTTGAAAGCACCGATATTACGCCTATTCCGCCGAGCGCCATTATCGGCACTATCTGGTCGTCGTTTCCGGATATTATCTTGAGGTCGTCTCCGCAGAGATGTATAGTTTCGGCTACGGCGGAAAGATTTCCGTTTGCCTCTTTTGCCGCAACTATATTCTCATGATACGAAAGCTCTTTATATGTTTCGGGCTTTATGTTAAGACCTGTTCTCGACGGAACGTTATAGACTATCATAGGTCTGTCAACGCGGTCGGCTATTGCGTTGAAGTGCTTTACTATGCCTCTCTGAGAGGTCTTGTTGTAGTAAGGCGTTACGAGAAGAAGGGCGTCGGCTCCGAGTTCGCACGCATGCTCCGACAGGCTTATTGCATAGTTTGTGTCGTTGCTGCCGGTTCCGGCTATTACGGGTACGCGCTTTGCGACGGTGTCAACGCAGAACTTTATAAGCTCTCTGTGTTCGTTGTCGTTGAGAGTCGCCGACTCGCCGGTCGTTCCGCAGACAACAAGCGCGTCTATGCTGTTCTTTATCTGATCCTCGATTAGTTTTCCGAATTTGTCAAAATCTATTTTGCCGTCCTTCATAGGCGTTATAAGGGCTGTCATAGCTCCTTCGGCGATCTGCTTTTTCATATAAGAATCCCCCTTAGAATATTTTGACTGAAAAAAACCGTACATAACAAAGCATACAAAAAAACGAACCGAGTGCCGTCGGTCCGCTGTATCTGCGTTTAAGGCTGAACGGCATCTGTCATTATATAAGCCGCCTTGCCGCCGATAGCTCAACACAAAACCGTTTTTCGGTATTTTCTTTACCTACCAAAGGTTCTGTGACAGTCATACGGCTGTTTGCCGCATGCCCAGCCTCCGTTTGTCATACAGTGCTTCGGCAGAACTTCCTTTCACTTCTCGCCGCCTTGCGGCGCGCACGGAACTCCGCTGACAAAACGGATTTTTACCGCACGGCTATTTATAAGCTCCGCACCTCTATCATTATATGGTTTTTTATGTAATATGTCAAATTTTTGATTACAGATTAATATTATCATGTTTGGCGTTCTTTGTCAAGGTGTTTTTAACAATTATACTTATTGCCCAATTTCATGTCAGAAATATATGAACTTTTCATAAAAATTAGTGTTTACACTATTGACAATCAGCACAAAAAAAGCTAAAATAGTATATAATTATTTGTATTGTGGCATTTTGCGAATTTTACCGCCGCGGACAAATTAGTGCAATCTGCACATAAACGCGCATTTCTGCGCCGACTAACGAAAGGAAATCCAATGCTTTGGACACAGGCAGTCGTACACACTACGACACAGGGAATAGAGCCGGTATCGGGCATATTGCTCATGAACGGCATTAACGGATACGAAGTACAGGACAGCGAAGATTTCAACAGCTTTCTTGAAAACAAAGAAGTTTATTTCGACTACATTGAGGACGACCTCTTAAAGCTCAAAAGCTGCGAGACCACCGTCACGTTCTATCTTCCGCAGAACAAGCAGGGTTTTGAAATGCTTGAGGCGATACGCAGCGGCATAAAGCAGCTTAAACTCTCGGATAAGGACGGTCTTTTCGGAACGCTTGAGCTTTCGGGCGACACAACGCTTGAAGAACAGGACTGGGAAAACAACTGGAAGCAATATTTCAAGCCTTTCCCCGTCGGAGAAAATCTCTGCATAAAGCCGTCGTGGGAAACTCTCCCGGAAGAACTGAAAAACAAGACCGTAATCGAGATCGATCCGTCAAGCTCTTTCGGAACGGGTTCGCACACAACGACAAAGCTTTGTCTTGAAAAGATAGAAAAATATTTGAAAAAAGGCGACAACGTGCTCGACATGGGCTGCGGCAGCGGAATACTCGGAATTGCGGCGTCAAAGCTCGGCGCGTCGAAAATAACGGCGGTTGACATTGACGAAAACAGCGCGAGGATCGCCGGAGAAAACTACATCGAAAACCATGTTGACAAATCGTCGTACAGGGTTCTTGCAGGAAACATTTTAAACGATAAGGACTTTTACGACGTCGTATGCAACCAAAAATACGACCTTATCGCGGCAAATATCGTTGCGGACGTCATAATCTGGCTCGCGCCGGTATTCAAGAAGGTGCTTGAAAGCGACGGACGGCTTATAGTTTCGGGAATTATCTCGCAGAGATCTGCCGAAGTCACAGACGCACTTGAAAAGGCCGGCTTTAAAGTTATCGAGTTTGCAGAAAGCAGCGAATGGGCTGCGATAGTTCTATGCCACGCTTCTTTATAAGTCCGGAAGAAATTGCGGACGGCAAAATAACGCTTTCGGGCGAGGACGCAAAGCACATTATTTATTCGCTGCGCACAAAGCCCGGCGAAAAATTCACTCTCTGCGACGGTCTCGGGAAAGATTATATGTGCGAATTCGAGAGCGCGGACAGCAGCACGGCTTTCTTTAAGATACTCGAAACGCGCGTCGGCAGTACCGAGCCTGACATTGACGTAAGTCTTTACATGGCGCTTGTCAAATCCGACAAGTTTGAGTTTATCGTACAGAAATGCACGGAGCTTGGCGTTAAAAGAATAATTCCCGTGCTTACCGAAAGGTGCATTTCGCGCCCGGACGGAAAAAGCGACAGAAAAAAGCTTGAGCGCAGACAAAAAATCGCACGCGAGGCTGCAATGCAGTCGGGACGCGGAATTATTCCGGAAATATGCGAAACAATAAGCTTTGACGAGGCTCTTTCGGACATGAAAGACGACGAGATGTGCTTCATGTGCTACGAAAACGAACGCAAAACGTCTTTAAATTCGCTTTTGTCGGACAAAATTCCGAAAAGCATTTCATTTATGGTAGGCCCCGAAGGCGGATTTTCAGAAAACGAGGCGTCCAAAGCAAGTGCCGCCGGAATAACGCCCGTAACTCTCGGTCCGAGGATACTTCGTGCCGAAACGGCGCCGTTATGCGCGCTGTCGGCTCTTATGTACGGTTCGGGCAATCTCTCATAAACAAACCAAAACAAATTACAGACTTTAAAATTTACTAAGATACGGAGTGTTTCTTTTGTCATCAGGAAAAAACATAAACAAACAGTATAAGCTTTCAAAGTCGGACGTTGACTTCTACAAAATGTGCGGAGTGTTCGCCGCGGCGTGCATATTCATAGTACTCACGCTCAAAATGAACGCGACGACGCTGCTTCGCCACGCTACGGGTCAGAACATGACATACAACTTCTATATGTTATGCAGAAATCCGCTGTTCATGATACCCGTCGGCATTGTTGCTGCCGCAGGAATCATATGGTTTATTATATGCAGAGTCAAAAAGGTTAATGAAAGCATGAAGATATTTTCAAGCACGGACGCTTTGGGGCTTATATGCTACATTGCCGTATTCTTTCTCTGTTTCGGCGTCGAGCTTAACAGCTCAAGACACACTTTTTTCCTTGTATTTACGATAATTGTAAGCCTTATATACTACATTTCAAAGCTATACAACTTTGATTTCCTGTTCTACTCGGTAATGAATTCGCTGTTTGCTCTCACCCTTTACTTTACCGCAATGAGAGCGGAGCCCGCAATAGTCGCTTTCAAAATAGCGTCGATAATAGTTTTCGCCGCAGTCTGCATACTTGTTCCCATGAAGCTTTCCAATGCAAAGGCGCGCAAAGGCAAGCACAGACGCGGATACCTCTTTATCCCTGTATATGTTTCGCTTGTTATCTGGGCGGCACTCATGTTCTGGCGCACGTTCGTCGCCGCAAACACGCCCGGTATCTTCGCAATAAATTCACCTGCGTATCTCACTCCTAACGCAATGCTGGTTATTCTGCTTGTACAGTACATTATAGCGGCTATAATCTACACGTTAAGGCTTATCAGAGAATAATCCCTTTACAGACAGGGACAAGAAAGGATAGATAAAGAATGTCCACAAGAGTTTTTCAAAGCGTAATTAACCAGTTGAAAGAGAACGTCGACCGTTCGGTTGCGGTAATCGACGACGCAGGATTTACAGTCGCGTGCAGCGAGCTTGTCAGAATCGGAGAGGATCACACGGATATACTCGAAGAGCTTTCCTCGGAAAATCCGATAATCTGCAAGGACGGCTTCACATACAGACTCTCCGAAACAAATTCCAAGCTTGACTACGTCACAATGGTTCAGGGCGAGGACAAGGAGGCTGCCGACATAAGCGCGGTATTATGCGTTTCGTTTGCAAGCATAAAGAGCCTGTACGGCGAAAAGTATGACAAGTCAAGCTTTATCAAGAATATTATTCTCGACAACATTCTTCCGAGCGATATTTACATAAAGGCAAAAGAGCTGCACTTCAACGCAGACACTCCCAGAGCCGTATTCTTCGTTCGCTTTACCGAAAAGGGCGACGTTATTCCGTATGACATAATGCAGAATATGTTTCCCGACAAGAACAAGGACTATGTTATAAGCATAGGCGAAAACGACGTTGTTCTCGTAAAGGAAACAAAGGCGGGCGTTGATCTGCGCGAGCTTGAAAAGATCGCTCACTCCATAGTGGACACCGTAAGCGCCGAGTTCTTCCTCTCGATTACGGTAGGTATCGGCACGGTTGCCGAAAACATCAAGGATCTCGCAACGGCGTTCAGAGAATCTCAGGTCGCAATAGAGGTCGGCAAGGTCTTTGACACAAAGAAAAACGTAATTAGCTACGAAAACTTAGGCATAGGCAGACTTATCTATCAGCTTCCCACAACGCTTTGCGAAATGTTCCTGCAGGAGGTATTCAAAAAAGGTTCGCTTGAAAGCCTTGACCATGAAACTCTCATGACTATACAGGCATTCTTTGAAAATAACCTCAACGTTTCGGAAACCTCAAGAAAACTCTTCGTACACAGAAACACTCTTGTTTACAGACTTGAAAAAATCAGAAAGCTCACCGGCCTTGACCTGCGTGAATTTGAGCACGCCATAACCTTTAAGGTCGCGCTCATGGTAAAGAAATACTTAACCTCCAAACCCGTAAAATACTGATAAAAGGAATTTGCTATGATCGAATTCAAAAACGTCTCCATGACCTACGACAACAAAAAATACGTTTTAAAAGACGTCGATCTGACCATTAACGACGGCGAATTCGTGTTTATTGTAGGTCCGTCCGGTTCCGGAAAAACTACACTCACAAAGCTGCTTCTCAGAGAGGAAAAAGTAACCTCCGGAAGAATTATAATAAACGGTTTCCGTCTTGACAAGATGAGAAACGGCAAGGTTCCGTATCTCAGACGCAAGATGGGCGTCGTTTTCCAGGATTTCAGACTTTTCCCCAAAAAAACCGTATACGAAAACGTTGCCTTTGCAATGCAGGTTATAGGTGCGTCGGGCAGCACGATAAAGACAAGAGTTCCGTTTTTCCTTGACCTTGTAGGTCTTAAAGACAAAATGAAGTCCTTTCCGTCTCAGCTTTCCGGCGGCGAACAGCAGAGAGTTGCGCTTGCACGCGCAATCGTAAACAATCCCGACATTATAATTGCCGACGAGCCGACGGGAAACATAGACCCCAAACTCAGCATCGAAATAATGGATCTTCTCATTACGCTCAATAAAAAACTCGGCAAGACCGTAATTGTCGTAACGCATGAAAAAGATCTTGTTGACCACTACAAGCAAAGAGTTATCACAATAAGCGACGGCTCTGTGCTCAATGACAGAATAGGCGGTATGTTTGATGAGGAACTTTAGATTATTCACGTTCATAAAGGACGGATTCAAGGGCGTATTCAGAAACGGACTTATGAGCGTGGCGTCGATCCTCGTTCTGCTGTCCTCGCTTCTTGTTACAGGCATATTCTTAACGCTTGTTCTGAACGTAAACTTCAATCTCGAAAAGCTTGACAATTTCAACGAGGTCGTATGCTACTTAAAGCTTGATTCAAACGCAGAACAGGTCGAAGAAACAAAAGAGGAAATTCAGCAGCTCGATAATGTTCAGAGCGTTACCTACGTTTCAAAGAAAGAGGCGCTCGAATCCGAACGCGAAAAGTACGGCGACCAGTATTCGTACCTCTTTGATTCCTACGACGACGAAACCAACCCTCTCCCCGACTCTTTCAGAATAGAGTACGAAAGCGTAAGCAAGCTCGACGCGCTTATATATCAGCTCGGAAAGATAGACAGCGTTGACAGCATAAGAAACAGCCGTGAAATTGCAATCAATATAGAAAAATTCAAGAATATAATCTCCGTAGGCTGTACGTGGCTCATGGCGGTGCTTATTGTGGTATCGGTTTTCGTAATATCCAACACCATAAAGCTCACTTTCCATTCCAGAGAGCTTGAAATAAGCATAATGCGCTACATAGGCGCCACGAAAACCTACATAACCATGCCGTTTATCATCGAAGGCATTATAATATCGCTCGTTGCCGCAAGTATTTCATACGTCACCCAGTGGTACATATACACCTTTATAGTCGAAGGCCTTGCGGAACAGTACAGCTTTGTGTCTATAATCCCGTATGCGCAGCTTAACAACATCTTTCTCGCGCTGTTCTTCGGCGCAGGTCTGTTCATAGGCGTATTCGGCACGGCTATAACTATACGCAGATATATGCGCGTTTAAATATGCGCACAAACCCTTTTTACCCGTTTTCAAGGAGGCGGAAAACAAAGTGAAATCATTATCATTGCGCCGCGTATTCTGCGTTCTCGCACTCTCATGCGTCATGGCTGCCGCAGTCATGATAAACGCCGGAGTCGATATGTCGCGCTCATTTTCGGCATATGCCGCAGCTTCCGACAGCCAGAAACAGATACATGAGCTCCAGTCAAAGCTTTCCGGTATCCAGAGCGATGCCAAAAAGCTCAAAGAACAGATTACAGCCGCAAAATCCGGCGCGGCAAACCTCGAAACCGAAATTCAGAATCTCGAATACGAAACAACGCTTCTCTCAACACGTATAAAAACCATGGAAACGCTCATAAATCAGCTTGACGTTCTCTACGAACAGCAGGGACAGCAGATCGAGGAGCTTTCGGTAAAAGAGGCGGAAGAGCAGAAGATATTTGACAATATGCTCAGAATGTCGTATATGTACGGCAGCGATACATATTTCCATCTTCTTTTCGGTTCGGAGAACATAGGCGACTTTCTTTCGAGAGTGGATTTTATAGTATATCATTTCAGAGCCAACAACAACGTTCTCGAAAGGCTTTCCGAAACAAAAGCAAGTCTTGAAAAGACGCGCGAAGAACAGAAAAACTCTAAGGACGAAAGCGTTGTATATAAAAGTCAGCTCGAGCAGGATAAAAAAGAGTACGACGCCAAAATAGCCGAGGCAAATCAGAAAAAGACGCAGTATATGGCAGACGCGGCAAACGCCGAATCTCTCTACAAGAAAAAGCTTGCCGAAACAAACGCAATAAACGCCGAGATCAAGGCTCTTTACGAAGAACAGAGAAAGAACAACACCGCGTCCTCCAACGCAGCTTACTCCGGCACAATGGGTTATCCTCTGCCCTCGTCATATACGACGGTTTCCAGCGGATTTATAACGCGTACAAGCCCGATAAGCGGCAAAACCGAAAATCACAACGGGCTTGATCTTCCCGCACCGCGCGGAACAAGCATATACGCGGCAGACGCAGGAAAAGTAGTAATCGCACGGCACAGCTCTTCATGGGGAAATTACGTAACCATAGATCACGGCGGCGGAATAATGACGCTGTATGCCCATGCAAGCTCGCTCAACGTAACCGTAGGTCAGACCGTCAAAAAAGGCGACACAATCGCGTATGTCGGCTCTACCGGCTGGTCAACAGGCAACCACCTGCACTTTACGGTCTACAAAAACGGCGTTGCCGTAAATCCTGCTTCATACATAGGTCTCTGAACCGCAAAACTTTAACTTTATCAAGAACTTTTCAGGGGCTGTCCGCAAAAAGACAGTCCCTTGATTTTATCAAGATGTGCTATCATTACAAGAATCTGACAAAAAGGACGGCGATACTTTGAACAAAAACAAAAACGCTTTGAAAATACCTATGTATATATTTGCCTTTTCCGCAACTGTCTTACTTACGTTTCAGACGACGTTTCTTTTGGTAAACGATTTCTGGCAAAGGCGCGTGACCGACATGGTCGCAACCGACAGAACAGCGCTTTCCGAAAGCCTTACGTCGCTTGACGGCATTGTAAAGAGCAAATCCGTATATGCCGCGGACACCGCCTCTCTTATCGACGGAGCAATGGGCGGCTATCTTTCGGGTCTCGGCGACAGATACGCAATGTACATGAACTCCGAACAGTATTCCGACTACATAGCGGCGTCCGCACAGGGTTCGTCAGTAGGTATCGGCATAAGCTCGCTGTACGATTCGTCAAAGGACGGAATTTACGTCGTAAACGTCTACGCGGACTCTCCCGCGCAAAAGGCAGGCATTGTTCCCGGAGACACTATAACAAGCGTAAACGGCGTTGCGGTAAGCGAATCCGGCTTTTACGGGGCAATGCTCAAAATAGGCAGCGGCGAAGCTTATTCAAGCGTGCTTTTAAAGGTCAGAAAGAGCGACGGAACCTCGGAGGACATCACCGTTCCGCGCGATATTGTTTCGGTAAACAATGTAAGTACGCGCATAATCCACGATAACGTCGGAGTAATATCAATAAGCGAATTTACAGGCACCGTAACCGACGATTTCAAGAAATGCGCCGAAGAACTTATCAAAAACGGTGCGGACAGATTTATAATCGACATAAGAAACAATCCCGGCGGAGATACGGACAACGTCGCCTCGCTCTTGGATTTTATACTTCCCGACGGCACGACCATTACCGGCGCAGACCGCGACGGCTCGGCAAAGACCTACAAAAGCGACGTAAATCAGTTCTCCTATCCCATGACAGTGCTTGTAAACCGCAACACCGTATGCGGTGCGGAGCTTTTTGCCGCGGCAATGAAAGATTTCGGACGCGCCTCTTTAGTCGGCGAGACCACATACGGCAAAGCCACCGTTCAGAGTATTTTCCCGCTGTCGGACGGTGCGGCAAGTTTCTCGACAATGCTTTTCACAACTCCGTCGGGTTCTTCCTTTGACGGCGACGGCATAGCGCCGGATTATGAGATTTCTCAACGCACACAGGTTTCGGAAAACGGCGAAATTACCGACGCCCAGCTTGAAAAAGCAGCAGAAGTCGTACTCGCTGTACAGGATATGAGCCCTGCAAATCAGTAAGTGCTCTACGCACCGTTTTTCGCGTTGCGCTCAGACATTCAATATAACACACAATACAACTCCGCTGCGTACAAAAACGCGGCGGATATTTGTCTTTAAGGCAAAAACTCTGCGGCAAGGCGGCTTTTTTGTCATTTTTTAAAATTTTCCAACATTTTTCTCGCAAATTCTCTGTACAAATGCCGAAATATGTGTTATAATGTAGAAGAATATTTATACAGTCAGTTATTATGCCGTTTTGCGGTGAAAATACACGTATTTTTCAAAAAAAGTTCCGAAAGGTCATAAAATGAGTTACAACAAAAACAATAATTTTAAAAACGGCGAGAAAAAGGATTTCGGCAAAAAGAAAAACTTTTCTCCACGTAACAGACGCGGCGACGCAAATCCCGGTTCGGGAAAAACATACAACAACGGAGAAAGCTTTGACGAAGGTCTGTCAAACGGCTCGGTTCCCGGCAGAAACGCCGTAAGAGAACTCTTGAAATCAGGCAGACAGATAGAAAAGATATACGTTCAGAAAGGTCAGCGCGAAGGCTCGATAACGGTTCTTGCTGCTACCGCACTCGAACGCGGAATTCCTCTTATAGAAACAGAAAAGGCAAAGCTTGACAAGCTCTGCGGCTACGAACAGCACCAGGGTATCGTCGCAATAGCCTCGGAAAAAGAATACGTGACGATAGAGGACGTACTCGAAATCGCAAAGCAGCGTGGCGAAAAACCGCTTATAGTCATTGCGGACAACATTTCGGATCCGCACAATCTCGGAGCCATAATCAGATGTGCTGAGGGCGCAGGCGCTCACGGCATTATTATTCCGAAACGCAACAGCGCGTGCATTACGCCGGCAGTCGCAAAAGCTTCTGCGGGAGCTGTCGAACATCTCGCTGCGGTAAAGTGCGTAAACGTCACCGAAACCATAAAGAAACTCAAAGAACTCGGTCTCTGGATATTTGCCGCAGAGGCGGACGGGACAGACTATACAAAAGCCGATTTTGACGTTCCCTGCGCAATAGTCCTCGGCAGCGAGGAAAACGGCGTATCGCCGCTTGTTAAGAAAAACTGCGATTACATTCTTTCCTTACCAATGAGAGGCAAGGTAAATTCCCTCAACGTTTCGACGGCGGCGGCTGTTCTGCTTTACAGAGCCATAAGCCAGAGAGGTCAGAACTAAACAAAAATAACGGAGGTCAGATTAATGTCAGAAAAGCAAAACCTTCCCGAAAATTCAGGCAAAACAGGTCTTGCCGGGCTGTTTGCAGGCAAAAAGCAAGACAGATCGCAAAACGATGCCGTTATAAACGGCGGCACGGAAAGCCAACTTGATTCCTCTGCCGATAACGGCAACACCGACGAGCCGTACCAGTATTCGCTTGACGAAAACGCCGCACAGAACGCCGTATCGGACGCAGACGAAAAAAACACGGAAAACGGCGACGAAATTACCGTTGAAAAATCCGAAATACATATAGATTCGCAAAACGGCGGCAATTCCGAAAGTCTTTCCGAAAACGGCAAAAACACTTCATCGCCCGACTCCAACAACGATACCGCGGTATTCACCTTTGCAAAGGATCTTCCAGAAGGCATAAGCCACGAGGAACTCAACCTTTCGGAGCTTGAGGACAGCGCAAAGAGCTATTTCAATGCAACTCACACAAGCAGCATTGACGACAAGGTAGACGAATTGTGCCGTCTTGCGGACAACGGTTTTGACGATACTGGCACGGCTCTCGAAACTCCCGAAATTGTTTCGGGAAACACCGAAAGCGACGCAGATTCGGGCAAAGCCGAAACAAAGAAAAAGAAAAGACGCCGCCGCAAAGATGTTATCTCAAACGACGACATTGCAATGCTTTCGGGTAACCACCCGTCAACTGACAGCGCAGATGCAGCGGACAGCGAATCACATGACGAATACACCGACGTATTTGCCTCAGGCAGACTCGGCGAGAATTTCAACAAGCAATACGACGCACTGTTTTCCGACGACGAACCCGAATGTGAGTACACCGATCCGCATCAGGAAACTTTAATAATCAAAGAGCTGCGTTCAAACGCGCTTAAAGGCGTTCTGTCGGTTATACTGACGATTGCAGCCGCAATTTTCTGCATATATTTTGAAAGCGCCGCAGGAACGGCAAAGTCACACCCCGGAATTTTTGAGCCCGGAAGATACGGCGTTGTGTACGCGCTTTCCATGCTTCAGATAATGTTCTTCGGCATTATATTCAATCTTGACGGCGTAAAACGCGCGTTTAAGAGCCTTAATCCGCACAAGGCGCGTCCCGAACTGCTGTGTGCCGTTACACTGTGCGTATGTACGCTTTACACGATCATATCCATTACGCTTGCGGGAACAAGTCCGTCGCTGCGGTCTTACTGTTCGGTCGGCTGTCTTGCACTTGTAATTCTCTCGATCAACAGCTTTATAAAGTCATACACGGCGCTGACTTCTTTCTGCATTGCCGCGTCCAAAAAGCCGAAGTTCTCCACGACAGAGCTTGACGCGACCTCCGACGAGGCAGGCGCATTCGCAAAATATCTCGAACAGGACACAACCATCTTCACCGTTTCAAAAAACAGCTTTATTTCCGGTTTCTTCAAAAAGACCTTTGCCGTGCCCAAAGCTACAAAATCCTGCTTTAAGCTTGCGGTAACGGGAATAATTGTCGGAGTTATCTGCGGAGCGCTTTCCGGATTTATGACTTCCGACGTTTATCACGGCATAACCGTGGGAGTCGGCGTAATACTCGCTTCTCTTCCGGTAAATCTTCTTCTCGCAACGGTTCTTCCCTACCTTATCTTCTCGCTCAGAGCCGCAAAGTCAAAGACCGCGTTTATAGGCGAGGCTGCCTGCGACGCATATACCGAGGCAGGCATCATATCCTTTGACGATACCGAAGTATTTCCAGCCAAAAACGTCAAGGTTTCAAGCATACGCACCTACGGCGACCACAGAATCGACAAAGTTATAATCTACATGGCGCGCATCTTCGACAAGCTGCCGGGGCCGCTTTCATACGTATTTGCAAATTCCGTACAGGGCAGCGACGAGCACATAGGAGAGGCTTCTGTAATTGAACACTCTCCCGACGGCTTGAGAATCAGACTTGACGATATGGAAATTTTACTCGGCACAAGCAATTTCTTCAGACTCTTTGACATCGCAACGCCGTCGGACAACATAGACGAATCCTTCTTACAGTCTCTCGGCAGCATTATGTATATGTCTGTAAACGGCGGACTTGCCGCAAAGTTCTACATAAAGTATTCGGTAAACCGCGGTTTTGAGCCTATACTCCACAGTCTTTACAATGCAGGCGTATGCGTAGGCGTCAAGACCTTTGATCCCTGCATAAACAACCAGCTCATCTGCGGAAATCTCAAGGGCACGAATTACCCCGTTTCGGTTATCAGAAAATCTCCCGAAACGCTTTCCGAAGAGCAGGAAACGACTTCAAACGGCAGCATTGTTTCGCTCACGGGCGTTCACAGTTTTCTCCACGGCTTTATAAGCCTTGACAAACTCAGAAACATCTACCGTTCAAACACCGTTGTCGGCACGGTATGCTCGGTTCTCAGCATTATCATTGCCGCGGCTCTTACTCTTACAGGCGCAGTTCCCGTTCTTACGGTTTCATTCTTTGTCGGACTTCAGCTTCTCTGGTGTCTGCCTGCGATTGTATTCTCGTTTTTAAGCAAATAAAAGTTTAAACCTTTTTATCACATCAAATTTCAGCTTGGCACGGCGGTATTCCGCAGCAATCGTGTCGGGCTGTTATTTTTTGTCGTGGTTTGTGCAAGTATGACAAATTTAAGTGCAATTTTTCAAGCATATTTGCATATTGCAAACAAACATGATATATAGTATAATAAGTTTAAAGAGTTATCAGAAATAAGTTTAACTCGGCAATATTCCGGAAAGGGGCAACAGGAAATGGCAAATTTATCAGCCGACACAAAAAACATAAAGAATGTGTGTCTTTTGGGACACGGAGGAAACGGAAAGACTTCACTCGCAGAAGCAATGCTGTTTTTGGCTAAAGAAACAGAACGTCTCGGCAAGACCGCTGACGGAAACACCGTATGCGACTGCGACGCCGAAGAAATTAAGCGCAAATTTTCGATTTCTGCGTCAGTTGCTCCGCTGTTCTGGAAAGGCAGCAAGATAAACTTTATAGACACGCCCGGTTTTCTCGACTTTGCGGGAGAAGTAAAGCAGGCTCTTAGAGTTTCGGGAACGGCGCTTATCGTTATGGACGCAAAGAGCGGCGTTGACGCTGGAAGCGAGCTTGCATGGGAGTATGCAACAGAAGCAAGAATACCCAAAGCTTTCTTTGTCAACAAAATGGACGACGACAACGCAAACTTCGGCAATACGATAGAGGCTATGCGCGAAAAGTTCGGTCACATAATCTGCCCTGTCGCAATACCGATAATTATTGACAGAAAACCTCTCGGATATGTCGATCTTATCACGCTTACGGGTTACGAATACATAAAAGACGGCACAATAAAGGAAATGCCGATACCGGACGAGAGCATGGAAAAGGTAAACGCATTCCGCGATATGCTTGTAGAATCACTTGCGGAAACGAGCGACGAGATGATGGAAAAATTCTTTGCCGGAGAGAAGTTTACGCTTGAAGAAATGCAGACTGCTCTCAATCTCGGCATAATAAACGGCTCTATCGCACCGGTAATGGTAGGCTCGGCGGCAACGCTCATGGGTGTTGCTCCTCTGCTTGACATTATAGCCGCGTCTTTCCCGAATCCTCTTGACAGATACGGTGAAAGAGACGAAAACGGCGAAAAAATCAAGCCCGATCCCGACGGCGAAACGGCTGTATTCATATTCAAGACGGTTGCCGACCCGTTCGTAGGCAAGATGTCATACTTCAAGGTCATGAACGGCACGCTGAAAAAGGACATGACGCTTACAAACCTCACAAACGGCACTGCCGAAAAGTTCGCGCACATATACGTTATCCGCGGCAAAAAGCAGACGGAGGTCGATATGCTCAACTGCGGCGACATAGGCGTTACTTCAAAGCTCGCCTCAGCCTCCACAAACGACACCTTCGGCGGCAAAATCAAGTATGCTCCTATTGAATATCCCGTTCCGTACCTTACCATGGCAATAGAACCTAAGGCAAAGGGCGACGAGGACAAAATATCTCAGGGCATTGCAAAGCTGCTCGACGAGGACAAGACGCTTTCTTACAAGAACAATGCCGAAACGCATCAGATGACGGTATCGGGCTTGGGAGATATGCACCTTGACGTTACGGTTTCAAAGCTAAAGACACGTTTCGGCGCTTCGGTAAATCTTACGCAGGCTCGTATTCCCTACCGCGAAACAATAAAAAAATCCGTACAGGTAGAGGGCAAACACAAGAAACAGTCGGGCGGCAGCGGTCAGTTCGGTCATGTAAAGATAACATTCTCGCCCGGTACTGACGAAGGTCTTACCTTTACGCAGAGCGTTGTAGGCGGAAGCGTACCCAAAGGATTTTATCCGGCAGTCGAAAAAGGTCTGCTTGAGGCAATGCAGAAAGGCGTTCTTGCAGGATTCCCGGTTGTAAATCTTGCAGCCGACCTTTACGACGGCTCATATCACCCGGTTGACTCAAACGAAATCTCCTTTAAGCTTGCGGCAAAGCTTGCGTACAAGGAAGGTCTGCCCAAAGCCTCTCCGGTACTGCTCGAACCGGTAGGCGCGCTGAAAGTCTCCGTACCGGATTCGCTTGTCGGCGACGTTATAGGAGATCTCAACAAGAGACGAGCAAGAGTCCTCGGCATGAATCCCGACGAAAAACGCGAGGGCTACACCTTAGTCGAGGCTGAAACTCCGCAGGCTGAAATGGCAAACTACGTAATTTCACTGCGCGCAATGACTCAGGGACGCGGCAGATTTGATTACGACTTTGTACGCTACGAGGAGGTTCCGGCTCCCAGCTGCGCAAAGATTATCGAAGAAGCCAAAAAGTACAACGCCGCAGAATAAAAACACATATCAAAATAAATTGCCCGGTTCGGTTTTAATTCCGTTCCGGGCTTTGCTTATATTCTTTTTCACCAAAAATGTGCGCTTTGCGCATAATTATTCATTTACATATTCGAGTATATCTGATATTTCACAGTCTGCCGCCGTGCATATGCGTTCCGGTACATAGCTGTCGTAGCGTGTAACCTTATTCTTATAGTAATTATCTATTATCTGATACCTTATTCCCGTACGTTTCGACAGTTCATACCGCGTGATGTTCTTTTTTTCAAGCATTTTTTCAAATCCGAAAAAAACTGACGGTACAACAAAACAGCAGGTCGGCTGACTGGCTTTCCTGCTGAATTTTTTATTTTATACTATATTTATGCGTCTTTTTCTTTATCCCTTACCAGTACAAGCTGACAGTCTGTATTATCCTGCGAAATTTGTTCGACTACTATTCTTCTGCCCTTGATAAGCTCAAGCACCGCCAAGAACGTAGCCACAATTTCACTTCTCGACTCGGCGCGCTCAAACAGCCCGGCAAAGTCGCATTTTCCTTTACGCACAAGGATTTTCATAACGTGAAGTATTCTTTCATTCACGCTGACGTGGCGTGTCGTGCGTATAAGGTTATCGAGCTTCTGCGTATTTTCGTTTGCCTCCATAAGCTCGATTTTTCTTGCGTACACCCTTAAATATGCGTCCTGGAGCAGGCTTATATCATGGTGCAGCTTATACTCCTCTTTTTTCATATCTTCAAGCTGTTCCGGAGGCTTCTCATAACGTCCGGAATACGAAAACTCGCGTTCGTGAAGAACGACGGCAGTCTGCTTTGCCCTCTGATATTCGAGAAGCATATCGACAAGTTCCTGTCTCGGGTCGTCCTCATCTTCGTTATTTCTCGGCAGCAGCATTCTCGACTTTATCACCATGAGCTGGCTTGCCATAACTATAAATTCCGACGCTATCTCCATATCAAACTGTTCCATTTTATGAAGATACTCCATATACTGGTCAAGTATAAGCGCTATGGGTATATCGTAGATACTAACCTTATTTTTTGCTATAAGCGACAGCAGAAGTTCAAGCGGCCCCTCAAAAATTTCAAGCTTATACATAGGCTCGTCCGTCTCATAGAGATCCGGCGCAAGCACCTCGTCGTCGATTTTTGCAGCGTGCGGCGAAACCGCCGTTTCAATATCCGTTACATTTTCCGTCATATTGCAAAAAACTTCCTTTTCTTTATTACAGAAAGCACGGGAACAGCGACAGAAAGCTGTTGAAAAGCCCGAATATCAGATTTGAAAAGAAAAAGATTATTCCGTCGAGCTTTCCGAAGTACAGAAGCAGCATTACCGCAAACATGATATACTGTTCATAGCGTTCTATCGCATAGGCTATTCTTGTCGGCAGCAGCACCGACGCAAGTCTTGAACCGTCAAGCGGAGGCAGAGGTATAAGGTTAAACACGGCAAGGCTTATATTTGCCGAAACAAAGCTGTATGCGAAAATCGACCACATACCGTAAAACGTGCTTATACTCTGAATTCTCATAAGGTCAAAGGCGACAAAGTTTGAAAATCTGTAAACCGCAAGTCCAAGAAACGCGAGCACAAGGTTTGAAACGGGTCCTGCCGCCGCGACTATGCAGAGATCTCTTCTCGGCTTGCCGAAATTTCTCGGATTTATCGGAACGGGTTTTGCATATCCGAAGCCGAACAGCAGCATCATTGCGGTTCCTATCGGGTCAAGATGTTTTAAGGGATTGAGCGTAAGTCTGCCGAAATTGCGCGCCGTCATATCTCCGCATTTATACGCGGCATATCCGTGGCTGTACTCATGCACGGTAAGAGAAATGAGTATTATCGGTATATACAGCAAAAGCTGAACAAAAGCCTCACGCGAAAAACCGTTTCTGATTGCGTTTATAAGCATTGAATATCCTCCGTTACTTAATCATGTCTTTTAAAAATCCCGCCTCTTGCAGTCCTTCAAAATTATTCTGTCTCAGCACTTCATAGACCGCAATGGCTGCCGAATTTGAAAGGTTAAGGCTGCGCAGATTTTCAAGCATCGGAATTCTTACGCATTTATCGAGATTCTTTTTAAGTATACTTTCGGGTATTCCGGCGGTTTCCTTACCGAAAACAAGAAAGCAGTTATCCGGATATTCCACATCGGTATAGCACCGCGGCGCCTTAGTCGAGAAATAGAAGAAATGACCGCCCGGGTTCTTATCGTAAAAATCATCAATATTTTTATAATAATGTATATCGAGATATTTCCAGTAATCCAGTCCCGCTCTTTTGAGTTTTGCGTCGGTAATTTCAAATCCGAACGGTTCTATAAGGTGAAGGCTTGCTCCGGTCGCGGCGCAGGTACGCGATATATTTCCCGTGTTCTGCGGAATTTCGGGTTCAAGCAGCACAACATTGATTTTTTTCTTAGGCATTATTAATATCCGAGCTCCTCACCGACAAGTATTACCTTTATTCTGTCCTTTTGTCTGAGCTGCTGTCTGCCGGTAACAACGCTTGACACGCATATACGTTTATCCGACGAGCAGTTAAGACACCGTCCTGCCTGTGTACACGGCGTATCGAGTCCGAGTCTTACGGCGTTTGCCGGAGCAGCTATCTCACAGACGCGCTTTTTAGCTTCATCAAGATCACGCACTATCTTATTATATCCTGCAATTACTATAACGCTGTTCGGGCCGAACGTAAGAGCCGCCACTCTGTTTCCGTTACCGTCCACGTTATACAGTTCTCCGCGTTCCGTTACGGCGTTTGTACTCATTATATAGCAGTCGGCGCTGAAACATTCGCGATATATCTTTCCTATCTGCTCAGCCGACAGCCCCTTTTCGTATCTATCGAGAAAATTATACGAGCCCGAGCGCAGCAATTCGATTACGCCCGATTCAAACAGCGTCATAGAGCCTCCCACACCGACGGTATCGCCGGGATTTATAAGCGACGAAACGAGTTCGAGCGCCTCCTCACAATTATCCGCGCACTCACAGTACATATTATTATTACGCAGCGCCTGCGCCGTTCTTTCCATGCGAAGTCTTATTATATCATATTTATTTTTATCCATACTTTTCACGCTCCCGGAGAAAGTTTTTATTACTATGATTTTACCACTAATTTATGTACAAGTCAACAAGCGTGCGAAACAACTTCTTTTTAAAGCGAATTACGGGCTACTTTAGACCATTTTTACCGGTTTTAGGCTGAAACGGGTAACTTTCTTCAAAGTACGACTTTATACTGACGCTTTTCTACGGAGAAAAGCATTCGAAAAGTTGGAGAATAGACTTGCACATGGCAGTGAATTGCCTTTTTCAGCCCCAAATAATCTAAAGTCAGTCAACCGCAAAACATCTTTCAGTATAACCTGTTTATAATGCCTTTAAGGTATTGCACAGGGTAATGAGCGTTAAAAGAAAAAAGGAAAGGCAGCCTTGTGTTGCCGACGCCGAATCTTGCGCCGACATGACGGAAACCGAAAATAGCCGGTGGAACTTTTGTAACAATGTCATTGCCGTTTTCGACCCTCACGGTATCGGTGACGCGCCTGTTGTACGACTTTGCAAACGCCGCATTTCCCACTCTCGGACAGCCGTAGGTCGTGACGCTTATACTCTTGTCGGGAAAGTTGTACTGCAAGTCAACTGCGCACAGCACCGCAAGCGCCGCGCCGCGTGAATGTCCGGTAACTTCGATTTTACAGGGCTTGTCGGAAATCAGAGAATGTATTCTGTCACGCACGAGCTGGTTTTTGTATGCGGTTATAAAACCGCCGTGAACACGCACCTCCGACTCGTAGTTCCCGTAAGGTATGACCTTTTTGCAAAATGCGAGATTTGACAGCCACTCTTTTTTGCTGTCCGTTCCGCGAAATACTATCGTCACGGTATTATTTTTGATATTCACGCAGTATTCCGTATCGTTTGCCCACGAATATGTAGTGCCGCCGCAAAACGGCACGCAGCCGTTATAGATCTGTGCGCAGTAATTGAGATCTTCCGTAAGACGTTCTTTAAACATTTGCATCACTCCAACAAAATTATATGCGGTAAACGTATATTTTGTTAAAAACACGGCAATTTACGAAATTTGTAAAAACGGACATTTTTTGTGCCGCGCAACGGAACTTTTATCCTCGCTTTTCGTCAAATTCCAGTGTAATGACACAAATTTCAGTCATTAAAACCAGCCTTGCATAAGTTTTGCTTTCAGACGGCAAAAACTAAGGAAAATTAAGAAAAAAATTGTCGAAAAACTCTTGTGCAAATACTAAATATGGTGTATTATATTAGTAGTTATATCAATATAAGTAAAATCAGTTTACATAATGAAAGGAAAGATTTTATGAAATCCCTCCGTAAAGCTCTGTATCTCGCCATAACGGCTGCAGCTCTCACCGTATCGCTGTGTATCGGCGCATCTGCCGCAAGACTGACCGACATAAACGGTCACTGGGCAAAGAAGTACATCGAATACGGCGTTGACAAAGGCTATATCAACGGCTACACCGACGGTACTTTCAAGCCGGACGGCACGGTTACAAGAGCAGAATTTTCAAAAATGATAAACAACGCCGTAAAGATCTCTTCGAGAAAAGCTTCGACCTTCTCGGACGTATCGAGATTTGACTGGTACTACGGCGAAGTTCAGAAAGCCGTTTACGCAGGTTATGTAAGCGGATATTCCGACGGCACATTCCGTCCCAAAAATCTTATTTCAAGACAGGAAGCCGCGGTTATCCTTTACAGAATTTCCGTTCCGACAAACGACACCTTTGAACTGCGCAAATTCACAGATAATTCTTTAATTGCCGACTGGGCGCGCGACGCCGTAAGCTCGGTTGCCGCAAAAGGTTACATAACAGGCGACGAAAAGTCCCGTTTTCTTCCTGCCGCAAACCTTACAAGAGCGCAGGCAGCAAAGCTTATATACGAATTTGTAGAAAACGAAAACGTCTATAACGGCGACCTTACCGTAAAAGGCGGTTCGGCTACTTTCTCCGAAATACTTTTCACGGACAATATAGTTTACAACTCAAAGCTTTCGGACGCCGAAATACGCTTTAACAACTGCCGTATCTTAGGTTTGGTAACAATCGACGGTGACAGTGTGGAAACATCGTTCTATTCGACATCTGCCGTAAACATGAACGTCGGCGGTTCGGACAACACCGTAAAGCTCGACAGAAATTCCGCAGTTTCAGGTCTTACAAAGCTTTCTTCTCCCGCCGAACTTGACGGTGACGGATTTTCAGCCGTGGAACTCTCCGGCAGCGATCTCTATGGAGGCACTGTCGTTCTCGACGGAAACTTCCCGGTTATAAACGTAAATAAATCCGCAATAATCAAGCTTAGCGGCACTGCGGACAAGATAAACGTTTCCGGCAAATCAAACCTCGTGATTCAGGACGGCGACATAAAAGAACTTGAAATAGGCTCCGACTGCGCAGGCGCGACAATTACCCTCTCAAAGAATGTTACCGTTGACAGCGCAAACGTAAAATCAAAGGTAAGCTTTGAAGGCACCGGCAGAATTAAATCCGCGTACAACGCCGTAAGCGGAATTACCTACGAAACAAAGCCCGAAAAGCTCACCGGAAAGACAAACGACGATTCTTCGTACAACACCGCAGACGGCAGTCTTTCTTCTCCCGTAATCACTCCCGCAAACGCAAAGACAAAAGTAAGCACAACGCCCTCCATTACCGTATCGTTCAGCAAAGCGGTATATAATTCAAACGGCGACAGTCTTACAACGACCTATATCAAGAACCATGTAAAACTCAGACGTTCGTCCAAGACCGGAACTTCGGTTTCATACACGGTTACATCGACTTCAACCCGTTCGTTTACCATAAAGCCGATATCCGACCTTTCGGAAAATACAAAATACTATCTTGTCATTGACGCAAAAACTTTATACAATTCAAATGACGACACAAACTCTGAGATAGTATCGTACTTCACGACAGGCTCAGACAGCAGCGACGACGGAGACACTTCGGCAGATATTAAGTTCTCGCCCAAGCGCGCAGCTACCGACGTTGAACAGACCGCAGAAATCAAGATCACTTTCAGCAGCGCAATAAAGAGACAGAATTCCTCCACCGCAGTCAACTCAACTTACATCAGTTCCGGCGCCGTTGAACTCAGAAAAGGCTCGTCAAGCGGCGCAAACGTAGACTTTAACGCTGAAATAAACTCCACAAAGAGAGTTATAACAATAACTCCCGCTGAAAATCTTGAGGCAAATACAAAATATTACGTAATAATCAATTCCGGATACTTCACCGACTCAAGCGGCACAAAAATATCAAAGACATCTTCCTATTTCACCACCTCAAATACGCTTATTCCGACAGTATCTCCCGTAAACGCCTCCACCGGCGTTTCCACGATGCCCGAGATCAAGCTTGAATTTGACGAGGCTCTCACACGTACCAACGGAACCGCGCTTTCTTCGGCATATCTCATGGCTTCCGTAATCGAATTCAGAAAAGGCTCGTCCTCAGGTACTCAGGTCAACTTCTCGGCAACCATCAGCAACGACAAAAAGGTTATCACCGTTGTTCCCGACGAAGAGCTTGCAAAGAGCACAAAGTACTATGTAATAGTAAACGAAGGCACGCTCAAAGGCTCTGTCGGAAAGGCTATAAACGAAAAGTATTCGTTCTACTTCACAACAGCTGCCGCAATGGCTCCCGTTGTAACTCCCTCTTCGGGAAAGACGGGCGTATCAACTTCAACCGATATTACCCTTACTTTCAGCGATCCGCTGTATACCGCAGGCACCACTTCCTTAACACGTGTTCCGATAACCGCAGAGTACATTAAAAAGAATGAGGTAGTGCTTCTCCGACGCAGCACCGCAACAGGCGCGGTAATTGCCTGCGACGTAAGCGTAAGCAACGACAGAAGAACAATAACCCTTTCGCCAAAAACAGAGCTGCTCTCAGACTTCAGATACTACGTAGTTCTCAAGAACAAGACCCTGTATAACGAATCCGGCAAATATAACTCGGCGTCAAGCACATATTTCTCGACAAGCTCCGTACTTATTCCCGAATTTACTCCCGCAGACGGTACCGACGACGTTGACGTAAAGTCCAAGATTCAAATAATGTTCGGCGAGTATGTTTACAGACCCAATATGTCGGCTCTTACGACAACATATCTTGCAAACAACGTAATAGAGCTGCACAAGAACAATGAAAACGGCGAATCCGTAGGATTTTCCGTAACAATGAGTTCCGATAAACGCACCTTTACCGTAAAACCCGACGATTATCTCGACGGCAACACAGATTACTGCATAGTAATCGTCGAAGGTTCTCTCTCGGACAGCAAGGAAAACCTTAATCCCAAGGCTTCCGCAACATTTACAACAGGCGCGTCGGTAAACAAGGACGTTACCTTCACCCCCGAAAACAAAGCGACCGGAATATCCACAAACACCAATATTGCGATAACCTTTGAAAGCAAAGTTTACAGATACGGCGGCGGTACGGTTACAAAGACCTACATCACCGACAACATCAAATTAAGAAAAGGCTCGTCCTCCGGCACCGTTGTTTCCTATACCGCTGCAATAAGCACTGACGGAAAGACCATAACTCTTACTCCAGGTACCGAACTTGACAAGGCGACAAACTACTACGTTGTTCTTCCCTCAAACAAGTTCCAGTATGCCGACGACACCAAGGTTACCGGCAAGACAATTTACTTCAAGACAAACGACGGTGTTCCCACGCTTACCAAGTTTACTCTCGGCAACGTAACTGCCGCAAGCGCGTCTTTCTCGGCGACAAGCAACACCGGCGGCACGCTTATTCTTACCGCAACCTCTTCGGGCAACCCGACCGTAACAAAGGAATTTCCCATTACCGCAGGAACTGCCAAGACCGTTGTTCTCACCGGTCTCAATCCCAAGACCTCTTACACCGTTAAGGCTTATGTAGAATCCGCGTCGGGTACAAAGTCGGCGTCTCTCTCCCAGAACATAACCACGCCTCTTGCGTTTGAAATGAACGTGGGAGATGCTGCCGACACAAGCGTTGAAATAGACTTTACCGCATATGCTGACGGAAAGCTCACGCTTAAATACAAGAATTCTTCAACCGGCAAGACCGTAACAAGACTTACCAACGTACTTATGCGCGAAGGCACGGACAAATCCGTTACAATAGACGAGCTTAATCCCGAAACACAGTACGAGATCATCGCAGAGTTTGTATGCAATGACGGAGACGGCAAAAAGATTTCTCTTACCGAAAACATTCTCACCGAATCCGCAAAGGATTATCTTGCAATAGAATCCCTCATAATAACCGCGGCAGACGGCAGCCAGTACGAAGCAGTAGTAAACGGAACCCTTGCCGCAGCGGTTATAGACAGTACCGACTCGATAAAAGTTCAGGTTACATCTTCCGCAACAACGCTCAAAATCAACGGTAAAACCGTTAAGAACGGCGCACTTTCGGAATCCATTGCGGTTACCGGAGAAAGCCTTAACGTGCCGATCACTCTTACTCACGGTTCTCAGACAAGAAACTATATGCTTTCGATAAGCATAGGATAAAAAAACAAAAAATAATTTTTGCGCTGCGGCTTAAAACACTGCAGCGTTTTTTGTCATCATTTTACGTTTTTCGACAAACCATGCCGAAAATAAACGGAGTCTTTACACAAGGTTAATTGTTTTTTTTCTGATTTTATGGTAGAATATACAAAAAGGTTGACATAATTTGTGAAAGTGAGGAAATCAATGAAGCAGATCATCAAAAAAGAAAGAGATTATTCGGAGATCACTCCCGAAATTAAAAAATATGCAAAGCTCTGCAATGCGGATTGCAAAATCAATCCCAAGCTTTACATTGAGCACAAGGTAAACCGCGGACTGCGCGACCTCAACGGAAACGGCGTTCTTACGGGACTTACCGAAATAAGCGAAATCGTTTCAAAAAAGAAAAATGCCGACGGTACGGAAGAGCCTTGCGAGGGCAAGCTGTATTACCGCGGATATGATATAGAAGATCTTGTAAGCGGATTTGTAAGGGAAGGAAGATTCGGCTTTGAGGAAGTCACATATCTTCTGCTTTTCGGCGTGCTGCCGAACAAGGACGAACTAAAAAAGTTCAACGACACACTTGTAAGCTACCGTTCCCTGCCGGATTCCTTTACAAGAGATATAATAATGAAAGCGCCATCAACCGACGTCATGAATTCCCTTGCGAGAAGCGTGCTGACGCTGTACGCCTACGACAACAATCCAAACGACACGAGCGTTCCCAACATTCTGCGCCAGTGTTTGCAGCTTATAGCTACCTTCCCCATGCTCTCGGTTTACAGCTACCTTTCATACAACTACTATATAAAGAACAGCCGCAGCTTTTTCATTCACGAACCCGATCCTTCTCTCTCGACTGCCGAGAACATACTGCACTTTCTGCGCCTTGACAGCAAATATACCCCTCTTGAGGCGCAGATTCTCGACCTTGCGCTTGTCCTCCACGCCGAACACGGCGGAGGAAATAATTCAACCTTTACAACGCACGTTGTTTCTTCGTCGGGAACCGACACATACTCCGCAATAGCCGCGGCTCTCGGCTCTCTCAAAGGTCCTAAACACGGCGGCGCAAACATAAAGGTATGCGGAATGTTCGACGACATCAAAAAGAATGTCAAGGACTGGAACGACGACGACGAGGTAAGAAATTATCTCGAAAAAATACTTCACAAAGAGGCATTCGACAAGACAGGTCTTATTTACGGTATCGGTCACGCAGTATACTCGGTTTCGGATCCGAGAGCCGCAATATTCCGCACATTCGTCGAAAAGCTGTCGGTTGAAAAGGGACTTAATGATGAATTTGCACTTTACAGCAAGGTCGAACGCATTGCTCCGCAGATAATTTCGGGCGAGCGCAAAATGTACAAGGGCGTAAGCGCAAACATTGACTTTTACAGCGGATTTGTATATGAAATGCTCGGACTTCCCAAAGAGCTCTACACTCCGCTTTTCGCAATAGCGAGAATTTCCGGTTGGAGTGCGCACAGGCTTGAAGAAATAATCAACGCCGGAAAGATAATCCGTCCGGCATACAGGGCCGTTCAGCCGAGACGCGGTTACACCTGCATTTCGGACAGATAAGGGTCAGATTTTATAAACCGCCTTTAATCTGCATTGACAAAATGTGCGCGGTCATATATCATAGCATTAAACTGAAAAATTGCTCTTTGGAGGTTAACGTATATGACTCTGAGCGTTGATTTTAAAAAGAATGTCGGGAAAATCAAGCCGGTAAACGGCGTAAACTGCGCACCGATAATATCTTATTACAATTACAGTCTGTTTGAAAAGTTTGCCGAACTTGAAGTACCGTTTTGCCGGCTGCACGATTTCGGCGGAAGCTTCGGAGGAACACATTTTGTCGATGTCGAAAACATATTTACGGATATGAACGCAGATGAGGAAGATTCCGCGTCATACGACTTTACCTTTACCGACAGACTTCTGAGTGAGCTTGATAAAATAGGCGTAAAGCCGTTCTACCGTCTCGGCGCAAGCATTGAAAACGGTCACAGAATCAAAGCGTACCACATATATCCGCCAAAGGACAACGCAAAATGGGCAAGAATATGCGCGAATATAATCCGCCATTACAACTGCGGCTGGGCAGACGGCTTTCATTACGGCATAGAATATTTTGAGATATGGAACGAACCCGACAACGAGGAAAAAATCGAGGACAATCCTATGTGGAAAGGCACAAAAGAACAGTTCTTTGAACATTACAAGGTCGTTTCACGTTACCTCAAGGAACAGTTTCCCGAAATCAAGTTCGGCGGATATGCAAGCTGCGGATTTTATGCCGCAAACGGCGACAGCCATGTAAAAGCCGCAAACTCATCTTCGAGAACCGAGTATTTTATAGAATTTTTCCATGATTTTTTGAAATTTATAAGCTCGGATAAAAACAGATCTCCGCTTGACTTCTTTTCCTGGCACACGTATGCGTCGGTCGAACAAAGCGTGTCGCACGCGGAATATGCAAGGCGCGAGCTTGACAGATACGGCTTTACTCATACCGAAAGCATACTCAACGAATGGAATCCCGAATACTTCGACAAGGGCAGCGCAAAGCACGCGTCAAAGATAGGCGCCATGTTATGCGTGATGCAGAACGGTTCTGTCGATCAGGCAGAGTTCTATGCGGGCGATCTGTCGCCGTGGGGTTCGTTCTTTGAAAAGATACCGCGCAGCTATCCCGAAGAATATGCCGTGACAGGCGAGTTTTACGCTTTCAAGCTGTTTGCAAAGCTGAGAAAGCTCGGAACGCAGTTTTATTGCAGCGCCGACGTGAAAAACGTCTACGCAGTTGCCGCAGAAAACGGAAAAAACCACGCTTTATACCTTGTCAACAACTCGGACGCGCAGATAAGCTTAGATATTGACTGTCCCGAACTTTCGGACAAGACTTGCAAAGTTTCGCGTACAGACGGCATGTACGGCTTTTGCGAAAGTGATGAGCGCTTGACAGGCTTCTTGTCCTTGCCTCCTTATTCCGTAACGCTTATTGAGGCGTAAAGGTGCCTTTGAGGCAGAATTCGGCACGCATTATCAAAAGAGGGCTAAATGCTCTCTTTTTTTGCAAAAAAAAATCCTGCGGCAAATGACGTCCGCAGGAAAAAATACATTTTTATCAAATTTTAGTTTCAGCCGAGTTTTATCTCTTTTCCGGCAATATAGCGCGCTATCTTAACTGCGTCTCTTGAATCGACAACTCCGTCGCCGTTTACGTCGGCAAGTTTCTTTTCGGTATCAGTCAGAGTAACGTCAAATCCGGCAAGATATTTTGTAAGCTTAACCAGGTCTTTGACATTTACTTCGCCGTCGCGTTCAATATCTCCCGGTATTTCTTCAAGGACTTCCCACTTTGCGGTAATTGTAACATTTCCCGACGGCATTCTCAAAGGAATACTTCCGTCCCAGCCGACAAATTTTTTATCATCATTATTTGAAAGTTCGGGAAGAACAACGCCCGTTACCTTTGTACCTTCAACAAAATCATAAGTTTCCGAGGTTTCTTTATCACCCGTATCTACGGTAATTGTATAGGTTTTAGGCTCAAATGTTTTAAGGCACGGCATTTCGTACTTTACATTCCAGTAATTGTTTGTATCGAGTTTTACCTTTCCGGAAAGGAACGACGTTTTCGCAATATCCGCCGCGGTGATCTTTGTTCCGCTGTACTGTTCGATCTCACGTATCGAAGAACCGGCAGGTTTTCTCGCGGAAAGAACAGATGTATCGAGATAATAGCAGTTTCCGACATCGGAATAAGAATTTGTACTTCCTTCTATAACGCCTGCCTGAGAGTATACCGCACCGTATGAATCGGCGCTTCCTCCCGCAACGCAGTTTAGCACAAGAGTATCGGTAACGTCATAGAGAGACGCTCCGTCATTTTCCTCAAGCCACTCGCTGCCCGACGACATTATATTTGCCGCAACAATTCCGCTGAACGCAGATGTCTTGGCATTCGCATAGACGTTTCCGAATGCGGCGCAGTTTTCAACGGTAGAAATTCTCGTCGAGTATGAGCAGAGATCCGCAGTAATAAGTCCCGCAAGCGCGCTCTTTCTTGACGAAACCGCCTTTATGTCGCCGACCGCGTTACAGTTTGTTATCTTTACCGTACCTGCCGTCTTTTGCCCTGCGTCAACATTGACTCTGCCGCATATTGCCGAAGCATAAACATTATCGGCCGGCAAAGTTACACTGACATCTCCGTATACGCAGACATTATCAACTCTTACATTGCTTGACGGAGTCATTGCGGTAACTCCGCCGGCAAGTATTCCTGCCGAAACGGCGCCCTGTCCGCCGGATATATTTATATTTGCGTCGGTAATTTTGAGATTTGAAATATCTGCGTTCTGCGTACAGCCGAAAAATCCGGCATATTCTCTGTGCTTTGTTATGGTAAGACCTTTTACGGTATGACCGGCACCGTCAAAATTTCCCATAAAGGGATTTTCCTTTGTGCCGATAGGAGTCCACTCCGCGCCTGATATATCAATGTCAGCCGTGAGAACCGCGTCATACCCGGAAAGCACTCCCGTGTTTACTCCGGCACGGAAACTTTCAAGCTCCTCAAGGTTTGATATTTTAAACGCCGTTGCGTTTAGCTCCGCCACAGATTCCGATTCAGTATAAAGTTCGGTAAGTTCCGGAGAAAGTATATTGTCCGCCGCCGTATACATATTTAAAGAGCCGGCAAGCATTACCGACCCGAGAAACAAAGCGGTAAGTTTTGACGAAAAAGACATTTGTATCACCTCATAAAAATTTCCGGGTTGCTGTTTACAAATTTATATATTAATTATAACATACGGCACAAAGCATTTCAAGTGTTTTTATGTTTTTGGCGCAAAAAAGGCACAAAATGCCCGTCAGGTGAGAAAATTTGCATATTCGGCAAAGTACAAAACGACATCTATTTACAAAATTCAGTCCGTTAATTAACAAAATTATTCTTTGAAGTAAATATATGCGTGTGATATAATTATACAAAATTAAAGTTTTCTCGGAAATGGGGCATTAATATGGCAAAAAATCTTGATTGGGGTAATCTCGGTTTCGCATACAGAAAGACGGATTACAGATATGTCAGCAATTTCAAGGACGGCAAGTGGGACGACGGACAGCTCACAACCGACGACATGATAACAATGAGCGAGTGCGCCGGCGTTCTTCAGTACGCACAGACCGTATTTGAAGGACTCAAGTCCTACACCACAAAAGACGGACACATCGTGCTTTTCAGACCCGATCTCAACGGCGAAAGACTCGAAAGCTCGGCTGCACGTCTTGAAATTCCGGTATTTCCGAAGGAACGCTTTGTTGACGCTGTCGTAAAGACGGTCGAAGCAAATGCGGACTACGTTCCTCCCTACGGTTCCGGAGCTACGCTCTATGTAAGACCGTACATTTTCGGAATTGATCCCGTAATCGGCGTAAAACCGGCTAACGAATATCAGTTCAGAGTATTCACAACACCCGTAGGCCCTTATTTCAAGGGCGGTGCAAAGCCTCTTACGATATGCGTATCGGATTTTGACAGAGCAGCTCCTCACGGAACGGGTCACATAAAAGCAGGACTCAACTATGCAATGAGCCTTCATGCAATAGTTACCGCGCACAAGAACGGGTTTGACGAAAATATGTATCTCGACGCCGCAACACGCACAAAGGTTGAAGAAACCGGCGGCGCAAACTTCCTCTTTGTAACAAAGGACAACAAGGTCGTTACTCCGAAATCTTCCAGCATACTTCCGTCCATTACAAGACGTTCTCTCTTATACGTTGCAAAGGAATATCTCGGACTTGAAGTCGAGGAAAGAGACGTTTACTTTGACGAAGTTAAGGACTTTGCGGAATGCGGACTTTGCGGAACGGCGGCTGTTATATCGCCTGTCGGCAAGATCGTCGATCACGGCAAGGAAATCTGCTTCCCCAGCGGCATGAACGAAATGGGCAAGACCACAAAGAAGCTTTACGAAACGCTTACCGGTATTCAGATGGGCGACATTGAGGCTCCCGAAGGCTGGATAAAGATAGTTAAGTAATCCCATAGCAAATAAAATCACAGATTACAGACTGATTATGGATAAATTCCGTAACCGGTCTGTTTTTTTGCGCAAAAATACCCGGTGCGAAAGTTTTATTACTCGCGCATCGGGCAAAATTCAAGAACAGGATCTTTACTTATTCAATAACAATGCTCTTGATCTTCTGATCTTCTCTCGGTCTGTCATATCTGTCGGTCGACACAGTTGCTATCTCGTCGAGCGTGTCAAAGCCGTCGGTAAGCTTTCCGAAAGCCGCGTACTGACCGTCAAGGTGCGGCGCGTCCTCATGCATGATGAAGAACTGGCTTCCTGCGGAATCGGGATCCATTGCCCTTGCCATGGAAATTACGCCTCTTGTATGCTTGAGGTCGTTCTTCACGCCGTTTGCCGCAAATTCGCCCTTAATTGAATATCCGGGGCCGCCGCAGCCGTTTCCGTCGGGATCTCCGCCCTGTATCATAAAGCCTTCTATTACACGGTGGAATATAAGTCCGTCGTAAAATCCGTCCTTTGCGAGCTTTACAAAGTTATCTACCGTAATAGGCGCGGTTTCGGGATAAAGCTCAAGCGTCATGGTCTTGCCGTTTTCCATTGTAATTACTGCTTTCATATGCATTTCCTTTCCGAATTACAAAAATCATCTTATTCAAACAAAGGACACCCGGAAAATGAGTGCCCTCTGTGTGTTTTTATGCTTTTAAGGAGTTCAGTCCTCGTCCTTGCCGTTCTCTTTATCGAGAGCTGCGTCGAGTGCGTTAAGCATACTGTCAAGTCCGTCGTCGCCGAGAACTTCGTCATCGTCGTCAAAGCTGTCGCCGTCGTTATCCTTAACGTCATCAAAGTTATCATCGTCACCCGCAAGTCCTGCAAGATCGGCATACTTATTTGCTGCCGGCTCTTCCTTTTCGACTTCGAGTTCATTTCCGTCCTTATCGGTAACTTCGATGTTTCTGTACATCTGCATACCGGTACCTGCCGGAATAAGCTTACCGATAATAACGTTTTCTTTAAGACCGATAAGAGGATCGACCTTACCCTTGATAGCAGCTTCGGTAAGAACCTTGGTGGTTTCCTGGAACGACGCTGCCGACAGGAACGACTCAGTAGAAAGAGAAGCCTTTGTGATACCGAACAGTACGGGAGAGCTTTCAGCCTCTGCGATACCAACCTCGCCTGCTTCAAGACGCGCTCTTATCTGTGCGTTCTTTTCTTCAAACTCGGTAATATCGACAAGCGAGCCTATGAGCATATCCGTGCTTCCGGAGTTCTCTATCTTGACCTTTCTTGTCATCTGACGCGCTATTACTTCTATATGCTTATCGTTGATTTCAACACCCTGCAGACGGTAAACACGCTGTACTTCCTTGATAATATAGCTGTAAACCGCATTGAGTCCGTTGATTCTGAGAATATCGGCAGGACTGATATTACCTTCGGTAAGTCCCTGACCTCTGGTTACGGTATCGCCGTCGTTTACGACCATACGTGTGCCGAACGGGATAAGGTAGACCTTCTTTTCTCCGCTGTCGGAGGTGAGGGTTACGTGGCGTACCTTCTTATCCTCGACGATGCTTACGGTACCGTCAAAGTCTGCTACGACGCTTGTCTTTTTGGGACGTCTTGCCTCGAACAGTTCTTCGACTCTCGGAAGACCCTGGGTAATATCGCCGCCGGCTATACCGCCGGTATGGAAGGTTCTCATGGTAAGCTGTGTACCGGGTTCACCGATGGACTGTGCCGCGATTATACCTACCGATTCGCCTATATTTACAGGCTCGCCGGAGGCAAGGTCAGCGCCGTAGCAGTGTACGCAGGTACCGTGCTTTGCATGGCAGTTGAGTATTGAACGGACGTGTACCTTTTCAATGCCGGCTGCAATGATCTTTTCGACCTGAGCCTCATTGAGCATTGTATCGTCCTTTGCAATAATCTTACCTGTTGCGGGATCCGTAATATCTCCGATTATAAATCTGCCGAGAAGTCTGTCTGCAAGAGGTTCGATTATTTCGTTATTGTCGCGGATTGTTTCAACCCACAGACCTACGGTATCGTGACAGTTTTCTTCACGTACTATAACGTCCTGAGATACGTCTACGAGACGTCTTGTAAGGTAACCGGAGTCTGCGGTACGGAGTGCGGTATCGGCAAGACCTTTACGCGCACCGCGCGCTGCGATGAAGTATTCCAAAATGTTAAGACCTTCACGGAAGTTAGCCTTAATAGGAAGTTCGATTGTTTTACCTGATGTGGAAGCCATAAGACCTCTCATTCCGGCAAGCTGTCTTATCTGCTTGATAGAACCACGGGCACCGGAATCCGCCATCATCTTGATCGGGTTAAATTCGTCAAGGTTTGCCTGAAGTGCGTTGGTAACGTCCTTTGTCGCGTCCTCCCAGACCTTGATTACGCGTTCGCGTCTTTCGTCGTTGGAAAGCAAACCGCGCTTATACATCTTGGATATTGCTTCAACCTGCTTCTCGCCCTCTGCGATAATAACCTTCTTCTGCGGAGGAACGGTCATATCGTAAACCGAGATTGAAATTGAACCCTTTGTCGAGTACTTATAGCCCATTGCCTTGATTTCATCGAGGACTTCGGCTGTACGGGAAATACCGTGGTACTTTATGGAACGGTCGATTATCTGACCGAGTTCGTCCTTGGTTACGACAAAGTTGATTTCGAGATCGAGTTCGTTTGTTTCGTCTCTTTCTATAAAGTGAAGATCCTGAGGAATCGGACGGTTGAAGATAAGACGTCCGAGAGTTGCGTTGATGATACCGGTCTTTACGGTACCGTCATGCATTTCCTTGGAAACTCTTACACGTATGGGAGAATGAAGTCCGAGTTCTCCGACGGAGTACGCCATCATAGCCTCGTCGAAATTACGGAACGTCTTATAATGCTCAACGCCGTTTTCGTCAACAACAACGTCGCCGGGTTCGCCGTGTTTAAGCAGCGTAAGGTAATACGAACCGAGAACCATATCCTGAGAAGGAACGGTAACTGCGCGTCCGTTAACCGGCTTTAAGAGGTTATTAGCCGAGAGCATGAGAAATCTTGCCTCTGCCTGAGCCTCTTCGGAAAGCGGTACGTGAACCGGCATCTGGTCGCCGTCGAAGTCTGCGTTGAACGCGGTACAAACAAGCGGATGGAGCTTTATTGCACGGCCTTCGACAAGCACGGGCTCAAATGCCTGAATGGACAGTCTGTGAAGTGTAGGCGCACGGTTGAGAAGTACGGGGTGATCCTTGATTACGTGTTCAAGTGCGTCCCAAACCTCGTTATATACGCGTTCTACTTTCTTCTTGGCGTCCTTTATGTTGGAGGCCTTGCCTGTTTCGACAAGTCTCTTCATTACAAACGGCTTGAACAGTTCAAGAGCCATTTCCTTAGGCAGACCGCACTGATAGATCTTGAGGTCAGGTCCTACGACTATAACCGAACGTCCGGAATAGTCTACACGTTTGCCGAGAAGGTTCTGACGGAAACGTCCCTGCTTACCTCTGAGCATTTCGGAAAGAGATTTCAGCGGTCTGTTATTCGGACCGGTTACTGCTCTGCCGCGTCTGCCGTTATCTATGAGGGCGTCGACAGCCTCCTGGAGCATTCTCTTTTCGTTTCTGATGATTATTTCGGGAGCGTGGAGCTCCATCATCTTTTTAAGTCTGTTATTTCTGTTGATAACTCTGCGGTAAAGGTCGTTGAGGTCGCTTGTTGCAAAACGTCCGCCGTCGAGCTGTACCATGGGACGTATATCCGGAGGAATTACCGGAACAACGTCGAGTATCATCCATTCGGGCTTGTTATTGGAGAGTCTGAATGCCTCTACAACTTCAAGTCTCTTGATTATTCTTACCTTTTTCTGACCTACTGCGGTTTCGAGTTCGGCTTTGAGTTCGGCGGACAGCTTTTCGCAGTCAAGCTCCTGGAGAAGCTCTTTTATAGCCTCGGCGCCCATGCCTACTCTGAAGTCTTTGCCGTAGTATTCGTAAGCCTTCTGATATTCCTGTTCTGAAAGCAGCTGCTTTTTCTCAAGTCCGGTGCCTTCGCCGGGATCTATTACGATATAGCTTGCGAAATAAAGCACCTTTTCAAGCATTCTCGGAGAAATATCAAGCAGAAGTCCCATTCTCGATGGGATAGCTCTGAAGTACCAGATATGCGACACCGGGCACGCAAGCTCGATATGTCCCATTCTTTCGCGTCTTACCTTATTTGTGGTAATTTCAACGTGGCACTTTTCGCAGACCTTGCCCTTATATCTGACTCTCTTATACTTTCCGCAGTGGCACTCCCAGTCCTTTGTCGGACCGAAGATCCTTTCGCAGAAAAGGCCGTCTTTTTCGGGTTTTAAGGTTCTGTAATTTATGGTTTCGGGCTTTTTGACCTCACCGTATGACCATGAGCGTATCATATCGGGGGACGCAAGTCCGATCTTTATAGCGTCAAATTCATTGCGTTCGTTTCCCATTGCTTAGCTTCGCTCCTTTTAATCTAAATATACGAGCTTTTTATCAGTCGTCGTATCCGTCGCTGTCTTTATCGTCGTCAAAGAAGCCGGAATCGTCGAATTCATCTTCGTCCTCTTCTTCATCTTCGACAGCGTCGCCGTTTTCGTCCTCAAGGAAGAAGCCTTCCATATTGGATTCCTTGACGCTTTCTCCGACATCGTCGGGAGCTACGTTCTTAACGTTTTCCATCTCCTCGGCACTGCTGTCCTTGAGCGTTATCTCGTTGCCGTCCTCATCGAGCACACGCACGTCGAGTGCAAGAGAACGAAGTTCGCGTATAAGCACCTTAAAGGACTCGGGCACGCCCGGAGTCGGGATATTCTGACCCTTGATTATCGCCTCATAAGCCTTTACACGTCCTACAACGTCGTCAGACTTAACGGTAAGGATTTCCTGGAGCGTATAAGCTGCGCCGTAAGCCTCGAGAGCCCATACTTCCATTTCTCCGAATCTCTGTCCGCCGAACTGAGCTTTACCGCCGAGAGGCTGCTGAGTTACCAGCGAGTAAGGACCGGTGGAACGGGCATGGATCTTATCGTCTACAAGGTGATGCAACTTGAGGTAATACATGATACCTACCGTTACGGGGTTATCGAACTGTTCGCCGGTTCTTCCGTCGTAAAGTATCGACTTGCCGTCGGGACGCATACCTGCCTTTTCGAGGCACTCTGCTATATCCTTTTCGTTTGCGCCGTCGAATACCGGCGTCATTATCTTCCAGCCGAGTTTCTTTGCGGCGATACCGAGGTGAACTTCAAGCACCTGTCCTATATTCATTCGGGAAGGTACGCCCAGAGGATTAAGCACGATATCAAGCGGAGTTCCGTCTTCAAGGAAAGGCATATCTTCGGGAGGAAGTATTCTCGAAACGACACCCTTATTACCGTGACGGCCCGCCATTTTATCTCCGACGGAGATCTTTCTCTTCTGTGCTATATAAACTCTTACTACCTTATTTACTCCGGGAGAAAGCTCATCGGAATTCTCTCTCGAAAATTCTCTTACGTCAACGACGATACCGCTTTCACCGTGCGGAAGTCTGAGAGACGTATCTCTTACTTCTCTTGCCTTTTCGCCGAATATTGCGCGCAGCAGTCTTTCTTCTGCGGTAAGCTCGGTTTCGCCCTTAGGCGTTACCTTACCGACGAGTATATCGCCTGCCTTGACCTCTGCGCCTATGCTGATTATACCCTTATCGGTAAGGTTTTTAAGTGCGTCCTCGCCGACGTTCGGTATATCTCTTGTGATTTCCTCCGGGCCGAGCTTTGTATCTCTTGCCTCGTGGGAATATTCTTCTATATGGATCGACGTATAAACGTCGTCTCTTACAAGTCTTTCATTAAGCAGAACTGCGTCCTCGTAGTTATAACCTTCCCAGGTCATGAAGCCTATAAGCGCGTTCTTACCGAGCGAAACTTCGCCGTTGCTTGTTGCGGGACCGTCCGCAATTACCTGACCCTTTGTTACATGGTCGCCCTTGAACACTATCGGTCTCTGGTTTACGCAGGTACCCTGGTTTGAACGCTTGAACTTAATGAGATGATACTCATGTCTGTTGCCGTCGTTCTCGCGGATAACGATTATATCTCCGCTTGCCTTTTCTACGATACCCTCTTCCTTAGCGCATACAACAACGCCGGAATCGACTGCCGCCTTATATTCCATACCTGTGCCGACAATCGGGCTTTCGGTCATCATAAGCGGAACTGCCTGCTTCTGCATGTTTGAACCCATGAGCGCACGGGAGTTATCGTCGTTTTCAAGGAACGGAATCATTGCCGTAGCAACCGAAACCACCATCTTAGGAGATACGTCCATGTAGTCAACGCGTTCTTTTTCAACTTCGGTGATTTCCTCGCGTATACGAACGGTTACGCGGTTATTCTTAAAGGTTCCGTCCTCGTTAAGAGGTTCGTTTGCCTGTGCTACTACGTATTCGTCTTCGACGTCGGCTGTCATGTACTCAACTGTATCCGTAACGACGCCCGTCGCCTTATCAACCTTACGGTAAGGAGCTTCGATAAAGCCGAACTTATTGATCTTTGCGTATGTCGAGAGATACGAGATAAGACCGATATTAGGGCCTTCAGGCGTTTCTATCGGGCACATACGGCCGTAATGGGTATAATGTACGTCGCGGACTTCAAACGAAGCGCGGTCACGCGAAAGACCGCCCGGACCGAGAGCCGAAAGACGTCTCTTATGCGTAAGTTCCGCAAGAGGATTTGCCTGATCCATAAACTGGGACAGCGGCGAAGAACCGAAAAATTCTTTTATTGCGGAAACGATAGGTCTTATATTGATAAGATTCTGAGGAGTGAGGTTCTCGGTCTCCTGCATCGTCATTCTTTCCTTGACGAGCTTTTCCATACGCGTAAAGCCTATACGCATCTGATTCTGGAGAAGTTCTCCTACGCTGCGCAGTCTTCTGTTTCCAAGATGGTCTATATCGTCAACGTTTCCGCAGTTATGAGCAAGGCAGAGCATATAGTTGACCGACGCATAAATATCGTCGCGTGTGATATGCTTAGGTATAAGTTCAGCCTTTCTCTGCTTGAACGCTGCGAGGAATTCTTCTTCGTTAGACGTTGTATCGAGTATTTCGCGCAGCACTCCGACATGAACTCTTTCTTCGAGGTTAAGCGACGAAAGGTCATAGCTTTCCGGAACTATTCCCAGCTTATCGATAAACGCCATATGGTTATTGAACACCTTGAACTCTACGGGGTTTTCAATGTCCTGAGAATAGAGGTAAACCTCGGACACGCCGGCGTCCTCTATCTTCTGTGCGCTCTCTCTGTTAAGAAGAGTATTTTCATCAAAGATAACCTCTCCGGTAAAGGGATTTACGGCAGGTCTTGAAAGTTTAAAGCCTGCGATACGTCTTGCGAGCGCGAGTTTCTTATTGAACTTATATCTGCCGACTGCGGAAATATCGTATCTCTTTGCGTCAAAGAAAAGGTTATTGAGAAGTATCTGCGCGCTCTCTACGATTGCGGGATCGCCGGGACGCAGCTTCTTATAAATTTCCTTCAATGATTCTTCATACGGAGATGTGCCCTTCTTTTCGGCTTCGCTCTCCATAAGATCCTTTGACATTGTAGCCTTAAGCTTTTCGTCATTGCCGAACATATCGGTAAGATCTCTGTCGGTTGAAAGACCGAGTGCGCGGAGGAATACCGTTACCGGAAGCTTTCTGTTTTTATCTATGCGGACATAGAAAATATCATTTGCGTCGGTTTCGTACTCAAGCCATGCGCCTCTGTACGGGATAACGGTTGCGGCATACAGCTTTTTGCCGGACTTATCGTCGCTTGCTTCGTAATATATGCCCGGAGAACGCACTATCTGCGATACTACAACTCTCTCCGCGCCGTTGATGACAAAGGTACCCTGCTCGGTCATAAGCGGAAAATCGCCCATGAATACTTCGGATTCCTTTACTTCGCCGGTTTCCTTATTGGTAAGTCTGACGGTAACTCTCAGATGTGCCGCGTAGTTAACGTCGCGTTCCTTACACTCTTCAACAGGGTATTTCGGCGTTTTGTCTATCGAAAAATCCACAAATTCGATAAACAGGTTTCCGGTATAGTCAACAAGAGGAGACACATCCTCGAGGACTTCCCTCATACCGTCGTTTAGGAACCACTCATACGATTCCTTCTGCACCTCTATGAGGTTGGGCATTTCGAGCTTTTCATCTATCTTTGAAAAGCTGTACCTGATGTTATTGCCGAGTTTGCAAGGCTTCACCATGGTATGCAATCACTCCATTCACTTCTCGGTCGTTTTGGTTTTTAACCGCGTCGTACGTCCTTTATCCGCTCAAAACGGGCAGACTACTACTCGATTATAATGCAGTATATAACTTTAGCACCTTTTTGGGCATTTGTCAAGATTTATTCCTTAAAATGTCTATTATTTACGGTAAGGTAACAGTTTTTACACTATTTAGACACAGAATGTTTGACCGGGCAGTGCTTGATTTGGGTGGGAACGGGAAATATTTTTCAAAGTGCGACTTTGTACACCCTCTTTTCGGAATCGAAAAGCGGAAAGATACTTTGTGTTTGGCGGATTGTTGCTTGA
>URVJ01000012.1 GCA_900551295.1 uncultured Eubacteriales bacterium | reverse complement strand
CTCAGGGTATACTCACCGTTCGCGGCGGTATGACTTCTCATGCAGCGGTTGTTGCAAGAGGTATGGGAACCTGCTGCGTATCCGGCTGCGGCGACATCAAGATGGACGAAGAAAACAAGAAATTCGTCCTTGCAGGCAAGACTTTCCATGAAGGCGACTTCATCTCCATAGACGGTTCTACCGGTAATATCTATGACGGTATTATCCCGACTGTTGACGCAAAGATCGCAGGCGAGTTCGGCAGAATCATGGGCTGGGCAGATAAGTACAGAAGACTTAAGGTAAGAACCAACGCCGATACTCCTACCGACGCTAAGAAGGCAAGAGAACTCGGTGCTGAAGGTATAGGACTTTGCCGTACAGAGCATATGTTCTTCGATTCCGACAGAATCGCAGCATTCAGAGAAATGATCTGCTCCGATACCGTTGAGGAAAGAGAAGCGGCTCTTGCAAAGATCGAACCTATGCAGCAGAGCGACTTTGAAAAGCTCTATGAGGCACTCGAAGGCAACCCTGTAACCATCAGATTCCTCGATCCTCCGCTTCATGAATTCGTTCCTACCGAAGAAGCTGACATTCTTGCACTCGCACAGGCACAGGGCAAGAGCGTTGAAACCATCAAGAATATCATCGCATCTCTCCATGAGTTCAACCCGATGATGGGTCACAGAGGATGCCGTCTTACCGTAACTTATCCCGAAATCGCAAAGATGCAGACAAGCGCGGTAATCAAGGCTGCCATCAATGTAAAGAAGGCTCATCCCGATTGGACAATCGTTCCCGAAATTATGATTCCTCTCGTAGGAGATGAAAAGGAACTTAAGTACGTTAAGAACTTCGTTGTTGAGACTGCTGACGCCATCATCAAGGAAAGCGGCTCCGACCTCAAGTATGAAGTAGGTACAATGATAGAGATACCGAGAGCAGCTCTCACCGCTGACGATATAGCTAAGGACGCTGAGTTCTTCTGCTTCGGTACAAACGACCTTACCCAGATGACCTACGGCTTCTCAAGAGATGACGCCGGTAAGTTCCTCAACGCATACTATGACGCAAAGATCTTCGAGAACGATCCTTTCGCAAAGCTCGACCAGGTCGGCGTAGGTAAGCTTATGGAAATGGCAGTTAAGCTCGGCAGAAGTGTAAGACCCGATATGCATATCGGTATCTGCGGCGAACACGGCGGCGATCCTTCCTCCGTTGAATTCTGCCATAAGATCGGTCTTTCCTATGTATCCTGCTCACCGTTCCGTGTGCCGATAGCAAGACTTGCTGCTGCACAGGCTGCCATCAAGGAGCATGAAGGCAAGTAATTGTCAGCTGCTTGAAATTGTCGGTTGACGGCCGGACGAAAGTATTAAAAATACTTAGCGGCAAATGACCGCGGCGTACACCGTTTCGTGACCGTCATAAAGGCAAGATGTAAAGAAAACGAGTCCCTCTGCCAAAGAATAGGCAGGGGGATTTTTGTATATTGAAGAAAATTAAAAAATGTGGTATAATACACACAATAAAGCCTTGCTTAGCAAACCTTTGGCGGCGTTGCCGCCTCCGCCGTTCAGGCGGCTGCGATATTGACGGCTTTGCAAAATGCCACTGCAAGCAAGCATTTTGTTTCATGGTATAATCAATTCGGCAAACCGAAATTTGAATTGCAACAAATTATAATCTCTTAACAGAGGTTATAGGTTATCAATAAACTCCTCCGAAAGCCTTGAAAACAAAGGATTTATCGCAACGTGTTTGCCTTATACCTTTATACCGTTTCACACAAGTTTATACTTTCCTCGACTGCTCATAAGGACAAAAACAAGGGAAAGAAAATCTGATAATAAAATATTGACGTATGTGCGAATATATAATGATACTGTAGTTGGAACAAATGAGGATTAACACGGAGGTAAGAAAATGAATTTTGCAACTATAGAACCCATAAACAAAGGCTGGTCAAGTGATAAGAAATACTGTGTTACCGATGAAAACGGCACACGGTATCTTTTGCGTGTTTCCGATATTGCACAGCACGACACGAAGCAGTCTGAGTTTAATATGATGAAACAGGTTGCTTTCTTGGGTATACCTATGTGTCAGCCTATCGAGTTTGGCACCTGTGAGGATGGAGTTTATTCTATCCAAAGTTGGATTGACGGCGAAGACGCGGAACAGGTCATGTCAAGCTATTCTGATACCGAGCAGTATGTATATGGCTTGGAAGCAGGTCGTATTCTTCACAAAATACATTCCATTCCTGCGCCTGCAACGCAGGAAGATTGGGAAATCCGTTTTAATCGTAAAATGGATTATAAAATCCAAAAGTACGGCGAGTGTCCCATCAAGTGCGAAAATGGACAAGCATTTATAGACTACATAAATGAAAACCGTCATTTGCTCAAAGACAGACCGCAAGTGTACCAGCATGGCGACTACCATATCGGTAATATGATGATCGACCGTAACGGTCAGCTCCACATTATTGATTTTAACCGAAATGATTACGGTGACCCATGGGAGGAATTTAACCGTATCGTATGGTGTGCTCAAAAGGTTCCTCTCTTTGCCTCTGGTATGGTAAACGGGTACTTTGATAATAATGTGCCAATGGCTTTTTGGAGATTGCTTGCACTCTATATTTCAAGCAACACACTCTCGTCTGTATATTGGGCGATTCCGTTCGGACAGGATGAAGTAAACACTATGCTAAACCAAGCCAAAGAGGTTCTGTCTTGGTATGACAATATGAATAACCCCGTTCCGACTTGGTATTTCAAAGGATATTAAATTGGACGTTCCCATTTTGCAACCGTCAAGACGGTTGCCGCTGTTTTGATGGTCATAGTCGGTAGGACAGCAAAGAAAATTGCAGTGCATTTTACTCTGTATCATATAGAGGGAATGTTTTGCTCGATATTGATACAGATTCCCCGCAGGGGCGAAATACCCAGAGTACAAGTTGGAGATTTGTGCGAGGGGTGTATTTCGCTCTCAAATGCCGAGGGCTTATTACCTGCCGAAAAAGCATTTTTGTATTCAGGCAAAGTTTTCATTTTTTCTGCTCATAAGGGCAAAAACAAGGGAAAATGCATAAGATTTGAACACAAAACAGATATAAAGCCTTTAAAATACATGGTTTATAGAGGGTTAGATAGATAAATTGAAATTTGCAGAGCTGAAAAACATGAATTATAATATAAGAGGAATAATTGTGCTGCGACCGGTTTTTGCAAACTGCTTTTCAAACGCACATAAACGCGCCGATATCAGTGTAAAATACATATATGTAAATAATTCTGCCGCAGCGTGCAATGATAATGCTTTTGACGGCTTTGGCGCAGATGTTGATTTCAAAAAATGAACGGAGGAAAAGATTATGTGTACAGCCGCAACCTATAAGACAAATGACTTTTATTTCGGAAGGACTCTTGATTATGAAATTTCTTTCGGAGATAAAATAGTGATAACGCCGAGAAAATACGTGTTTGATCTGAGGTGCGGAGGACGTATTGAAAATCATTATGCAATGATCGGAATGGCGTGCGTTATGCAAGACTATCCTCTGTATTATGACGCGGTTAACGAAATGGGACTCGGAATAGCGGGACTTAATTTTGTGGGAAACGCGTATTATAATAAACCTGAAAAAGGGAAAGAAAACATTGCACAGTTCGAGCTGATACCATTGATTTTGGGAAAATGCGCCACTGTAAAAGAGGCACGCGGTATTCTTGAAAATATAAACCTGACAGATATTCCGTTCGAGGAAAAACTGCCGGTTGCCCGTCTTCATTGGATAATTGCGGATAAAAACGAGTGTATTACCCTGGAATCAGTGAAAGAGGGCTTGAAAATTTACGAAAACCCCGTCGGAATTCTTACCAACAACCCGCCGTTTGATTATCAGATGTTTAACTTGAATAATTATATGCACCTTTGTGCCGAAAACAGAGACAATACTTTTTCAAAGAAACTTGATCTGAATTGTTACAGCCGCGGAATGGGCGCTATGGGACTTCCGGGCGATCTGTCCTCACAATCCAGATTTGTACGTGCGGCGTTTGTAAAAATGAATTCGATTTCAGGCGCTTCGGAGCTGGAAAGTGTCAGCCAGTTTTTTCACATTCTCGGAAGCGTAGATCAGCAGCGCGGCTGCTGCAAGCTTGATGATGACAAGTATGAGATTACCCTTTACACCTCATGCTGTAATGCGGATAAGGGAATTTATTATTATAATACCTATGACAATCATCAGATCAGCGGAATCGATATGCATAAAGAAGATCTGAACGGAGAAAAACTCATTGCCTTTGAGCAGGTTAAGGGCGAACGGATACGTATGCTCAACTGAGTATATAAAGTGCGAAAAAATAAAAACAAATTTATCAAAAATCAGTCGGCGGGAAATCTCTATGAACAACACTGTAATTATTTAGACTTTGGCAATATGCATACTTGCTTATACGGGACAGACATTTTTCAGTAAGCTGTTTTCGCTCTGTTATAACGGGCCGAAGGGCGCAGCAACGCCGGTATATGCCGTTATATGCCGTTATATATGCCGGAACGCCTCTGCCGGCAGCGCTTTTGGACGTTTGGGAAAACTCGGTGCGTGAAACTCATCTTTTTCTCTCGGACGAAGAAATATGTAAGATAAAGGAATATGTTCCGAAAGCCTTTGCGGCGTGCAGCACCTGATAATTGCCGAAAGCCGTCGGATTTTATGAGCATATGGGTTTTGAGACTTTTAAAAGAACAAAAAACCGACGAACAGGGAAACCATTATCCTCTTTTGTACATGAAACTTTCGTAAAAACAGGAAAGAATGATAAAATGAGTAAAATATCCGACACAAATTTGATTTATGAAATACTGTCTGTTGTAAGCGAAATACCCTGCGGAAAAACGGCAACCTACGGTCAGATAGCAAAGCTTGTCGACAGAGATAAGAATTCCAGGCTTGTGGGAAAGGTATTAAGCATGGCAGAGTTTTACGGAGATTATCCGTGCCATCGGGTTGTAAATCACTGCGGAAGATTGGTTCCGGGCTGGCATGAGCAGAGAGGGCTGCTTGAGACTGAGGGTGTGACTTTTAATGCAAACGGAAACGTAAACCTAAAACTTCATCTGTGGGATTGTTAAGGCAGGGCGCAGCAAACGGAAATGTTATAATTTCACAGTCGGCTTTGAAATGTTTTTTGTATTGTTTTGGAAAGGTTGATTTAAAATGAATATTACGGTTTATCTCGGAGCAAACGAGGGAAATGATCCTGCTTTGCTCAAAGCGGTAAGAGAACTTGGAAATTGGATAGGAGCAAACGGACATTCGCTTGTTTACGGCGGATCGAAAAACGGTCTTATGGGCGAGATTGCCGAAAGCGTTCTGAATTCGGGCGGAAGTGTGACGGGCGTCGAGCCGCAGTTTTTTGTGGATATGGGCTTTTTGTATGACGACCTGACAGAGCTTATCGTAACGCGCGATATGTCGGAAAGAAAGGCGAAAATGATAGAACTCGGCGACGCTTTTATCGCTTTTCCGGGCGGAACCGGAACGCTTGAAGAAATATCCGAGGTCATGTCAAAGGTGTCCTTAAAACAGCTTGACGCGCCGTGTATTCTCTATAATCTGAACGGATATTACGACAGCCTTAAAGCGCTGCTTGACAAGATGATAGACAAAGGTCTGTCGTCAAAAGAACGCCAGGAGGGAATATGCTTTGCCGAAAATCTGGACGAAGTGATTACTGCGCTTGAAAAGCGGTAAATGCGCGATTTTTAAATTTACATAAGCATAAAAAGAGCATAGCTGCGGAATTTACCGTAACCATGCTCACTATTTTTGTTATATGATTAATATATAACAGCGTCATCCGCGTAAATCCGCCGAGAGTTGAATACGGGCTGACTGAGCTTGGACGGCAGATGCTGCCGATCATTGACGCTCTTGCGGATTTCGGAAACTATTATAAGTCGGTTGTGGAACAGTAAGAGTTTTATGCTAACAATAATTACATTTTTTGCTGCTTTGTAAGCAAAAAATTATCTCCCGTGAGTACATACGAGTACCGGACACGGGAGATTTTGCATTATGTTTACTTGAATTTATGCGGTTTACTGCTTTTTGCTTTCAATCGCATGAACAATGCAGGCAATTCCGGAAATAAGCGCAAACAGAATTGCACTGCCGAAAGCGTTGTTGTCTAAAAATGCTCCGGCAAAAAAGCCGATAACGGCAAATATGAGCATAATTATAACCGAAAAGGCTGTGTTTTCCATGTTTGTTTACCTCCTTGAAAATTTTATTTTCCGAGAAAATCGTCCATGATTTTTTCGCCCCTGTCGTAGTTTTTAAGACCGAGAGCCGAAGAATCCTCAACGCCGAACTGCTCGTCGTAGCAAGGCGCGCCAGAGTTTACTTCGTTTGTGCTTGTGTACATGATGTAAGGCACGGCGTCCATGGTGTGCGTTCTGAGGGCGATTGGAGTCGGGTGGTCGGGAAGTATAAGAAAACGGTATTCTTCGCCGTCCTTTTTCAGCTCGTCCTCAATGTATCCGATTACCTGCTCGTCTATGTACTCGATAGATTTTATCTTGTTTTCAAGCTCGGCTCTGTGACCGCATTCGTCGGGTGCTTCGACGTGGACGTATACAAGATCGTCGCCGTTTCTGAGTGCCTCAACCGCAGCGACAGCTTTGCCGTGGAAGTTTGTGTTGATGTTGCCGGTCGCGCCCTCAATGTCGGGGACGTTCATCTTTGCGCATTTTCCGATACCCTTTATAAGGTCAACCGCTGAGATTACGGTGCCCTTTATGCCGTATTTTTCTTCAAACGATTTGAGCTGCGGCTTTTTGCCGGGGCTCCATATCCAAAGCGAGTTTGCGGGCAGAAGTCCGCGCTTTTTTCTGTCGATGTTTATGGGGTGGTTCTTTAATATCTCGTAGCTTTTTTTCATTATTTCGAGATACGGCGCGCCGATTTCGCCGCTCGGCAGATATTCGCCTATCGTTTTGCCGAGTATGTCGTGCGGACGCATGAACGGGAATATTTCGGGTGCATTTTTCCATATAAGGCAGTGACGGTAGCTTACGCCGGGATAATACTTGCGGTTTTCGTCGCCGAGTTCCTTGTCAAGCGTCTTTATAAGCTCTGCCGATTCCTCAGTCGGTATCTCGTCGGCACCGTGGTCTATGATTACCTGATGTTCGTAGTCGCAGTCATTTTCCGTAAGAGCAACCGTGTTGATTCTGAATGCGGTTTCGTCGGGCTGCATTTCAATGCCCATGCTCAACGCCTCAAGAGGAGAACGTCCCTTTGAGTATATCTTTGGATCATATCCCATAACCGCAAGGTTTGCCGTGTCGCTTTCGGGGACCATGCCTTCCGGTACGTTGTGGGAATATCCGATAACGCCGTGAGACGCCATGTAGTCCATTCTCGGCTTTTTTGCAACCATGAGCGGAGTTTTGTTGCCGATAGATTCGATTTTGTAGTCCGCCATTCCGTCGCCTATTATTATGACGTATTTCATTTTTGTTTTCCTTTCGCGAAAATCAGTATCTTTGGCTATTTAAAAAGAAAGGCAAGCCGCCGTAAAAGCAGCCTGCCGTAATTGTTGCAATATAATCAGTGTGCGATGCACTTTTCGGTGTCTTTATCGAAAATGTGAATGTGAGAAATATCGAACGCAACCTTAACGGTGTCGCCGCTCTTTGCCTTGCTTCTGGAAGATACTCTTGCGATGAGGTTGTTGTCCTCGCCGAGAGTGAAGTAAAGGTAAATTTCAGCACCCATAAGCTCAGTAACGTCGATCTGAACGTCTGTCGTCCAGTCCTCAAGAGAGGAGAGGTACATAGGCTCGTCGTGGATACATTCGGGACGAACGCCGAGGATAACTTCTTTTCCGAAGTAGTCCGCAAGTGCCGGATTCTGAGCCTTTTCGGTCGGAAGCTTGAACTTGCAGCCGTCGAATTCAACGAATACGTCGGAACCTTCCTTGACAAGGTTTGCATGAATGAAGTTCATCTGAGGAGTTCCGATAAATCCTGCTACGAAGAGGTTGCAGGGCATATCGTAAAGGTTCTGAGGAGTATCGACCTGCTGAATGATACCGTCTTTCATAACGACGATTCTCGAAGCCATGGTCATAGCCTCTACCTGGTCATGCGTAACGTAGATAAACGTTGTACCGAGTTTCTTGTGAAGCTTTGTGATCTCGGTTCTCATCGCAGCACGGAGCTTTGCGTCGAGGTTTGAGAGCGGTTCGTCAAGAAGGAATACCTTAGGTTCGCGGACAATAGCACGTCCGAGAGCAACACGCTGTCTCTGACCGCCTGACAAAGCCTTCGGGCGTCTGTCGAGAAGGTGGCTGATGTCGAGGATTCTTCCTGCCTCTTCAACGCGTCTCTTTATTTCTTCTTTCGGTGTTTTTCTGAGCTTAAGACCGAAAGCCATGTTTTCAAATACTGTCATGTGCGGATAAAGAGCATAGTTCTGGAAAACCATCGCGATGTCTCTGTCCTTAGGCGCAACGTCGTTTACGATTCTGTCGCCTATGTAAAGTTCGCCTTCGGTAATTTCTTCAAGACCGGCAATCATACGCAGAGTGGTTGACTTACCGCATCCGGAAGGACCTACGAGTATAATGAATTCCTTGTCCTTGATTTCAAGGCAGAAATCGTTTACGGCAGTAACGCCGCCGGGATATCTTTTGAAAATGTGCTTTAACGAAACACTTGCCATCTGTTGTAACCTCCTAAAGATCAGACACCTGTAACTTTAAACAATTTTAGAGTTTCTGAATTATCTACTATATAATACCAAATTTTTCTGAAAAAGAAAAGATTATTTCTTCCCAAATTTTTACCGCTGAATTTGTATACATCTTACAAAAAACACCAAAACGCAGAGTATATGTGAGCTTTTTGCAGAAAACGCGAGAAAATATTTTGAAATTTCCTGCGAAACATATAAATCGGCGCGTTTTGGTATATAAAATGTTGATATTTAGTCCGAATATGCAAATATATGCGCAATAACAGTAATCAATATTGGCTTAAAGTTCTGCAACAGCTTTTTTGAGAGCCTCTGCGCGGTCGGTCTTTTCCCATGTAACCCCGAGTTCTTCTCTGCCGAGATGACCGTAAGCCGAGAGCTGCTTGTAGATAGGCTTTCTGAGGTCGAGCATTTCGATTATCGCAGCCGGACGCAGATCGAAGCACTTGTAAACGGCTTTTGAGATCTTTTCCTCGTCGGCTTTTGCCGTCCCGAAGGTGTCAACCAGAACCGAGATAGGGTGAGCAACGCCTATCGCATATGCTATCTGAACCTCGCATTTGTCCGCAAGACCTGCCGCAACAATGTTCTTCGCAACGTATCTTGCGGCGTATGCGGCACTTCTGTCAACCTTTGTCGGGTCTTTGCCGGAGAATGCTCCGCCGCCGTGACGCGCATATCCGCCGTAGGTATCGACAATGATCTTTCTTCCGGTAAGACCGGTGTCGCCGTTGGGACCGCCTATTACAAAACGTCCTGTCGGATTGATGAAGAATCTTGTGTTTTCGTCGAGCAGTTCTTCGGGAATGACGGGGCGTATAACTTCTCTTATGATGTCGCGTCTGATAGCCGCAAGCTCAGCTTTGGGATCGTGCTGAGAGGAAACGACAACCGCGTCGACTCTTGACGGTTTCCCGTCCGTGTACTCAACGGTAACCTGAGTTTTTCCGTCCGGACGCAGATAAGGCAGAGTTCCGTTCTTTCTGACCTCGGTAAGGCGTTTTGCAAGCTTGTGCGCAAGCGAGATGGGGAGCGGCATAAGCTCCTTGGTTTCGTTGCAGGCATATCCGAAGATAAGTCCCTGGTCGCCGGCGCCCGTGTCGTACTTGTCGGTATCGCCCTCTTTTGCTTCAAGCGATTTGTCAACGCCGAGAGCGATGTCGGGGGACTGTTCGTGAATCGAACTGATAACCGCGCAGGTGTCGCTGTCAAAGCCGTATTTAGCTCTGTCATAGCCTATTTCGCGTATCGTGTCGCGCACGATTCCCTGAATGTCAACATAGCAGTTTGCGGTAACTTCTCCGGTTACGAGTACAAGTCCCGTGGTTATAGCCGTTTCGCAGGCAACGCGTGCCGTCGGATCTTTTTCAATTATGGCGTCAAGCACCGCGTCGGATATGGCGTCGCATATCTTGTCGGGATGTCCTTCAGTTACCGATTCCGATGTGAATAATACTTTTTTCATTTTGAATTCCTTTCTTTTGCCGTGCCGAAAAAAACACCCTGCACCGAAAAAATCAGAGCAGGGAAGAAGTCGTTTACTTCTCATCTTTCATGATAACCGCGCCGCGCTTTGCAAAAACGTGAATATCATGCAGGAAGTAGCACCTTGTCCGAATTTTGTTCAGACAGGTTGCCGGGCATCTTCGGTCCTGTTCCCTCAGCCGCTCTTGATAAGATTAAGATTTATTAATTTGAATACATTATACAGTAAGCGCGCGGCTTTGTCAAGACATATAATATAAATAATGTAAACATATAAAAGTTTTTTCGCATATGTGTTGACAAATATCGGTTTTGCGGATATAATATAAGTACAAAGGCAAGACCTCAAACGGTTGCGCCAACATAACGATCAAAGATAACCGCTGCGTTTGCATTGGGGCGGTTATCTTACTTTTATACTAAAAGCTATCGCTATGAGAACTACAAAGATAATAAATTTTATGTATCGTTCATAACAACCACACCCTTTCGGGAATGGCGCAACCGCCGGTGAAATCCACCGCAAAGAGATCCTTACCTGCCGGCTTTTACGCCGACGGAAACTATTATACACCGTAAAAAAATAAAAATGCAATGTTCTCGCCTGATAAATGTCAAAAAATCTCTCAAAACCCTTGACATCGGCGTTTTCACATGATATAATAGTAGAGCCGCATGATAAGGGCAGATAATTCCGTGCGCTTTTATGTAATATATGAAAGAAAACCGGAAGCCCGTGTTCAGCGAGTCTTATTAAGAAAGTGAGGTGCTTTTCGTGTACGCAGTTATTCAGACCGGCGGAAAGCAGTATAAAGTAGCAGAGGGCGACATCATCTTCGTTGAGAAGCTCGGCGTTGAAGAAAACGCAAACGTATCGTTTGACGTAGTGGCTCTTTCCGACGATAACGGAATCAAGGTCGGAACTCCGTTTGTAGACGGTGTCAAGGCTGAAGGTACTGTTCTCAGAAACGCCAAGGCAAAGAAAGTCGTTATTCTTAAGTATAAGTCCAAGAAGAACGAAAAGAAGAAGCAGGGACACAGACAGCCCTATTCCAAGGTTCAGATCAACAAGATCGGCTGATTGAAGAATCGGTTATGACGCAGGTTTTCGTTAAAGCCGAAAAAGCAAAGCGGAACGGACATGAGCTTTTGTCATACACGGTGCTTTCCGAAGGACATTCGGGGTACTCGGAAAACGGAAGCGATATAGTGTGCGCGGCACTTTCATCGGCACTTGAACTTGTAATGGACATACTTGAAAAATCCGATATTGATTTTGATACGGACTTTGACGGTGATGTTCCGAAAGCGCGTCTTTCATTGAGCTGCACAAAAGAGCAGTCCGAGATGGCAAGACGTATAATTGAGGGATATGCGCAGTTTGTTTCGGATCTGTCCGAGAGCTATCCCGAATTCGTAGAAATAACAACGGAGGTGTAAGGTAATGTTAAGATTAGGCATTCAGTTTTTTGCTCATAAAAAAGGTGTCGGTTCTACAAAGAACGGCCGTGATTCCGAGTCTAAGCGTCTCGGCGTAAAGAAGGCTGACGGTCAGCCTGTTGTTGCAGGCAACATAATTGTAAGACAGAGAGGAACTCACATTCATCCCGGTACAAACGTAGGTATCGGAACCGATGATACACTTTTCGCTCTTACCGCAGGCAAAGTTAAGTTCGAGCATATTTCCGGCGGAAGAAAGAAAGTAAGCGTCTACGAGGCGTAAGTTTTCTCAAAATTCATACGGTTAAAACAAGGCTGTCGGATAATCCGGTGGCCTTTTGTTGATAATAAAGCGTGACATGGAAAAGCGGTGAAAAAATGTTTATAGATAAAGTAAAAATATATGTAAAAGCAGGAAACGGCGGAAACGGCTGCGTTTCGTTCAGACGTGAAAAATATGTTTCGCACGGAGGTCCCGACGGCGGAGACGGAGGCAAGGGAGGAGACGTTATATTTGTTCCCGATGAGGGCGAAAATACTCTTCTTGACTTCAAATACAGAAGAAAGTTTGTCGCTCCCAACGGACAGGACGGCGCGGCAAGACGTTTTCACGGCAGAAATGCGGAGAATATCGAAATTCCCGTTCCTCCGGGAACAATAATCAAGGACGCCGAAACCGGAAAAGTCATAAAGGATATGTCCGACGAGGACGTTGCCGAAAACGGATATTATATACTGCTTAAGGGCGGTAAGGGCGGCTTCGGAAATACGCACTTTGCAACTCCGACAAGACAGACGCCAAACTTTGCTAAGAGCGGAGTCAAGGGCAAAGAGCTTGAGGTTGTATTGGAACTTAAAATGCTTGCCGACGCAGGACTTGTCGGTATGCCGAGCGCAGGAAAATCGACGATAATTTCCATGGTAAGCGCGGCAAACCCGAAGATTGCCGAATATCACTTCACAACGCTCTCTCCGGTTCTCGGCGTCGTAAACGCGAAAGCCGGAAATTATGTGCTTGCCGATATTCCGGGACTTATCGAGGGCGCTTCCGAGGGCGAAGGTCTGGGACATCAGTTTTTGCGCCATATCGAAAGGTGCAGACTTATAGTAAACGTAGTTGACGCGTCGGGAATTGAGGGCAGAGATCCGATAGACGACCTTAACGTCATAAATGCCGAGCTTGAAAAGTACAGTCCCGAGCTTGCAAAACGTCCGAGAATAATTGCGGCGAATAAGCTTGATATGACAAGCGGGGAAAATAAGAAAAGGCTTGAAGATTTTGCCGCAGAACGCGGTATACCGATCGTGTTCATGTGCGCGGGGATAGGCGAGGGAACGGATGAGCTTAAAGAGCTTATCGCAAAGAAACTTTCCGATCTTCCCGAAATAAAGGTGTTCACACCCGAAGTCGATCTCTATGCCGAACCCGAAATCGGCGATATGTCCGATGAAATTACCGTAAGAAACGTCAACGGCACATACTTTGTCGAGGCACAGCGTATAATCAATGTAATAAACTCCATAAATTTCAACGACTATGAGTCTATGAACTATTTCCAGAAGATTTTGCGCAATTCGGGCATAATCGCGGCGCTCGAAGAAAAGGGAATCAAGGACGGAGATACCGTAAATATTTACGACGTCGAGTTTGATTACTATAAATAATATCAGAATCGTATAAGAAAGTATCAATATCGGATGTCAAACGCACACAAAATGTTGATATAAACGGATATTTTTGGTATAATCTTCAGAGTATCGCAGGAGGGTAAAAGCCATGAATAAAAATTATCTCATATCAGGATTTTCCGATGAAATAGACGCAGGTATAATAAAGCAGTTCGACGTTATTTCAAAACTCGGAATTAAGTATTTCGAGCCTCGCGTAATCGACGGTAAGAATGTTTCAAATCTCAATAAATACGAGACCGCAACCCTAAAAAAAATAATGGGCTGTTACGGAATCACGGTTTCGTCGATAGGTTCTCCGATAGGCAAGATCAAGACGACGGACGATTTTGACGCGCACTTCGACCTTTTTAAGAATACCGTTGAGGTTGCAAACACTCTCGGTGCAAAGTATATAAGAGCGTTCAGCTTTTTTATGCCCGAAAACGAAAAGCCTGAAGATTATACGGGATTTGTCGTTGAAAAGCTCGGAAAGATGGTTGAATACGCGGCGCAGAACGGCGTTGTTCTTCTCCATGAAAACGAAAAGGGCATATACGGAAATATCGCCGTAAGATGCAAAACGCTGTTTGAGCAGATAAAGTCCGACAATTTCAGAGCAGTGTTTGACTTTTCAAACTTTGTAGAGTGCTCCCAGGATACTCTCGAAGCTTACGATATGTTAAAGCCTTATATTGAATATATACATATCAAGGACTGCATAAAGAACGGTCACGTTGTTCCCGTCGGATTCGGCGACGGCAATGTAGAGGCTATTCTCAAAGACCTCTATAAGAACGGTTATGACGGATTTTTAAGCCTTGAGCCGCACCTGTCCAATTATGAAGTTCCGTCAGATGCAGGAAAGCCCGTAAGTGAGTTTACCGAAGTAAATTCCAGAAGATTTGCCTGCGCATATAAGGCTCTCTGCGATATTCTTGACAGGATCTGAAAATACTTTTTTGGTTTGACGGCTGTGTTTTGGTTTATTTGACTGAAACGCAGTCGTTTTTTTGTGCTTTATTAACTAAATTGTGAGTTTTTAAGAAAAATAATGAGAAAATGAGAGTATTTTCAAGTCGACGGCTTAAATTGGATTTTTTTCGCTTTTGCGCTTGACGAACTCTTGCTCTTTTGCTAAACTTAACTAAACTCAAGCCGAATTCAGGCTGAAATCAAACGGGAGAGTGGTTAAAATGATGAGTAAAGAAATTAAAGACGCTGTCTATCTTATTGATGACAATGATATGTACGGTTGGGGAGGACTTCGTTCCGGATGGGATTACTTCGGCGACGGAGAAGGTCCGGAGCACGGCAAGAATTTCCTCAATTCCGATAAGGACGGAGAGGTTCTGTACCGCAGAGACGTCCGCGCGTTTAACGGCGGAGTGCTCACATATGAGGGCGTTATAGATAATAAGAGCGGCGACGGACTTCATATAATTTTCGGCTCGCGCGACGACGCATTTTTGGATCTGCACACCGTAGGAAACGTGCTTTATGCCGGAAACACCGGTGTATGCGGATTTGATTACGGAAGAAGATATATCAAAGCCGTAATGGATATGAGAACCGGTAAAGCAAAGCTCACGGTGGACGATAAGTTCCGCGGAGAATATGACTTTGAGAGAACCGGACTGGATATGTCCTGCATACGTATAGGATATGGCAAAAAGGACATGGGCGCTTGTGCCGTTGCATTCACAAAGCTGTATGTAAACTATCTTGTAAACGACTTTGTAAGACAGGGAATAACCGGCGCTCTTCCCGAGGAATATCTCGTAGCGTCAAACGGCGCAAAGGTTGAAACAGATTACAGAGTAGAAGGAAAAGCGGCACTCTGCTACTTTATAAAGGCTGCAAAGAATACGGGCGCTGCCGTTTCGAGAGTATTTGAAAAATCCGAAGGCAAGACCGCGTTTGAAATAAAGTATCACACACCGTCAAAGTGCGGCAGAGTGACATTAAAGCTTAAAAACGGCAGCAATACTTTGATTTGTGTATATGACGACGGCGACGCGCTTATGCACGGCGATACGCTGCTGCGTTCACACCACGTAAACGTATGGCAGACCATGAGAATGGAGGCTGACACAAGAACCGGCAAGGTTCTCGTATGGCTCAACGGTAAAAAGACAAAGGTGCTTGACTTTGACGAGCCCGCAGCCTTTGCCGACACGTTTGAGTTCTCATTTGAGGGCAAAAAGGCAGCCGACGCAATGTTTACCGATATACTCGTCTGGAATATGCCCGACGAACCCGAAGATTATGTTCCGGCACCCGTTATACCCAAGAAAAAGGGCGACTATTTCGTAGGTATGAATATCTGCTCGCTCTGGCATGAAGGCTCGCACTTCGGCTGGGACGCAATAACGCCGTTCGACGACGTAAAGCCGGTTCTTGGATATTATGACGAGGGACTTCCGGAGACTGCGGACTGGGAAATAAAGTTCCTTGCGGAGCACGGTGTTGACTATGAGCTTTATTGCTGGTATTCCTCCGAATCCGACGCGCCTCTTAAGTCAACCGGACTTTCGTATGCGATACATCAGGGACATTTCCATGCAAAATATGCAGATAATATGAAGCTTGCGCTTTTGTGGGAAGCTGCAAACTGTGCGCACCCGAACGGACTTGAGGCATTCAAGAAGTATCTTGTACCGTACTGGATAGACTACTTCTTCTCCGATCCGAGATATGCAAGCATAGACAATAAGGCAATAATGTCGTGCTTCGGCGTAAACTGCGTTGAGAGAGATCTCGGCGGTGAGGCAAATACAAGAGAGGGACTTCAGTACCTCAGAGACGAGGTTAAAAAGCTCGGTTACGACGATCTTATCATAATGGGCTGCCACGCAAATCCGCATGACCTGAAGAGACTCGGTTTTGACGCGTTCCATGCATATCATTGGGGCGGAGAAGGGTATAAGCTTGAAAAGAACATTGAGTGCAACCTCAATAATATAAATATGAATCAGGTTCATATAGTTCCGACCGTAAGCGTAGGATTCAAGAATGTCGGCTGGGGAGGAGACAGACGTCCCAACCTTTCGTGCCAGGATATGTATAACGGACTTGTATACTGCATGGACGAGATACTTCCGAAATACGAGAAAAACTCGTGGAAGTCAAAAATGCTGCACCTTTCCACATGGAACGAATACGGAGAGGGTACGTATATGATGCCGTCGGGACTTAACGGATTCGGATATCTCGACGCCGTAAGAAAAGCGGTATGCATAGATACTCCTCATAAAGACGCGGTTCCCGATGAAGAACAACTCTCGCGTATCTGCTATCTGCACGTTCAGTCGAGAAGAAAACTTGCAAGAACAAAGTACGATTCAAGACCATTCCCTGCGGCCGATACTCTTGTAAAGAAGTTTGAGTTCAAGACAAAGGCAGACCTTGACGCATGGACGTTTGAGAACATGGATAAAGTCGAGATAAAGGACGGAAAACTTGTCGGCAAGGCAACCGAAAGAGAAGCTTCAATGACGCTTCGCGGCTGCGGACTTGACTGCGCGGATATCGCTTATGCAAAGATAATCATTTCCGGAAAACCTGCCGGCGGCGGAACGGCTCTGTCGAGATTCATACCGTCAAACGACGGCGAAAACTTCGACATAAACGCACGCTTTGACCATTGGGCGGCGTCAACCGAAAGAGAACAGCATATAATTCAGCTTGATACCAATCCTTGCTGGAGGGGAACAATAAACGGCATCAAGTTCTATCCGACAATAAATCCCGGTGATTTTGAGATAGAGAGCATATCGTTCTTCGCAGGCGTTGAGCATACCACTATATATGACTATGACGGAAAGCAGATGTTCTTCGGAGATTATCCCGAAACAAAGAACGGAAAAGTATATGTTCCTCTCGATCCGTCAAGCGGTATTCTCAGAGATTGCCGTTACGAATGGCACAAGGACGAGGGTATACTGGAAGTAACTCACGGAGAAGATAAGCTGACATTCACCGTAGGCAAGGCATACGCCGAAAAGAACGGAGAAAGCTTTACACTCGCGCGTCCCGTATATCTCAAGGACGGAATTCCGTCGGTATCTCTCGACGAATACGCAGATCTCTTCGGATATACGTATGAGATAAAGGGTAATAAGGTTTATCTTAAAAAATAAATCGGTAAATAATTAATATGTACGGCCTGATAGGACAAAAAAGCTCCCGTCGGGCTGTTTTTTTGCATTTTCAAAACGGAAATTTTTGCGTATGCTTTTGAAAGCTTTTGCAGATACTAAGAAAAAAATATAAAGGAAGTGCTTTTTGTGTCTGAAAAGCTTTATGATGTTGTAATTGCCGGCGGAGGAGTTGCGGGACTCTGCGCAGGGCTTTATGCCGCGCGCGCCGGACTTCATACAGTGATCCTCGAACAGGGAGTAGTCGGCGGACAGGCGACCATAACCGACGATATAAGAAATTATCCCGGATTTTCGGAAATTTCCGGTACAAAGCTTGCGGAAAATCTGCTCAAACAGGCAGAGTCTTTCGGCGCGGAGCTTGTAAACTGTAAACTGCTCGAAACAAAGCTTTCCGAGCTTATAAAGGTATGTATTACCGATAAGGGCGTGTTCGGCGCAAAAACCGTTATATGCGCGTCGGGTGCAAGACCGAGAAAAGCAGGCTTTGAAGGTGAAACCGAATATGCCGGACGCGGAGTGAGCAGATGCGCTGTGTGCGACGGATTTTTCTGGCGGGGCAAGGACGTTTTCGTAATCGGCGGAGGAGAAAGCGCGGCAAAGGAGTCGATTTATCTTTCACGAATCTGCCGTAGTGTAAAATGCCTTGTGCGTGCGGACAGTTTTAAGTGCGCGGAGGATCTTAAAAAGAGACTTGAAGAAAGAGAAAATATAGAGGTGCTGTATAATACCGAAATGCGTAAGGTGTCGGGATATGACAGCATAAAAACCGTGCTTTGCGAAAATACAAAGGACAAGAAGTTTACGGAATATACCGTAAACAGCACCGAGGGTGCGTTCGGCGTGTTTGTGTTCGTCGGATTTGAGCCTAACTCTGATATTTTCAGAAATGAACTCACTCTTGACGCTCACGGCTATATTGTGACGGACGAAAATATGCAAACAAATGTCCCCGGCGTTTTTGCTGCCGGAGACGTAAGAAAAAAGCCGCTGCATCAGCTTATAACCGCAGCTTCTGACGGCGCGGTTGCCGCAATACAGGCGTATGAGTATATAGAGAGCAGAAAAAATGCGCTCGATAAGGTAAGTGAAATTGTCAGAACCACATAAAAGCAAAATGTCCGATGCTTTAACTGGCATCGGACAATATTTATTTTCGGATATTATTAGGTTATTTGTAGTCTCCGAGGTAATGTACGTTCTTCTCAAATATCTCGTCGCACATCTTTACAATTTCATCAAGCGAACAAACCGCTGAAGTAAGCGGGTCGTTGAAGACTGCCTGATATACCATTTCCTTGCTTTTGGTAACGGCGGCTTCTTCAACAAGGTTTTCAATTCTTGCTGTTGTGTTTACAAGTATTGCAAGGTGTGCAGGCAATTCTCCGGCAATGGTTGTTTTAATCCCCATTCTGTCTGCAACCACAGGTACTTCTACGCAGGCATCATAAGGCAGATTCGGAATAGAGCCGTGGTTCAACACGTTTCCGTTGAATATAAACGGCTTTCCGTCGCCGAGACGTGCGTTGAATATGTCGGCAGCATACTCATCACTTTTTTCTGTTGAAATTGTCTGAGCTGCCGCTTCATTGTAATACTTTTCAATGTCATTTTTGCGTTCAAGCCTAAGATTCAGTGAAAAAGCGTGAAGTCCGGGGTTCCAATCCGTTCCGTGTGTGCAGTATTTTTCCAAAAGATCGGGACGCTTTCTGAACCACTGATTGTATTCTGAATTGTGACCGCTGGATTCGGTTACATAATAACCGAGCTTTAAGAACATCTCGTTGCGGACCATTTCCTTGTTATAGTATTCGGGGGTTTTCAATAGTTCTCTCAGTTTTGGGTAAAGGCTTTCGCCGTTGTGCTCAAGTATAGTATAAAATGCTTGGTGATTTACACCCATGCACTTGTAGACAATTTCGTTTTTAGGAATTTTCAGCCACTCTGCAAGCATTCTTACAGTACCCTGAACGCTGTGGCAAAGACCTGTGACTTCGACAGAAGAATTTTTCTGCATAGCGCCGCATAGCATGGACATAGGGTTTGTATAGTTGAGAAATACTGCGTTTGGACAATATTTTTCTATGTCACGGCAAATTTCAAGCATAAGAGGAATGTTTCTTAAAGCTCTGAATATTCCCGCAACGTTTCTTGTGTCTCCAACGTTTATGTCGACACCGTATTTTGCGGGTATTTCTATTTCGTGACGCCATATATCAACGTCTCCGTTAAATACGGTACACAGAACACCGTCAGCACCTTTGAGAACTTCCGTGCGATCGGTCGTCTTGGTAATTTTTGCTTTGGGACAGTTCATTACCTTAAGTATGTTTTCGCATATTTCGGAAATTCTGTCCAGGTTATACGTATTTGTGTCCATTAGTGCGAATTCGCATTCGGAAAAGGCAGGATATGTCAGAAGATCTCTGACACAGCTTTTTGTAAACTGAACCGAACCGGCACCTATAAAAGATATTTTCATTTTTTGTACCTCCTCATGAGTTTGTTTTATAAACAGATTTTAGCACAAAAATGTGTGGCTGTGAATACACTTTTCAGTTAAAAGCATGGACAAAACAGGCAAAATATGATATTATTACTTTGAGGTGACGAAAGTGACGAGTATTTATAACGGAAATATCTGTGATACAACCGACAAAATATCAAAATTTGAATTTGAACTTAACAGCTGTGGAGAATCAGTACTTTATCCGGGAAAACGGTTTGTTAACATTCGTGAACGCGGCAGAAAGGACTATCACATTCTTTATATATCCGAGGGAGAATGCATTGCCGAGTTTGACGGCAAAGAATATACTATAGAGAAAAACGGATTTGTAATTTATTATCCGGGACAGAAACAGAAATACACTTATTGTTCACCTCAAAAAACTGTTTCTTTTTGGATTCACTTTTCAGGAACGCGTGTTTCGGAAATTATGCGTGAATGCCTCCTTGAAAGCGGAGTGTATATAAGCAAAAGTCCTGCTCAGACAGTTAAATGTGCAGAAACACTTGTCAGAGAATATCGAAACGCAAATAATTTGTCTGCAATAAAGTGTACGGGGCTTCTTATATGCTTTATCACTGAACTTTCACGTTCGTTAAAGCCGGCAATTGATGCGCAGATACAAATTAGTGCGCTTAAAGACTATATTCATACTCACTACAATGAAAAAATAGACATTGAAATCTTTGCGAAAAATTCAGGTGTGAGTACAGACAGGTTTCTTCACCTTTTTAAAAAATATACAGGGCAGCCGTTCCATAAGTATCACAATGACGTAAGAATGTGCGAATGTATGAGAATTCTGAAAAATACCGATCTGACTGTAAAGGAAGCGGCTTATTTGTGCGGATTTTCCGATCCGCTGTATTTCAGCAGGTTTTTCAAAAAACATACCGGAATAAGTCCTTCCGAATATGCAAAGAGAAACGGTAACGGTTAAAATATATCACAACGCATAAGTATCTTGCAAAGCTCGTCACGCCCGTTGACTTTGCACAGCGATGCCAGCCTTTTTATGCGGTATTTTACGCCGCTTTCGGTAAGAAAACACTTTTCCGCCGTCTGTTCGAGCGTAAAGCCTTGACACAGCATACGGAATATCTCCTTGTCGGTTTCGTTGCTTGTGTTAAGGAAACATTCGGCGGCTGAAAGAGAGTGCAGTTCGCTGTCGGAATAGAATGATGCCGAACCTGTCGTGCCGTCGGGACATACAGCCTTGGCGGCGCTTTTTTCTTGGCTTTCGGGATATGTGCCTACGCCTATCGAAATACCCGTCATGTACGGGTGCTTTTTTATCTTTTCATAAATATAGACAGCGGTCTTTCCGAAGCTTTCATAATTTGTGTCTATGCTTTCAAAATATTCTCTGTAAAATGATGAAAGCTGCGTCTGCGCAAAGCTTATAATTTTGAGTTTTCCCAAAATTTCGGGACAGCTTTTCTTTATGTTTCGCACAAGCGAAATTGCCGCAAAGTCGTTAAAGGCAATGCATAGATCTGTCTTGTGCGCGGCGGGCTTGAATTCCTCAAAGCATTTTTCGAGAGAACCGACGTTTAGGATAGTTGTGAACGAATCGAAAAATTCTCCCGTGCAGCAGCGCAGAGCGTTCAATTTTCCCGCGTCCGACGCCGAACTTTGGTTTACGGCATAGAGCGCTGCTCTTGTTTTGCCGGGAATAAAGTATTTTGAGATCATGTGCTTTAACGAACCCGAAATATCCGAATAGACGCTGCTATAAACATATCCCGGAATTTCGGTACGGCGGCTGCATAATAAAACAGTCTTAAATCCAGTGCCCGTGATGAGGCGTATGTTGTTTTTTATCCATACTTCGTCCGACGCGATAAGAAACACACATTCGGTGTCCGCGCCTATTTCTTTCGGATTTTCTTCATAGGGAATACGTTTTTGTTTAAGCTGAGCCTTTAACGATTCCGCCATGACTTTTCCCCACATACTGCTGCCGTATGACGGCTCTGTTATAATGCATACCGTTTTAGTCACCCGCTTTCCGAAGTATGTTTATATTGTAACACGCAAAAAGCGTTTTGACAATGAGAATTTTCCGTGTTTTTTTACACGATATTCAGTCTGTTGCATCTGTGCTTGTTCTGCTAAAATATTGTATATAAAAAGATTAACGGAGGCACAAAAGAAAAATGTCAGAAGTCACATGTAAAAACCACGGTATGAGAATACCGACATATATACCGCAGAAGGCGCACGAACTGCCCATGTTTTTTGAAAACAAACCCTATCAGGGAGCGTCGGGACGCGTGTACCCGATACCTTACTGCGACGGAATTTCGGATAATAAAACAGATGTTGAATATAATGTGTTCACACTGGAAAACGAGTACATAAAAACCGTTGTGGCACCGGAGCTCGGAGGAAAAATCCTCCGCGGATACGATAAGACGTCAGATTATGATTTTATCTATTATAATGAAGTTGTAAAGCCTGCGCTTGTCGGGCTTGCAGGACCTTGGATCTCGGGCGGAATAGAGTTTAACTGGCCGCAGCACCACAGACCTACGACATTTATGCCGCTTGAAGCGGTGTGCGAAGAAAATCCCGACGGCGGAAAGACCGTCTGGACGGGCGAGGTAGAGCCTTTCGGAAGAATGAAAGGCATGGCGGGTATCACGCTCGATAAAGGCAGAAGCTACATAAAGGCAAAGGTACGCGTTTATAACAGAACAAGCCTTCCGCAGCTTTTTATGTGGTGGGCAAACCTCGCTGTTCCCGTAAACAATAATTACCGCACCGTGTTTCCGCCGGACTGTGAATGGGTAAACGACCATGACAGACGCGCCGTACTCGAATGGCCCATAGCAAAGGGTATATATAAGACCGCGCGCCCGTATAATTTCGGCAAAGGAACCGACCTTTCGCATTACGACGCCGTAAAAGTGCCCTCGTCATATCTTATATCGCAGGGACAGTCGGATATGGACTTTATAAGCGGATATGATACGGGACTCGGCAAAGGTATAGCGACCGTTGCAAACCACCATATATCGCCCGGCAAGAAAATGTGGCATTGGGGGACAGGCGATTTCGGAGATATGTGGTGCTCCAACCTCACCGATAAGAACGGACCTTATATCGAGCTTATGACCGGCGTGTATACTGACAATCAGCCTGACTTTACATGGATCGCACCGTATGAAACGCGCGAATTTGAACAGTATTGGTATCCCGTGCGCGAGATAGGCGAGATAAAGAACGCGACTGTTGACGCCTGCGTAAATGTTGAAAAGCGCAATAATAAGCTGTATGTCGGATTTAACGTAACGGGCGTATTTGAAAATTGCAAAATTGAAGTGCGCGACGGACAAAAGACGGTTTATTCGGAAAATACCGATATGTCGCCCGATAAAGCGTACCATAAGTATATAGACGCTGAAATTTCCGATATTCATAATATAACCGTAACTCTTTCTTCTGCCGACGGCAAGGTGCTTGTGGAATATAAGCCGTATAAGCGCGGCAAAAAACAGCCCATCGAGGTAAGAAAACCGGTAAAACGCCCCCGCGAGTATAAGACCGTAGAGGAGCTTTATATCAACGGCTATCATCTCGAACAGTATAAGCAGCATAACTATAAGCCCGAAGATTACTACCTTGAAGGCTTAAAGAGAGACGGCGGCGATATACGCTGCAACACGTCTATGGCGCGTCTGTCGCTTAAAAACGGAAAGTTTAAGGACTGCGTAAAATACTGCGATAAGGCAATAGAGCGCCTTACAAGCAGAAATATGCACCCGACGGACACCGAGGCGCTCTATCTTAAAGGCGTGGCGCTGGAATATCTCGGAGAATATGACAAAGCTTATGACGTTTTGTATATGGCGGCATGGAACTATGCTCACAGAAGCGCCGCAATGTATGAACTTGCGTGCATAGACTGCCGTAACGGCGATTATGATTCGGCTCTGCAAAAGCTTGACGAGTCTTTGGGACTTAATAAGGGACATACAAAGGCTGAGAATTTAAAGAGCGCGGTTCTGAGAAAGCTCGGTAGTCCTCTTGCACAGAGCAGCGCACTTGAAGGCGTCAACGACGATAAGCTTGATGTGCTTGCACTTGTCGAGTATTCGCACTATGAAAACGTAACGGATAAGATCGCGCAGTTTGCAAAAAAGGCAGAAAATATGCTCGATACCGCAAGAGATTATATGAAAGCCGGATTTAATGATGACGCGGTCTATGCTCTCGGATTTGCCGATAAGGCAAGTCCTCTCGTAAACTACTATCTTGCATATCTTACGGGAAAAGACGAGTATATCAGGTCTGCCGAAAAGCTTGATACGGGATATTGTTTCCCGTCGGAGCTTTCGGATATTGCCGTGCTCGAATACGCCGCGAATAAAGATAAAAATGCCGCAAACGCGCGCTATTATCTCGGAAATCTGTTTTACGATAAGTTCAGCTATGACGAGGCTGCACAACTCTGGAATGAGTGCGTAAGAATTGACGAAAAACACGGCAAGGCATGGAGAAATCTCTCGCTTTATTACTTTGATAAAGCCTATATGCCGGATAAGGCGCTCGAATGTATGCAGAAGGCGCTGAAATACCGTCCCGAAGATCCGAGACTGCTGCTTGAATACGAACAATTGCTTAAAAACAGCGGTCATTCTATCGATGAAAGACTGGAAGTGTACGATAAGTACCCCGAACTCCTCTCCAGACGCGACGATTGCTATCTCGATAAGCTTACTCTGCTTTCGCAGAAGGGAATGTATAAAGAGGCAATAGATATGGCAAAATCAAAGCATTTCCACATCTATGAAGGCGGAGAGGGAAAGCTCACCAAACAGCACGCCTGGATGCACGTGCTCTATGCAAATGAGCTTGTAAAGGACGGAAAGCTTGACGAGGCAAGAAAGATATATAACGACGGTATAAATATGCCGAAATCCTACGGCGAGGCAAAGACCTTCTTCAATCAGGAAGCTCATATATACTATTATCTTGCAAAACTTGAACAGCGCGAGAATAATACGGAAAAATATACGGCAGACCTCGAAAAGGCAGCCGAATATAAAGCCGCAGTATCGGAAATATCTCTGTTCAGGGCGCTTGCGCTTAAAGAACTCGGAAAGAACGACGAGGCAAACGCAGTCCTTGACGAAATGCAAGAAAGCGCGGATAGCCTCATAAATAACTGCGATATGCGCACATATTACGGCGTAGGTTCGCCAAGCCCCATGCCGTTCGAGCTTGATATTGTAAAGAATAACCTTGTTGCCGGCAATATTCTTAAAGCATATGCCCTGTACGGTATGGAAAAATACGGCGAGGCTGACCTCTGCATAAGAAAAGCCACAGAGCTTGACGCGGATAACTTCGCGGTATATGCGTTCGGGAAAATATCGGAAACGGCTGAGATGTGATCCCGGAAAAATTCAATCAGACTAACCACGCATTATATAAATGTGTGATTACAGATTTGCTTTAACAAGTAAATCGCTCTACTCTCTCCTTCCCTGTCTGTCAAAAGCGGACAGGGTTTTCCTTTGCGCAAAAGAACAGAGTGCCAATTTGTAATAATTTGTAAATTTTGTGAGTTTTCATGTTACAAAGACAAAAACGGTGTTAAAATACTGAGTATATTATTGTAAACCAAAGGATAATGAAAAGGTGTTAAATAAAAAACAAAGAAATCCCAAAGCCGAATATACGGTGTACCGTTATACGCCCGATCCGGAATACGGACTTGACGCGGAAAAGGTGAGCGAAAGACAGGCGCAGAACCTTACGAATAAAACATCGTCCGATAACCGTCACAGCACGGCAAAAATAATAACAAAGAATGTGTTTACCTATTTCAATATAATTTTCTTTGTGTTTGCCGCAGTGCTTTTGTGGCAGAGGTCGTATAATCATATGGCTTTTTTGGGCGTTGTGGTTTCAAATACCGTAATAGGCATAGTGCAGGAACTGCGTTCGCGGAAAATGCTCGACAAGCTTAACCTTATGGCGTGTCCGACAAGTAATGTTATACGCGGCGGCGTAAAGATGACGGTAAACAGCGAAGATCTTGTACTCGACGATATAACAGAGCTTGAAAGCGGCGATCAGATACCTGCCGATGCGGTTGTTGTAAGCGGAGAGATTTTCGTAAACGAGTCGCTTGTCACGGGAGAGGCGGACGAGATAAAGAAAGTAACCGGCGACAGACTGCTTTCGGGAAGCTTTGCAGTGTCGGGAAAGTGCCGCGCAAGACTTGACGCCGTGGGCGATGAATCCTTTGCCTCAAGACTGATGTCCGACGCGAAAAAGACCAAAAAACGCACCCGTCCCGGAATGATGCGTTCGCTTAATATACTCATAATGGCAATAGGCATAATCATAATCCCGTTTGCGCTGATAATGTATTTCAATCAGCACGCAACGCTCGGACTTTCGGTAAAGGAAAGCGTGGAGAACGCCGTCGCCTCGTCGATAGGCATGATACCCGAGGGATTGTATCTGCTTACAAGCGTAGCGCTTGCCGCAAGCACAATAAGACTTGCAAAGGGCGGAACGCTGGTTCACGACATGAAGTGTATAGAGAGCCTTGCAAGGGTAGACGTTATATGCGTAGATAAGACCGGAACCATAACCGAGCCTGAAATGGCGCTTGATGAGATAGTACCGGTGTGTCAAGATCAGAGCGGCGCACTGCAAAAGCTTTGCAGCCTTGTTTCGGCAATGGAAACGCAGAACGTGACCTCCGACGCTGTTACGAATTATTTTGTACAAAATGATATAAAGCCGTTTGGCAAAGCAGTGCGAAAGAAAGAGTTTTCATCTCTTACAAAATACAGCGCGTGCAGCCTTGACGACGGAAATACCTATGTTTTCGGCGCGCCTGAAATGCTGCTGGGAAGTGATTTTTCGCAGTATGACGGGAGAATTTCGGAATATATTTCGTGCGGTAAACGCGTGCTTGCTTTCGGCAAGGTATTTGGCGGCGAAGATTCGGACAGCGTTCTTTCGGAAAACGGCTGCAATGTTAAAATAGAACCGCTGCTGTTTGCGGTGCTGTCAAACCCGATAAGACAGAGCGCGGCGCAGACTTTTTCATATTTTGCCTCGCAGGGAGTAAACGTCAAGGTTATTTCGGGAGATAATCCGGCGGCTGTTGCGGCCGTTGCGGCAAAGGCAGGTATCCCGAATGCCGATAAGTACGTTGACGCGTCAAAGCTTTCGGACGAAGAACTGACTTTTGCAAAAACTCTTGAATGTACCGTGTTCGGCAGGGTAAGTCCCGAACAGAAAAGGCTGATAATACGCGCGCTAAAAAAGAATAAGCATACCGTTGCAATGACAGGCGACGGAGTAAACGACGTTCTCGCACTCAAGGACGCAGATTGCAGCGTGGCTATGGCATCGGGCAGCAAAGCCGCGGCAAACGTCTCGGATATGGTGCTTGTAAATTCCGATTTTTCGAGTATGCCGCACGTTGTAGATGAGGGCAGACGCGTTATAAATAATATAGAAAGAACGGCGTCAATGTTCTTGGTCAAGAATATTTTTTCTTTCTTTATGACGCTGCTTTCAATAATAACCGTGTCGTACTATCCGTTAAAGCCCGTTCAGATTTCGCTCGCCTCGTGCATGATGATAGGAATACCGTCGTTTTTCTTAGCGCTTGAACCGAATAAGGAGCTTGTAAAGGGAAAGTTTCTGCGAAATGTGCTTTACCGTGCGTTTCCGACTGCGCTTACAGCGGTGTTTCTCGTAGAATGTCTTATTGTGTTCGCACAGTCTTTCGGCATAGAATACGCGATGATGTCGACCGTCGCCTGCATAGTCTATTCCGCTGCCGGATATATGATGCTCTATAAGGTCTGCAAGCCGTTCAACGCGTGGCATATAACTCTGTTTTCGGCAATGGGAACACTGTATATACTGTGTATCGCATTGCTGCCTGAGTTTTTCAATATATCAAGGCTTGACATAGGCTGCGTTCTTCTTACGGTGCTGCTTATTCTTCCTATGATGACGGTGCAGAATTATATCTCGGCTGCTTTTGAGTTTGTACGGCTGAAATATCTGAAACTAAAAGCAAAATTACTGCAAAATAACACACAAAGTTAATATAATGAGCCGGACTTGAAATCCGGCTTTTTTGTTTTGGTCCACAGATAAACTGTCTTTTTTGCCGCTCAGATTTTTTCCGTCGGCTGACGGCAAAAGGAAACGTGAAGATCTCCCGGAAATAATGGATAACGGCAAATTCCGAGGAAAATTTATATAACGATTTGTGACTTTTTGTGAGAATACGGAACGAAAAATCAAACGCTTTGTGTTAGTTGTGCCGCTATTTGTGTTAGTTGTGCCAAAAGCGACATTTTTCGGCTGTCTGTGATATAATACTCTATAAGAATGAATTGCCGTTCCGGCATGAATTGAAACTAAAGTTTCATGAAAAGTGTCCGAGGGGCACATGAAATGCGCTTCGCGCATAATAACTATTACACACGGCGGTGGAAACATGGACAGACTGGCAGACGGAATAACGGATTATTACGTAAAGAAAAAATGCATACCTGACGAAAAACGCGAGATATACAGCTACGGATTTAAGCTTATTTTTGCCGACATTATAAATTTTGCAATGGTAGGGATAATAGGCGCGCTTTTCGGAAGATTCTTTGATTCCGTCGTATTTCTTGCATTTCTCTGGACGGTAAGACGCTATTCGGGCGGATTTCACGCAAAAACTTTTGCGCTGTGCAGAACCTCAATGCTTGTAACTTTCGGTACGGTGCTTGCGGTTTCGTACTTTGCCGCAAAAAGCGCTTTTGTGTTTCCGATGTGTGCGCTTATGTGCATTTTCTGCATTGTGACGGTGATAATTTTCGCACCCGTGGCGCACCCCAATAAAAAGCTTACCGAAAAGCAAAAGAAAAGCAACCGCATAAGGGCTGTTATCTGGAGCAGCATACTTTCGGCTGCGGCGCTTACAGGCGTGTATTTTGATTATGAACTTGCCGTAACGGCGTGCGTTACGCTGTTTGTCGACGGAATACTCATGTACGCGGGAATTGCCTATAACGGAAAATGCGCCGAAAATAATTAGTTATTTTGTTTTCACGGCGTTCTGTGCGTTTTCCTCAAAACAATCACCTATCCATATAATTGCGCATATGAACGCTTTGAATATAAAATATAAGACGGGTTTTTTTCCCGTCATTTTTTGTTTGATTTTTTTGTGTTATGCACCGCTGTAATCGGCGGTGTAATTTTGTTTTTTTTCGCTTTGAGCGTAAAGTATTGAAAACAGCTTTTCACGTACAGCCCTGTCGTAAACGGGGCAGAGCATTTCGTTTCTGCGGCGCAGATTTCTCGGCATGAGATCGGCTGACGAGATGTAGAGGTGAGCGTCGGGCGCTTTTCCGAACATATAAATTCTCGCGTGTTCCAAAAATCTGCCGACAATGCTTTTTACCTCAATGTTTTCGGTGGAAAACGGAACATTCGGCTTGATACAGCATATTCCGCGTATATAAAGATGGATTTCGGCGCCTTTTTTTGAGGCGTTTATTAATTTTTTTATAACTTCTCCGTCAGAAAGCGAGTTTGCCTTTATGCAGATATATCCGTTTTTGCCGCAGTTCGCCTGCTCGTCTATTCTTTTTAATAACTCATTTCGTATGTCGGAAGGAGCGGCGTTTAAATGTTTTAAACCGCACGGATCTTCGCCGTTTTCAAGGCTTTTAAAAAAGCGCGACGCGTCTTTTCCGATATCTTTGTCTGCCGTAAAAAAGCAAAGATCGGTGTACAGCGTGTTTGTGACTTCATTGTAGTTTCCCGTGCTTATCTGTGTGATATATGAACAGCCTTTTTTTGATTTTTGCGTTATAAGGCACACTTTTGCATGGCATTTGTGACCGCTTGTTCTGTAAATAACGCGGCAGCCGGCTTTTTCGAGAATACGTCCCCATTTAAGGTTGTTCTGCTCATCAAAGCGTGCGCGCAGTTCAATTATAACCGTGACGGACTTGCCGTTTCTTGCGGCAAGACATAAAAGCTTTGCGGCGACGGAGTTTTCGGCAAGCCTGTAAACCGTGATCTTTACCGAAGAAACCATTTTGTTGTATGCCGATTCCTTTAAGAGCCTGAAAAACGTGTCGGTGCTGTCATACGGATAAAAAATAAGCCTGTCGCGACGTTTTACGATGTCCGAAACGCTTTGCGTAACGGAAAATTCGCTTGAAACAAGCGGTATATGGCACGTATATGCAAGGCACGGATTTTTTTGCTTTGCGGTGCGGTAAATCTCATCAAAAAAACTTTTGTCAGATATTCCGGAATCATCAAATATAAATTCCTGCGGCACTCCCGAAAAGTCCGACAGAGTTTTTTTTAGCAGCGGCGAGATTTTGTTGCAGACTTCGAGTTTGATAACACGCTGACCTTCACGCTTTTTTGCAAGTTTCAATACGGCTTTGCACGCGTCGTCGCCGTGATTTCTGAAAGTGCGTTCGGGTATTGTTATGTCGCCGTTCTGCACGGGTTTGGCAATGCAGATTTCCGTTATTGTAAGGTCTTTAAAAATGTGCGGCAAAAAATGAAGTATCAGACTTTCGGTTCTTATATATCTGAAGTTTTTTGCGGAAAGCCTTATAAAAGGTGCGGTCTGCGGTGGCATTTCCAATACGCACGCCGTGTGTTTTTGGCTGTCGGTCAGGCATACCGCATAGAGTTTTCCGTCTTTGAACGATACTTTTTGTCCGCGCTTTACATAATGGATTTTTACGCCGCTAAAGGTTTTTTTCATAAAGTTTTCGCAGATCCCGTAATCTTTTTCCGAAAGAGCCGAAACGCACGTTTCCGTTATGCCGTGTCTTTTAAGCTCATCGAAAACACCGCGCAGCAAAAGCTTTTTTGCTGCAATCAGCTTTCTTGTTTTTTGCAGAATACATTCGAGCAGCTCTTTAGGGTACAGCCCTGATTTTGCGTCCGGGTGCATATTTTTGCTTTTCGCGGCTTTGATCAGCCTGTTTATGCGGACTTTGTAAAATTCGTCGGAGTTTGAGCAGAATATTCCTATAAATTTAATCTTTTCCAAAGGCGGAATATCGCTGTTTGCCGCAAGTGACAGCACGCGTCCGTTAAAGTCGAGCTGGCTTAATTCACGGTTTTGAGTGCAGTCGTATTTTCTTTTGCCGACGGGTAAAGTTTTGTGCATAAATAACCTTCTCTGACACCGTATTTGCTGACAATAAGCTCGTCCGCACCCAAAAGGCGGAATATGTGATGCAGAATCATAACTCCTGGAACAATGGTGTGAATTCTGTCAGGTTCGAGCTTTAGTATGAGATCCGACGCCTTTTTTGAGCCCGAACATAAAAAATCGGTTAGTTTTCCGAGCTGATACGCCGATATGCAGCGGCAGCTTTCGGGAAGTTCAAAACAGCTTTTTGCAATTTTGAGAAGTCCTCTTGCCGTGCCTCCGACGCCTGTCAGCACTTTGCGCTTTGCGTATGACGAAAAGATCTCGCACCCGTCGGTTTGCTTTTTGATTTCGCCGAGTATTCGCTCTGTTGAACCTTTTCCGGGAAGAATTTTCTTTACGCATGACGAATACAGGCTGAGCGAGCCTATCGGAAAGCTGATGCAGTCTATGACTTTTGCGTTTTCAAACGTGACGACCTCCGTACTTCCTCCGCCGACGTCGATAAACGCGCCGTCAGGCAGCTCAAATTCGCGCATTGCGCCGTAGTAGCCGCATAAAGCCTCGTCATTTTCACTCAGAATTTCAATATCGTATCCGCACGCGGCTTTTATCTGAGATACAGCCTCGGTTGTGTTGTTTATGTTGCGTAAAGACGCTGTTGCAAAGACCGCTGTGTTGTCAATATGCAGCGACTTTAAAATATCGAAAAAAATTTTAAGTCCCGAACACGCACATTCTATTCCGATAGGGCTTAAATTCCCGTTTTCGTCAACGTATCCTGCAAGTCCTGCCATAATTTTTTCTCTGAAAAGTATTTTAAACTCAGTGCCGTCCAACTCATAAAGCGTAAGCCTTACCGAGTTTGAACCTATGTCTATAACCGCCTGTTTCATTTTTTCAGTTTCTCCCGAACACATTTTTTGATATTATTATGCCCGATACTGATATATAAATGTAATTTTAAGCATAAAAAAAGCCGGGCGCTTTTTATTCTGCGCCCGGTAAATATGTGTGATTTTGCGGTTTTCTTCCTACATATTATATAATAATGCTTTTAAGCTTCGCTCATTGAATTGTAAACTGCGTCGGCAAGCTTTTCAATCTGCTCATACTGCTCCTGCTTGAGAGATGATTTTACCGTAACCTTGTCCTCGATGAACTTCATGTTTTTGCACGGCTCAAGGAGCTTTTTCATCATAGACGCGCTTGTCGGCGCCCATGAACCGTTTTCGATAAATGAAACTGTGCGGTTCTGTATGTTGTGCGAAACAAGGTCATGAAGTAAATTTTCCATGTTTACAAAAATTCCCGCATTGTACGATATCGAGGCAAATACAAGGTGAGAGCATCTGAAGGCTTCAGCGACAAGATATGACGGGTGAGTTGCCGAAACGTCATAAAGCTTTATGTTTTTGATTCCTTTTGCGGCAAGCTTTGACGTTAAAATCTCGGCGGCATTTTCGGTGTTGCTGTATACCGACGCATAGAATACCGCAACCGACGTGTCTTCAGGCGTGTAGGAACTCCACTTGTCATACTTTTCGATCAATACCCTGATGTCTTTTCTGTGTACGGGACCGTGCAGCGGACAAATGCGGTTAATTTCAAGCGCCGACGCCTTTTTCAAAAGGCTCTGAACCTGAGCGCCGTACTTTCCGACAATGTTTGTGTAGTAACGGCGTGCTTCGGAAATGTCAAAATCCGTTTCGTCCGCAAAGATGTTTCCCGAAAGCGCACCGAAAACTCCGAATGCGTCCGCAGAGAAAAGCGTCTTTGTTTCGGTTTCATATGTAACCATGACCTCAGGCCAGTGAACCATAGGAGCCATTACAAAAGTCAAAGTGTGCTTGCCAAGGGACAGCGTGTCGCCTTCTTTTACGGTAATCACCCTGTCCGAAAAATCATTTTCAAAGAACTGACCTAACATACCCGCAGTCTTTGCATTGCATACAAGTTTAAGTTCGGGGTACTTTTCGGCGGTGAGCGCAACGGTTGCGGCATGGTCGGGTTCCGTGTGGTTGATAATGAGATAGTCGGGTTTTCTGCCGTCAAGAAGATATTCAAGATTTTCAAAGAAAACTTTGCTGCCCGACGCGTCAACCGTGTCTAAGATCGCCGTCTTTTCGTCGTCTATAAAATATGAGTTGTAGGAAACGCCGTTCGGAACGGGATAAACGTTTTCAAACAGAGCAATTCTCCTGTCGTTTGCGCCTATCCAGTAAAGATTTTCATCTATTTTAATTTCGCAGTGCATAATTAACCTCCTGAATTTGCCGTGAATTTATTATTTATTGTATCTTTATTAATGACATTATACAATATTTGTCTTATAATGTATGTGTCAAATGCCACTTTGGGTATTTGCGGCTAAAAAACAAAAAACGCAGTATATAATATATATGTAGAAAAACGGGGAAATCAGTATGGACAGATGCGATATAATAATGAATACCGAGCTGTTCTCGGAGATACCGCGTGAGAAAGTAAAGTCAATGCTTGTCTGCCTTGACAGCTCTCAGAAAAGTTTTTCGGCGGGGCAGACCGTATGGGAGGCAGGCAAAAAGGTAACGCAGGTCGGAATCATACTTTCGGGGAAACTGTATACCGAAAGCTGCGACGTTTGGGGGAATAAATCCATAATAACCGAATACGTAGCCGGCAGCAGCTTCGGCGAGGCATATGCGCTTGCAAAGAACGACACGCCTGTTTTCGACGTTGTGGCAAAAGAGGATACGGATGTCGTGTTTCTCGACATAAAAAGAATGAGCACTCCCAGTTCAAAGGGCTGCGCGGAGCATACTCTGCTCATACAGAATTTGCTTTCGTCCGTTGCGTCAAAATCCAGAGAACTTGAATTTAAGATCAATCATATCTGCAAACGCACCACGCGCGACAAACTTCTGTCGTATCTTTCGGGACAGGCAAAAAAACACGGTTCTCTCACGTTCAGCATACCCTTTAACCGTCATGAGCTTGCCGACTATCTTTGCGTCGAACGGTGCGCAATGTCAAAGGAACTTCACCGTATGAAACGCGACGGACTGGTTGATTTTACGGGAAGTAAATTTGAACTTAAGCTCTGAAAATAATATATATAATATATAGGAAGAAAAATGGTTTTACCGCGGCTTTGAGAGCAAATTTACCGCGGCAAAATCGGTTTACATTATTACATTTTTTTAATAAAATGTACAAAAAGCGACCCGGAGCATGGCGCAGATGATATGGAACTTTGCAATGTTTAAAGTTTTGTAACATATTCCGCGGTAAAAGTAAACTCTCTTGTGCCGTGACGGCGGACATTGCGTATAATTTGTCCATATCTCGTGCCGCAAAACACAAGCGGCGCATACGCAAGATTTGTTTTTACAAATTGGTTACAAAATTAAATTGTGCATTTAGACAAAATTGCAAATATATTAATATAAATCATTGTGCAATATTCTTAAACAGTTTACATAATGTGGTAAAACATGGGGCACATGACTTGAAAGGATTATGTAAACCGATTTATGAGGAACTCAAAAATAATTGATACAGAGGTCATGTAAAATGGAATTTCAGAAAGCAAAGAGACTCGAACACTTCAAAACAGGAATTTTTGCGGCTCTCGACGAGAGAAAAGAGGAGCTTTTAAAGCAGGGAAGACAGATTTATAATCTCTCGATAGGCACTCCCGATTTCAAACCTCCGCAGAGCGTTATGGACGCGGTAAGCGAGGCTGCAAAAAATCCCGAAAACTATAAATATGCAATGACGGATATTCCGGAACTTACGGAAGCTCTGTGCGAATATTATAAAAACCGTTTCGGCACCGAAATTTTCCCCGACGAAATAGTAAGCGTTCACGGCTCGCAGGAGGGAATCGGACATTTGGGACTTGCGCTTTGCTCAAAGGGAGATATCGTAATGCTCCCCGATCCGGGGTATCCCGTATTTGAGGCAGGAGCGTTTCTTGGCGACGCCGAAGAGTATTTTTACAGCCTTACCGAAGAAAGTCACTTTATGCCCGAGTTTGACAAGATACCGGAGGACGTTCTGAAACGCGCAAAGTACATAATTCTTTCTTATCCGTCAAATCCGTCCGGAGCCGTAGCAACAAAAGAGATGTACCTTACCGCAATAGAGTACGCAAAAAAGTACGGCTTTATAATAGTCAACGATAATGCGTATTCGGATATAATATTCGACGGCAGGGAGAGCTTTTCGTTCCTGTCGCTGCCCGGCGCAAGGGAAGTCGGAGTCGAGTTTTTCTCGCTTTCAAAGTCCTTTGACGTAACCGGCGCACGTATTTCCTTTATGATAGGCAACAAGAGCGTGGTAAACGCAATGAAACTGCTGCGCTCGCAGTACGATTTCGGCGTATTCAGACCGGTTCAGTACGGTGCGCTTGCGGCGCTGAAATGTCCGCGCGATTTTGTCGAAAATCAGAAAGCAGAATATCAGAAACGCCGCGACGCACTCTGCGGAGGACTTCGCAGAATAGGCTGGAACGTCCCGGATTCCCACGGAACAATGTTCGTCTGGGCAAAGCTTCCCGACGGATATGACGACAGCTTTGAATTCTGCACTCTGCTCATGGAAAAAGCCGGAATTATCTGCACTCCCGGCGAGGCTTTCGGCAAGAACGGCAAAAAATATGTCCGCTTTGCTCTCACAAAAAGCGTTGATGAAATAAACCGCATTGTTGAGGTTATAAAAGACAGCGGAATTATTAAGTAAATATTAACAAGCCCCGACTGCCTTTGCACTTCGTCCCGTGAAAAACGCGGGACGTTATTTTTTTGCAAAATTTATGATAAAACGCGCATAATTTTAGAAATAGTGGAATATAATAACAAAGTCAGGTGAAAATTTTGTGAAAAGGGTTGACAAACTGAAATCTTTGTGCTATGATACGAAACCATGACCGAGAAAGGCAACTTGTTTGCCGGAATTTTTTGAAAGGAGAACGGCTGTGATTGTTAACAAATTGAGAACAACGGCGAGATTTACCGTCGGATTTATATGCACGGCAATAATGGTTTTGTTCGTGCTTACGGTAAAGACAAGCGCATTTTCCGGACGCGTATTCAACGAAAGCTCCGAGAATAACGATCATCAGACCGAAAACTCTATATCGGCAGAGGATAACACCGCGGAAAGCCTTATTTATATGGCAGGCCCGGTAAACGTGACGCTTGTGGATCACGGAGTTATCAGCAAATATGAATTTTTCCCCGTTGACTGTGCTGCGTTTCTGCAGTATGAGGGAATAGAGCTCGGCGAAAACGATATAATCAATATATCGCCCGATACGGTGCTCTATGATAACATAATCGTCGATATAGGTTCGGTTGAATACGTCACCGAAACGCGCGTGGAGAAGATCCCGTTTGAGACCATTGAATTTGAGTCAAAGACAATACCCAAAGGTACGACCGAGGTAATAACGCCCGGCGTTGAAGGCGAGGCAAGGAGGAGCTACATCGTAAAATACGTAAACGGCGCTCCCGTCGAGGAGGCGATGTACTCCGAAACCGTGCTTTCGCTCCCGACCGAACAGACTGTAAGCCGCGGCGTCGGCGGCACCGTTACCGCAGAGGACGGAACGGTCTATAATTACTCGTATTACATTCCCATGGAGGCTACCGCCTACACCTATATTCCGGGAATTACCACAACCACCACCGCGACCGGACGTTCGCTGCAAAAGGGAATAGCCGCAGTGGATCCCGATACCGTTCCGCTGCATACCAAAATGTTCGTGACAGGCTCCGTCGAGTACGGATACTGCGAGGCGGAGGATACCGGCGGCGCGATAGTGGGCAATAAGATCGACCTTGCGTACCCGACTTATGACGAGTGCATACAGTTCGGCAGGCGAAACGTTGTGGTCTATATTTTGGAATGACCTTTTAAGAAAATTTAAGATTTTCGGCGTAAATTTCCGCATGATGTGCATATGCTATTGACAATTTGCCGCTTTTGTTGTATAATAATGCTATTGTAGGGTTACAAAATAACATAATTATAAATTTTTCAGTGCTTTACAGTATGAAACAACAAAGGTTTTTATATAAATCGTCAAAATAAGCAAATGTCACATTTCCCGGGTTTTTACGCCGTATTTTTATGCGCTCTGCTCCCGATAAAGGCGCATTTTTCACCGGAGATTCTGCGTTTCGGGCAGTAATTTCGCGGCTTTCGGCTTTACATCAAATTGCCGGGAACAGTCCGTTTTATATTGTATCGCACCTGTTTTGTTATTTATGTACGACGAAGGAGGTGCTTTTATTTTGAATCTTGCAATAGCAGCGGTCATAGGCGTTGTTATCGGTTTCGCAATAGGCTTTGTCATAAAAGGCGTAAGCGATAAGTCAAAGGGCAAGGACGCACAGAGCATAATCGAAAACGCGAAAAACGAGGCAAAGAAGATCGGAGAAGAAGCCGAAAAGGACGCAGAGACCAAGAAAAAAGAGGCTTTGATCGAAGCCAAGGAAGAAATTCTCAAAAACAAAAACGAAATGGAAAGTGAGATCAAGGAGCGCAGAAACGAGGTAGCGCGTCTTGAGAAACACGCCCAGCAGAAGGAAGAGTCTCTCGATAAGAAAACAGAGGCTTGCGAACGCAAGGAAGAGGCTCTGGCAAAGAAAGAAAAAGAACTTGACGCAAAGAAAGAGGAACTCGACGGAATAATCGCCGACGAGGTAAAGAAACTCGAACAGATCTCGGGATTTACGTCCGAACAGGCAAAGGAATATTTGCTTAACAAGGTCGAATCCGAGGTTCGTCACGAGGCGTCCATGAAGATTGCCGAAATTGAGCAGGAGTACAAGGAAGAGGCGGATAATAAGGCGAGAAACCTTATTTCTCTTGCCATTCAGAGATGTGCGTCCGACTATGTGAGCGAGGCTACGGTTTCTGCGGTTGCGCTTCCCAACGACGAGATGAAGGGAAGAATTATCGGACGCGAGGGACGTAATATCAGAACCATTGAAACGCTCACCGGCGTTGACCTTATAATCGACGATACGCCCGAGGCGATAACCGTTTCGAGCTTTGATCCGGTAAGGCGCGAAGTGGCAAGACTTTCGCTTGAAAAGCTTATTTCCGACGGCAGAATACACCCTGCACGTATAGAGGAAATGGTTGAAAAGAGCCGTAAGGAAGTCGAGCAGAATATCAAACAGTGCGGTGAACAGGCTACGTTTGAAACAGGCGTTCACGGCATAAATCCCGAACTTGTAAAGATACTCGGCAGACTGCGTTACCGTACAAGCTACGGTCAGAACGTGCTTATACATTCTATCGAGGTTTCACATATCGCAGGTATGCTTGCAAGCGAACTCGGAGTAGACGCAATGCTTGCAAAGCGCGCAGGTCTGCTGCATGATATAGGCAAGGCTGTCGACCATGACGTTGACGGTTCGCACGTACAGATAGGCGTTGAGCTTGCAAAGAAGTATCATGAGAATAAGGACGTTATACATGCTATCGAGGCGCATCACGGAGATGTTGAGGCTCAGACCGTCGTTGCAATGCTTGTACAGGCAGCCGACGCGATAAGCGCAGCGCGTCCCGGCGCAAGACGCGAAAACCTTGAGTCGTATATCAAGAGACTTCAGAGACTTGAGGAAATAGCAACCGAATTCAACGGAGTTGAAAAGTGCTTTGCAATACAGGCAGGCCGTGAGATAAGAGTCATGGTCAAGCCCGACGAGGTTAAGGACGACGAAATGGTATTCCTTGCGCGCGATATTGCAAAGAAGATAGAAAACGAGCTTGAATATCCCGGACAGATAAAGGTTATGATCATCAGGGAAAACCGTAAGGTTGACTACGCAAAGTAAATAAAAGACAGATATTTTATCCGCGGCTGAAATATGCTGCGGATTTTTTTTGTTTTTGTGTCACAAAACAGAACTGCGGAACGTGTATATAGTGAAAGGAGCTGATGCAATGAGAAAAAATTCAGTCCGGCCGGCTGATGAAGAAATAGAACAGACCGTACATAAGTATTCAAATACACTTTTCAGACTGTGCTATTCAATACTCGGCAATAATGCCGACGCACAGGACGCGCTTTCGGAAACATTTATGAGCTATATGACCTGCGCTCCGTCTTTTAACGGCGAGGAGCATAAAAAAGCATGGCTTTTGAAGGTCGCGGCGAATAAGTCAAAGGATATATGCAGATTCCGCATAAGAAACCGCTACGCCGATATTGATGAACTTCGCGAATACTGCGGTAACGATACGCCGGAATACGGAATTATGGAGAGCGTTATGTCGCTTGACGAAAAATACCGCAAGGTGCTGTATCTGTTTTACGCCGAGGGATATAAGACCGCCGAGATAGCAAATATTCTTTCGTGTTCCGAAACGGCGGTCAGAAAAAGACTTCAGTACGGACGGCAAAAGCTGAAAATTGAATACGGAGGGCAATAAAATGAAAGGTGAAGAACTGAAAAAAGCATTTCTTAAAATCAATGTTCCGGAAAATCTTCCGGAAGAAATACTCATCTCAGCGGCAAAAAGCGCCGCTGGTACAAAAAAGGAGAGGACTTTTATGTCAAAAAGAACAATTCTCGCAGTCGCGGCAATAGTTGCGGTTCTCGGAGTCGGCGTATTTGCCGCAGTTAAAAATGCCGTGTCAATCGGCGTACACTCAAGCTCAAACCCCGATTATACTTCGCTGCCGGCAATGGAGCAGTGTGTCAGAGACGCCGGATTTGAAGCAAAGCTTGTCGAAAACTTTGATAACGGATATACCTTCAAGGAGGGCAGAACAGCCTCAAATACCATTGAGGACGGGGAAGGAAATACGGCTGAAAACTATAAGTCGCTGCTGTTCGATTACGAAAAAGACGGAGATGTGGTCGTGCTCTCACAGGATAATCATAAAACTTCGCTGCAACAGGACGGCGACGGCTCTGCTGCCGACTGCACGGTATTTTCCGAGGACGGCGTTGAGTACAGATACTATTCGTATACACAGAAATTCGTTCCGGTAAACTATGAGTATACCGATGAGGATAAGGCTGCGGCACAGCGCGGAGAGCTTGTGTTCGGCGTAGGTTCCGACAAAGTAAAGATAAGCAGAATGCAGAATCTTCAGTGGGAACTCGGAGGAATAAGCTTTGAGCTTTTCCAGAGTGACGGAAAACTGTCGCGCGAAGATCTCTTGAGTATGGCAAAACAGCTTAACGGCTGAAACTGAATAAAACCGAAAAATAAGCCGGGTGCGTTAAACGGAGATTTGTTTCTCCCTGCACTCGGCTTTGCCTTTGTGTTGTTGTTTTGCTGAAACTCAGTTTTCCTCTGCTTCGGCATTTTGATTATCGCCCTGCTTTTCGCGCACACGCAGTATCAAATCTTTGCATGCGACGTCGCCAAGCCCGTATTCGGCATAGGAGCGTATAATCTTAAGCGTCAGCGTAAGCACCGAATCGTCCTTGTTTTCACGGATAAAGTCGCAGAGAGAACCTTCGGCGTTTATAAACTCAAAATACATTTCAAGCGCCGAGTTTACCGTGTCAAGTCCCGTCACGGTCGGTTCTCTGTTTACGAGAATACTGTTGTATGCGTCGGTAAAACCGTCGGTTGATATTTCAGTCTTTGACTTTTCAACCATGTCGTCCTCGAAAACCTCATGGAATACGGCGGATTTTATGCTGCTTTTCTCAAGCAGTGCGAGAACCGTTATAAGATTTATCTGGCAGTACATATCTCTGCCGAACCATACGTGAACCTCGTCCGTCGAACGCAGCTTTGAAAGCGGAAATACAATCTTTTTTCTGTACTTTTCGGGTGTGGTTTTCAGACTTGCGGCGCGTTCCGCAATAAACTCCTTGCTGAAAATGTCGCTTGTCGGGTGTCCGGTAATCATTGATTCTCCGAACGGAATAACCTTGTCGGAAAAGCCGAGCTTGTCGGCATATTGTCCCATGACGTCGCCGGAGAGTATGTTTATTATCAAATATAACAGTCCTTTCGGTTGATTTTGAGCTTAATATTTGCTTACTATGAGCGTTCCGGGGTAGTAGGTTTCGAGGATCTGCTTGTATGTGTAGCCCTCAAGAGCCGCATACTGTGCGCCGAACTGGCTCATTCCCACGCCGTGGCCGTAGCCTTTGCCGTTAAGAAAATATACGTCCGAAAGCCCGGAAAAGCTTTCCGTTGAGTCTGCCGTGATAAGCGTAAGACCGTCTGCGGCGTCAACAGTCCTTTTGCCTTTTGAGGTTATAACTGTTACGGTGTCGTCCGTCTGTTCGTCGGACGGAGCAAAGGTGCGCCCGAGAGTGAAGTTTGCGCTGAGCGCGTATTTGTTGAACAGCGAACGCACGGCGCTTGATGTTGTAAGTTTTATCTGCTTTCCGTCGGTGTCGGTAATTACCATAGTGTGAATGTACTCGCCGCCGTCGGTGCTGTAATCAATGCTTTTTATGTCTCCGGTAAGCTTGCCCGGATATTTTGCGTTTATAATGCTCTTTAAGGTGTCTGCCGGAATGACATATGACCAGTGTCCCTGCTTTAATTCGCCGTATTTTTCAAACGGAGTGGATACGACCGTAAGATAAGGATGAGCGTTTTTGTTGCCTCCCCATGCGCCCCATGCGCTTTCGGTCGTACCGCCGCTTATTGCATGATATACCGCATCTATAAGAGAACCGTTGTATGTTAAGACCTGTCCGTGGGTTCCGTCAACGGCGGAGTCGGTGCTTTTTGCGGTTTTGGTAACGCCGGCATATACCTGGCAGTCGGTAGTGGGGCATAGATCAAAGCCGAGGGAGGAATGTTTGCCGCGCATACTCTTTAAGGTGTATGTTCTTGTGGCAACGGCTGCAGCTTTGAGCGCTTCCGGCTCCCATGATGTGTAGACCTCGTTCGGCAGAACGCCCTTTATGTACTGTTCAAGCCCGACGACGTTTATAACTTTTATGTTGCCGTTGGGATCCATTACGAATTCGAGAAGTTCGGGATATTTCTTGCCGGAAATTCCGATGTACGGCAGGTCTGCGCTGTAATTTGCGTCGGCTGCCGCGTTATTGTCCGAATTTTCCGAAAGCGCGGCAGGGCGAAGAACAAGTTTCTGTCCATTTTCGGCGCGGAAAATTACGCTGTCGGGATTGTTTTGCGCGTTTTTCATGTCCTCCGACGCAAAAACAAGTGCGCCGTCGTTTATGTATACGTATGCGTTTTTGACTGTTTCATCAAGCGCGGTTTCGGAAAAATCGCCGTTTTCGTCATAGACGCCTATCGAAAAGCCGGTTTCCGAGTTTACGGCAGCTTGTCCTTTGAAAGCCGTCGATGAGTAGAAAATTCCGACTCTTACCTTTGTTTCGGCGCTCACACCGTCCGCAAAGGCGTTAAACATGAATAAAGCGCAAAGCAGCGCGAAAATAAGCGTAAATCTTGTTTTGCGGGACATATATTTCACCCTTTCCGTGAAAGACAAGACGCATACCGGTAAAATAAAACAAGTATGCGTCGTATGCGGTTTAATTGCGCGGCGCCGAATAACGATATACCGGCGTCATATGCGGCTGTGAAAGGTCTTTTATCAATTAAAAGAATGTCGGAAGAACGGCAATAAGACCTGTTACAACAAAGAGAACGGCGAGAACTATTGCCATTGCTCTTACAGCTATCTCTCTTTTTGAGAATTTAGAAGTTTTTTTAGCCAATTTCGTATTCACCTCTTATCAGAATGTATGCCTTTTCACTGAAGACTCTTACGCCTCTGCCGTCGTTTCCGCGCGGAATGATGCAGTAGGCGTTTATTGCGAATTCGTCGCCGTCGTAAAGCTCGTTGCCGTTTGTAATGTCGGCAATGCCTTGCTGTTTGAAAGGACTTACCGCAGTTACGATACTTCCGGGACGGACAATTATTTCAAGCGCGCTTTTTGCAAGCAGCGTGTCGCCGATGTCAAGCTCAAGCGTTTCGTATGTACCCGACGCGTCGCCGGTGTTTGCTGAAGTGCCTGTCTGAACGCTGCCGGAACCGTTATTTCCGTTCTGCGATGATGCGCCCAGCTCTGCTTTGAGCTTTGGTATAACGACCTCGTTTAAGTAACTGAGCGTTACAAGCGGATCTTCGTCGGACGAATATGCGACGACCGTAATAACCGAAAACGCAAGCATAAGAGCCGAAATCATAAGGCTGAGTATTACGGTCAATATCTTCTTTCTTTTCAAAATAATCACACCTTTGTAAATTTGCTATGATTAATTCTATCATATCGCGGAACATTTTTCAAGTAGATATAGAAACTTAATACATAAAATTTCAGGAAAAACTGCAAAAAAATGTAATACGCGTCATAAGGTACGTATGTTGTCGCGTCTGTATTGCAGCGGAGTTTTGCCGAAACGCGACTTAAAGCTGCGCGAAAAATAGAACTGATCGCAGAATCCCAGGACGCGGCTGATGTCCTTTACCGAAAGCCTGTTTTCGACAAGCATTCTTTTTGCCATGTTGAATACTATCGTATCGGAGTAAGTGCCGACAGCCGTGCCTGTCTCGTCCTTGAAAGCTTTTCGCAGCTTGCTTTCGGAGATGAATAACGCGTCCGAAATGTCCTTTGCGCGCAGGCTTATAAGCGGATTGTGCTGAATGTATTTCATAGCCTTTTCAACGGTCTCGGAATATCTTTTTATGGGAACGCCGAAAAAATGCGTAAGCGAAAGAAATTCGGATACCGACGAATACAGCGTGCTTTTTAGCTCAAGCAGGCGTGCGTAGTCCTCTGAAAAGTAACATTCGTAAAGACGGTCAAACTCTTGCTGCGAAAACGGAAGACAGTATATTTCTTTTATTCCGGCAAGCAGCTCGTATTTTTCGGACGTTAAGACCGAGATGTGAAAGTAGAGCTTTTCAAGACTTTCGCAGCCGTATGAGAACTGACATTCTGCCGGAACGAGATAGACAAAACCGCCTTTTATCGGTATTGTTTTGCCGTCTTTCTTTAAATATCCGCTCCCGCCCTTTATAAAATACAGCCTTGAGAACGGACTGCATTCGTTTTCCCTGTACCATGTGCTGTCGAGGAGCGCATATCCGCTGTCCTCGATAGAGATGCCGAATTTGTTCTGCTCGGGAAAACTGTTTTTGTTTATCATGATTGTTTTACCTCACACTTGCCATACGCATAGCGCAATTCATGAAATTTAAATTTCAATTCATGCCGACAGGCAATTCATTAGTATTTTATCATAGGCTGCTGCAATTTTCAATAAAAATTTACGTTATGGCGCATACAAAAAAGCGCTGCGCACTTGATTTTAATAAAATAGTGTGGTAATATATTGTGTAAACCTTTATCCGCACAGAGTTTTATGCGGATAAAACCCGGAATTTCAGAAAGGTATGTTGAAATGAGTATAAAATGCGCGTTTGTTTCTTTGGGCTGTTCAAAAAATCTTGTGGATTCGGAGCTTATGCTCGCGGAGCTTAATAAGGCAGGTATCGAAATAGTCGAAGAGGATATAAACGCAGACGTTGTGGTTGTAAATACCTGCGCGTTTATCGACAGCGCAAAGCAAGAGGCGATAGACACCATTCTCGACGTCGCATGGCTGCGCGAAAACAGAAATCTTAAAGGCATAGTTGTCACCGGCTGTCTTTCGCAGCGGTATAAAGAGGAAATTTTCGACCTCATGCCGGAGGTTGACGCAATAGTGGGCGTCGGCGATATAGAGAAAATAACCGAGGCTGTAAAATATGCCTACGAAAACGGCGGTAAAAAGGATAAAGCAAAGTACAGCTGCATAACCGCGCCCGAAAACCATCCTCTCGGCGGAGACAGGGTTGTAACGACTGACGAAAGCTCGGTATATATTAAAATATCGGAGGGCTGCGACAATCACTGTACATACTGTATAATTCCGTATCTGCGCGGAAAGTTCAGAAGCCGAAAGATCGAGGACGTCGTTGCCGAGGCTAAGGAAATGGTTTCTCTCGGAGCAAAGGAAATAATCCTTGTTTCCCAGGACACCACAAGATACGGAAACGACCTTTACGGCGAACCCAAACTCGACGTTCTGCTGCACGAGGTCTGTAAGATAGACGGAGTAAAATGGGTGAGAATACTCTACTGTTACCCCGAAGAGCTTACGGAAAGCCTTGTAAAAACAATAGCGTCGGAGCCTAAGGTCGTAAAATATATAGACCTTCCGATACAGCACATTTCCGATAAGGTCTTAAAAGCAATGGGCAGACGCGGAAACAGCGCGCTCATAAAGGAAAAGATAGCTCTGCTGCGAAAAGAAGTGCCGGGCATAGTAATCCGTTCCACGGTAATAGTCGGATTTCCCGGAGAAACAAAAGAAGATTTCGCATTGCTTGCGGAGTTTCTGAAAGAGATTAAGTTTGAAAGACTCGGCGTGTTCACGTTCTCATGTCAGGATGGAACGCCCGCGGCAAAGATAAAAGAGGGCATAGTTCCCGAAAAGACAAAGCAGAAGCGAATGGATAAGCTTATGCAGAATCAGTTTGAAATACATGAGGCTTTCAATAAAAAGCAGGTCGGCAAGGTTCTGACCGTCCTCTGCGAGGGCTTTGACAAGGCAGCCGGCGTGTATTTCGGCAGAAGCGAATTTGACGCACCCGAAATAGACGGTAAAGTATATTTTTCGTCCAAGGACAGAAAAGTCGCACCGGGTGAATTTGTAAACGTAAAAATAACCGAGGTTATGGATTATGACCTTCTCGGCGAAGCGGTACTTTGAGCAAAAGGAAAGAAAAGTGTTATTTATGAATTTGCCGAATAAACTCACAATACTCCGCATATGTATGGTTCCGATTTTCGTAGTATGCCTTATGCTTCCGAACGCACTCGGAAACGAGGATATAAAAGTGCCGCTTTATATAGTGTCGGCGGTAGTTTTCTTTCTCTCGGCGGTAACGGATTTTGCCGACGGAAAGATAGCGAGAAAATACAATCTCATCACAAATTTCGGAAAGTTTATGGATCCTCTTGCCGATAAGTTCATGGTTATCGGCGCGCTCATAGCGTCAATATACGCGTTTGAGGAAATGAGACTCTGGCTTGTGATTACGACGATAGTCGTTGTTTTCAGAGAATTTGCCGTAACGTCAATGAGACTTGTTGCGGTAAACGCGGAGCATGTTGTAATAGCAGCCGCAATGCCGGGTAAGATAAAGACGTTCTCTCAGTGTATTTTCATAGAACTTCTCATACTCGAACCCATGATCTTCTCTTTCTCGGACTTTTTCGTAACTTACAGACCGCTTACGTATATCTTTATGGCAGTCGTCATATTCTTTACTCTTTATTCCGGCGCGCTTTATTTTAAAGCGTATAAAAAATACATAACAATGTAAAAATTAACTTTTGGGAGAAATGCATTTTGTTTGATAATCTCAGATATGATATAAAAGCCATACGCGACAGAGATCCGGCTGCGAGAAACGGCGCCGAGGTGTTCTTTCTCTATTCCGGACTTCACGCCGTAATATATCACAGAATCGCGCATTGGTTTTTTAAACATGATATGAAATTCATAGCGCGCTGGGTATCTCAGCACGCACGCCATAAGACAGGAATTGAAATACATCCCGGCGCTACAATAGGCAAGGGTTTGCTTATTGACCACGGAATGGGCGTTGTAATAGGCGAAACGGCTGTTGTCGGGGATAACTGCACCATATATCAGGGCGTAACACTCGGCGGTACCGGAAAGCATACGGGAAAGCGCCACCCGACAATAGGCAATAACGTAATGGTAGGTTCGGGGGCAAAGGTACTCGGGCCTTTCACCGTCGGCGATAACGCAAAGATCGCGGCAGGCGCCGTCGTACTCGATACGGTACCCGAAAACGCAACGGCAGTCGGTGTCCCGGCAAGGATAATATATACCGGTGACGCCAAGAAAAGGACAGTCTGCAACGACCTTGACCAGATCCATATACCCGATCCCGTATCGCAGGAGCTTTGCAAGCTTTACCGCCGTATAGATAACCTTGAAAAACAGCTTGAAGAAGCAAAAACAGGCGGCAAAGGCAAAACGGAAGAATAAATAATCAAAAGCCGTAAATTTTTAACGGCTGAAAGGATAAAACAGCATGAAACTCTATAATTCCATGACAAAACAGCTTGAGGAGCTCAAGCCTCTCGACGGAGATACCGTAAAGATGTATACCTGCGGCCCGACGGTGTATGACTTTTTCCATGTCGGAAACGCAAGATGTTTTGTAATTTTTGATTTTTTGCGCAGATACCTTGAATACAGAGGATATAAGGTAAACTTCACCCAGAACTTTACCGATATCGACGATAAGCTTATAAAGAAAGCAAACGCAGAGGGCACGACCGTAAAAGAGGTTGCGGAAAAATATATAAAGGAATATTTCACCGACGCGGAAGGTCTTGGAATAAAAAAGGCGACGCACCATCCGAGAGCCACCGAGAATATTCCCGAAATTATCGAAATGGTAAAGAAACTCGAAGAGGGCGGATATGCGTATGCCGTAAGTCCCGACGGAATAAGCGAGGACAAGGACGTATATTTCAGAACGCGCAAATTCAAGGGCTACGGAAAGCTGTCGCATAAGAATATAGACGACCTTGAAAGCGGCGCTAGAATAGACGTTTCGGATATAAAGGAAGATCCGCTTGACTTTGCCGTATGGAAGGCCGCGAAGCCGGGAGAGCCGTACTGGGAATCGCCATGGGGAAAGGGCAGACCGGGCTGGCATATAGAATGCTCGGCAATGTCGAGAAAATATCTCGGTGCGAATATAGATATACACGCAGGCGGAGAAGACCTTGCGTTTCCGCATCATGAAAACGAGATTGCGCAGTCAGAAAGCTATAACAGCTGCTGCGGCTGCACGGATCCTACATTTACGAGAATATGGCTTCATAACGCATATATACTTACCGACGGCGTAAAGATGTCAAAGTCCGGCATATCCTTTAAGGTAAGGGACGCCGCTGCAAAGTACGGATATGAAACAATACGTTTCTTTATCATATCGGCTCATTACAGAAGTCCGGTAAACTATTCCGAAGAGGCAATGCACCAGGCAAAGGTATCGCTTGAAAGACTGCACACCTGCGAGGAAAATCTCGGTTTCAGAATAAAGGCTGCGGCAAACGATGTTCTGCGTTCTCTTTCCGACGAGGAAAAAAATCTGCTTTGCACCTTTGAGGGCAGAAGAAAGCAGATGTGCGACGCGCTCGATAACGATTTCAACACAGCCGACGGAATAGCCGCCGTATTTGAGCTTACGCGCGACATCAACCGTGCGCTTGCAAACGAAAATCTTTCCGCTGAATTTCTGGACAAGGCGTGGGAGATATATACGGATATGCTTGCGCTGTTCGGATTTGAGAAAAAGGAAAGCGCCGGAAATTCCGACGACGCGGAAATAGAAGAACTTGTCGCAAAGCGCACCGACGCAAAGAAAGCAAAGAACTATGCCGAGGCTGACAGAATAAGAGACGAGCTTAAAGCGCGCGGAATAGTAATAGAGGATACGCCGAACGGTCCTAAGTGGAAACGTGTGTAAGAACATGGACAAAAATACCGAAAGCCTTGATGGCGGCGCTTTGAACGGCGGGCTTTTGCTGTTCGGCGCGGACAAGAATCCCGACAGCTACGGAGTATTGACGCTTGCATATATAGGCGACGCCTGCATGGAACTGCTTGCGCGCGACGCGGTGCTTCATATGAGCGGAGAAGTAAAGCCGGGAGGACTTGTAAGGGCGTCTAAGGCGTATGTAACGTGCGAGGCTCAGAGCGACGCTGCCGAACGCATACTGCCTTTGCTTTCGGAAAAGGAAACTGCGGTTTTCAAGCGCGGCAGAAATGCAAAAACGCACTTTTCGCCAAATCACGGCGATATAATACAGTACCGCAGAGCGACGGGACTTGAGGCGCTGTTCGGTTATCTTTACGTTTCGGGACAGAATGAGCGCATAAAGCAGCTTTTTTCGGCGGCTTTCGGTATAAATCAAAGCTTGTGACAGCACAAAAAAATGCATATAACCCTTGGAGTTTTATAAAACATGGATATATTTTCGCTTTTTAAGCAGATAGAGCAGAAAGAATCAAGCGGTGCCGGAGTTCCGGTAACGCATATGATAGTAGGACTCGGCAATCCCGGTGACAAATACAGGCTTACGCGCCACAATGCGGGATTTCTTTCGCTTGATTATATTTCACAGAAAAAGAACGCAAAAATCGACCGCGTAAAGTTCAAAGCGCTTGTCGGAGAGTGCATGTCGGGCGGAAAGAGAACCCTGCTCATGCTTCCGCAGACTTTTATGAACAATTCGGGAGAGGCTGTCGCCGAGGCTGCGAATTTCTACAAGATACCTCCGGAAAACATTACGGTTATTTACGACGACATATCCCTTGACGTAGGAAGGCTGCGGATACGCAAAAAGGGCAGCGACGGCGGTCACAACGGCATAAAGTCCATAATTTCGCATCTCGGCAGCGACGCATTTCCGCGCATAAAGGTCGGAGTCGGCGCAAAGCCTTATGCCGACATGGATCTTGCCGACTGGGTGCTCTCAAAATTTACCGACGCCGAACAGAAAACTCTTTTTACCGAGTTTGACAAGGTTTTATCCGCGTCCGAACTTATTTCTTCCGGAAAAATTGCCGACGCTATGAACCTATACAATGGTTCACTTTCTTGAAGTTACTTTCTTGAAAGAAAGTAACCAAAGAACTTTTACTTGCTTCGCGGCGGAACTTAAAGGTTAGATAAAAAGCTTATTTGGTTTCAGCCTTGCCGCTTTGGGATAATGTAAATTTGCGAAAGAAAGTAACCAAAGAACTTTTACTAACTTCGCGGCGGAACTTAAAGGTTAGATAAAAAGCTTATTTGATTTCAAATTTGCTGTTTTGTGATAACATAAATCTGCGAAAGAAAGCAGCTAAAATTATCAAATATCCGGCAAACATCTTGTACGGAGGTACATTTGCATGATACTTATAAAAAACGTCGCGTTCGGCTGTGAAGAGAACGAGTGCGGCGGATATGTGTGTATAGAAAACGAAAAGATAACGGAAGTCGGGTACGGCGAATGCGAAAAAAGCGCCGACATTGTTCTCGACGGACTTTCGGGAGTGCTTTATCCCGGACTCTGCGACATACACACGCACGGGGCGAAAAAAATAGATTTTACTCAGTGCAGCACGGACGACGCCGTAAAGCTTGAAAATTGGTACAGCTCCTGCGGAGTAACCAGCGTATTTCCCACAACCACGACCGAAACCGAAGAAAATATACTTACCGCCGTAAAGAACATTGCCGCCGCCTCAAAGCTTGTGACAAAGGTACACTACGACGGCATACACATAGAGGGACCGTTTCTGTCGCACGAAAAAAGAGGCGCTCACAACGAGGCGCTGCTTAAACTTCCCGACATAGGGCTTGTGAAAAAAATCATAGAGTGCGCAAACGGACTTAAAATAAGAATGACTCTTGCACCCGAACTTCCGGGCGCGCTTGATTTCATAAAGGAATGTAAAAAGCTCGGAGTTATGATAACTCTCGGACATTCCGCAGCAGATACCGATATCTCGCTTAAAGCCATAAATCTCGGCGCAGACTGCGTAACCCACACGTTCAACGCGATGAATCAGCTGCATCACAGAAATCCGGGACTTCTCGGAGCGGCTCTTGCCGAGGACGTTTTTGCCGAGATAATCTGCGACGGACTTCACGTTCACCCGACTGCCGTAAAGCTGTTTTCAAAAGCAAAGGGACAGGACAAAGCGGTTCTCATAACCGATTCCATAATACTTGCCGGCTGCGACGAGCGCGACGGAGTATTAAAGAGCGCGGGAGAGGACGTCTGCGTAAAGGACGGTAAAATTGTTACCGTAGATTCTGGAGTGCTTGCCGGAAGTTCATTAAAACTCTGCGACGGCGTTTTGAATTACGCGCATTTCTGCGGAGTGACGCTTGACGAGGCTGTAAAGTGCGCAAGCGCAAATCCTGCAAAGGCAGTCGGAATATATGACGTCTGCGGAAGCATAGAACAAGGCAAACGTGCCGATTTTGCACTGTTTTCAAGGGACGGAAAGCTGCTGCATACCGTCTGCGGCGGAAAGATAGTGCTTTAAGGATAAAAATTAAACGTCAGTGAAACAAAACCTCTTTTTCTGCAAATAATAACCGTATGCAGAAAAAATCAGACGGAGGTGCGCCGTAAATTCCACGGCAGACAGATAATGAACATTACACGCACACAAAGACAATACTTTAAAAGCGCCGCGCGCAGAAAGCTGCTTTCTGACTGGGTTACCCAGACGCTTGCGTTTCTGATAATCACGGCTTTGTTTTCCGGGCTTACCGGGTTCGGATATTCTCTTTACGACATTTTGTCGAATATCGGAATAAATTCCGATTATATCTATATTTTTCCTGCGTTTTATACATTTCTGTCGCTGTTTGTAACGGTTCCGCTCATTGTCGGAATGTTTTATTTTGAATACAAGGCGGTAAAAAAGAAAAAATGCGATGTAAGCGACGTATTTGCGCCGTTCGGCAGCGATTTCGGAATTTCGCGCGCATACAGGATATTTATCTGCTTTGTTCTGCGCTGCATACCGGGATTTCTCCCGGCTATCGCACTCGGAGTTTACCGCAATTACTTTTACGACTCCTCACTTTACGGATATGATATGTACGGCATTGACGTAAGCAATCTCGGACTTAACATACTGCTTGTAATTTCCGTACTTCTCGGAATGGCGGCAAATGCCGATAACGTTGTCGGAATGTATTATGCCGTAAGGCTTGACAGCGACGATATACCTGCCTGCTTTCTCATGGCAAAGAGCGCGTGCAGAACAAACCGTGGCGAGATACTTTTATGCGCTTTGAGCTTTGTGCCGCTTTTTGTGCTGTCGCTTTTTACGCTCGGATTTCTGCTTGTGGCATATACTCTGCCTTACTTTTTGCTGACGCTTGTGTATATGTCGGAATATCTCTACGAGAACGCGTTCGGCGATGAAAGCACGGACAGGCTGTATTGCACAATGTTTGAAAATGCGTATGAATACGCGCCAAAGACAAACTGTGCCGACGCGACCGAAGAATCAGACCGTGCCTACGGATATGTTACGGAAAATGACGGCGGAGAAGAACATGACGGTCGGATTTCCGACGGCACAGACCAAACAGACGCGGACAAAGAAAACAGGAATCCGCAAAATCCCGATAACGGCGCCGTTAATCAGTAAAACACTCTTTTTCAGAAAGGACAAATATAAACATGAAACAAAAGTATTATTTGACTACCGCAATACCGTATACGTCGAGTAAGCCGCATATAGGAAACACCTATGAGCTTATTCTGACCGACTGCGTGGCGAGATATAAGAGAATGTGCGGTTATGACGTCTATATGCTTACGGGCGCCGACGAGCACGGACAGAAGATAGAGAACGCCGCAGCCGAAAAGGGCATACAGCCGCAGCAATACGTTGATGGAATTACCGGCGAGATGAAAAACATCTGGAAAAAGATGAACATAAGCTACGATAAATTTATCCGCACGACCGACGGCTATCACGTAAAGGCGGTTCAGCACATATTCAAAAAGCTCTATGACAACGGCGATATATACAAGGGCGAATATGAGGGCTGGTACTGCACACCCTGCGAGTCGTTCTGGACGGATACTCAGGCGTCGGACGGCAAGTGCCCTGATTGCGGCAGACCCGTAACGCGCGCAAAAGAGGCTGCATATTTTTTAAAACTTTCAAAATATCAGAAGCCTCTCGAAGATTATATAGAATCCCACCCCGATTTTATTGTTCCCGAAGCGCGCAAAAAGGAAATGATAAATAACTTCATAAAGCCCGGCGTACAGGATCTGTGCGTTTCGCGCTCCACATTTAAGTGGGGAGTTCCGATAGAATTCGATCCCGGCAACGTAATATATGTCTGGATAGACGCGCTTTCAAACTATATCACTGCTCTCGGATACGACGTTGACGAAAAGGGCGAGCTTTATAAAAAGTACTGGCCCGCGGATCTTCAGATAATCGGCAAGGATATTTTAAGATTCCACACAATTTACTGGCCCTGTATACTTATGGCTCTCGGAGAACCGCTGCCGAAACAGATATTCGGTCACCCGTGGCTGCTTTCGGGCATGGATAAGATGAGCAAATCGCGCGGAAACGTAATGTACGCCGACTATCTTGCGGACCTTATGGGCACTGACGCCGTAAGATACTACGTGCTTTCCGAAATGCCTTATCTCAACGACGGCAGCATAACATACGAAATGCTTGTCGCAAAGTATAATTCCGACCTTGTAAACACTCTCGGAAACCTTGTAAACAGAACCGCCGCAATGGCGAACAAATATTTCGGCGGCGTTGTATATGCTCCCGATGAAAAAGAGGATATCGACAAAGACCTGATTTCCGCAGTCGAAAACGGATTCAAAAAAGTTACCGAATGTATCGAAACGCTGCATATGGCTGACGCTGCGGACGAGATTATGGCGGTTCTCAGACGCCTTAACAAATATGTCGATGAAACCGCGCCGTGGGTTCTCGGCAAGGACGAGAGCAGATATCCGAGATTAAAGACGGTTATGTATAATCTCATAGAGGGTATAAGAATATGCGCAGTAATGCTGTATCCGCTAATTCCGGACTCGGCGGAAAAGATAATGACGCAGATCTGCTCGCCCGAAAACAAGCTTCAGCTTAAAATCGAGAACTGGAGCGACGCCGAAAAGTTCGGCTTTGATTACGGAGATGATTTTAAGGTAAATCCTGCGCCTTCGCCTCTGTTTATGAGAATTGACGAAAAGGAATTTTTCGCACGTCTTGAAGAGGACAGAAAGAAAGCCGAAAAAGAGGCTGCAAAGCTTGAAAAGCAAAGCGCAAAATCCGATAAAAAGGGCGAAAGCGAAAAAGAAGTATCTGAAATCACAATAGATGACTTTGCAAAGGTAAAGCTTATTGCCGCAAAGGTGCTTGAATGTGAGCCTGTGCCTAAATCCGACAAGCTTTTAAAGCTCGTGCTTGACGATGGCAGCGAAAACCGCAGACAGGTCGTTTCGGGCATTGCAAAATTCTATACGCCCGAACAGCTTATAGGCAAAAAAGTAATAGTAGTTTCCAACTTAAAGCCCGTAAAGCTCCGCGGAGTGGAGAGCAACGGCATGATACTCGCCGCAGGCTCGGACGATAAGATAGACGTTGTATTTCTTGATGACGCTGTTAAAGAAGGCAGCGAGGTAAGATGATCTTCGACTCTCACGCGCACTATGACGACGAACGCTTTGACGGAATACGCGACGAAATTTTGTCCGAGGTTCATAAAAACGGCGTCGGACGTATAACAAACGTCGCCTCAAGCCTGAAAACAAGCTTTTCGAGCGTCGCTCTGTCCGAAAAGTATGATTTTGTTTACGCCGCAAGCGGAGTTCACCCGTCGGACGCAGTAAACGATATGAAAAATCCCGATTGGCTGGATATTGTCGAACAGCTTTATAAAAAGCCAAAGACCGTTGCAATCGGCGAGATAGGACTCGATTACTATTACGGCGCAGAGGAAAAGGACGCGCAGATAAAGTGTTTTCGCGAACAGATGAACCTTGCAAAAAAACTCGGCGCAAGGGTTATAATACACGACAGGGACGCGCACGGCGACACGCTTGATATAATGTCTGAATTTCCAGACGTAACCGGCGTTGTGCATAGCTTTTCGGGCAGTTTTGAAATGGCAAAGCAGGTCATGAAAATGGGATATTATATCTCGGTAAACGGCGTTGTTACGTTCAAAAACGCAAGAAAGACGGTAGAGATCGTCGAAAGACTGCGCGAGGTGCACCCAGACGCGCTGAACCATATTCTCGTTGAGACCGACTGCCCGTATCTTACGCCCGTGCCGTTCAGGGGACAGACAAACAGATCGGATTATATAGAATATACGGCGGAAAAATGCGCACAGCTTTTGGGAATTTCAAAAGAGGAATTCTGCAAGCTTACATTTGATAATGCAAACGCGTTTTACGGTCTGGAGTGAAGTTTATGAAAAAGTGCGTGCTTGTTACAGGTTCTTCCAACGGAATAGGCAAAGAAACGGCAAGAGCTTTCGCAAAGGACGGATATAACATCGCGGTAAATTACCTTAATGACGAAAAAAGCGCAAAAGAACTTTGCCGCGAGCTTGAAACATACGGCGTAAAGGCTTTTTGTTATAAAGCCGACGTTTCGGATAAAGCGCAGGTCGAAAATATGTTTTCGCGTATCGCAAAGGATCTCGGCGGAGTTGACGTGCTTGTAAATAACGCAGGCGTTTCAAGCATAAAAATGCTGTGCGACGTGACGGAAGAGGAATGGGACAGAACCTTTGACGTAAACGTAAAATCGGCGTATCTCTGTTCAAATGCCGCGTGCGGATATATGGTGCATAATAAGTTCGGCAGGATAATAAACGTTTCTTCGGTGTGGGGAATACGCGGAGCAAGCTGCGAGGTTCACTATTCGGCGTCAAAGTCCGCGCTTGTCGGCTTTACAAAGGCTCTTGCAAAGGAACTTGCACTGTCGGGTATTACCGTAAACTGCGTTTGTCCGGGGTTTATAGATACCAGAATGAATTGCCATCTCGATGAGAACGAACGCGCATCTGTCATAGACGAAATACCCATGAACCGTGCGGGAAAGCCGGAAGAGGTCGCTCAGGCAATACTGTTTTTTGCTTCGGAAAAGGCGTCTTATATCACGGCTCAGGTTCTCGGAGTTGACGGCGGCTGGAACTGAAAAAACAAATAAAAGAGTTTATTCCGGTGTGATTTTTCCGCACCGGATTTTTTCTGCATAAAAATATTCTTAAATTGTTGATAAAATTGACTGTTTGTGTTACAATTATTGTAAATATGAAAAATCGGCGGTGATATGCATTAACGTATACGACTTCGATAATACGATATACGACGGAGAAAGCCTGTTAGATTTTTATCTTTTGTGCATAAAGCATCACCCGAAGCTTGTAAAATATCTTTTCGTGGTGCTTGACAGCTATCGGAAATACAAAAAATGTAAAATAAGCCCCGAAAGGTTTTCGTTTCTTGCTAAGAAATACGCAGCCGAGGCACTCTGCGCCGTACCGGATCTTGAGGCGCTTACCGAAAAGTTCTGGATAAGGAACAAAAGAAAGCTCAAAGGCTGGTATAAGTCGGAGCAAAAAACTGACGATATTGTGGTTTCGGCAACTTTCGGGTTTCTTTTGCGACCCGCACTTGAAATTCTCGGAATAAAACACTATGTCTGCTCCGAAATAGACCTTGAAAGCGCCAAGATAACGCAGATATGCTTTAAAGAGGAAAAAATCAGGTGCTTTGAAAAGAAATTTCCCGACGCGGAAATTGAAAATTTCTATACCGACTCGCTGAATGACGAGGAATTTATGAAAAAGGTGCAGAACGTCTATCTTGTAAAACATGAGAAAATAATAAAATACGACGGATATAAACATTAAAGGAGAACGAGATGAACAACAGAATTGCTGCCGCTGCCGTTATTGTTATTGTTGCGGCGCTGACACTGCTTTTTGTAAAGAATACCATTGATTCGCAGAACGCGCCCGTAAAGGACGATACTCAAAGCACCGTCCGGACGGTAAAACCCGATAAAAAGTCCGATAAACCCGACGAAAAAGCCCAAAACGGCATTCAGACGGATAACGAAACAAAAAAAGATGATAACACGGACTCAAACGACGAAAACAAACCTAAGCCCGATGTAAAAACAGATACAAAATCAGATGAAAAAGCCGAATCAAAGACGGATAAAAAGTCGGATAAGAACACGGATAAGAACACGGATAAGAACGACGCAAAAAACGATAAGAAAAAGTCAGATTCGTCAAAGCCGGCAGCCGTCGCAAACTATCCTCTTGCCGTAAGTGCGCTCGGAGAGGTTTCTCAGAAGGTGCAGACTACGAGAGTGTCTTTTGTCGCGTGCGGAGACAATATCGTACATTCAACCGTGCTTGCCGACGCCAAAGACCTCGCCGCAGGTACGGATAAGGAATATAATTTTATTCCCATGTTTTCAAACGTCGCGGATATAATCAAGGACGCGGACATTGCATATATCAATCAGGAATCTCCGTTCGGAGGTCCCGAAAAGGGCTATTCTGGCTATCCCATGTTCAACTCTCCCGATCAGGTCGGGTATGACCTCATGGAGCTTGGATTCGATATAGTAAACCTTGCAAATAACCATATGCTTGATTCCGGTACAAGCGGATATGAAAGAACCGTCGAGTTCTGGAAAAAACAGCCTATAACCTATATCGGCGGCTATACCGATAAGGACGACTACAATAATATACGCGTTATCGAAAAGGACGGCATATCCATAGCGCTGCTTTCGTATACCTACGGTACAAACGGCATACCGCTCGCGTCGTCAAGCAAAATGGTAATACCTCTTTGCGATGAAAGCGGAACAAAGGATATAGACAGAATGACAAAAGAGGCAAGAAAGCTTGCCGATATAGTAATGGTGTCGATTCACTGGGGAAATGAGGACTGGTTCAAACCGTCGGATCTTCAGAAAAAGCAGATGCAGATAATGGTGGATAACGGCGTCGACGTAATAATCGGCACGCATCCGCACGTTCTCGAACCCATGGAATGGCACGAAAGACCCGACGGCGGAAGAACGCTTGTCATATACTCTCTCGGAAATTTCCTTTCGGGAATGCTGTATATGAGAAACATGGTCGGCGGAATTGCGGGATTTGACCTTGTAAAGGCAGGAGACGCCGCGTTCGTTGACGCACCGTATTTTATCCCGACGGTGTGCCAGTATAATACGTCGTGGAGAAAGTTCAAGATATATAAATTTTCCGATTATACCGAAGATCTGCTTTCCGCGCACCGCTGCCAGAGAATAAGCGATCCCGGAAATACCATGTCGGGACTTCGCAGAATAATCGATAACGCAATACCCAATGAATTTCTTATCGAAGACTTTTACAGAACCGACGAGGAGTAATTTTTAAGTATGCTTTCCGATCTTTACTTCTGCGCAAACGGAGTTCTTCCGATATTCATTGTATCGCTTGTCGGATATGTGCTTAAAAGCACGGGCGTGCTTACCGACAGCTTTGTGACGTGCGCCGATAAGCTTGTATTCCGCGTAATGCTGCCGTGTATGCTGTTTACAAAGGTCGCGTTCGTGGATAAAGACGCGCTGATACCGAGAGATTTCGGTCTTGCGGGATTCTGCGTTTCGGCAACGCTTGCGCTTACATTATTGCTTATGATATTCGTGCCTGCATTTATAAAGAACAGAGGCGCGTGCGGAGCGTTTATACAGGGCATATTCCGTTCAAACATGGCGTTTTTGGGCGTGCCGTTCGCGCAGAATCTTTTCGGAGATGAGGGTGCAAGGCTTGCCGCAGTGCTTATTGCCTGCATGATACCGCTGTATAACGTGCTTGCGGTAATCGTACTTTGCATCTTCGACGGCTCGGAAAAGGGAAACGGCAGAAAGCTTGTTTCAAAAATAATAAACGTGCTTTGCGGAATAGTTAAAAATCCGCTGATAATCGCGGTCGTGCTCGCGGTTCCTTTCTGCGTGTACGATTTGACGCTTCCGCCGTTTGCGGTCAAAACGCTCGGATATTTTTCCGACTGTGCGTCGCCGATCGCACTTATAACGATAGGCGCGTCGTTCAGATTTGCCGACCTGAAAGGAAGAGCCGCGAAAGCCGTAACCGCGTCGGTGATTAAAACCGTTGCCGTGCCGGCTGTCATGATGGCGGTGTCGCACTATGTTCTCGGTTTTACGGGAATACATCTCGGACTTGTGCTTATAGCATTCGGCACACCGACTGCCGTTTCAAGCTTTATAATGGCAAAAAACATGAACAGCGATTATAAGCTTGCAAACCAGATAATACTGCTTACAACGCTGCTTTGTACCGCGACGATTTTCGCATGGAGCTTTGCTCTGCGCAGGCTCGGACTTGTCTGAAAAGAATAAAGTTTTCAAAAAGTTTATATAAAAGTATGCCGCAGAGGAAAAAAAGACTTGACAAAAGCACCCTCTTGCGTGTATAATATAGATAAATTTGTTAAGTTGTGCTTTGAAGTATGCGGCTGTGCGTATTTCAGATGCTTAGAATCGGAAAGAGAGGTGCAGTGCACATGGTAAGAACATATCAGCCTAAGAAACGTCAGAGAAAAGTAGAGCACGGTTTCAGAAAGCGTATGAAGACTGCTAACGGCAGAAAGGTTTTAAAGAGAAGACGCGCTAAGGGCAGAGCAAGACTCACTTATTAATCTGAAGTCAAAAAAGATAAAAGGGTGAAAACTCATATATGTTGTGCTGCTTTAATGCCGGGACACAGGTGGGTTTCACCCTTTTCATTTAATTTTAGGATATGAACAGAAAATTGTACCCGTTGTGCGAAAATCATCTGTATGTCAAAGCGTACAGAAAGGGAAAGAGCGACGCCGGAAAGTATACCGCGGTATACGTACTCAAAAATTACCGTAAAGATAAAGAGGGAAAACCACTTCCGGACAGGCTCGGACTTTCGATAAACCGAAAACTCGGCAAGGCGTGCAAGCGCAGCCGCGTAAAGAGGATAATACGAGAGGGATACAGAGCGGTTTTGCCGAAACTTCGGGAAGGATATATAATTGTCATTGCCGCAAGAGGCGCGGCATTCGGTAAAAAAGTTAAGAGTACCGATATAGAGAGACAGCTCACGGCGTCTTTTGCAAAACTCGGACTGCTTGAAAATAAAGAAAAATGAAATATGTTTGTATGTTTTTGATTCGGCTGTACAGAAAATTTGTTTCTCCGCTGAAAGTAAGACCGACCTGCCGTTTTTATCCGACCTGCTCGGAGTATGCGCTCGAAGCTTACAGAGTTCACGGCTTTTTTGCCGGAACGGCGCTTGCGGTTTGGAGACTGCTTAGGTGCAACCCGTTTTGCAGGGGAGGAATAGACAAAGTTCCGCCGAAAATCAGATTTGCAAATAAAAAATCTAAAAGTATGGAGAAAAAGTAATGGATATTCCGATTTTATCACCGGCGTTTGGCTGGATAATCCGCAACATTTATAATGTATTCGGACAGAATTATTTGCTGACGCTCTTTTTGTTCGCCGTAATAATCAAGGTTCTTCTCTTGCCGCTTGGCATAAAGCAGCAGAAAAACTCGATAAAGCAGTCGAGAATGAGACCTAAGGAAATGGCTATACGCAAGAAGTATGCCGGCAGAAACGATAAGGTAACCCAACAGAAACTCAATGAAGAGATCATGCAGCTCTACCAGGAGGAGAACATCAATCCGATGTCCGGCTGCCTGCCGCTGCTTATACAGATGCCCGTGCTGTTTGCGCTTTACGGCGTTATTATAAAGCCGCTCACCTATATCGCAAACCTCGGATCTGACGTTGTTTCAAAGCTTACCGCGGCATACGGTACGGTTGCGGACGTAACTGTTTCAAAGTACAGTGAAATAGCCACGATAAACGCTATTGTCGGTGACTCTGATATTGCCGCAAAAGTCGGAGAAGCCATGGGCGCCGACTGGAACGGTATTTACGAAAAGATTCTTTCAATGCATAAGTCTTTCAATATCTTCGGAATTGATATGACAATAACTCCGAGCATAAATTTTGCGCGTGAGAATCTTCCGTATCTTCTCATACCGGTTCTTACGTTTGTATTTGCATTCTTCAGCACAAAGATAATAAGAAAATTCACATATCAGCCTCAGGCAAGCGACCCCGCACAGGCAAGAAGCCTTGCAATGATGGACTGGACAATGCCTCTTATGTCGGTATGGATCTCGTTTTCGGTTTCGTCGGCTATCGCCGTTTACTGGATGTTCCAGAACATTCTCTCCGCGGCACAGCAGATACTTCTCTATAAGCTTTATCCCATTCCGCAGGTAACGGAGGAGGATATTAAGGCTGCCGAGCTTGCGCTCAAAGGAAAAGCCTCGAAAAAGCCCGTTAAGGCGGCATATGAGATAGACGATTACGATAAGACCGTCGAAACCGATAAGTCGGGAGCAAAGAAAAAGGACGACGGACTCAGAGTAAGCACCCAAAAGGGCGAGCTTACGCCTAAGATGAAGGCTCATATCAAGAGCACCGGCAAAGCTCCCAAGGCAAGAAGAAAAATTTAAGGCTTAAAGCCGATAGTTTTATAAAAACGGCAGCGTTAATGTGTCTTGAAGTCTGCCGAAAGGAGTAAAAACATGGAAGTAACAGTAAGCGCAAAGACAGTCGAAGAGGCTGTCGCACTCGGCGCAAGCCAGCTCGGAAAGCTTGTTTCGGAAGTAAAGTACGAGGTGCTTGAAGAAGGCAAAAAAGGTATTCTCGGACTCGGTTCGAGAGAAGCAACCGTAAAGGTAACGGCTGTTGAAACGGTACAGGATAAGGTTCTTGAGTATATCAACAGACTTATAACCGATATGGGTGCTGAGGCTGCCGCAAAGGTTGCAAGAATAGAGGAAAACATTGCGGATAACGGCACCGTTGAAAGGGACATCTGCATAAATATCGAAGGCAAGGGACTCGGAATGCTCATCGGCAGACACGGCGACGTTCTCGATTCTCTCCAGTATCTCTGCAATATCGTCGTCGGACGTTTCCCCAAGAATCCCGACAGACATGAATATGTAAGAGTAGTGCTGGACATTGAAAACTACCGTGCAAAGCGCGCCGAAACTCTCTGTTCTCTTGCAAGAAGAATGGCGGATAAGGTGCTTGCAACGGGAAGAAACTTCACGCTTGAGCCTATGAGTCCGTATGAACGCAGAATAATACACTCCGAACTTCAGAACGTTGACGGCGTGCATACTTTCTCCGTCGGCTCTCAGGGCGACAGACGCGTTGTAATCGCATACGGCAACGAGGAAGAGCAGACCTCGGAGGAATAATCGGCTTTTAAAGGCGCACATATGAGATTTAAATTTCCGTTGTGCGCTTTTTTTGCATTTTTAAATGCGGATTTTGTCGAAACAAAAGAGCTTTAATGCACCGAATTATTTTGCCGGATACGTAATTGATTTTTTGTTCAGAGGTAATTTAAAAGTGTATATATTAGCGTTGGATACAACGGCGAAAACGGCGTGCGCGGCACTGTGTGAAACAAATGACGGCACTGAAATCAGCGTAAAATCGCAGTGTACCGTCAACAGCACCGCAACTCACAGCGAAAGTCTTCTGCCTATGGCGGATTTCTGCCTTAAAGAGGCGTCGGTGAACTTAGACGATGTAGGAGTAATTGCCGTGAGCAACGGACCGGGGTCGTTTACGGGCGTTCGTATAGGCGTTTCTGCGGTAAAAGGATTTGCGTTCGGAAAAGATAATATAAAATGCGTTCCTGTTTCGGCACTTTACGCGCTTGCGCTCAACGTAAGCTTTGAAAAAGACGGAACGGTGATATGCGCGTGTATGGACGCGAGAAGAAATCAGTTCTATAACGCGATTTTCATGGCTGACGGCAAAGGAAATCTGCTTCGTCTTTGCGATGACAGAGCCTTGAGCGCAGATGAACTTTATTCGGAGCTTTGCGAAAAGTATAAAAGCGCGGATATTGTCCTTGTCGGCGACGGAGCATATCTTGCATATAGGTTGCTTTGCGAAACAAACCGTCCCGAAAGGCTCAACATAAGCACGGCGAGAGCCGATCTTGTGTATCAAAACGCGTACAGTGTCGCACGTGCGGCAAATGAAAAAATGATTGCCGAACCCGACGGCGATTATTCTTCCGAGAGCCTTTTGCCCATGTATCTGCGGCTTTCGCAGGCGGAACGCGAGAGAAACGAAAAGCTTAAAAACTGTACAGATGCAAAATAGTGCGCAAATAAGCATTTATTAAAGTAGAAAACGAGAGGAAAAGAAAAATGTTGATGGATTGCAGCAACGATATTTCAAAGGTGCTTGTTTCCGAGGAGGAAATACACGGCGCGGTAAAGAGAATATGCAGAGAAATGGAAAACGACTTCCGCGACTCCGATAAAAAGGTGCTCCTTATGGGCATACTCAAAGGCTCGGTCGTGTTTATGGCGGATATAATGAAGGAGTTCAATCTCCGTGCGGAAACAGACTTTATCAAGGTTTCCTCCTACGGTTCGGGAACTACATCAACGGGAATTGTGCGCCTTAAATCAGAACCCGACAGAAGTAACCTTTCCGACTATAACGTAGTTGTAATAGAGGATATACTCGATACTGGAAATACGCTGCATTGGCTGCTCAATCACCTTAAAACAGAACTTCATGCAAACAGCGTAAAGCTCTGCACGCTTTTCAATAAGCCAGACAGACGCGAAAAGGAGATACATATAGACTATCAAGGCTTTATAATCCCCGACGAGTTTATAGTTGGCTACGGCCTTGATTATAACGAGGAGTACAGAAATCTTCCTTACGTCGGAATACTCAAACCCGAAATATATCAGAAGTAATTTTTCCGGAGGAAACGGCAATGAAATTTTTTAAAGAATTCAAAGAGTTCATAAACCGCGGAAACGTTGTGGATATGGCAGTCGGCGTCGTTATTGCAACGGCGTTCGGCAAGATTACATCATCTCTTGTATCTGATATAATAATGCCGCTTATGTCTATGCTTACGGGCGGTATAAGCTTTGAGGATAAGAAATGGGTGCTCAGTCCCGCAGTGCCGGCAACGGATACGACGCCGGAAATTGCCGAGGTTGCCGTAAAATACGGACTGTTTTTGCAGTACGTCGTCGATTTTCTCATAGTTTCTCTTGCCGTGTTCATTTTTATTAAGGTGTTTACCGCTGCCGGTAATAAGGCAATGGCGCTTCGTAAAAAGAAGGAAGAGGAAGAAAAGAAAGAAGAGCCTGCACCTGAGCCGTCAAACGAAGAAGTGCTGCTCACCGAAATACGCGATCTTCTTAAAGAGCAGAATCAAAAGTAAAAATACATAACATTCAAAGAGTTATCACGGAATAAATGCTGTCCGCTTGGTGCAAAACATAAATAGGCACGTTGCAAAAACGATTCCCATAAGTTTGGTGCTTCGGCGGCATTTTTTTTGCTGTGATAAACAAAATCAGCTATATGTGGAATAAAGAGAGGAGATTTTCATGAATCACGAGCATAAGCGAGGTTCTTTTTCCGGTAAAATAGGCTTTGTCCTTGCCGCTGCGGGCGCGTCCGTAGGTCTTGGCAATATCTGGCGCTTTCCTTATCTTGCCGCAAAATACGGCGGCGGAATTTTTCTGCTTATATACATTATCCTTGCAATGACTTTCGGATATACCATGATCGTTGCCGAGACGTCTATCGGACGTATGACGGGAAAAAGTCCGGTCGGAGCATATAAATCATTCGGAAACCGTCCCGCACTCAGTTTCGGCGGCTGGATCAACGCGGTAATTCCTATCCTTATAGTACCGTATTACTCGGTAATCGGCGGCTGGGTCGTAAAATATCTTGCCGAATACCTGTTTGGGAAAGGACATGCAGTCGCTGCGGACGGATATTTTTCCGCATTTATTTCCGACGGATTTTCCTCTGAACTTTGTTTTCTTATTTTTGCGGCGATGACGCTTGCAGTCATCTTTGCAGGCGTTGAGAACGGCATAGAACGTGTTTCAAAGGTTATGATGCCAATTCTGGTAGTGCTGTCGCTGATAATCGGAATTTACTCCGTAACCCGTCCCGGAGCCATGGCGGGGGTTAAATACTTTCTTGTGCCCAATCCCAAGAACTTTTCGTGGATGACGGTGGTTTCCGCAATGGGTCAGATGTTCTATTCACTGTCCATTGCCATGGGTATTCTCATCACATTCGGCTCATATATGAAAAAAGATGTTTCAATAGAGGATTCCACACGCAACGTCGAAATCTTTGACACTGCCATTGCAATTATGGCAGGTCTTATGATTATTCCTGCGGTGTTTGCGTTTTCGGGCGGCGACCCCGAAGCTTTGAAAGCAGGCCCTTCGCTGATGTTCATAACCATTCCCAAAGTATTCGACTCAATGGGATTCGGCACGGTGATAGGCATTGCGTTCTTCTTGCTTGTGCTGTTTGCTGCAGTGACAAGCTCGATTGCGCTCACCGAAAGTGCCGTTTCCACATTGCAGGATGAATTACACTGGAGCCGAAACAAGTCTACTGTCGTTATCGGTATATCCATGGTTGCACTCGGAAGTCTGTCAAGCCTTGGCTACGGGCCTTTGGCAAATGTCACCGTTCTTGGTATGCAGTTCCTTGACTTCTTTGATTTTCTGACAAACTCCGTAATGATGCCCATTGCGGCTATTGCAAGCTGCATATTTGTTTCCCGTGTGATCGGCACAGACCGCATTGCGGAGGAGGTTACTCTTAACGGCTGTGCTTTCCGCAGAAGAAAGATTTTCAACGCCATGATACGTTTCTTGTGCCCGTTCTTCGCGGCAATTATCCTCATCAGCTCAATAGCAAACGCTTTCGGCTGGATTTCCATGTAACGCAGCGCTTTTTCGTGTAAACTTAAAAATACGTATAAATTAAAATCGCACTGACCATTTAAGAAACGAATTGGCCGGTGCTTTTTTTATATGAAAAGGCAGTCCTTTCGGACTGCCTGAAGTTTGTTCTTTATCAGAGCTATTACTCAACCGTAACTGATTTTGCAAGGTTTCTGGGTTTGTCAACGTCACAGCCGAGAAGAACCGACGTGTGGTAAGCGATAAGCTGAACCGCGGTCGCAACCGGCATTGCCATAAATACCTCTGAAAGTTCGGGAACGAGTATTACGTCGTCCGCAACGCCTTCGGGTATCTTGTCTTTGTCCTTTTCACGGCAGATCATAAAGACCTCAGCTCCTCTTGCACGGACTTCCTTGATGTTGCTTACCATCTTTTCAAACAGAGCGTCGGAGTTTGCAAGCGCAAATACCGGAACACCGTCCGTGATAAGCGATATCGTGCCGTGCTTGAGTTCTCCTGCGGCGTAAGCCTCGCAGTGAATGTAGGATATTTCCTTGAGCTTTAACGATGCCTCCATCGAGAGCGCATAGTCAAGTCCTCTGCCGATATAGAATACGTCGGACGCGTTCTTGATCTTGTCTGCAATCTCCTTGCACTTGCCGTCAAGCTTGATAGCCTGTTTTACGGCTTCGGGAGACTTGTTAAGAAGTTCGTCTACATAAGCCTTTGTCTGTGCCTCGGTGAGATGACCGTTTGCATATGCAAGGCGCAGAGCGAAGAGATACATAAGCGAGATCTGTACCGTGTATGCCTTTGTGCTGGCAACGGCGATTTCGGGGCCTGCCCATGTGTACATAACGGCGTCCGCTTCGCGTGCAATGGTAGAACCTGCAACGTTTACAATTCCGAGCGTGAATACGCCGTGTTCTTTGCAGAGTCTGAGAGCCGCAAGCGTGTCGGCAGTCTCGCCGGACTGTGAAATTATTATTGCAAGGTCTGTGGACTGTAAAATCGGGTTCTTGTATCTGAATTCCGACGCAATCTCAACGTCAACCGGAACTCTTGCAAGGCTTTCGGCTGCAAATTTTCCGACAAGACCTGCGTGCATAGCCGTGCCGCAGGCAAGAACGTGAATTCTTGTGAACTTTGAAAGTCTTTCGTCGGTCAGCGCGTCGATGCCGAAGTCAGGCATGCCGTCCTTGATTCTCGGACGCAGCGTTTTTACGATAGCATCGGGTTCTTCGTTGATTTCCTTTATCATAAAGTGGGGATAACCGCTCTTTTCGGCAGCTTCGAGATCCCACTTTGCCTCTTCGAGAGCGCGGTCGCATACTTTCATGTCTGCATCGTATATTGTAATGCTGTTGGGTGTGACCTTGGCAATTTCGCCCTCAAATATGTGATAGTATTTTCTTGTGTGCTTGAGAACAGCCGGAATGTCGGAGGCAATGTAGTTTCCGTCGTCCGATACTGCAAGAATAAGCGGACTGTCCTTGCGCGACGCGTATATTTCGCCGGGATAATCCTTGAAAATAGCGCCGAGTGCGTAAGAGCCGCGAAGCTCTGAAATAGTCTTTTTAAGTGCCTTTAACGGATCGCGTGTTTCGAGATAGTTCATGTCAAGCAGCTTTGCCGCAACTTCCGTGTCAGTCTCCGAAACAAAACTGTAGCCATTTTCGGTGAGCGTCTTTTTGATTTCGGCATAGTTCTCGATAATGCCGTTGTGGACAATGTATACGTTTTCCGTTCCGTGAGGATGGGCGTTGATGTCCGACGGCTCGCCGTGAGTTGCCCAGCGTGTGTGACCTATTCCGCAGTTAGATACGAGAGGTTCGGGCAGCGACGCGATCTTTTCAGCGACAACCGCAAGACGTCCTTTTGACTTGTAGACCTCAAGATCTCCGTTTTTGCCGAAAACAGCAATTCCGGCAGAGTCGTATCCCCTGTATTCGAGAGCCGAAAGACCGTCAAGAAGAAGGGGAACAGCGTTTGTTTTCCCGGTAAAACCGATAATTCCGCACATAAATATATTACTCCGTTTGCTGCACTGCCGTTTCGGGAACATGACAGCAAGCGAGCTTTATTTGTATTTTTCCGTTAAGTATTTCTGCCTTTGTTGCGCCGAAAACACTTTTTTTGAAGTGTCATACGGATTTTTGAAACAGAAATTTCCGACAGTAACCGCACTGCCGTCAGGGCATCCGCCGAATATTCGATAACCCTGTTCCTCGTCGCCGCCGTGAACTGTTTTTCGGCGGTCGGGCGCTAAAGCATAAAACGGAATATGATCCGCTGCCTTTTGTTTGATAGTTTGCGGGTTCCCGAAAAGAGCCGCAAAAATGATACAGATGTCGTTTTGATTTAACGTCAGATCTTTTTCACGATGCCCTTTTCAGCACCCTTGAATATGTGAGACTCCGGAATAAATCCGCGCACTCTCGAAAGGGGATAGACCGTGCAGTTTTTGCCGAGAACAGTACCCGGGCAAAGCACGCTGTTGCAGCCGACTTCCGTCATGTCGCCGACCATTGCTCCGAACTTTTTAAGTCCCGTTTCGACTCTTTCGCCGTTATAGTTTACAGTAACGAGAGTCTTGTCGCTTTTTACGTTTGACGTAATTGCGCCCGCACCGAGATGTGACTTGAATCCCAGAATGCTGTCGCCTACGTAATTGTAATGCGGAACCTGAACGTTGTCGAAGAGGATAACGTTTTTAAGCTCGGTGGAGTTGCCCACAACGCAGTTCTTGCCTACGATAGCGCTGCCGCGGATAAAAGCACAGTGGCGCACCTCTGCGTTCTCGTCGATAATGCAGGGACCTGCAATATAAGCCGACGGGAAGACCTTTGCGCTTTTGGCAACCCAGATGTCCTCGCCGCGTTTCTCGAACTTTTCGGAATTAAGCGTGTTTCCGAGACGTATGATGAATTCCTTTATTTCGGGAAGCACCTGCCACGGATATTCGTGCGCACCGATAAGCTCTGCCGCGATCGTATGAGATGTGTCGTAAAGAGCCTTGTTTGTCATTTCCAATATTTTTCACCTCCTGTATACTATAATATGAAAAAAACAGTCTGTGATGCGAGTGTCAAAAACAGTAAACACCGCACACACAGACTATTATAACACATATATACGCAAATTTCAATACATATTTTCGCTTTTTACGACAAAATATCGCATAATGATGAAAAACAATGTAAATTCAAAAGAAAATCAGTTTTTAAGGCTGTGAATAGGAGCCGGGATTCTTCCTCCGCGTCTTACGAACACTTCGCTCGAATAAGTATTCACGGGGATAACTGGGGCATAACCGAGCAGACCGCCGAATTCAACGCTGTCGCCGGCTTTTTTGCCGTAAGCAGGAATAAGTCTTGCGGCGGTAGTCTTGGAGTTTATCATACCGATAGCGGATTCGTCCGCGATGATAGCCGAAATTGTTTCTTCGGGGGTATCGCCGGGGATTGCGATCATATCAAGACCTACCGAGCAGACGCAGGTCATAGCCTCAAGCTTTTCGATGGTAAGCGCACCGCAGGCTGCAGCCTCGATCATGCCTTCGTCCTCGGAAACGGGAATAAACGCACCCGAAAGACCGCCGACTCTGCTGGACGCCATGCTGCCGCCCTTTTTAACTGCGTCGTTGAGCATAGCTAAAGCAGCCGTAGTTCCGTGAGTGCCGCACTTCTCAAGTCCCATAGCCTCGAGTATACGTGCAACCGAGTCGCCGATAGCCGGAGTCGGAGCGAGCGACAGATCGACGATACCGAAAGGCACGCCGAGTCTTTTTGAAGCCTCAACCGCAACGAGCTGACCCATTCTTGTGACCTTGAACGCGGTTTTCTTTATGATTTCGGCAAGCTCTGTAAGAGAGCAGCTGCCTGCGCTTTCGATAGCGTGTCTTACAACGCCGGGACCCGAAACGCCGACGTTGATCTCACATTCGGGTTCTCCCACGCCGTGAAACGCGCCTGCCATGAACGGGTTATCTTCGGGGACATTGGTAAACACGACGAATTTAGCGCAGCCGATAGAGCAGTCGTCCTTGGTAAGTCTTGCAAGCTCTTTTACGATATGACCGCACTTATTGATTGCGTCCATGTCAATACCTGCGCGCGTCGAGCCGACGTTTACGCTTGAGCACACTCTTTCGGTTGAAGCGATAGCTTCGGGAACTGCCTCAAAGAAAGCGAGTTCCTTATTAGTCATGCCTTTCTGAACGAGAGCCGAGAAACCGCCGATAAAGTTAATGCCTGTTGCTGCTGCGGCTTTATCGAGAGTCTTTGCGGCGAGGATATAATCTTCTTTTGTTTTGAGACCGCCAACGAGGGAAATGGGTGTAACGGAAACGCGCTTATGAATAATCGGGATACCGTATTCTTTTTCGATATCTTCGCCGGTTTTCACGAGGTCTTTTGCGTAAGTTGTGATTTTATTATAAATATTTTCGCAGGTTTTTTCTGCGGTACCGTCCGCGCAGTCGAGCAGGGAGATACCCATGGTAATGGTTCTGACGTCGAGATGTTCCTCGCGGATCATATTGATTGTTTCGAGAATATCTTTAGTATTTATCATGATAAAGCAAAATCCTTTCGGCGGAAATTCAGATACGGTGCATGGAATTAAAAATATCCTCATGCATAGCGTGGATAACGAGACCGGTCTGTTCACCGAGGGTTTTAAGCGCATCGGACATTTCAAAGAACTTCTTTTCCTTATCATCGAGTTCGACGAGCATAATCATAGCGAAATATTCACCGATAACGCTCTGGGAGATATCAACTACATTTGCGCCGTACTCAAAGAGTTTTGCGCTTACTTTAGCGATAATACCTTTAGCGTCCTTAGCGGTGACTGTAATAACTGCTTTCATTTTTTGAAATTCCTCCGGGAAGATAATATAATTAGATTTTTATTTAGATATTATAACACGTTATTTATGGACAATCAAGGCAGAAGAGGGAAATTTTTTTCTTTTTTTTGAGTGATGTCTGATTTGGGCTAAAAAAGATAATCCACTTCCACTTGCAGCCCTATACACCCACTTTTCGGAATCGAAAAGTGGAAAGATACTTTGTGCTTAGCTGATTTTTTTGTTTTGGGCAGAAACAGATTATTCACTGCCATATGCAACTCTATTCTCCAACTTTTCGACGGCGAAAAAGTTGCAAAAGCCGTTCGCGGCTCAAACGCCGCCGCGAAAGCGTGGCTACGTGGAGGATTTCGCCTGATGAAACCCATTTGCCCCTCCGAAAGCTCAAAAACTCTCGTTTCGCACTGTCCCTAAAACTGTGCCGCGAAATCGCCGCGCGACAGGCGCGCGGATATGGGGTTCTGTACGAAGTAAAATTATTTTCGGCGCAAGTGTTATTTTTTATATACTCAAACAGTCAACAGGACTTACCTTTACGACCAGCTCGCCTACGGCGAGATGACTACGGCTGAATTTTAGTTTTATGTTGGGGGAAAGAGCAAAAAGGGGCGGCTGTAAAGCGCACCCTATTATTCTTCGGTTATTTCAATTTTTCCGTTTTGCTTTTCGTATTCTGCGACACATCTTTTCAGATACTGCTCAATTTCCTTGTTTGCACTTCTGCCTTCCGACTCGGCGATATAGCGAAACTTCTGAAACAGCAAACGGTCAACTCTCAGCGTATATCTTAAAAGCTTGTTCTCCATATTTTCACCTCAATTACACCACTATGATGTTATTTTGATTAAATTATAGTGAAAATATTGCATTTTTCCGAAAGTGGTGGTATAATGACGCATATATGACGAACACTTTTTTACGAGAAATAAAAAAAGCACAGTAAAAACTGTGCAAAAAAGTAACATTCAGCCGTAGTCATCTCGCCGTAGGCGAGCTGGTCGGAAAAGTGTGTCCTGTTGACTGCATGACTATAAAAAAAATAACACTTTCGCCGAGTAGTTTAACTTAGTACAGAACCCTATATCCGCGCGCCTGTCGCGCGGCGATTTTGCCGTAGGTTACGTGGACGTGCCGTAGTAACAAGTGGTCACTTTAGAAAAAGCTGTTGAGGGGTAGAAATTAAAGTTCAGGGCAAAATCCTCCCGTCGGGGGATTGTCAAGAGGCGAGTAGTCCCTTGAACGGCTTTTCGACCGCTTTTCTCCGTAGAAAAGCGTCAGTA
>URVJ01000011.1 GCA_900551295.1 uncultured Eubacteriales bacterium | reverse complement strand
GTGTGGAGAAGAAGCCGCGCTTTCGCTGCGGCGTTTGAGCGGCGAAAATCTTTTGCCCACCTTTTCGATTCCGAAAAGTGGGCGTATAGGGGTGCACATGGAAGTGAATTATCCTTTTTCGACCAAAACAAGCGTTAGTTAAATAAACACAAAGTATCTTTTCACTTTTCGATTCCGAAAAGTGGGCGTATAAAGTCGCACTTTGAAGAATTTTACCTGTTTCCGTCCCAAATAAGCAACAATCAGTCAAAAACAAGCAATGATCATCTCAAAATAAGCAACAATCAGCCCCAAAAAGGTAAAAAAATGCCCCGCCGCGGCCGTAAAATTCCCGAATGAAAAACCCTGCTAAAGCAAGGCGGCGTCCTAACCTGAACTTTGCGCTGCCAACGTCCGCGAAACTCCGGTCTTGTTCCGGCAGAAAACTCCGGAGAGCGGGAGAATGCGGGAGGTCTGCATCCTGTTTTCGGAAAATCGGACTCCAATTCATAAATGTGGGTTCCAATGCATGAAATTCTACGAGAGGGGCAGGAAAAATGCGTTTTGATAACCGCGCCCTGCGGTACTTTTTACGAAGATAGTATTGACGAAGCCGAAAAAATTATTCTTCTTCCGGCTTGTCAAGGTCATCGTGATCTATCTCGGACATAAATTCGTCCTCAAAAGCGTCTGCGACCTTGTCAAATTCGTCATCGTCTTCTATCGTAAGGAGAACCTCGTCTCCGTTTTCGTCTTCCGTAACCTTGAGAATAACGTATTCGTCCTCGGTGCTTTCAACGGGAACAAGTGCGACGTATTTTTCTCCGTCAACGTCCATGTTGCCGATAAGCTCGAAATCGCTTTCGTTTCCGTCCTCGTCGGTAAGTGTGAAAACCTCGGATTCAAAATCAAAAGTTTCGTCTGCCATTAATTAAGTCACTCCAATCTTGCTGTAATGCAATACATATTGTACAATATTTTTCGCCCCGTGTCAAGAGAAAACAGAATATTTGTTTGCGCCCTTTTTCGTCATATTTTGAGCTTTTGACAGACCGGAACGCGCCGGACTTGCAATTTTTCTCTTTGTATGTTACAATATAAAAGTTATATTATGCTCTTAATACGGCAAATCCTTTTTACGGAGGAAAAATATGTCTGAAAGGACTTCGGTGCAAAACGAACTTATTTTTGACGAGGACTATCTTTCGCGCGCCGCCGAGGCTGCAATATTCGCTTACGGCTCGGCTATCCCGTTTGAAAAGCTCGCACAGGCAATAGAGACTGAAGAAAAATATATACCGCAGATACTCGATACGCTTGCGGCAAGATATAAAAAATCTGCGGTCGAACTGCTTATACTTGACGGTCACGCGCAGTTTGCAACACGCAACGAATATGCCGATATTGTGCGCAACGCTCTTGAAATACGCCGCAATCAGCCGCTTTCGCGTGCGGCGCTTGAGGTTCTTGCCATAATTGCATATAATCAGCCCGCAACACGCGCGCTTGTCGATAAGGTGCGCGGAGTGGAATCTCCGTCGGTAATAATGTCGCTGTGCGATAAGGGACTTATAGAGGAAAAGGGCAGGCTTGACGCGCCGGGACGTCCGCTTTTGTACGGTACGACGACGGTATTCTTACGCACTTTCGGACTTGAGTCGATAGACGACCTTGAACTTGTTCCGGAGCTTGCCGAGTTTACGCGTCAGATAAAGGCGCAGCGCGAAGAACTTATGCTTGCTGCCGAAAAGAACGACGATAAAAACGCTCAGCTCTCGCTGGACGGCGATTTTGTCCAGACGCATATAAGCGTTCAGAATACCGGAGTAAATGTCGAAGGTGAAACGGCGCCCGATGCCGTACAAGAGGGAAACGGCGCGGATACTGACGGGAACGGTAACGGACAAAACGGAGAACAGATCAATGAATGAGATAGAAAAGAGTACGCTTTACGTTGTCGGAACGCCGATAGGAAACCTTGCGGATATTTCGGAACGCGCAAAAAAGGTTCTGTCGGAGGTTGACTTTGTGTGCGCGGAGGATACGCGCGTTTCGGGAAAGCTGCTAGGACTTTACGGAATAAAAAAAACGCTTGTAAGCTATCATGAGCATAACAAGACGGCTGCCGCCAAGGGAATTATAGAAAGACTGCTTTCGGGAGAGTCCGGCGCGATAGTGACCGACGCAGGTATGCCCGCGGTGTCGGATCCCGGTCAGGAGCTTGTAAAGAGCTGCCGCGAAAACGGCATAAAGGTGTCGCCGATACCGGGTGCGTGCGCATTTGTTTCGGCACTTGCGTCAAGCGGATTTCCGTCGCGCGCGTTCTGCTTTGAGGGATTTCTTCCGCAGGATAAAAAAGAAAAGAAAACCGTGCTCGAACGCTGTAAAAACGAGAGCAGAACCGTCATATTCTATGAAGCTCCGCACAGGCTTTTAAAAACGCTTGAAGAATTTTACGCAGCTTTCGGCGAACGCGATATATGCCTTGCGAGAGAGCTTACAAAGCTTAACGAGGAGTTTTCCGATATGAAACTTTCCGACGCCGTTTCTTATTATAAGGAAAATCAGCCGAGGGGAGAATACGTAATAATTCTCGGCGGTGCAGAGCAGACGGAAAAGGCGGATTTTGAAAACCTTACCGTAAACCAACACGTGGAGTTTTATATTTCGCAGGGGTACTCCAAAATGGACGCGATAAAGGCGTGCGCCGCAGACAGAAACGTGCCGAAGTCCGTAATATATAAGGAATTTATCTGATAATGGAAAAATTTTACGCTGATAAACGCTATCATACGCTCGATTATTTCTTTAAGGAAAAATTCGGGCGCAAGGTTGCAAAAATTCCGCTTTCCGGAGGCTTTACCTGCCCGAACAGGGACGGTACAAAAGGAACGGGCGGCTGTATTTACTGTTCGGCAAATTTAAGCGGAGAGTTTGCGGGAGACGCACACGACAGTATTCCCGTGCAGTACGCAAAAATTACCGAGATGATGAGCAAAAAGTGGAAGAATACCGCCTATATGCCTTATTTTCAGACAGGCACCGGAACGTATGCCCCGGCCGAAAAGCTGGAACGGCTGTATTATGAGGCGCTGTCGCTTCCGGGTGCCGTCGGACTAAGCATTGCCACGCGTCCGGACTGTATCGGCAAAGATGTTTTAAAACTTCTGTCCGACGTTTCAAAAAAGACGTATCTTACGGTTGAACTCGGACTTCAGTCGGTTCACGACAGTACGGGTGAGATTATAAACAGAAAATCCTCTTTTTCGGAGTTTGAAAATACGTTCGGTTCTCTGAAAGAGCTCGGAATAGACGTCTGCGTTCACCTTATCAACGGACTTCCGGGCGAGACGCGCGAGATGATGATGCAGAGCGTAAAAACCGTGTCGGATATGAGACCGTGGTCGTTAAAGCTGCACCTGCTTCACGTAATACGCGGCACGGTATGCGAAAAAATGTACCGCGAAGGCAGATTTGACGTGTTTGAAAAAGAGGATTACGTAGATCTTATCTGCGACCAGCTTGAAATAATACACCCCGACATTGTTATGCAGCGGCTTACCGGCGACGGAGAACGTTCTGAGCTTGTCGCGCCTCTTTGGAGCATAAGAAAATTCGAGGTTCTCAATTCAATAGATGCCGAGATGAAAAGGCGAAACGCTTTTCAGGGAGATAAATGCCCGTAACGGGGCGTTTTTGCAAATAAATCACAATAAACACAGACGTTTCGGTAAAAATATCGCATATATGTTAAAAAGCCGTTTAAAAAAATATGCTATGCTGAAAAATGAAAATATATCCGAAAGGAAAAATAAAACATGATAGAGATCTCACATCTTGTCAAGCGTTACGGACAGAATTATGCCGTAAACGACATAAGCTTCAAGGTCGAAAAGGGCGAAATAGTCGGATTTCTCGGTCCTAACGGCGCAGGCAAGACAACAACAATGAACATACTCACAGGCTACCTTTCCGCAACAAGCGGCAAGGCAAAGATTGCCGGAGTGGATATTCTCGAAAATCCCATGGAGGCTAAGAGCCATATAGGTTTTCTGCCCGAACATCCTCCGCTTTACCTTGACATGACGGTAAAGGAATATCTGAATTTCGTATACAATCTCAAACGCTGCAAAATGCCGCGCAAAGACCATATCGGCGAGATTATAGACGTCATTAACATACGCGACGTGTATAAAAGACCCATTTCGCACCTTTCAAAAGGCTACCGTCAGAGAGTCGGAATAGCTCAGGCGCTTATAGGAAATCCCGACGTGCTTATTTTCGACGAGCCTACCGTCGGACTTGACCCCAAGCAGATAATCGAGATAAGAAACCTTATAAATTCTCTCGGCAAGGCGCACACAATAATTCTGAGTACGCATATTCTGTCCGAGGTGCAGTCAGTCTGCGACAGAGTTATAATTATAAACAAGGGTAAGCTTGTCGCGGATAAAAAGACGGACGAACTTCATGCCGTTACGGGTTCGAGAAAGCTTGTCGCAAAGATATGCGGCCCCGAAAGGGAGGTCCTGTCCGAACTTAAAGGCATGACGGGACTTACATACGCCGAAATTCTCGGAAAGACCGAGGCAGGCAGCACAAGCTTTATGATAGAGTCGGAGAGCAATGCCGACATAAGAAAGCCGCTGTTCAGAATGCTTGCGGCACGCGACTGGCCGCTTATCGGGCTTGAAGTACCCGAGGCAAGCCTCGAGGATATTTTCATCTCCATAGTGGACGGAGAAAACCAAAAGGAGGATACACAACAATGAGCGCAATATATAAGCGTGAAATGCTTTCGTTCTTCACGTCTCCCACGGGATATGTGTTCAGCGCGATATTCTTTGCGATTTCGGGCGTGACCTTTGCGCTTGACACAGTCTATGCGGGGACTACCGATACAAACAACTATTTTTCGACAATGCTTTTGTTCTTTATAATACTTATACCTCTGCTTACCATGAAACTGCTCAGCGAGGAGAGAAAATCAAAGACCGAGCAGATACTTATGACAAGTCCCGTAAGCCTTGCCGGAATAATCTCGGCAAAATTCTTCGCGGCATATACCGTTTTTGCGGGAACGCTCATAGTTTCGTCCGTCATAAATATGCTCTCTCTCAATGCGCTTGCAAAAAAGCAGGAGTATGTAATTTCAAAGATGAATCTTCCGACGGTGTTCGGAAGCGTAGTCGGAATACTGCTTATAGGAGCGGCGTTTATTGCGATAGGGCTTTTCATCTCATCGCTTACAGAAAATCAGATAGTCGCCGCGGTTCTGTCGATAGGCGTGTTTATACTCATAATGGCGTCAGGTTATCTTGCGTTGGGTATAAACAATACGGTGCTGCGTACCGTTGTAAAATGGTTCTCGGTCGCCGACAGATTCAGCGCGTTCACAAGAGGACGTTTTGATTTTACGGCGGTCACTTACTATATCAGCCTTACCGTTGTGTTTATATTCCTTACGGTAAGAATTTACGAAAAAAGGCGCTGGGAATAAGCCGGCTAAAAGCGCACGTTTATATTTTCGGAAAGGATTAATCAAACAATGAACGGTTCTGATTACATAAAAAACAAAAAAGACGGGGCAAAAAAGCTTGTTTCTTCGAGAAGATTCAAGTATGGCTCGTCGGCGGTGGCGTTCACTGCGATATTTATCGTGTTCGTGCTGCTTATAAACGTCTTGGTGTCGGTAATTGCGTCGAAAACCGGCGGACTTTACATTGACATGACAAGCAAAAAGATATACGGAGTGACGGAGGATTCAAAAAAGGCTCTTGCGGACGTTACACTGCCCGTTGAGATAATATTCTGCCGCCCGTCCGACGTTATAGAAAGCTCTGAATATATGAGCACGGTAAAAAGACTTGCCGAAAGCTATGAAAAAGAGTTTTCCAATATATCCGTAAAGTATCAAGATATATTCAGCGATCCCACATATTTCAATCAGTATAAGACCACAAGCAGCGACCAGATAACCGATTCAAGCGTTATAATAAGCTGTCCGTCAAACGGCACTTCCACCGTCTACAAGCTTGATAACTTCTATAAGGTAAATACATCGGGCAAGCTTTTTGCGTTCGACGGCGAAAATAAGATAACCACGGCAATACTGCGCGCCGCGCGTCCTCAGACACTCAAAGCCGCCTTTACAAAGGGACACGGCGAGACTGTCAGTAAGTCGCTCATGTATCTGCTTACCGAACAGGGCTACGAGGTTTCTCAGATAGACCTCAAAACCGCGACAAAGGAAGAAATTAACTCTTTAAATCTTATAGTTATATGCAATCCGACAAACGACTTTACCGGACTTTCCGCCGAAAAAGAGGGACAGGTAAACGAAATAGGTCTGCTCAACAGCTATCTCACGGGCTCTTTCGGAAATCTAATGGTATTTTTAAGTCCCGAAATGCAGGATCTTCCCGAATTTTCGGAATTTCTGTCAGAGGACTGGGGCGTTTCGTATACTCCGGGCGCAATCATGCATGAAAATGAGCGTAACTCCGTTTCAAATGACGGATATGCCGTTCTCGGAACATTCTCCGAAAGAGAGGATACCGCGGGATATGCGCTGCATAAGGATATAAGTTCGGGTACTTCGGGCGCAAGGGCAATTTTTGACTACTCCGTGCCGCTTGAAATCACCTTTAATCAGAATAACTACAAAACGGTAAGCGCAGCCGTTCTTACATCATCTTCTTCCACTGCCGTTACCGGTTCTCAGAGCAAGGCTTGTCCGTCAAGTCCGCTGCTTGTTATGTCGGACTATTCGAGAAGCTATGACAGCGCAGATAAGCACGCATATGTAATGGTGTGTGCGTCAAGCCTGTTCTTGAACTATATCCCGTCCGAGGTTGCGTATGCCGGAACGTCGCAGTATGCAAACTCCGACCTTGTAAAGAGCGCGCTCAAACTCATGGGAAATGCGAATATCGCGGCAAACATCGACTTTAAGGTGCTTGACGAGTCGGATATATCCGTCACGAGAAGCGAGGCACAGTCGCTTATGAGGAAACTCGGAATTATTTTCCCTGTCATTATCTGCGCTGCCGGAATTGCCGTATTCTTCAAGAGGAAGTATCTGTAATATGAATAAAAACGACAAAACTTTGCTTTCAAAGCAGAAAAAAGTAACCGGCATACTCTGCCTGCTTGCCGTAATACTTCTTGCGGCGTATGTTTTAATTACGCTTGTCGCAAAAGATCCGTTAAATACCGTTCTGAAATATGACGAGGACGGAGACGAGCTTTACGCGACCATTACCGGCGGCAGCGATTCAGAGGTCACGACTTCTCTTATTACGGGTTATCTCGAATCCGGCAAAAAGAGCAAATACGACGTAAAATCGGGCGAGACCGAGAACGTCGCATATACTTTCCGCGCAAAAGACGTAAATATCAGCTACCGTCCGTTTATAGCGCCCGAAGTTTCCCTTGACGATTTTTCATATGTCACCGTCGAGAATAAGTCGGGTAAGTTTACGGTCTGCAAAAAGGACGGCGGATATTATATAGACGGTTCTCCGGACCTCATACTTGACTCAGGCGCCGTGTCTAACCTTGTTTTGCAGTCGAGATATATGCTCTCGTCGCAGAAAGTCGAAAATCCGTCCGACAATCTTGCCGATTACGGACTGTCGGACAGCCCTGTCGCAAAAATAACCGTCGGAAAGTCGGACGGGCAAAACTACACCGTGTATCTCGGCGACAAGAGCGTAAGCGGCGGAGGATATTACATGAAACACGCCGAAAAGCCGTATGTGTACGTAATGGATTCGTCGGCATCGGTGTTTGAAGAACCTGCGGTAAATCTTGTAAGCCCCGTGCTTGCACAGTCGTTTACCGAAGAAGAATATAACTACATGGAAAGCTTTTCCATGAAGAAAAACGGTTCGGATTTCATAAAGTGCGTTATAGTCCCGGAAAGCGAGAGAACGTCGGACTCCACAAATCTGCATAAGATGACGTATCCCGCAAGCTATACGCCGTCCATGAACTCCTTTTACGAGGCGCTGTCCTGTCTTGCACAGCCCAAAGGAACGTCGGTGCTTGAAATGAACGTGTCCAAAAGCTCGGTTTACGCGTCGCTCATGGACTACTACGGATTTACCGTGCCGACAAACGAGATAAGCTATTCTTCGGGAGAAAAAAACGGTCACTTTTTAACAGGAAACTTCTTTACGGCAGACGACGGAAAGAAATACTGCTACGCATATTCCGAATATCAGGATATAATCGTAACGCTGAGTGTTTCGGACTATCCTTTTCTCGAATACGGACTCATAGACTTTATAGATCCGAACATTTTCAGATACAATATAGAAAATGTGCAGAGCATCTCGGTGTCAACGCCTGCCGGGACAAAGACGTTTGAACTTTCGGGAAGCGGAAAAGACCTTGCCGTTACGGAAAGACAGAGCGGCAAAGCCATAGACACTCCGAGTTTCAGGCAGATGTATATCTCGCTGCTCAGCATAAGCATAGAGGGCTACTCCGACACGCGCGACACTGCGGATCTTGTAAGAGAGCTGTCTTTTACCGTGAGAAACAAATCGGGAGACGAAACGGTCTATTCTTTCTATACGCTCTCAACGCTTACCTGCTTTGTCACCGTCAACGGCGACGGAGAGTTCTATACCAACAGAGCATATATTGAAAAAGTCGTAAATAACGTCGATATGCTCATGAGCGGCAAAGAAATAAAGGCTGATTATTGATTTTTTGAAACGAAAGGAACGTGAAAACCGTGAACGCAAAACCTCTTGCCGATACCGTAAGACCGAAAAGCCTTTCGGACGTTGTGGGACAGGAGCACCTGCTTTCGGAAGGCAGTCTTTTCCGCCGTGTGCTTGAAAGCGGAAAAGTACCGAACATGGTTTTCTACGGGCCGTCGGGTACGGGAAAGACTACGGTTGCGGATATTGTAGCGTCGGGAGCCGGAATGACTCTCAGAAAGATAAACGCAACAAGCGCGTCGCTGTCGGATATAAAGGAAGTGCTGTCCGAAACCTCGACCATGTTCGGAATGGGCGGAATACTGTTATATATAGACGAGATACAGTATTTCAACAAAAAGCAGCAGCAGTCGCTGCTTGAGTTTATCGAGGACGGCAGAATTACGCTTATATGCTCGACGACGGACAATCCGTACTTTTCGATATATCCTGCGCTGCTTTCAAGATGCTCGGTCTTTGAATTTAAGTCCGTAAGTTCCGCACAGATAAAAAAAGCGCTTGACAGAGCCGTTGATATTCTTGACGGACAAAACAAAAATACCGATTTTGACAGCTCCGCACGAAATAAAGCCCTTGAATATATATCCGAATGTTCGGGCGGCGACGTAAGACGCGCGCTCGGCGCACTTGAGCTTTGCTATACAGCCTCGGACGGAAATATGACCGAGGAGTTTGCAAAACAGTCAATAAGCGGATTCTCGCAGAAGATGGATCTTGACGGAAACGAGCATTACGATCTGCTCAGCGCACTTCAGAAGTCGATACGCGGTTCGGACGAGAACGCCGCGCTCTTTTACCTTGCAAGGCTGCTTGAGGCGGGAGATCTGCTCTCTCCGATAAGACGTCTGCTTGTGATTGCGTCGGAGGATATAGGACTTGCGCACCCGAACGCGGTGTGCGTGGTAAAGGCGTGCTGCGACAACGCAGTTCAGCTCGGACTTCCCGAAGCGAGACTTCCTCTTGCGGAGGCTGCCGTTTATCTCGCGACGCTGCCAAAGTCAAATTCCGCGTATGAGGCGTATGCTCTTGCCGCGGCTGACGTAAAAAAGGGGCTAGGCATGAATATGCCCGACTACATACGCGATTCCAACCAGCCTAATGCCGCCAAAAACAAAGATTACGTCTATCCGCACCCGTACCCCAACCATTATTATAAGCAGCAGTATCTGCCTGATGATATAAAGAACAGGGTTTATTATAAATTTGCCGATAATAAGACCGAACGCGCGTCATGCGAATACTGGGAAAAGGTAAAAAACGGCGCAAAACAGCCGTCGGATAATAAAAAATAGACTTTATAATGTTTTTTTGCAAAAAGATGCGTGCGAAAAGAAAAAAACTCTTGACAAACGAAAAGTTTTGTGGTATTATATATATGTTGTCGGAAAACGGCACACAAAACGGGAGTTTAGCTCAGCTGGGAGAGCATCTGCCTTACAAGCAGAGGGTCAGCGGTTCGAGCCCGTTAACTCCCACCATGAAAGCACTTCTTAGGAAGTGCTTTTTTTCTGCACTATGATGAGAAAATTTTCGGTTAATATTGATTTTTCCGTGCTGCGGCTGTATAATAGCTGTACAAAAAACGCATTTTGTAACGAATAACACGCAAAAATGTATAAATAAAATTTTCCGTTCAGAGAAAAACAGCGTGCTTTTTTGGAAAAATGTGCAGATCGGAAAGCATATTTTATCGCAGAATCGAAAAAATAACCTTGTAATGCATAGTAATACAGACTCGCCGCAATGATCATACCGCGGCAAAACTTAACATATATATGACAAAAGCTTTTTACGGACACAGACTCGTTTGCCGCCTGTGTTCGCTTTTGTCGTTCTTGAAAAAGGAGGAAACACCGTAAAATGAATATTTCCGAAAGATGCGCGCAGAACATTCTCGAAGCTGTCTGCTCACTAAAGGAATATAAGGATATGAGATATACTCTTGCGGCATTTTCGCGTGCCGGAGAGAGCTTTACGCAGGGAGTGTGCTATGCCGCAGGAATGTCTGAGGGTATGCGCGACGCACTGTGTGCCGCGGTAATGTCGGATAAGCAGCTTTTTGCCGGCAGAAACGGCAACGGCACGGGAATGGTAATATGCCCCGACGAAAAGAGCGCGTATTCGGCTCAGAGAAGCCTTACGTCATTCGGACTTGCGGCAGAGGTGTTTCCCGTAAGAGATTATAATTTCCACAATGTCTCGGCGTATTCTCACGAATGGGAATTTGAACGGCTTAAAGTTTTGAGAAAAATACTGTCGGGAACACTTGACGTTGTAATTGCCGTGCCGGACGCGGCTCTCGGAACTCTGCCGAGTCCCGAAAACGTAAACAAGAACCTTGTGTTCTCGATAGGCGACAGCGCCGACACTTCAAAGCTTGCGTCGATCCTTGACGAATTCGGATATACGCGTACGGATACCGTAGAGGGCAAAGGTCAGTATTCAGTAAGAGGAGATATACTTGATATTTTCGTGCCGGATTATGACTTTCCGATAAGAACCGAGTTTTTCGGAGACGAAATAGACGCCGCAGGTTTTTTTGATATAATCACGCAAAGGCGCACCGAGAACGTAAGCTCGTTTACCGTAACGCAGATACGCGAGGTCACGGCGGACGGGAATGCGAAGAGCCGCATACTTTCGCGCATTGATGAACTTATTGCAAAGAGCGTCAAAAAGAAAAATACCGCGTGTACCGAAAAGTTGCAGAAAGAAAAGCTTGACCTTGAAAACGGAAATCTGCCGAATATTGACAAGTATCTTTCGCTTATATATGAAAAATACAGCTGTCTTTTCGACTATGCCGGAGGCAGCGCGTTTGTATACGACTATCCGAGAGTGCGCGAAAGACTGCGCGCATACAACAAAATACTTTCCGAAGATCTCGTTGACCTTGCACAGGCGGGAGAGGCGGATATTTCGGACGCATGGTACTGCCTTGATAACGAAGAACTCAAAATACGCCTGCTTTCGCGCCCGTCGGTGCTGACGGACGAGTTTACCTCAACTCCCGATATAAAGCTTTCGGGACTGTTTGAGCTTTCGTCAAAGCATACGTCGATGTCGGTTGAAAATCTCGACGTTCTGTGCGAGGATATAGAGGACTATTCGCGTTCGGGTCTTCGCATACTTATAGCGGTGCGCAGCGAACTGAGCGCAAAGGAGCTGTATACGCTTGTATCCGACCGCGGACTGAAAGCGTCGCTTTTGGGAGAAAGCACGGCTCTTTCGGATATGAAACCCGGAATTGCATATATTTCGCATAAAGCCGAAAACGGCGGCGAGATATACGGCTTTGAATGCCCGAAAGCAAATTTCGTGCTGCTGTCCGACAATATGCACGACGTCTCGCACGGCGGCATCAGAAAAGGCTCCGTCAGAACCGCAAAGAATAAAAAAAGCGCCAAAAATCATATTAAGTCGTATGCCGAACTTACCGTCGGCGATATAGTGGTTCACGATACGCACGGCATAGGCATTTATGACGGAATAAAGACTCTTACCGCAGCCGGAGTTACGCGCGATTATATCACGATAAAATATGCCGGCAAGGACAGCCTTTACATTCCCTGCGATCAGCTTGATAAGGTATCGAAATTTTCGGGAAAAACAGAAAATGTTCGCCTTTCAAAGCTCGGCTCGTCCGACTGGACAAAGACAAAGACGCGCGTCAAAAAGGCGGCAAAGGATATGGCGAAAAAACTCATCGCGCTGTATGCCGAAAGAACGCGCAGACCGGGATATGCCTTTTCTCCCGACGGAGAATGGCAGAAGGATTTTGAGGACAGGTTTGAATATGAGGAAACCGACGGTCAGCTTGAATCCATACGCGAGATAAAGCGCGATATGGAAAAGCCGTGTCCCATGGACAGACTGCTTTGCGGAGATGTGGGTTTCGGCAAGACAGAGGTTGCGCTCAGAGCCGCGTTCAAGTGCGTTGCCGACGGAAAACAGGCGGCGATTCTCGTGCCGACCACGGTGCTTTGCTGGCAGCATTTCAGAACGGCGCTTTCGCGTATGCACGGTTTTCCCGTAAGAGTGGAAATGCTTTCGAGATACGTAAGCGCCAAAAAGGCAAAAGAGGTGCTTGCCGGACTTAAAGACGGCAGCGTTGACATCGTTGTTGGCACGCATAAGCTGCTTGCAAAGAATGTTGAATTCAAGGATCTCGGACTGCTTATTGTGGACGAGGAACAGAGATTCGGCGTTGCGCATAAGGAACGTCTAAAGGAAATGTCGCGTCAGGTAGACGTGCTCACGCTTACCGCAACGCCGATTCCGCGAACCTTTAATATGGCGCTTGTGGGTATACGCGATATGTCGGTGCTTGAGGAGGCTCCCGTAAACAGGCACCCCGTTCAGACTTACGTTCTGGAGCATGATATGTTCATACTCGGAGAGGCAATCAAAAAGGAGCTTCGCCGTGCGGGACAGGTGTTTTATATTCATAACCGCGTCGAGGATATAAACGAAACTGCGGCAAAGATACGTGAGATAGTCCCTGACGCGTCCATCGCGGTAGCTCACGGAAAAATGTCCAAGGAAGAACTGTCCGAGGCGTGGAAAGACGTCGTAGACGGCAAGACCGATGTCCTCGTATGCACAACAATAATAGAAACCGGCGTTGACGTACCTAACGCAAACACGCTTATAATAGAGGACGCGGATAAAATGGGGCTTTCGCAGCTGCATCAGATAAGAGGACGCGTCGGGCGTTCAAGCAGACGTGCGTATGCGTATTTTACATGGAAAAAGGAAAACGTGCTGTCTGAAATCGCACAGAAACGCCTTGCCGCGATAAAGGAATTTACGGAGTTCGGTTCGGGTTTTAAGATTGCAATGCGCGACCTTGAAATAAGAGGCGCCGGAAATCTTCTCGGTGCGGAACAGTCGGGTCATATGGAGGCTGTCGGATACGATCTGTTCGTAAAGCTTCTCGAACAGGCAGTGCTTGAAGAAAAGGGAGAGGGCGAAAAGACGCCTGCCGAATGTACCGTGGATCTCAAAATCAGCGCGTATATTCCCGAAAAGTATATAAAGCGCCCGGCAGGAAGAATAGAGATGTATAAGCGCATTGCCGATATAAAGACGGACGAAGAGGCGGACGATGTGCGCGACGAAATGCTCGACAGATACGGAAATATTCCGAAAGAAACGCAGAACCTTATAAACATTGCGCTTATAAAGGCGAAATGTCAGAAACTCGGCATAGTAAAGCTTGAGCAGAAAGACGGAAAACTTGCGGTTTATCCCAAAGACGCACCGGATAAGGAAACCGTCATGAAACTGGCATCTGAATTTGCGGGAAGAATGTTGTATTCCATGGGTAAAGAGCCGTGTTTTAATATCAAAATAAAGTCGGGCGAGAATATTGCTCCGCTGCTTGGTGAAATATTTAAGATTTATTCACAAAGCGCAACCGCTTAAATGGTATAATTAAATGGGAAGATTTAGGGAATTATTCTTTTCCGCCTAAAATAATCAACTAAAAAACACCTAAAAAGTACCTAAAAAATTTCTAAAAAAGAAGTCAGGTGAAAAACTTGAAAAAACTAATCAGCGTATTTCTTTGCGCAGCAATGCTGATCTGCGCGTGTTCCTGCTCAAAAGACGACGGCGGCGCGGTGGTGTCCTATAAATCCGGCACAAAGACCGTGTGCAGCCTTGATTCAAGCTTTATGTATTTCTGGATCTCTCTTCAGAAAAGCGTGTATACGACGGTTGCCGCAGCTTATGAAAACGGCTGGGAACAGGTCATTGACGAGCAGAAAGGCACAACGCTCTGCGACCTGCTTATGACGGAGTCCGAAGAATCCGCAAAAAAACTGCTTGTAATCGAATATCTCCATGATAACGTCTATAAACTGAAACTTTCCGATGCGCAAAAGGATTCCGTAAGCTCTCAGATCGAGAATCTTATTTCAAGATACGGCTCGGAAACCGAGCTTAATACAAAACTTTCTCAGTTCGGCGCCGATAAAAATACGCTTTCGCGCTACTATGAGCTTATGATGAAACAGAATAACCTCTATGACTGCTTTTACGGAGAAAACGGTAAATTTCCAGTGTCGGAAGACGCTAAAAAACAGTATTTTAAGGATAATTATTCGATAGCCGATCATATCTTCTTTAATACCGACGCGTCGGGTCAGACCGATACCGACTCCGAAATGCTTGCACAAAACAAACGCGAGGCTGCAAAAAGCGTGTATGACCGTATAAAGAACGCGGGCGAGGATTTTGATACGCTTAAAGCGCAGTATAATGAAGATTCGTTTGCGCAAAGCTATTACCCGAAAGGTTTTTTTGTCACAAATGACTCTACTTTCCCGGCTGAGTTTACTTCGGCAGTCATGACAATGTCCGTCGGAGATATTACCATGGTCGAAACGCCCGGTACAGGTATTCATATAATCAGAAAACTGCCTATGGACGAAAATCTCTATAACGCATATGACAGCGTGCTTCAGAATATAACCGATACGCTGTGCGCCGAAGATTTTGCGGCAAGAATAGGCGAATATACCGATAACGCAGTCGTAAACAGGACGGCAATGGACTCGTATGATCCTATGCTGATACCGGAATTTGCGCTTGACTGACCGGAGCGGATTACATTATGCTGAAAAAAGATAAAAAACAAAAAACGGCAGTGCTTTTTGCGGTGCTGTACGTAATATTTTTCATGTTCTCGGCGGTGAAACTTCCTTCGCAAATAACTATAAAGCCGGATATATTGCTTGCGCTTGCGTGCGTTTGTCCGCTGTTCTGCGATAATAAATTCAGTGCGGTGTGCGCGCTTGTGTTCGGTTTTTTGACGGATATATCCGTGACCCCGGCGCAGAATTTCTCGCCGTTTCTGTTTTTGCTTTGCGCATATCTTATGCCTAAATTTGCGGGAGGCTTTTCGCGCCGCAGCGCCGCGGTCTGCGCAGTATGCTCTCTGCCGATGCTTTTTGTCAGAAGCATAACGGGGATATTGTATACGCTGTCGCTTTACGGCGGTACGGGCGTCTCGGGTATAATCGGCAAAAAGACGCTGCCGGAATTTTTCGTAAATCTTGCCTGCGTTATCGTAACGTATTATATATCTTTGCTTTTGGCAAAGACATTCAGACTTGAAAACAATTATTGAACCGCGAAACATTTTTGCACAGTGTTCGTATGAACGAAAGGAGCTTATAAAAATTCATGAGCAATAATATTGCAAACGCAGTCGTCGGACAGTCGGGAGGACCTACCGCGGCTATAAACGCGACTCTTGCAGGGGTCATTAAAATGTGCCTTGAGGAAAAAGATAAAATAGGCACGCTTTACGGTATGAAAAACGGTATTGCCGGATTTATGAACGAGAATATGATCGACCTTACCGAATATTTTGCGGACAGCGAAAGCGAACTCGAACTTCTCGCGTCAACTCCTGCGGCGGCTCTCGGCTCATGCAGAAAAAAGCTCGGCGAAGAAGAACTCGAAAAAATATATTCGTTGTTTGAAAAGTACAATATAAGATACTTTTTCTATATCGGCGGAAATGACAGCATGGATACCGTCGCAAAGCTTACAAAGTACGCTCAAGAACACCCGGGAACTTTTGACGTAAAACTTATCGGCATTCCCAAAACTATAGATAACGACCTTGTACTCACCGACCATACTCCCGGATTCGGTTCTGCGGCAAAATTCGTCGCCGCAACAATGCAGGAGATGATACGCGACTGCTCGGTGTATCCTGTAAAATCAGTAACGATAGTCGAGATAATGGGCAGGGACGCAGGCTGGCTTACCGCGGCAAGCGCTCTTACGGGATATGTCTGCGGAACGGGTCCCGATCTCATTTATGTTCCGGAGACTGACTTTGACGAGGATAAATTCATCGGCGATGTAAACGCTCTGCTTGAAAACGGCGAAAAGCCGTATGTTGTCATAGCCGTTTCGGAGGGCATCAGAACCGCGGACGGAACTTACGTCGCACAGAGAGCCGAAAAGGCATTTGCCGACGGATTCGGACACAGCGCGCTTTCGGGCGTGGGCAAATACCTTGAGGAACTTGTGAAAATCAAGATAGACTGCAAGTGCCGTTCGGTGGAGCTTAATATAACCCAGAGATGCGCGTCGCATCTCGCGTCAAAGACGGATATTGACGAGTCAAGGCGTATAGGAAGCGCAGCGGTGCGCCACGCGCTTAACGGAGAAACGGGAAAGATGATGTCGATACGCCGCGTAAAGGCGTCGGATAAGTATAAAGTCGAATTTTTTGCCGAGGACGTTATGCAGACGGCAAATAAGATAAAGAAAATACCCTCGTCCTATCTTTCGGACGACGGCAAGGGCGTAAATCAGAAGTGTATCGACTATATGCTGCCGCTTATTTACGGCGAAAATCCCGTAATTTATGAGGACGGACTGCCGGTTCATTTTGAGTTTTAATATTTTTTGAACTTTTCGTTAATCAAACGCATTAAATTATGTGCAAAACGTACATTATTTTAACTGTATGATGTGTAATGTGACTAAAAATAATTTCGCACTTGACATTATTTGGTGATTGGTGTACAATTATATGGAATAGTTATCCGGGTTTTTCCGCAGATACGGATTTTCACGGACATATACGCATAATTCATAACTTTCGGGAGGAACCGCACAGCATGAAAGTCAAGAGATTGTTCGCAGGTCTGCTTGCAGCCGTTATTACAGCTTCCGCCGTATTGATGTCGGGTTGTTCGGGCGGCAACAGCGAAGAGAACTCCGCAAACACCACAAGTACAAGAAAGATAGTTACTCTGAATATGTACGTTATCACGGACAAAAAGACAGATCTTGATAACGCGCGCGAAGTACAGATGGATATTAACCATATACTTCTTCCGCAGTACAAGACAATGCTCAAGATAAACTATCTTACAGAAGATGAATACTGGGATACGCTCGAAAGTGTTCAGAAAAGTGTAGAGCATTACCGCGAATACGGCGAAGTGCTTTCGGAAGAAACTGCGGCTGACGAAAACGCTGCGGCTGACGAAAACGCTGCGGCAGATGAGACGCAGAACAGCGCAGCCGAGGAAACAGCGCCCTCAAAGGACGATTTTTCGGATCTTATCAACGGAACCGACGGCACGGCTGCAGATCAGACTCAGACCGATAATACCGCAGATACCGCAAACGGTACCGACGGCGAAGCGCAGCCGGCGGAGGAAGAAGTCCTTGAAAGCGACGGTGCGGTAAAAGGCACTGCGGATATGACATTCAATGAACTTATCGACTTCATCTTTGACGCGGACGATATAGATCTTGCAAACCCTCAGCTCGATATATTTGTAGTCAACGATTATCAGAAGTACGGCGAGCTTGCATCTAACGGCGACCTTGCTCCCATGGACGAATATCTCAACTACGATTCGAGCAAGCTTAAAAAGTATATTTATCCTACCTTCCTTTCGGCAGCGTGCGTCGGAAAGAATACCTACGGCATACCGACAAACTATGCGCTTGACAGCGACTTTACATATTTTGTATTCAACAAAGATCTTCTTAATAAGTACGGTTACAACGTATCCGACCTTACCACATATGCAAACCTCGGAGATTATCTGAGCCTTATCAAAAACAATGAACCCGGCGTATGGCCCATATCCGGCCCATGCGATATTTCGGGAGCCGAAGTTTATGAGGATTCCTTCCTTGCAATCGGCAGACAGCTTAATGTTCTCGGCGACAGCGTTCTTCCGACGTTCATGGAAACAAAGTACGTCAATAACATAAAGGCTATCGACAGTTACAGAAGAAACGGATACTTCCCGAAAGAGGGAACCGCGTCCGATAACGCAAAGTATGCTATTGAAATAGTCCATTCTCCCGAACTTCTCGAACATGAGTGGAGCGAAAACGGAACAAACTATGAAGCATATCTCTACGATGTAAACAGAGTAAGCGGCGACGAGGCGTTCAAGTCCGCAATGGTTATAAGCTCTCTCTCCACAAATAAGGACAGAGCTATGGAAGTAATCACACTGTTCAATACAAACGCAGAGCTTGCAAATCTTCTTCAGTACGGTATCTCGGGTGAGAATTATTACTACAACGCCGAAAAGGGCAGCGTAACAATGCTCAACGATAAGTATACCATGAATACGCTCTATACCGGAAATACCTACATTAAGTATCCTCTTGCGGGACAGGAAGATTACGTTGAAAACGCAAGAAAGGGCAATATCCAGACCGCGCCCAGCGCATTCCTCGGTTTCTATCCCGAATTTGACGATATTGAAGAGAAATCCACGTATGAAGCCGTAAAGACAATATGCAAAGCCGCAAAGCAGGCTATTGACGACGGCAGAATGGATATTGACACTGCCGTGCAGTATGCAAAGAGAGAGCTTGTAGCGCTCGGCTGCGTATACATCGATACCACAAACCTCGGCGGAATATTCGGCAAGGTTGTTTCGGCACAGAAAGCCCAGGCTGCGCTTACTTCGGCAAACTTTACACTGTCAGACGATATTCTTCATTATAACGATTACTACGGACTTGTGCTTGAAGAAGTCAAGAAACCCGAAGATACTGCTTCAACGGAGCAGACGGGTACAGACGGAGAAAACACCGCCGACAGTGAAAATGCAGACGGAGCACAGACCGATGACGCTGCTCCCGACGATCTTCCTCCGGCAGAATAAACCGATTACCGAAAAAATAATTTCAGCGGACGTTTAATGCGTCCGCTGTTTTCATGTTTATTTGCTTTTCCTCTTTGCTATTTCGCCTTTTAAAAATCCGAGCGCGTCGGAAAGGCTTCCCACCTCGTCGATAAGTCCGATGTTTACAGCCTCTATTCCGTCCACGACGCTGCCGACGTCCGACGCAAGCTCGTCGGTCTCCATCATAAGCTCGTTTAATTTTTCTCTGTCAAGGCGCGAGTGTTTTACAATAAAGTCGCATATTCTGTCCTGCATACGGAAAAAATAGGTAAACGACTGCGGAACGCCTATAACAAGTCCGTTTGTGCGCACAGGGTGAATGGTCATTGTAGCCGACGGAACTATAAAAGACTTGTCTGTGCATACCGCAAGAGGAACGCCTATCGAGTGTCCTCCGCCGAGAACAAGCGAAACCGTAGGTTTTGACATGCCCGAAATCATTTCCGCGATTGCAAGTCCTGCCTCTACATCTCCGCCGACCGTGTTCAGAATGATTAAAAGCCCGTCCGTGTCGTCGCTTTCTTCAACGTCTACAAGCTGCGGAATAACGTGCTCGTATTTTGTGCTTTTGGTGTTTCCCGAAAGGGCGTAGTGACCTTCGATCTGTCCTGCTATTACGAGCGTGTGTATCGACGCACCGTCCTTTTTTGTAATTACCGAGCCGCTTTCGGAAATGTTTGAGAGTTTGACTTCCCGCGCTTTTTCTTTCTTTTCTTCAAAGGATTCGTCTGTGCCGCTTTCATCGCCGCCGTGCTTTTCCGCGCCGTCGGATTGATTTTCGCCATTATGATTTTTTTCGATTTTCTCTTTGTCTTTGCCGTTCAAAGTATGCACCTCCGCAAAATTTTCGTTTTTACTTATACAAAGCATATTTTGTCCCTAAATGCGGCGGTATATTAATTTTCGGCAAAAAAGACATAAAAATATACCCGGCGTCAGAGAAAAATCGGTTTTGCGCCGGATAGTAAAAATATTCGTGTTTCAGTTCTGTAAAGCGTCAAGCCTGTCGGCATATTCGTTTGCTTTGGTGAGTATATCTTTGTCGTGCTTGAAGTTTAAAATTTTCAGTGCGTCGGCAAAATTTAAAATTCTGTATTCGCTTATTTCGCGTATATTCATCTTGACGTCGGACGCGTCGAACTTTGCAAGGTAGTAGACCGCTTTTTTCCTTATAAAACCGTTTATCAGATAGTTGTACGATTCGCGAAAACCCTCTATAATGCGCGTATGAACGCCTGTTTCTTCATATATTTCGCGCAGAGCCGTCATCTTTTCGTTTTCGCCCGTTTCAATGTGACCTTTCGGGAAACCTATGTGACCTGAAATGTTGGTTATGAGAATGAATTTTCTCTCTCCGTTCTGATACGTGTACATTACCGCGCCGCAGCTCTTTTCATAAAGACATACGTATCTGAATTTATCGTTCGGAATGTACTTTGCAAGCATTACCGAAAGACGCGGTTCGTAGTAAATGCTTCCTTCGGGGGCGGCGATCCAGACGCTTTCCGTATTGTCAGATGAGCTTACCGCAAGAGCTATAAGCTGTGCGCGGCACTGCTTTACGGGATTTTCAAGTCCTATAACAAAGACCTTTTTCTCTCCGTCCGCACTTCTTCCGCAGTTGAGCGTGCCCGACTTCTTGCGCCTGCTGTACAGGTTGTAAGAGCCTGTTACGGTTACGTCGCACATATTGCCGAGTACGCCTTTGGCAGCGGACGACGCCGTAAAATCGTTTAAATTTGTCATTAAAAACCAGTCCTTTTGTCCGAACGGAGCAAGACTTGCGGGTGAAAATTCCGTCGGACCGCATATATCAGCCGGCAGTATTATCTCCGGCTACCGTATAACAGTATATCACAAACGGCTTTGTTAATCAACTAAAAATTTTTAACATATCCATATTTTTTGCGCGGATCTCAAAAATTCTTGAATTTGCATGATTTGTGTGTTATAATACAAAAGGAATGAATTGCCGTTCCGGCATGAATTGAAATTAAAATTTCATGAAAAGTGCCCTGAGGGGCACATGAAAAGCACTGCGTGCATGAATTGAAACTAAAGTTTCATGAATTGTGCCGGAAAGGCACACGAAATGCGCATTACATTAATGCGAAAGGACGGAAAGGAAAATGATTCTGGTCATACTTAAAATAATCCTGTACGTCTTGCTCGCAGTTATCGGACTTGTACTGCTTTTGCTTGCTTTGAGAATCGGATTTTCGGTGAGAGTGAGCGGTGAATCGAGACGTATTTTTGTTCACGCGGGATTTCTCAAAATCGACACGGCGCGTTTTACCGAAAAGAAACACAAGATCAAAATCAAAAAGCAGAGCCTTGCAAAATTTCTTGAAGATAACGCTGAAAACGGCGGTACGCAGAATGTTTCAAAAAACAAAAACAACGGCGAACCGAAAAAAGACGGCGCGCCGCGTGTGACGGACGAAAAAAACGGCGTAAAAAATGAAAATAATGTAAAACCGTCTGAAAATTTTGCTGCTTCCGGGACAAAAATCCAAAACGGACAACTGACTGCCGGGACTGCGCAAAACAAAACCTCCGCAGGTGAAAAATCTTCAGGACGACCGTCCGATAACGATAACACCGTGGAAAACTCAAAATCATTTTTTGAAATGTTTCGCGAACTGCCCGTTACGGAGCTGCTTTCGCTAATCAAAGACACGCTCAAAGAATTAAGAGAGCCTTTCGGAAAATACGCAAGGCTTAAAATACGAAAGCTTGATATTGTTATTTCGACGCCCGACGCCGCAAATACCGCAATCATTTACGGAACCGCAAGCCTTGCTTATCAGACGCTCATCGATGTTTGCGGCGGATTTAAATTTTTTAAGATAAAACACAAAAGCTGCGGTGTGTACTACGATTTTTCAAAGACTCAGAGTACGGTTCTGTGCGACATCAAATTTACAATGGCGGTATGGCAGATAATTCTGTGCCTGCTGCCCGTAATAAAAAGCTATTTCAGATTTCGGAAAATTTCTCAAAATGAAAGGAATGTATAAAGCATGACTGACAATTCTACAATGGATAAGACCGTAAAAGACGTAATTGACGGAATACGCTCGATGGCAGACTCAAAGACCGTGGTCGGCGAGCCGATAAACATAAACGGACTTACGACGATAATTCCCGTTTCAAAGGTGACTGTCGGCGTCGGACTCGGCGGCAGAGATACGACCAAAGAGAACAGCATGAGCGGAAATACCGCAGGAGCTACGGGACTTTCGGTAGTGCCTGTTGCGTTTCTCGTGGTAAACTCTCTCGGTGAAACAAGACTGCTTAATGTAGGCGAGAATACCGGATATGACGCACTCGGAATACTGAGTACCGTGAACAGCGTCGATAAGGCTCTCGATAAGGCGCCCGATATATTCAAGAAGATAAAGGCGCTCTTTGCAAAGGATAAGGAAAACGACGCTTCTGAAACCGACAACACGGACGGTATAAACACAGTCGGAGAAAATACGCTGTGACGGGAAACAACAAGCACGGCGATAAAAACGCGGCGCTGAAATGGATTTTTTCGGTAGCGAAACCGACGCTTCCTTTTCTCGCGTTTGTCGTTGTGCTCAACGGAATTGCGGCGTCTCTCGGCACGGTTACGGCTCTTGTTTCAAAGGGGCTTATAGACAACGCCGTTGCGGGACTTGCGGGCGGACTTGTGAAATTCTGCGCGGTATACGTTGCGGTAACGGTGTTTCAGATACTTCTCAACGTGCTTTTGCGGTATCTTTCGGAAAAATGCCGTGCAAAACTTGACATTGCGTATAAAAAAAGACTGTTTTCGAGCCAGCTTAAAAAACAGTACGGCTGTATACGCGCCTATCATTCGGGCGAGCTTATAAATAGGCTTACGGGCGACGTCGGAGTAATTACCGACGCGGTCACAAACATTCTTCCGAGCGTTGCGGGGATTGCCGTAAGGCTTGTGTGCGCGTTTGCGGTGCTTGTGTATTTGCAGTGGCAGTTTGCAGTGGTATTCGCGGTGGGCGGAATAATGGTGCATACCGTAACGAGATTTATGCGCGGGAAGATAAAATCGCTGCATAAGGACGTTCAGAAAGCCGAAGGGCGCGCACGTTCATTCTGGCAGGAAACCATGGAAAATCTGCTTGTGGTAAAGAGTTTCTGCGCCGAACAAAAGAGCGAGCAAAAGTCCGACGAGCTTATGGAGCTTCACTATAAGGCGCGCATGAAAAAAGCTTCTCTCGGGGCATTGTCGTCGGGCGCAAGCCATGCCATAATAAGAACAGGGTATCTGTTCGCGCTTATATGGTGCGCGTTCAAGCTGCTCACGGGCGAGATGTCATTCGGTTCTCTTACTGCCATAACCGCGCTTGTCGGACAGGTGCAGCAGCCGTTTATGAGTCTTTCGGGCATAGTTCCCAAATATTATTCGGCGCTTTCCTCGGCGGAACGCATTATGGAAATAGAAAATCTTCCCGACGAGAAAAAGCCGCATGAAAATACGGTCGGCGACGTAAAAGAGGCATATGAGAAATTCCGCGGCATAAATATTGAGAACGTATGCTTTGCCTACGATAAGAACAGCCCCGAAAACGTGCTCAGCAATCTCGATCTTTACATAAATAAAGGCGATTTCGTTTCGATAACCGGTTCGTCCGGAATAGGCAAGAGTACGCTGTTCAAGCTTATGCTTGATATTTATGAGCCGCAGGACGGAAAGATAGAATTTGAGTTCACGGATAATTCCGTCGGCGTATGTCCCGAGATGCGAAAGCTGTTTGCGTACGTTCCGCAGGGCAATATGCTGCTTTCTGGCACGATACGCGAAAATCTGCTGTTTATGTCAGACAAAGCCGATGAGCAAAGCATAGAGCTTGCACTGAAAATTGCGTGTGCCGACGAATTTGTGGAAAATTCCGCTCTCGGGCTTGATACCGTAATAGGAGAGGGAGGACTCGGACTTTCCGAAGGACAGATACAAAGGCTCAGCGTTGCAAGAGCGCTTTTGTGCGACTGCCCGATACTTCTTCTGGACGAGGCTACAAGCGCGCTCGACGAAAAGACCGAGGCAAAGCTTTTGGATAATCTTAAAAAGCTTACCGATAAGACCTGTTTTATCGTTACACATAAGCCGGCAGCCCTTGCGATATGCAACCGCAGACTTTCCATTGTGCGCGACAGATTCGGTACGCATTTTTACGAGGCCGGAAACTGAGCGGCACAGCGTCAGACTTTTTTAAAATTTCCGTTATGTACGGGCTTAAGACTTAATGTTCTCCGCGGCTTTTAGCCGCGGTTTTGCTTTGAGTAAAATGTTATAAAACAATAAATTATTTTGGTGTATATTTAAAAATCAACTGCGGCAGTGTTGTAATGAGTTTTGCCGTATGATATAATGTAGTATACAATGAATTGCCGTTTCAGCATGAAATGAAACCAAGGTTTCATGAAAAGCACTGCGCGCATGAAAGGAGGAGGACAAAATGAGCAGAAAATTCAAAAGCCCGGCAGAATATATAAAATACGCCGACAAGTATGCGATATTCCGAGGCGCACTGCTTATGATAGTGTTTGTTCTGCTTCTTATGTACAGCATAGTGAAACTTTCGTATATACAAAACCGCGACGCAACGGTAGATACGCTCAAAGAGTCAGCGTCGCAGAGCGCTGCAAAAATAAAGAGCGAAATACGTTTCGGAAAAGACCGTGTAAAGGCACAGGCAAGAGTTGCGGAAAGCTTTGACAGCGTGTACGATGAAAACTTCCTCAAAACTCTTTATTCAAGTCCCGACGACTCACTGTTTTCACACTTTTCGGTAAGGCTTGCAAACGGAAACAGTCTCCAGCGTGACGGCAGTGTTTTCGACGGAATCGTATGGTCGCAGGAATCTCCGGTGTCGGGTGCCGATGATACAGTGAGCATAAGCTCAAAAACCGTTTCCGCGGTAAACGGTAAGGAAGTTTTCAGAATTTTTGCGCCTGTTGAGGGCAAGTCCGACGAAAGCGAAAAGATCTGGGTTTACGGCGTTGCGGAACTTGATTCACTTTCCGAATTTTTCAACTCTACGGGTTTTGACGGCAACAGCTCACTTATTGTTTTTGAGGCAAAGTCGGGTTCCGTGCTTATGGATACCGATAACTGGCTCGGACTTCGCGGCAGCTATATCGGCGCGCTGAGCAAAATGAATTTCTATTCCGGAAAGAGCGGAAAAGCCGTGCTTTCGGATATACGAAACAGAAAAAGCGGATATACCTGCGTAGCATACGACGGCAAAAAGCTCGCGTGCGCATATACTCCCGTCGGGGTCAGCGACTGGTATTTAATGCAGTTTGTGCCGGAGGACGTGCTGTTTGAATCGGTTGAAACCGACAGCCGCGTAATGCTTGCAAGCTTTGCGACAATTCTCATGGTAATGGTGCTGTTTCTCATATGGATAAACGGCAGGGTTGCCGATCTCAACAAGGGCGAGGCAAAGAACAGATATATTACCGATGTGAGGAACCGTATACTTGCTGCGGCCCTTGAAGAAACTTCGACAAGAGTTTTTCTTTACGATAAAAACACCGGTGAAATATCGGTGATAAAGGACGCGGACGGCATACATTCCGATGTGAGAAAATATAAAAACGGAATAGAGGAACTTATAAAGTACGAGGGAATGTCGGACGACGACGCGAGAAGGCTTAAAAACGGAATTGCCGTGACGTCGCTCGGAAAAGCGTCAAAGCTGACACTTTTTTCAAAAAGAGGCTCGGAAGAAACATTTTTAAGATATACACTAACCGGTACAAAGAACGAAAACGGCGGAATAATGATAATAGGCACGGCGCGCGACGTTACCGAGCATGAAAAACAAAAACGCAGACACGTTGACCTTGAAAAGGTGAAAAACGCTGTCGTTACGTATGATACTACGGGCGTTGAAGTAAGTCTTGAAAGAAACTGCTGGAAAATACTGTGGCTGAATGAGCCGGCAGTCGTTTCTCTCGGATATGAGCCGCTCAAAATGTACACGAATTACGACAGCGACTTCAAGCACGAAATCGCGGCAAAAATTCACACTGAGGACAGGGAAATTTTCATCAACAAACTCAACCGTTTTTCAATGCTTGAAGCATTCAGGCGCGGAGAGACCGATTCTTCGTTTGAGTACCGCATAAATACTGGTTCCGACGGTTCTTACGGCTACCGCGTCATAGAGATCCATCTTTTCAGAGACAAGCAGACCGATGAAGTAAAGGCAAGCTTTTATATAAGGAATATTGATGACGCGGAAATTGACAAATATACCGTAAACAAGTTCAATAACGCTGCAAGCCACATACTTTCAAGCGTTCTGGAATGTGCGTCCGGTTCCCTCGCAAGAGCGGCGTTTGCAGACCTTGAAAGCGGACTTTTTGTCCCCGTAAGCTTTGACGGCAAGCACGTTCTTCCGAAACTTGAGGCTCTCGATTACGACGAACAGATAAGACAGTACGCCGAAACCTGTGTTCACCCGAACGACAGACAGAGCTTTATAGCTTGCAGCAGCAGGGAGTTTTTGACAGGAGAACTGGAAAAGGACAGTTCGGTAAGGCTTGAGTTTTCCACACTCGTTACCGACGGCGGAGAAAACGGCGTATACAGACGTGTTGTACGCACCTGCGAAAAGGTGCGCGGAGGAAATTCCAGTTCGGGAGAAATAGTGATAATCGAACGGCTTAAAGAGGCTCTCATCTGACATTAATTCCGAAAGGAAGAACAAAAATGGGGACACATGACAATCACAGAGAACGCATGAGAGAGCGTTTTATAAGCACGGGCGGCAACGGATTTGCACCGCACGAACTGCTTGAAATGCTGCTTTACGGTGCGACGCCGAGAGGAGATACAAACCCGGTGGCTCATGCGCTTATTGAAACTTTCGGATCGCTTGACAATGTGCTTAACGCGTCGTTTGACGATCTTAAAAACGTTCACGGGGTCGGAAAGACTTCGGCGGTGATGATAAAGCTTGTTTCGAGAATAGCAATGGAATGTGCGGACGGACTGAGAGAGCTTGAAACCGCGGGAGATTTTGACACTGTCGGACGTCAGCTTATAACGGAGTTCCGTGCGGCGGGAGTGGAGCGTGTGTTTTTAATACTGCTTGACCGGAAAAACAGAATTTTACACCGCGAATTTATCGGCGAAGGTGATTTTGCGTGCGCAAGAGTTGATTTTCGCAAAATTGCGGAGCTTGTATTGCGCAAAAGCGCGTCGAAAGTAATAATTGCGCACAACCACCCGGACGGAAATCCAAATCCGTCTGCAAGCGACAGGGCAACGACAATAAACCTTGAGCAGTTTCTAAAACAGATAGGCGTTGAGCTGAAAGAGCACTACATAGTTACGGACTGCGTTTATGTCGGTATGAAGCAGGTGCAGGGCGCGTGACCGGCGCGCGGATATGGGGTTCTGTACGAAGTAAAATTATTTTTGGTGCAAGTGTTACCTTTCATATACTCAAACAGTCAACAGGACACACTTTTCCGACCGGCTCGCCTACGGCGAGATGACTACGGCTAAATTTTACTTTTATGTTTGGTTGGCTGACAGGTGCAATTCAGTTCTGAATTAGTACAAAAATATACTCTGTGCATTGTATAAAACTTTGCACAGAGTTTTTTACTAAACATAAAAGTAGAATTTGAACCAAGTTTCTTGCCGATAGGCAAGCCGGGCAGAAAGACAAGCCCCGTTGACTGCGTAATAACGCATAAAAATTGTATTTTTCAGCCTAAACAAGAGTTTACGCAGACCGCAATGTGACATGGCATAAGAGTTAAAGCTGAGATAAATAAATTATACTTAGATATCAACCCCATCGAGCAGTGCGGAGCATCTGCGAGCGAAGATTTAAAATTTCGGAGGTGATAAAAAGTTTTACCTAAGATAGTCTGATGTGTGGAGAAGAAGCCGCGCTTTTAAGAAGATTTCCTTTTCTCGCCCAAGCCAAGAAACAATCAGCCAAACAAAAACGTTTTTCCGCTTTTCTATCCCGAAAAGTGGGCGTAAAAAAGTGCAAAGACTTGTGCATTAATACAAATTGACAGAAAACAATTTGTCAATATTTGTAATAATTTGGTATTGTATTTTTTGTAAAAGTATTGTAAAATAAAATCAGCATCATTTTTCATAAATCTATTTAATTTTCAGGAGGAAAGAAAATGAAGAAACTTCTCGCACTCGTACTTGCGGTTGTCTGCATATTTGCAATGACAGCATGTTCAGGTAATACCGCAAACGGCGAAAACGGAAAAGACGGCGCAGATACCGAAAACAAGGGTACGGACACTCTCGATAAGTCGAATATAAAGGTAGGCTTTATATTCCTTCACGACGAAAACTCCACCTATGACAAGAACTTCATGGACGCCGCAAAAGAGGCAAAGGAAGCTCTCGGACTCAGCGATTCTCAGGTAGTTTTCAAGACTAACATCCCCGAAGGCAATGAGTGCTACGAAGCAGCAGCGGACCTTGCAGACCAGGGCTGCAACATCATTTTTGCAGATAGCTTCGGTCATGAGCCTTATATGCTCCAGGCGGCAAATGAATTCCCGAACGTTGAATTCTGTCATTCGACCGGTACTACCGCTCATACAGAGAAGGTAGCAAACTTCCATAACACATTCGCATCTATCTACGAAGGCAGATACCTTGCAGGTATCGCAGCAGGTCTTAAGCTCAATGAAATGATCGAAAACGGCGATTTCACCGCAGACGAAGCTAAGATCGGTTACGTAGGCGCATATACATACGCAGAAGTTGTTTCCGGATATACCTCGTTCTTCCTCGGCGCACGTTCGGTTTGCCCGACCGCTACAATGGAAGTTCAGTTCACGGGTTCCTGGTACGACGAAGCGCTTGAAAAGGAAGCTGCAACAAAGCTCATCAGCAACGGCTGCAAGCTTATAAGCCAGCACGCAGACTCAATGGGCGCTCCTACCGCTTGCGAAAACGCAGGTATCCCCAATGTATCCTATAACGGCAGCACAATTTCCGCTTGCCCCAATACCTTTATCGTATCGTCCAGAATCGACTGGGCTCCTTACTATGAGTTTGCAATCAACTGCGTGCTTAACGGCGAGGATATTCCTTATGACTGGTGCAAGGGTCTCGGCGAAGGCTCGGTTGTTCTTACCGATGTAAACGCTGACGTTGCGGCAGCAGGCACTGTTGAGGCAATCGAGGAAGCAAAGAAGGCAATAATCGACGGCACTCTCCATGTATTTGCTACCGATACTTTCACCGTTGGCGGCGAAAAGCTCGACTCCTACATGGCAGACGTTGATACTGACGCTGACTACACTCCCGATACCGAAGTAATTTCCGACGGTTACTTCCATGAATCCGAGATGCGTTCCGCACCTTATTTCAACCTTGAAATAGACGGCATTACGCTTCTCAACAAGATGTTCTGATTAAGAATATAAAAACATACAGGGCGGGGCAAAACGCTTGCTTCGCCTTGTACTTGATTTTGCTGCACAATTTTCAAAAGTGCGTTTGACGAACCGGTGTTTAACATTAATCTGTACGCGTCGAATCCGCTTTTGAAAACTGTGTTTTTTGAGTTTATCCGACATTCTGTCCGAAAGGAATGGTAAAGCTATGAATCAGACGCCTGCAATAGAGCTTCGCGGCATAACGAAAACATTCGGCAGCGTAGTTGCCAATAAAAATGTTTCGCTTAAAGTAAACCGCGGTGAAATACTCTCGATACTCGGCGAAAACGGCAGCGGTAAGACAACGCTTATGAATATGATATCGGGTATTTATTTTCCCGACAGCGGTGAAATTCTTATCGACGGCAAGGAAGTCGTAATACGTTCGCCGAAAGACGCGTTCAGCTATAAGATCGGTATGATACATCAGCATTTCAAGCTTGTCGATGTGTTTACCGCGGCGGAAAATATCGTCCTCGGATTAAAGGACGAAAAAGGCTTTGCCATGAAGGAATATACAAAGAAGATAAAGCAGATAAGCGAGCTTTACGGCTTTGATATAGATCCTGATAAAAAGATATATGAAATGTCGGTTTCCGAAAAACAGACCGTCGAGATAGTAAAGGCGCTTTTCAGAGGCGCGGATATTCTCATACTCGACGAGCCGACTGCGGTTCTTACTCCGCAGGAAACAAAAAAACTCTTTAAGGTGCTGCGCCGTATGAGAGACGACGGTAAGGCAGTCATTATAATTACGCATAAACTCCATGAGGTGCTTTCTCTTTCGGATAAGGTCGCAGTTTTGCGTAAGGGCGAATATATCGGTACCGTCAATACCGCAGAGACCAACGAAAATCAGCTTACCGAAATGATGGTCGGTAAGAAGATCTCGCTTAATATCACCAGAAGCGAGCCTGAAAACAGCGTGGACAGGCTTGTTGTTGAACATATAAACTGCGAAAACCGCGACGGTATAAAGGTGCTTGACGATATATCCTTTACGGCGCGTTCGGGTGAAATCCTCGGTATTGCGGGTATCGCGGGCAGCGGTCAGAGAGAACTGCTTGAGGCTATCGCGGGACTTCAGAATCTCTCGTCGGGCGATATAATCTATAATAATCCCAAAACAGGTAAGTCGGAGGATCTCAGAAATAAAACACCGCTTCAGATAAGAGAACTCGGCGTAAGACTTTCATTCGTGCCTGAGGACAGACTCGGAATGGGACTTGTCGGAAATATGGACATTATAGATAATATGATGCTCAGAAGCTACCGTAAGGGCAAAGGCGTTTTCCTTGACAGAAAGAAACCCAAAAACCTTGCGGAAAAGATAATAGATAGCCTTGAGGTTGTAACTCCTGACGCAAATACACCTGTACGCAGACTTTCGGGCGGTAATGTTCAGAAAGTGCTTGTCGGACGTGAGATTGCGGCAGCTCCTACGGTTCTCATGGCGGCATATCCGGTCAGAGGACTTGATATAAACTCGTCGTATACAATATATAACCTGCTTAACGAACAGAAAAAACAGGGCGTTGCGGTAATATTCGTCGGCGAAGATCTCGACGTTCTGCTTGAGCTTTGCGACAGAATTCTCGTAATAGGCGGCGGTAAGGTTTCGGGAATCGTAGACGGAAGAACCGCCGAAAAAGAACAGATCGGACTTCTCATGACAAAGTCGGCTCACGCAGAGCATGACGGCGAAGATGAGAATGATGAAACAGGCGCGAAGGGAGAGTGAAGAGCATGACATCGGATAACCGCAAAACAGTGCATGAACCTCTTTTTCATATAGCAAAACGCACGTCGCTTACGTGGTGGAAAGCGTGGATAATAAGAATTGCTTCGGTGATGCTTGCACTCATAGCGTGCGGTATAGTCACAATACTGCTGACGCATCAGAATCCTATCGACGTGTATATAACAATGTTCAACGGAGCTTTCGGAACTCCGAGACTTATCTGGAGCCTTCTTCAGAATATCGCAATGCTGCTTTGCGTGGCGCTTGCGGTAACTCCGGCGTTCAAAATGCGTTTCTGGAACCTCGGCGCCGAAGGACAGGTGCTTGTCGGAGGTCTTGCAACGGCAAGCTGTATGATATTCTTGGGAAATAAGCTCCCGACTCCGCTGCTTATAATCGTAATGGTTGCGGCAAGCGTGCTTGCGTCATGTATATGGGCGCTGCTCCCGGCGCTTTTCAAGGCTAAGTGGAATGCAAACGAAACGCTCTTTACGCTCATGATGAACTATATAGCAATGCAGCTCGTTGCGTACTATACAAACGAGTGGGCGGTGCCAAAAGGTTCGGGAACGCTCGGAATTATAAAGCAGGGCTGGCTGCCGACGATAGGAAGATATACGTATCTTCTGAATATTATAATCGTTGCGCTGCTTACGGTGTTTATGTTTATATATCTCAAGTACAGCAAGCACGGATATGAGATAGCCGTTGTCGGCGAGAGTGAAAATACGGCGAAATATATAGGCATAAACGTAAATCACGTGGTTGTCAGAACAATGCTGCTTTCGGGCGCAATATGCGGTATAGCCGGACTTCTTCTTGTCGGCGGAACGGATCATACTCTTTCGAGAGATACCGTCGGCGGACGCGGATTTACGGCGGTCATGGTTTCGTGGCTTGCAAAGTTCAACCCGATATTTATGATAATAACGTCGTTTCTTATCGTTTTTCTCCAAAAAGGCGCGATACGTATTTCCGAAACCTTCAACCTCAATAAGTCGTTTTCGGATATGCTTACCGGTATAATCATATTCTTTATAATCGGCAGCGAGTTCTTTATCAACTATCAGATAAAGCTTACAAAATCTCATAAGGAGGCGTCGAAATGATTGCAACAATTATACAGCGTGCGGTAATGCAGGGTATTCCGCTTCTTTTCGGCTCAACGGGTGAGATTCTTACGGAAAAATCCGGTCAGCTTAATCTCGGTATACCGGGAATTATGTACGTCGGCGGAATAAGCGGCGTTGCAGGCGCGTTTATATATGAACAGAGCTGTAAAGGCACTGAGATAAATCCGACGCTTGCGATAATAATTCCGTTTTTGTGCTGCATTATAGGTTCTGCGCTCATGGGACTTATATATTCGTTCCTTACAATAACTCTGAGAGCAAATCAGAACGTAACCGGTCTTGCGCTTACAACTTTCGGTATAGGCGTCGGAAACTTTTTCGGCGGCTCGCTCATAACCATTACCGGCGCTGACGTTCCGTCGATTTCGCTTTCCGCAACAAGTAATATCTTCAAGACGACGCTCCCGTTTGCCTCAAAGCTCGGCGCAGTCGGCGAAGTGCTGTTTTCGTACAGCTTTCTTGCATATCTTGCAATTATAATAGCGCTGCTTTGTTCGTATCTTTTAAAGAAAACAAGAGTCGGACTTCATTTGCGCGCTGTCGGCGAAAGCCCTACGACTGCGGACGCGGCAGGTATAAACGTAAGCCGTTATAAATACGCCGCAACCTGTATAGGAAGCGCGATAGCCGGACTCGGCGGACTTTACTATGTAATGGACTACGCAAACGGCGTTTGGTCTAATAACGCGTTCGGCGACAGAGGCTGGCTTGCGGTTGCGCTTGTTATATTTGCAATGTGGAAACCCGACGTAAGTATTCTCGGTTCGATTCTTTTCGGCGGGCTTTACGTTATACCTACGTATATTCCGGGAATTACCGTAAGCGTTAAAAAGCTGTTTGAGATGCTGCCGTATGTCGTTACGGTAATAGTGCTTATAATTACAAGTATCAGAAATAAGAAGGAAAATCAGGCTCCCGCAAGTCTCGGACTTCCGTATTTCAGAGAAGAAAGATAAAGCATATAAAACAGATAAAAAGAAAAAGCCGGGCATTAAAACCCGGCTTGAATTATGTTTGAATTTGTGTACGGAGTGCGCCGTTTGTAACGGGTGTTTGCTCCGTATTGTTTCGCGCACTTTTCCTTTACTTTGCACTTTTTACTGATTTGATTTTTCCGTTATGCCGAGATCCGGCGCGTCGGTAAAGAGCGCCTTGGGAGAACCCTTGAGTCCGTCCGATTCAAAGACAATAAGCTCGTTTTTACCTGATTTCAGCAGGGATTTCGGTACATACAGAGCTTTTTGCGGACCTATTTCCCAGTATCTTCCGAGATTAAAGCCGTTGAGCATTACAAAACCCTTTTTAAAGCTGTCAAGTCTTAAAAATGTGTCGCAGGGTTCGTCGACTTCAAACCGTGTTCTGAAAAAAGACGGAACTGAGCAGTTTTGAGCGTCAAAGGACGGCTGCATTTTTTGAAAATCGACTTCCGAAAGGTCTGTCATCGGCAGCGGATATACGTCCCATGAAAAATGTATCTTTCCGTCAAGCAGAACTCTGCCTGCAATGCCTTTAAGACGCATCATCTTAGGGCCGAAGTTTGCTCTGCCCATATTTTCGACGAGTACGGTCAGAATATCTCCGGCTTTTGCGCTTAACTTTACTTCCAAAGAATCGTCGTTTACATAGACAATGCCCGATAGCTTATTGTTTATGAGAATTTGCGCGCGGTCGCCTATGCTCTCAAAGCTGAGAGAAGCATTTTCGTAATCGCGGTTGAGTACCGTGCGGTAGGCGATATATCCGTAACCTGTTCCGTAGTGTTCCATAGGCAGAGGAACGTCGGAATGTGACGGCGAAGAAAGCGTGCCGATGTTGTCAAAAAGCTGAGAATACTCTGTGAAATCAAAGCTGCCGTAGGCACGTTTGGGGTTGTTTTTCGGTATCGGAGGAAGCTCTTTTCCCGTAACTTGCACAATTACGTTTCGCACGGCTATGTATTTGTCGGTTATGTCGCCGCATTCGGTAAGCAGGGCGTCGTAATCGTAGCTTGTGACATCCGGTGCAAATTTTTCATAGTGGTTTGCGCCGCTTGTAAAGCCGAAGTTTGTGCCGCCTATGAACATATACATATTAAGACTGCCTTTTGCAAGCATATCGCGCACAACCGAGGCATATGCGCCGGCGTCCGTCGTGTGGTGGAATTCATCGCCCCATGCGTCAAACCAGCCGTCCCACATCTCCATGCACATTTTCGGACTGTCGGGATAAAGCTCGTCGTGGCACTTGAAGTTTTCTTCAACGCGGCTGCCGAAATTGAGCGTTGCAAGACACCCCTCAACCGTTCCGTCGGCAAGCTGTGAATATCCCGTTCCGTCAGAGGTGAACAGCGGAACATCAATGCCGCGTTTTCTGTAACCGTCGCGCAGATATTCGAGATACTTTTTGTCGTCGCCGTAATATCCGTATTCGTTTTCGCACTGAAGCATTATGACGCTGCCGCCGTTTGTACACAGAAACGGACGTATCTTTGCAAGCAGAACGTCGAGGTATTTGTCAAAACACTCTATGTATTTTTTGTTCATGCAGCGTATTTCCATGCCGGACTGCGTCTGTATCCACCACGGGAGTCCGCCGAACTCCCATTCCGCACAGATGTAGGGGCCGGGACGGACAATGGCGTAAAGTCCGGCTTTTTGCGCTTTTTCGAGAAACAGCGGAAGATCAAGACGTCCCGAAAAGTCGTAAGTTCCGGGAACAGGCTCGTGCATATTCCATGCGCAGTATGTTTCGACGCAGTTGCAGCCGAGAGCTTTCAGCTTTTCAAAAATCCCGTCCCATGTTTCGGGCAGATTTCGGAAATAGTGTACCGCGCCGGAAATTATCCTGACCGGCTTGCCGTCGGCATAAAATTCGCCGGATCTGATTTCAAAGTTCATAAATTCTCTCCTGATTTTTTTGTTTTGTTTAATGTCCGTGAGGAACAACGTCAAATTTGTCTCTTTCCGTTACAAGATCGGCTCTCAAAAGGTCGATAAATACAAAGCCGAGCAATATTTCCGAAAACCATATTGTCTTTCCTCCGAAATACCCCGAAAGGAACGACGAGAACATTCCGCCTGCCGCAAAGGCGCACAGCATGAAAAAGTGCATATAAAGCCTGCGTCCCGACTCGTCGTCATGTTTTTCGAGAAACTTTACAAAGTTTATGCCGACCTGGCGTATGTGATTGGTGCAGAAAGTCGTAGCCATAGGCACTTTATATGCCTGTCTGAAGGTGTTGTACTGCATGGAGGCTATAAAGTTCACCGCGATCTGGCATATCTGATTCGGCGCGTCGTCGGGTACAAGACCTATAAAGAATACCGCAATCATCTCAAATGCCACAAAAAGCGTGTCCCATCTCAAAACATGCAGTCTGTTTACGTGTTTCGGCAGAAATTCCGACAGTGCAGAGCCTGCAAAATACGCGAATATCGGTATAAGATAGTACAGGGCATGATAAAAATTGCCTTTTCCGAAATTTACCGCAAGCAAAACGAGGTTTGCCGTCTGCGCGTTGCAGAACACTCCGCCTTTGAGTATATATGTGTATGCGCCCAAAAATCCGCCTGCCGCTATCATTATAATAAACGTGCGGAAGCTTTCGCATACAAGAAAATATTCGCTGCTGTCCTTTGGTATTTTTTTCATTTTTCTCACCGCTTAAATTCTACCATAACGTCACGCTTTTGTCAATCGACACATATTACAAAACAGCTGCCCTTTTTTTTCGCAATACTTGAAATTGTGTACGTAAAGTGTTACAATATTATAAAATCCTGTGTTATTGTTCCCGAAAGGAGCGAATGATATGTTTAAACAAAATACGGAATTTGATATAATCGGAATGGGAGAAGTAATGTTAAGGCTTTCTCCTCCAAGCAAAGAAAAGATCTCCCAGAGCGAGATATTTGAGAAGACCGCAGGCGGCAGCGAGCTTAACGTGGTGTCGGGAGCCGCAATGCTCGGCGTGCGTTCCGCGATAATAACAAAGCTTCCGGCAAATAAAATAGGACATTTTGTCAGAAACAAGATACGCTACGGCAACGTAAGCGACGATTACATAGTCTACGATTCGTCGGACGAGGCAAGACTCGGACTTTACTATTACGAAAGCGGAGCATATCCGAGAAAATCGTCGGTAATATACGACAGGGCGCGTTCTTCAATGTGCAGCCTTTCGCTTGACGAGCTGCCGCCCGACATTTACGAAAAGACAAAAGTTTTCCATATAAGCAGCATAACGCTTGCAATAGACAAGCAGTTAAGAAAAACTGCGCTTGAGGCAATAAAACGCTTTCACGACGCAGGGGCTTTGATCTCATTCGACGTAAATTACAGGGCGTCGCTCTGGAGCGAGGAAGAGGCAAGGGAAGTCATAGAGAAAGTGTTCGGATACGTTGATTTTCTGTTTGTATCTGAGGAAACTTCGAGAAGAATGCTGCAAAGAACCGGCACGCTTGAAGAAATAATGAAGGGCTATGTAAACGATTACGGCTGTAAGCTTGTCGCAACCACGCGCAGAGAGGTAATATCTCCCATGCGCCACAATTTCAGCTCAAAGATATACTTTGACGGGCAGTTTTACGAGGAAGAGCCGTATAAGGATATAGAGGTAATAGACCGTATCGGCAGCGGAGACGCATATCTTGCCGGCGTCCTTTACGGGCTCATAAAGACCGGCGATATAAGACAGGCGCTTGAAATAGGCGACGCGTCGTCGGCGGTCAAGAATACCGTAATAGGCGATATGGCTGCAAGCGGAATAGATGAGATAATGAGCGTCGTCAAGTCGCATAAGGCTGTCGGACGTCAGGACGAAATGGTGAGGTAAAGTAAGTACTATGGATATATTCGATTACGCAAAAGAGAAGATAGTAACGGACGTTGCGGTAATAGGCGCGGGAACTGCCGGAGTGTTCGCCGCAATATCCGCGGCAAGATCGGGCGCGCAGACCGTGCTTGTCGAAAAAAACAGTATTCTCGGCGGAACGGTGACGGCGGCGTGCGTAAATTTCCCCGGGCTTTTCTTTGCATGGGGAAAACAGATAATATCGGGCCCGTGCTGGGAAGCTGTAAAGCGATGTGAAAATCTCGGCGGCGCGCATATTCCGCAAATATCCTATAAGCCCGTAAAACACTGGCACGAACAGATAACGCTAAACAGATTTGTATACGAGGCTGTCATATCGCAGATGTGCCGCGAAAGCAAAGTTGACGTAATTCTTAACGCTATGCCGTCTTATCTGCGCGAAACACAGGACGGCGTGCGGATTCTGGTCACGAGAAAGCAGGGACTTTGCGAAATATTTGCCAAAACCGTAATTGACGCCACGGGCGACGCAAACGCTGTAAGTATGTGCGGATACGAAACCGTAAAAAGTGAGGTTCAGCAGCCTGCAACACAGCAGAACCATATATCGGGATATGATTTTGAAAAGGCTGATACCGCGCAGATGTACGAAAAGTTTGACGGCGCGGGATTTCCCGAATATCTCACGTGCGAAAGGCTTGTAAACTATCTTAAATTTCATAAAATAGACGTGCATATTCCGTGCCGTAACGCAGATACATCGGAGGGAAAAACGGCAGCCGAGAGAAACTCTCTTGAACTGCTGCTTAAAATCTACTCCTTTTACAGAAGCATACGCGGACTTGAAAATCTGACCGTTGATTTTATCGCCGAAGAAACCGGAATACGCGAAAGCGCAAGAATTGTCGGAGAAACCGAAATAAGCGCCGAAGATTATCTTGACGGGAAGAATTATCCGGATTCCGTGTGCTATGCTTTTTATCCGATAGATCTTCATGTGAATACGGGAATAGAGCAGAGGTTTCTGAAAGAAGATACCGTCGGTAAAGTTCCGTACCGCGCGCTGCTGCCAAAAAACTCAAAACATATTATATGTGCCGGACGCTGCATATCCTCCGATAAATATGCAAACAGCGCCTTGAGAGTAGAGGCAGTGTGCATGGCGACAGGACAGGCGGCAGGCTGCGCCGCGGCAATAAGCGCAAAGCAGGATATATGCGTAAAAGACGTAAATTACGGCACGCTTTGCGAAAGTCTTGCCAAAATAGGCGCGATCGTGCCCGAAAGGCAGTGAAATACGTGGAAAAAGCGATAATCGAAACAAAACGCCTATATATGCGCCGCCTTGAGGAGTCGGATTTTGACGCGCTTTGCAGAACTCTCTGCGATAACGAAACAATGTACGCATATGAGGGCGCATTTGATAAACAAGAGACGCGCGAATGGCTTGACAGACAGCTTGCAAGGTACGAAAGATGGGGTTTCGGACTCCGGGCGGTGCTGCTTAAAGATACCGATACGTTCGTTGGGCAGTGCGGACTTACAATGCAGCCGCGGAAAGATAGCGCTTATAATAATTCTGCTGCGCGCAGGACTTCCGCTTGCCATGGGACTTGAATGCGGCGAAAAGTTGCTTACCGTCGCGGTGCTTTCGATAATTATTACGGCGCCCGTCGGCGCATTTATGATTGACCTTACATATAAGAAACTTCTTAAAAAGTCAGATGTACGGCAATGAAGGAGAAAAATATGGGTTTTACAAACAGGGAAATTCTTGATATTGCAATGAAACAGTCGGCAATTGAACTCGGCTGCGAACCGTCTGATTTTACCAAAAGCGAGAATGTCGCGGCAGTATCTAAATCCTCGCCCGATGCGAGAAAATATCTGACGACGCCGCACAATGCTCTTCCGTACGACTGCAATATTGTTTCATACGGAAACAACGTCGTTGCGGGCGCAAAAGAGAGTTATCTCCCGTTTGTCAAAGATTATATTGATAGATACGGCTTTCCGCACTGCTTTGAAACGCCGAGCATGCACGTTCTCGAAGAAAAATTTTCACCTTACGGCAAAAGCGTGTGTTTTATGGCAGAATATTTTTTGCCTGACGTCACAAAGATGCAGCTTTTTGACTGCGGATATGAGCTGAAGATTCTCGGACGCGCACAGTTTGAAAATCTGTATATCGACGAATGGAGCAACGCGATATGCATTGAAAGAAAACAGCTTGACGTGCTCGGTGTCGGCGCTTATGACGGTGAAAAGCTTGTCGGGCTTGCGGCTTGCTCGGCAGACTGCGAAAATATGTGGCAGATAGGAGTCGATGTGCTGCCGGAATACCGCAGAAAGAACGTTGCGTGCTCTGTCACATCTCACCTTGCAAAAGAGATTCTCGAACGCGGAAAAGTGCCGTTTTACTGCTCGGCGTGGTCAAATATCCGTTCTGTAAAGAATGCTGTCAAGTGCGGATTTTATCCTGCGTGGACTGAGCTTACGGTAAGGGATAAAGAACTTATAGAAATATTAAATTCAGACGATTGACAAAAATCATATAAGTACCCGTCCGCCGAAAGGCGGACGTTTTTTGCACATTTTGTCTTTTCGGGCAATAAAAAATTCCGCCGTAAGCGGAAAATGTAAGGGCTGTAACGTATGCTGCATTTGTACGCAAGGCGCTGTTTCGATGTAAACGGATATATTTCTGCTCACCGCATGGTATTTTGCGTTTGCATGGTAAATAATTTGCGGCAAAGCTGTTTGCGGAAAACGGCAAGAAAAAAGCACCTCATCAGAAGTGCTTTTCTGGTGGGGGAAGGTGGATTCGGACCACCGAAGTCAGAGACAACAGATTTACAGTCTGCCCCCTTTGGCCGCTCGGGAATTCCCCCGTATTTTATTGTATCTTTCAAAGCAAAAAAGCTTTGAATGGAGCTGGTGAAGGGAATCGAACCCCCAACCTGCTGATTACAAATCAGCTGCTCTGCCAATTGAGCTACACCAGCATTTCAGCCGTTTTATATCACGCAGCTTTAAGGTTTTTCTTGCCCTCTGCCCTGCGACGTATGATATTATATCACTTCGCGGTGCTTTTGTCAATACCTTTTTGCGATTTTTTTCGTACATTTGAAAAAAATTTATTCGCCGCCGCTTTGACACAGCTCCTTTATTATTTCAATGTAAGCAAAGACATGGCAATATCAATTTCGGAGGGGAAGTTTAATTTTTATTCAACTGATTTTGTAAAATACAATAATACATCATTTCTCGTAATGCCCGAAAAGGCATAAAAAAAGAAAGACATACCGTGTGTGCTTAATTGCGCATGGTTTGTCTTTTTGTTATAAAATATTAAAGTTTTCCCCGGAGTCTTTAAAGAAAATCTGACTTCGGGGAATGTTTTATTTTATTGATTGTCGGCTTGCTCAAGTATCTTCATAAATTCCTCGCCGGTAATGGTTTCCTTTTCGTAGAGGAACTTAGCAAGCTCGTCAAGCTTTTTGCGATCGTTTCTTAAGATTTCTACCGCCTTTTCGTGCTGCTTTCTTACGGTGTTTATAACTTCCGTGTCAATCTTTGTCTGGGTTTCAGCAGAGCAGGCAAGCGATGCGTCGCCGCCGAGATACTGATTTGTTACGTTTTCAAGCGCAACCATGTCAAAATCCGCGCTCATGCCGTAACGTGTTATCATTGCCCTTGCAAGGCGCGTTGCCTGTTCGATATCGTTGGAGGCGCCCGTGGTTACGGAATTGAATACGACCTCCTCGGCAGCGCGTCCGCCGGTAAGAGTTGCGATCTTGTTTTCAATCTCCTCTTTGCTCATCAGGTTGTGTTCGCCCTCTTCGACCTGCATTGTATATCCGAGCGCGCCGGAGGTTCTCGGAACTATCGTTATCTTCTGGACGGGTGCCGAATGCGACTGCCTTGCCGCGACAAGCGCATGACCTATTTCGTGATATGCGACTATCATCTTTTCCTTGTCGGTGAGAATAGCGTTTTTCTTCTGGTATCCTGCAATAACGGTTTCTATGCTTTCTTCAAGATCTTCTTCCGTTGCATACGGACGTCCGTCACGGACAGCACGCAGAGCAGCCTCGTTTACAATGTTTGCAAGCTCCGCACCCGACGCACCCGACGCCATTCTCGCAACTTTGTTGAAATCTACGTTCTGTTCAAGCTTGATCTTCTTTGCGTGTACTCTTAAAATCGCCTCTCTGCCCTTTAAGTCGGGAAGCTCGACCGGAACGCGCCTGTCAAAACGTCCGGGACGTGTAAGAGCCGGGTCAAGGGATTCGGGACGGTTTGTTGCGGCGAGAATTATAACGCCCGTGTTGTCCTCAAAGCCGTCCATTTCGGTAAGCAGCTGGTTTAAAGTCTGCTCGCGCTCGTCGTTTCCGCCTATCTGACCGTCGCGCTTTTTGCCTATCGCGTCTATTTCGTCGATAAATACTATACAGGGCGCTTTTTCCTTAGCCTGTCTGAACAGGTCGCGCACTTTGGACGCACCCATGCCGACGAACATCTCTACGAATTCCGAACCCGAAATTGAGAAAAACGGAACGTTGGATTCGCCTGCGACAGCCTTTGCAAGCATTGTTTTACCCGTGCCGGGAGGTCCTACGAGAAGTATGCCCTTTGGCATTGACGCGCCTATTTCGCGGTACTTTCCGGGATTGTGCAGATAGCTTACTATTTCGGCAAGGTTTTCCTTAGCCTCGTCCTCGCCCGCAACGTCGGAAAACTTTATGCCCTCCGTCGAGCTTACATATATTTTCGCATTGCTCTTGCCCATGCCGAACATCATGGAGTTGGGACCGCCTGCCTTGTCGGTCATCTTTTTCATCATATATTGACCGAGTGCGTAGAAAATCGCAAACGGGAGCACCCACGATATAAGAAAGCTTACGATGGGCGAAGTCTGCCGTACTATTTCGCTTGAAAATTCCGCGCCCGCACTGTGCAGTCTGTCAACGAGTCCGAGATCGTTTATTATGCCGGTTTCGTAGACGGTACTCTTGTCGTTTTTCGCTGTAAATACGATTTTGTTGTCCTGAATTTCAACTTTGTCTATTTCCTTGTTTTCCGTCATGGACATGAATGTGCCGTAATCCACTTCTTTTATGCGGCTTTCAAGCATATTAGGAAGCGCCAAGAAATTTATAGCCATTAAAATGCATAAAGCTATAATGTAGTAAAAATACAGCGGTTTTTTCGGGGTTTTGACCTCTTTCATAGTTTCACCGTTCTTTCGATTATTTGTTAATTTGCGTTACTTTACTATATTTTATACCGGATAGTTTCCAAAATCAACAACAACCGGTTAACATAAAGTAAATGCATACTGACAACTGTGTGAAAATGCGAATATAATGCAGAGTAAGGAGGAACGAAACATGAATATATGCGAGTGCAACATTCCGAGGTATCCGATTTCAAAACCCGATATTATGCCGTTTATGACGCTTTCGGACAGATTTTACGAAACGCCGGGAAAAGACGGAATAACGCCGCGTCAGCTAATAAAGGCGTACGGACTGCCGATAAAAAAATATGATAAAAAGCTGAAAATTGCAATGATAGAGGCTTTTGGCAACGAAACGCTCGGTGACGACCTTGACGTTTTCTGCGATTTTTTCGGAATACGCAAAAACACCGTAAACATTCACTTTCCGTCGGGCAGGAATGCAAAATCAAATGACGAGTGGATCGCTGAATCGTCGCTTGACGTACAGTGGGTAAACGCGCTGTGCCCGGAACAGGAGCTGCACGCCGTGTTTTCGTATGACGGCAGCTTTGAGAGAATGTACGAGGCGGTAAGGTATGCGTCGGAGGAAATACGCGCCGACATTGTGCTTATGTGTTTCGGAACGGGCGAATTTCTGTCGCAGGGCGAGATAAGCGCATATTTCAAGAACAGCAAAAGCGTGTTTGTGTCGGCGGCAGGGGATACGGGAGGAAATGTGTTCTTTCCGGCAAGCTCGTCGGGAGTTATAAGCGTCGGAGGAAGTACGTGCGAGATGAGTGCGGACGGCAGAATGATAACACGTCAGCGTGCATGGAGATACGGCGGAGGAGGAAAAAGCAGATATGAGCAAATACCGTATTTTCAGAAAGCTTTTTCGCCGATAGAGAGTATGTCGGAGGGTTTCCGCGCGCTGCCCGACGTCTGCTTTTATGCCGAAACCAACCCCGGTGCTTTTGTGTACATATCGAAACCGTCTTATGACCGTGACGTCACAGGCGGCTGGACAACGTCCGGAGGAACAAGCCTTGCGGCGTCGTGTATGTGTGCTCTGTGCGCGCATATACTGCTGTCAGAACCGTTGGGACTTGAAAAAAACAGACTTTTGCCGTATCTGTATGCCTGTGCCGGAGCGTCGTTCTATAATGAGCCGCAGTATTACTTTGACGACGTAAAAACAGGCTCCAACGGCAAATATTCCGCAAAAATCGGCTGGGATTTCTGCACGGGGCTTGGAAGCCCTGTCGCAAGGCAATTGATTTTAGGGTAAAAATCCGACTTTTTTACTGTAAAAATCCGACTTGTTTTTCAAATCTGTTGACAAAGAGTTTTACATATGGTAATGTTATTTTATGATAAAAAATTATCGGAAAAATTATACAAAAATCCGATTGTTAAAAAATAAAAGTGAGGAGCATTATCATGATAAGACTTAACAGAGACGAACTCCGCGACAAGATCTACGCGTGCTGGCTCGGCAAGAACATAGGCGGCACTCTCGGCACTCCGTTTGAAGGACAGAGAAAAGTTCAGGATATAAAGGGATTCAATTCCGAACCCGGAAATCCGCTTCCCAACGACGACCTTGACCTTCAGCTCGTATGGCTCGCTGCAGTCAGAAGAGAGGGCGGCCCGAACAAGATCGACGCAAAGGTTCTCGGAGAATACTGGATGGAATACATAACTCCCTACTGGAACGAGTACGGCGTCTGCAAGGGCAATATGGCACACGGACTCGTAGCCCCCATGTGCGGCGAGTACAAGAACTCATGGAAGCACTCCAACGGCGCATGGATAAGAACCGAGATCTGGGCTACCATGTTCCCGGCAAACGTTGAAAAGGCAATTTACTACGCATATCAGGATTCCTGCGTTGACCACGGCGTGGGAGAGGGCACATACGCGGCTATATTCGTAGCGGCGCTCGAAAGCGCGGCATTTATAGTAAAGGATATAAGAGAGCTTATCAACATAGGTCTTTCAAAGATCCCGGAAACCTGCCGTTTCTATAAGTACATAACGACTGCCGTTGAATGTTACGATAACAAAAAGACATGGCGCGAAGCTCGCGAGATCATCACCGACATGACTCTTGCCGATAAGGAACTCGGCTGGTTCCAGGCTCCCGCAAATGTAGCATATGCGGTAATCGGTCTGCTTTACGGCGAAGGTGATTTCAAGCAGTCGCTTATAATTGCGGTAAACTGCGGCGACGATACCGACTGCACCGGCGCTACCGTAGGCTCTGTTCTCGGTATTCTCGGCGGAACAAAGGTTGTGCCGAAAGACTGGCAGGAATATATCGGCGACAAGATAGTTACCGTTGCTATCGGACGCGGTTCTCTCTACGACGTACCGCCGACCTGTACAGAGCTTACAAACAGAGTTATCGAACAGCATAAGATAACGGGTGTAAACTATACCGACGGAGCTGACGAATTCACCGCAGAGGACATTGAGGCGTTCAAGGGACGCGCATTTGCAGATATGCTCGGCAAGCGCACCGAATACTTCTTTGAACATGACTTTACAACTTCGCACGTTGTTGTGGAATACGACCACGCTCCCGATATAAGACCTTGCGGAACAATCGGCGTAAAGCTCACCATTTCAAAGAAGCTTTCAAGCCAGAAGCACTACTGCATAAGATTTTTACTTCCCGAAGGCTGGAAAGCAGAGGGCAATATGAACGTCGATGACAATGAAGACAGAAACGGCATTCCCGCAGTTTCCGAATATGTCATCACCGCAGGCGAACACGTTGAGTCCAAGAACAGAGGCGTAATCGAGATTACCTGCGAAGGCAGAGCAGAGGTTGCTCTTATGCCGCTTGTTTTCTTCGGTTAATTTGATTTTTACATAAAAAAGCATAAAAATACAGTCCGGTATGGTTTTGATTTCCGTATCGGACTGTTGTTGTTTTGATGGTTTATTATTGATCTGCGAGTATCTCGCCGAGCTTTCCGTCGGGAGTTTTGAAAACTACAATGGTTTTGTATTCGCCTTTAATGTACATGGAATTTTTGTAAACTCCGTCAAAGACCATGCCGCACTTTTTCATAACGCTCATCGATGCGTTGTTGCCCTCTATCATCTTTGCAAAATATCCGACAAGACCAAAAGTTTCCGCGCCGAATTTCATTATTCTCCTTGCGGCTTCGGGAGCATATCCGTGTCCGTGGCATTCCTTTGCGATAACATATCCTATTTCGGCTTTTCTTTCGTCGAAATCAAACGATGTGTAGCCGCACGTGCCTATAAACCGTCCGTTTTCCTTTAATGTTACGCCCCAGTCATTGAATACTCCGGCGTCGTACTTTTTTTGCAGCAGTTTTATGTATCTCTCGGTCTCCTTCAGGCTCGAATGGCATGACCAGGTGAGATATTTCGTAATGTCGGGATCGCTTGCGTATGCGTACATATCCTGCGCGTTTTCGGGGACTATCTTTTTCAGTATAAGCCTCGGCGTTTCAAGCACCGGAGGATTTGCAAACACCTGTTTTACGCTACTTTCAAGCTTTTTTGACGGGCTTTTGAATAAATCTGACAATGACATCGAAAACTTCCTCTTTGCATTTCATATTAGACCATTATAATACCGTGTCCGCACTTTTTCAAGTGTTACTTTTAAAATTCGAGTATGTTTTTTAAACGGATTTTTGTAAATTATTGTTAAATTGTCTAAATATCAATATTTTTATATTGACAGAAAAGGGAGAATATGGTATAATTTTGTCAGAAAGTATGTGGAACGGACGTGATTTTGTTTGAATCGAACCTGCATAGACTTCCCGGATTTTGAGTATAATTTTAAAAATTACGATATAATATTGCTCAATGTAATGCACGATCCGCCAAGGAACCCATGGGCGGTAGAGCCGCACAGCCATACGGGGTTTGAATTTCATTTTGTAACCTCCGGAAAGGGCAGGCTTTGTTTAAACGGCGCGGAACATATGCTTTCCGAGGACGTGTTTTACATAACGGGGCCGGACGTCATACATTCTCAGACTTCGGAAAACGAGGGTTCTCAGGAGGAATACGGATTTACGCTTGATATAAGCAGCAAGGGAGAACCTGAAACGGAATTTGAATCGCTGCTTGAGAACATAGTACGCAATCCCGACTTTTTCACAAAGCGAAAGACCGACGGCGGCGTTATATGCCGCGCGATAATAGAGGAAGCAAAGAAAAAAGAAACGGGTTTTCGCGAGAAGATAGGCTGTCTGCTCTGCGCGCTGCTTACGGATATAGGAAGAATCGTCGGAAATACGGGAAATTCGCTGTACTCGGGCACGGTAAATGCAAGAGTAAACCGCATAAGAGTGCTCGACGATTTTCTGAGACGTTACAGAGGAAATATTTCTTCGTCGGAAATTGCCGGAAAACTCAACATCAGCAAAAGACAGCTCAGCCGCATTATAAGAACGCAGTATAACATGACGCTTACCGAAAAAATCAACCAGATGCGCGTGGAGTATGCAAAAACGCTGCTTGTGTCGTCAAGAATGAGCGTAAATAAGATCTCGGAGCTTTCGGGATTTACGTCGGCACAGTATTTCTGCCGTATTTTCGGAAAGCTTACGGGACTTACCCCTGCGTCGTACAGAAAAAGCAGAGTCGCGGACGCGGAGTTCTGATCGAATAATTAAAACGTAAAAACAGCACAGAGAGGTAAAATTCCCTGTGCTTTAATATTTATACCGCTTGTTTCAGAGCAATATGCAGATAAGTCCGTTTGAGCCTTCGTTGATAATTCTCTGAAGCGTGTCGGCAAGCTTCATCTGCGCGTCGTGCGGCATATGGGCAAGCTTTGCATTAAGACCTTCTCCGACAAGCTCGTGCAGCGTTTTTCCGAACATATTTGATTCCCAGATCTTTGCCGGATCTTCTTCAAATTCTTTGAGTAAGAATTTTACCATGTCCTCCGACTGTTTTTCGCTGCCGACAATGGGACTTACTTCCGCCTTTATGTCCGCCTTTATCATGTGGATTGACGGCGCAGACGCTTTGAGCCTTACTCCGTAGCCGCCTGCCTGCTTTACAATTTCGGGTTCTTCGAGAGTAAGATCCTCTACCGACGGCGTAACAATGCCGTAGCCCGTCTGTTCGACTTCTTCGAGGGCCTTTGCCATCTTGTCGTACTTGTGCTTTGCCGCGGCAAGCTCCGTCATTATGCGTATGAGAGATTCTTCGCCGTCTATTTCAAAGCCTGTTTCGTCGCCGAGAATACTGTAAAACAGCTTGTCGGGAACTTCTATTTTGAGATTTCCGCTGCCCGTTGCAAGGTCAACGTTCTTTACGTGTATGACCGTGCCGAATTCGTCCTCCGAAACCTCGTTAAACGCGGGGCTTATCTCTCCGACCTTTTCGATGCCCGACGCACGTTCGGATATGCCGTCTATTAGCTGCTTGTATAAAGGGTGATCCCTGTTCATTGCGCTTACCCAGCCGGGAATGTCGAATACAAGCTTTCTTACGGGAAATTCCGACAGCGTCATTTCGAGTATGTTTTCTATGTCGTTTTCGTCAAGCTCAAGACAGTTGACAAGCGCTACCGGAACGGCGTATTCTTCTTCAAGACTGTTTGCGAGAGCGTGAGCCTCGTCGCTTTGCGGCTGAGCCGAGTTCAATACTATTACAAACGGCTTTGAACGCTCTTTCAGTTCGTCAACAACGCGCTTTTCGGCGTCAACGTAATTTTCGCGCGGAATTTCTCCGATAGTACCGTCGGTCGTGACGAGTATTCCTATTGTCGAATGTTCGCTTATTACTTTGTGAGTGCCTGTTTCGGCGGCTTTTTCAAAAGGCATGGGCTCGTCAGACCACGGCGTCATTACCATGCGCGGCTTATCCTCTTCGACAAGTCCCATGGCTCCGGGAACTATGTAGCCTACGCAGTCTATCATCTTGACTTTAAAATGAGTGTTGTCGGGAAGATTTACTTCCGCCGCCTGTTCGGGAACGAATTTGGGTTCTGTTGTCATAACTGTTTTTCCTGCGGCGCTCTGCGGCAGAGAGTCGTTTGTGCGGCTTCTCGAAAAGTCGTCCGGCATATTAGGAAGCACCAGCGTATCCATGAATTTCTTTATAAATGTTGACTTTCCGGTTCTTACCGGGCCTACTACGCCGATGTATATTTCTCCGCCGGTTCTTGTGGCTATATCCTCATAAAGCGATTTACCAAAAGACATGATTTTTACCTCCGGTATTGTTTTGGTGTTTGTACATTTTACGCAGCTTTCACGGAGTTTAGAACCTTTTTGCGCTTTTAAAAATGCGGCGGCACTTTTTTAATAAGGTTTACCTTATAATACATATATCGTGGCTGATTGTGTATTGTTATATAAGTTAAGACGTATTATAATGAAACCGAAAGGTATAAATACCGAATTTTTATGAAAGCTGGTGCAAATAATATGGAAAAAACTCTCAAAGTGATACTCATAGGTGCGGGCGGCAGAGGAAGAGGCTATACCGATATTATGAAAAGGGCGGACGGTAGGTTCGAGGTTGTTGCCGTCGCCGAGCCGATCGATGAAAGAAGAAACTACATAAAGCAAAAGTGGAATCTTCCCGACAGCGCGTGCTTTACGGACTATAAACCGCTGCTTGAAAAGCCGAAATTCGCGGACGTTGCCTTAATATGCACTATGGACAGAATGCACACAGAGCCTGCGCTTGCGGCAATGGAGAAAAAGTACGATCTGCTGCTTGAAAAGCCTGCGGCACCGACTCCCGAAGAATGTCTTAAGATAAAGGAGAGCGCACAGAGAAACGGCGTAAAGGTGCTTGTGTGCCACGTTCTGAGATATACGGATTTTTATACGAAGATAAAGGAAACCATAGACAGCGGAAAAATCGGCACCGTCATGTCCGTCCATGCAGCCGAGTGCGTCGGAAACACGCATCAGTCGCACAGCTTTGTCAGAGGAAACTGGGGCAACAGCGAGAAAAGCTCATGCATGATACTCCAGAAATGCTGCCACGACATGGATATTCTGCAATGGCTCATCGGCAGAAAGTGCAAAAATGTGCAGTCTTTCGGTTCGCTTACATATTTTACGCGCGAAAACGCTCCCGAAGGCTCTCCCGATTACTGCTATCAGGGCTGTCCCGCAGGAGATACCTGCCCGTATAACGCGGTAAAACTTTATTATGAGGAAAAGACCAACTGGTTCAGACGCGTCGCGGCAAAAAGTCCGAATCCGACAGATGACGATATTATGGAAGCTATAAAGACCACGCAGTTCGGCAAATGCGTCTTTAAATGCGATAACAACGTCGTTGACCATCAGGTGGTAAACCTTGAATTTGACGGCGGGGCCGTCGTGTCGTTCAATATGTGCGCATTTAACGAGGGCGGAAGAAGTCTTAAAATTATGGGCACAAAGGGCGAGATCACGGCGTATATGGACAAAAAGACGTTTGATTTGTTCGACTTTGAAACAAGGACTCACACGGCGGTTGATATTACCGACAGGAATCTTGACCAGTCGATAGTCGGCGGACACGGCGGAGGAGACGAGGGCATAATAGACGCGCTGTACAGATATGAGTGCGGACTGCATACCGATTCAAAGCTCAGCGAGATAGGTATTTCCGTCGAAAACCATATGATAGCTTTCGCCGCGGAGAAATCGAGACTGACCGGAAAAGTAGTCTCTCCCGACGAGATAATGCAGAGCGCGCGGTAAAAACAAATATATAAACATGAGAGTGCCGTTTTAAGATTTTACGGCGCTCTTTTTTTGTGCGTTCCGACAAAGTTTAAAAATTAACCCTTTACATTTGCGGCGTTGTGTGGTATTATATTTGTGTATAATTGTGCCGTACTGTACGGTTCTCGCGCATATGTGCGAAATTCTCGATGAAACAGAGGAATGTTATGCCGCAGAAAATCAATATACGCGGAGTTTACTTCGATAACGTCACAAAGGACGAGGCGTTTGAAAGAGTAAAGGAGCTTATAAGGGACGATTCAAAAGTTTCGGTAATGTATACGCCGAATTCCGAGATAGTTCAGTGCTGTATAGACGACGAAAGTATGTACAGCGTAATAAACTCGGCGGATCTGATTATTCCCGACGGAATAGGCGTCGTATACGCGTCAAAGATACTCGGCACGCCGCTTAAGCAAAAGGTTGCAGGCGTCGAAACGGCGGATCTTATCGCCGAATACGCAAGCAAGACCGGAGACGGCATATTTATCTTCGGCGGAGGCAAGGCAACGTCTGAAAGACCGTGCGTTGCGAGACTTGCCGCGGATAAGCTCTGCGAAAAATATCCGGGACTGGTAATAAGCGGAGTGCGCGACGGATACTTTTCGGACGCCGACAATCAGAGCATAGCCGACGAAATAAACGCGTCTGGCGCAAAAATACTTTTCGTATGCCTCGGTGCGCCGAAACAGGAAAAGTGGATATACGATAACCGTGATAAACTTAAAGTAAGCTTTGCAGCGGGACTCGGAGGAAGCGTGGACGTGTTCGCAGGAACCGTAAAGCGTGCGCCGGACTTTTTCGTAAAGACAAACCTCGAATGGTTTTACAGACTGATAAAGCAGCCGACAAGAGCAGGGCGTATGATGAATCTGCCGAGATTTCTTTTCGGTACGGTAATACACAAAAACAGGGGTCATGAGGGCTGATGCTCATTAAAAAGCTCGAAACCCGTAATTACCGCAATCTTACCGGAACTCTGCCGCCTCTTTCCGACGGAATAAACGTGCTGTGCGGTCAAAATGCCGCGGGCAAGACAAATACGCTTGAAGCTATGTTCTTGTTTGCCTGTGCAAAAAGTTTCAGAACAAGCAGGGAAAAAGAGCTTATAAGCAGAGGCGCAGTATCGGCGGACGTGCAGATGACGCTGCAAAAGGGCGCAAATCTGCGTCATATGTCGGTAAATTACACCGGGAATGGGGCGTCGGTAACAAAGCATATGAGCGTTGACGGGTTTGCAGTTCAAAAGACGTCGGAGTTTTTGGGCATTTTCAGAGCCGTGCTTTTTACGCCGGATCATCTGAGCCTTGTAAAGGGCGGACCCGAAGAACGGCGTAAGCTTACAGACCTTGCGCTGTGTCAGATAAGACCGCGATACGTTTCGGCGCTCAATGAATATGAAAAGGTGCTTTCCCAGAGAAACGCCTATCTCAAAAAGCTGAAAATTTCGGGTACAGCGCCCGATAAGGATTACATCACGGTGCTTTCCGAACAGCTCTCCGATGCCGCTGCCGTCGTTGCAAGACAGAGATGTATGTTCTGCGACAAGCTTTCGGAAATTGCGGGAAATATGTATTCGCAGCTTACGGGCGAAAAGGAAAAATTATGCGTCAAATATTCGGGTTTTGCCGAAACGCAGAATTTATATGATGAAAAAACGGCGTCAAAAATTCTCTGCGGAGTGTACGAAAAGAGTCTGCAAAGCGATCTGTCGCTCGGAAGAACCTTTCACGGACCGCACAGAGATGAGCTTATGATATATATTGCAAAAGACGAAAGAGCGGCGTCGGCGACCTTAAATCCCGACAAGACCGATGACGACGGCAAGCTTGCAAGGCTTACCGAGTGGGCTGCGCGTTCGTTCGGATCTCAGGGACAGCAGAGAAGCGCCGTGCTTGCGATAAAGCTTGCGGAGGGCGAAATAATAAAGGAACTTACGGGAGAATATCCGGTGTTTCTGCTCGACGATCTTTTCAGCGAGCTTGACTCGGAGCGCAGAGAACGGCTTTCCGAACTGCTTTCGGGAAAACAGACCGTCATAACCTGCTGCGACGTTTCGCACTTGCCGAAAAACGCGGGGTTAAACCTGATTCACGTTGAAAACGGCAGGTATAAACAGGCTTTATAAAGCCCGATAACAAAAATATGCATTTACGGATGTGATACTGTGACTGAAAATAAAAATCCGCTTATAAATATCGGCGGTGTTTATATTCTGCCGAAAGACGAGATACTCGGCGTGTTCGACCTTGATACCGCAAGCACGGGTACAGATACAAAACGGTTTCTGTCGGCTGCGGAAAAGTCTGGCAGGGCATATGTTGCCGGAAACGATCTGCCTAAGGCTTTCGTGCTTTGCGCAAAGGGAAGAAAAGAGCTTGTGTATATAACGACGCTCTCTTCTTTGACGCTTGAAAGCCGCTGGAGAAGGCAGTCAAAGCATCTGTAATAATTTATACTGAAGATAAATCCAAAAAAGCCGGTGTGCCTAAAGCAATCCGGAACGACAAGGAGTAAACTGATACAATGTTAGAACAAAACGGTGTAAACACAAACAATCTCGACGAAAACGATTTTACCGACGGAGTTTCGGCTTCCGACAGCGCTGTCGATTCGTCGGCACATAAATACGACGACAGCCAGATACAGGTTCTCGAAGGACTTGAGGCGGTCAGAAAAAGACCGGGTATGTATATCGGCTCTACGTCGGTAAGAGGTCTGCACCATCTTATATACGAAATAGTCGATAACTCGATAGACGAGGCTCTTGCCGGAATATGCACCAAGATAACCGTAACGCTGCACGAGGACAATTCCGTATCCGTGCGCGATAACGGACGAGGAATCCCGTCGGGCATACACCCGAAAATGGGCATACCTACGATAGAAGTCGTGTTTACGGTACTCCATGCCGGCGGTAAATTCGGCGGCGACGGATATAAAATTTCCGGAGGTCTGCACGGCGTCGGCGCGTCTGTCGTAAACGCACTTTCCGAGTGGACGGAAATAGTAAACTGCCATGACGGAAGAAAGTTTACCGAACGCTTTGAACGCGGTGCTGTTGCAAGACCTATAAAGGACGAGGGACCGACCGACGAGCATGGACTGTATGTGCGTTTCAAACCAGATCCCGAAATATTCGAGGAACTTATATTCGATTACGATACCGTTCTGACAAGACTGCGCGAACAGGCATTTCTTAATGCCGGACTTGAAATAGAGCTTGTCGATCTTCGTCCGCAGACGGAACAGCACGTTCCCGAAATACTCGGAGACGAGGGCACGCTGTCCGACGAAGCAAGCGACGATGCGGATATTTCAGATGATGAGGATCTGAGCGAAAGCGAGCGCGACAGGGAACTTTCTCTTGAGGAAAACGTTCCGCACGAACACGCTCCGCATGAGAAAAAGACGACTCTTTGCTTTGAGGGCGGCATACGTTCGTTCGTAGAATTTCTCAATGCGAAAAAGCATACCACAATGCTGCATGAGAACGTAATCTATATTGCCGGAAAGAAAAACGACGTTTCCTGCGAGATAGCGTTCCAGTATAACGCGTCATATAACGAAACGCTCATAACTTTTGCTAACAATATAAATACCATTGAGGGCGGAACGCATGAAACGGGATTCAAGAACGCCCTTACAAAGATACTCAATGACTATGCGAGAAAATACGGCTATCTTAAAGCCGACGACAAGAACCTGTCGGGCGAGGACGTCAGGGAAGGCATATGCGCGATAGTAAGCGTAAAGCTTCCCGAAGCTCAGTTTGAGGGACAGACAAAGAGCAAACTCGGAAACGCCGATATAAGACCGTTTGTCGAGACTCTCATGCAGGAAAAGCTGTCGGAATATTTTGAAGAAAATCCGGCTGTCGGAAAGATAGTCATAGAAAAGGCAAAACAGGCGTCCCGTGCGAGAGAGGCTGCAAGACGCGCAAGAGAACTTACGCGAAAGACTGCTCTTGACAGAACGTCACTTCCCGGAAAGCTTGCGGATTGCCGCAGCAAGGACGTAAACGAGTCCGAACTGTTCCTTGTCGAGGGAGATTCCGCAGGAGGTACCGCAAAGGACGGCAGAGACAGCCGTTATCAGGCCATACTTCCTATGAGAGGTAAGATTCTTAATGTTGAAAAGGCGCGTCTTGATAAGGTTTTCTCGTCGGATCAGATAAAGCCTATCATTATTGCACTCGGCTGCGGCGTCGGCGAAGAATTCAATATTGATAAACTGCGCTACGGCAAGATAATCATAATGGCGGATGCCGATGTTGACGGCGCTCATATAAAAACGCTGCTCCTGACGCTGTTCTTCCGTTATATGAGACCGCTTGTAGAACAGGGACATATCTTCTGCGCAATGCCTCCGCTTTATAAAGTGTTTAAGGGTAAACAGCAGAGATACGCTTTCTCAGATGAAGAAAGAGATATGTATATTGAAGAACTCGGCGGCAATAACGTCGAAGCCGAACGCTATAAAGGTCTCGGTGAAATGGACGCAGATCAGCTCTGGGAAACTACTATGGATCCCGAAAGAAGAACACTGCTGCGCGTTGATGTTGAGGACGCTATCCGCGCTGATGAAACTTTCTCCCTCCTTATGGGTGAAAAGGTTGAACCCAGACGCGATTTTATCCAACGCAACGCTAAATACGTAACCAATCTCGACTTTTAAGGAGTACGAAAGAGAACGCGCTTTCTTTTTAAAAAGAAAGCTGCAAAGAAAACAATAGCCCCTAAATTAAAAAAAGGCTATGGGATACTCTCTGCTGCCGGCTTGTGCCGTCAGCCACCAAAAGTCGGGCGGCTGATTCAAATCTGAACAGGTGCGTGAGTAAACTATGGAAATTGTGTACGGACGATAACCTTGAAAAGTGAAACCATTTTGCGACAGCGCAATAAAGTAAAAAAATTACTTTGTACCGGCAAAACAGAACCGAATTTTTACTTCGCGCCACCAAAACATAAAACTAAAATTCAGCAAAGTCATCTCGCGATAGCGAGCTGGGCAGAAAAGTTTGTCCTGTTGACTGTCGGAGAATATAAAAAATAACACTTTTTCCGAAATAGTTTGAGTTTGTACAAACCCCATTATCGAGCAGTGCGGAGCATCTGCGAGCGAAGATGGTAAACTTCGGAGGTGCTTGGAAGTTTTACCGACGATAGTTAGATGTGTGGAAGTGTAGCCACGCTTTTGCGGCGGCGTTTGAGCCGCGAAAATCTTTTGCCCGTCTTTTCGATTCCGAAAAGCGGAGATATAGGGTTGCACATGGCAGTGAATTAACTTTTTCCACCCAAATAGTCCCACCCCCTAAAAAATAAATATTTACTCAGTGTTCACATTTGCCCTTGTTTACCTGTTGACAAAAAGAACTTTGCAGTGTATAATAATTCTGTTACTGTCAAGGAGCATATCGCTTGTGCGACAGTAAAAGACGCGGAGGAATAAAAAACCGTGAAAATCGACGTTTCAAAAATATATAACGGCGAGACAAAAGAAATTCCGTTTGATTTCTGCCTTGAGCCTGAACTTATGAATCAGGCTGACGCAACGTTCTCCGGACCCGTAAAGGTAAAGGGAAGAGTTTTTGAACAGGCGGACGGAAGAAATAATACCGATAGCTTTATCTGTCTTGAAATGAAGCTTACCGGAGAGTACGCATCTGTTTGTGCGAGATGCGCTAAAGACGTAACAAAGACTTTTGATATAGACGCACGCTTCGGCGTGGCAAAGAAGATTTCAGACGAGAGTACCGACTATGTGGAGGCTCCTGGAGGAGTTTTGGACGTGGGAGAAACGGCGAGAACCGTTTTTTACCTCGAATTTCCGTCAAAGGTGCTCTGCCGCGAGGACTGTAAAGGTCTTTGCCCGGTCTGCGGAACCGACCTCAATTTCGGCACATGCTCCTGTAAGCCGGAAAAAAAGAGTAATAAAGGTCTTGCGGATTTGAAAAAACTTCTTGACAACCGCGAAGAAAAGTAGTACAATAGTCTTTGCTTTGAATTAGTAACTAAAAATAATACAAGATTTAGGAGGTGCCGTAAAAATGGCAGTACCGAAGAGAAAGGTCTCCAAGGCGAGACGCGACAAGAGACGCAGCAATGTTTGGAAGCTCGGCTTGCCCGGCATGACAAAGTGCCCTAAGTGCGGAGAGTTTATTCTGTCTCACAGAGTTTGCAAGAACTGCGGAACATATGCCGGCAAGGAATACATTTCCACAGAGACCAAGGCAACTGAGGCGTAAGCTTGAATTTGCGCATAAAGGTGTCTAAAAAAAGCGAAAATAAGGGAAGGTTTTGCCGAAATTTGTGCAAGTCCTTCCTTTTTGCTTTGTTTGGCAATAAAATTCACGGAGACGGCGCTTTATGGTAAAAATTGCAAAGGTAAATAAAAATTCAATAGCCGAAAAACATAAAATATTGCCCGGCGACGTAATTGTTTCGATAAACGGAAACGATATTAACGATGTTCTTGACTATCGTTTCTATATTACCGAAAAGAAACTGATAATTGTGCTTGAACGCCGCGGAGAACCGATTGAGATAACCGTAAAAAAGCCGCAGTATGATGATCTCGGGCTTGATTTCGATACCTATCTCATGGACGAAAAGCACTCGTGTAAGAATAAGTGCGTGTTCTGCTTTATAGACCAGAATCCGCCGGGTATGCGCGAACAGTGCTATTTCAAGGACGACGATTCGAGAATGTCGTTTTTCTACGGAAACTACGTAACGCTTACCAATATGAAGCGCGAAGAAGTGGACAGGCTTGTGAAAATGCGTATAAGCCCGATAAATATTTCGGTGCATACCACAAACCCCGAACTTCGCTGTAAAATGATGAATAACCGCTTTGCCGGACAGAGTCTTGAATATTTAAAAGTGTTCAAGGACGGCGGAATATATATGAACTGTCAGATAGTTCTCTGTAAAGGTCTCAACGACGGCAAAGAGCTTGAAAGAACGCTCGACGATCTGTCGGAGTATTTCCCGTATGTCGAAAGCATAGCGGTCGTGCCGTCGGGACTTACAAAGTACAGAGACGGTCTTTATCCTCTCGAACCTTTCGGAAAGCAGGACGCAAGAGACGTTATCGCACTTGTTGACAGAAAGAGAAACGAGTTTATGGAAAAGTTCGGAATGTACTTTGTCCAGTGCTCGGACGAATGGTATCTCACGGCGGAAATGGATCTGCCGGGCGAGGATTATTACGACGGCTATCCTCAGCTTGATAACGGCGTCGGACTGATACGCAATCAGTGCGAAGAAACGGAAATGCGTATAGAAGAATTAAAGGACGAGGGATTTGTCCTTGAAAATAAGCGCGTGGTTTCGTCGGTGACGGGCGTCAGCGCATATGATTCCATAAGTAAGATGGGCAAGCTGCTTGAAGAAAATTTCGACGGGCTTGAATACCATGTCTACCGCGCCGTGAATAACTTTTTCGGTCATACCATAACCGTCAGCGGACTGCTTACGGGACAGGATCTCTATGAGCAGCTTAAAGATAAGGAACTCGGACAGGAGCTTATAATCCCCGACGTTATGCTGAGATATGAAAAGGACTTGTTTCTCGATAATATGTCGGTAGATGAGCTTTCGGAAAAGCTCGGCGTAAAAATAGTGCCGGTAAGACCGGGCGGAGACGCGTTTGTTGACGCTGTGCTCGGAATATACGAATAAATTTTGGAAAATCCCCGGAACGGAGAGATAAAATAATGTCAAAACCAATAATAGCAATAGTCGGCAGACCGAATGTCGGCAAAAGCACCTTTTTCAATAAGGTTGCCGGAAAGAGAATAGCCATAGTAGAGGATACTCCCGGCGTTACGCGCGACAGACTGTATTTTGAAGTCGAGTGGTGCGGAAAAAAGATGATGATGATAGATACCGGAGGTATCGAACCTGACACAAACGACGTAATCATGTCGCATATAAAGGCTCAGGCGCAGATAGCAATAGACAGCGCCGACGTTATAATCTTTATGACGGATATAAGGAGCGGGCTTACCGCGGACGACAGGGAGATAGGAACGTTCTTGAGAAAATCCGGCAAACCTGTCGTGCTCTGCGTAAATAAGGTGGATTCTATCGGCGCGCCTCCGCCGGAAATATATGAATTTTATGAACTCGGTCTTGGAGATCCGTATGCCGTAAGCTCGGTTCACGGAAGCGGCACGGGAGATGTGCTTGACAGGGTTTGTGAGCTTATGCCCGAACAGACCGAGGAGGAGACCGACGACGATTCCGTAAAAGTAGCTGTAATCGGCAGACCGAACGCCGGTAAAAGCTCGCTTGTCAATTATATTCTCGGTGCAAAGAGAATGATAGTTTCGGACGTTGCAGGTACTACAAGAGACGCTATCGACTCCGAGGTTGAGAATAAGTTCGGAAAATATGTCTTTATAGATACAGCCGGTATTCGCAAAACCGGAAAGCTTACAGACAATATTGAAAGATACAGCGTGCTGAGAGCCGAAATGGCGGTCGAACGCGCAGATGTCTGCCTTGTTGTAATCGACGCAACGGAGGGCGTTACAGCACAGGACGAAAGAGTTGCCGGTATCGCTCATGAAAGCGGTAAGGCTGTCATCATAGTTATTAATAAGTGGGATCTTGTCGAGAAAGATACCCATACAATGGACGAGTACAGAAAAGATGTGTATGCCGCACTGTCCTATATGACTTATGCGCCTATACTCTTTATTTCCGCTAAGACAGGTCAGAGAGTGGATCGCGTTTATGAGCTTATAAATTACGTTAATGACCAAAGCTCTATGAGAATATCTACCGGTATGCTTAATGATGTCCTCGCCGACGCAACTACACGCGTTCAGCCTCCGACGGATAAGGGTAAACGCCTTAAAATCTATTATATGACTCAGACCGGCGTTAAGGCTCCTACTTTCGTGCTGTTCGTTAATAATGCTGAACTCTTCCATTTCTCTTATCAGAGATATATCGAAAATAAACTCCGTGAAGTCTTTGGCTTTGAGGGTACTCCCATTAAACTCGTTATCCGCGAAAAAGGCGGCGACGAAAATTAATGGTACGAAGGAGTACGGGAATACGCGAAGGAGAACGCGCTTTCTTTTTAAAAAGAAAGCTGCAAAGAAAACACTGGCCCTTAATTTAGAAAAAAGTTGTGGGATACTCTCTGCCGCCGGCTTGTACCGCTCGCAGTCGAACAGCAGGACTGCGAACTCAGATGTAAATAGGGTGCCGAAGCAAGCTATGGAAACTGTGTACAAGGGGTAACTTTGGAAAGTGAAATAATTATGCACCACTGAAATAAAGCTAAAGTTTCACTTCGCAACACCGAAACATAAAACTAACATGCGTAAAAGTCATCTTGCGATAGCGAACCGGGCAGAAAAGTATGTCCTGTTGACTGCGAGATTATATAAAAAATAATACTTGCACCGAAATAGTTTGACTTCGTACAGAACCCATTATCGAGCAGTGCGGAGCATCTGCGAGCGAAGATAAAAACTTCGGAGGCTTGGAAAGGCTTTACCGACGATAGTATGATGTGTGGAGCAGAAGCCACGCTTTCGCTGCGGCGTTTGGGCCGCGAACGGCTTTTGTTTACGCTCTTTAGAGTGCAACTTTTTCGCCGTCGAAAAGTTGGAGAATAGAGTTGCACATGTCAGTAAATTATCTTTTTTAGCCCCAAATAGGCAAAAATCAGCCAAACGCAAAACATCTTTCGGCTTTTCTGCGTAGAAAAGCGTTAGTATAAAGTCGCACTTTGAAGAAAATAAAGTAGTCCTCGTCCCCGAAAAGAAAGAAGGAAGGAGCCGTGTTGCCGTGGAACTTACAAAATCCCAAAAATCAGCCGTGGATCAGAGAAATTGCTCTCTGCTTGTTTCCGCGGGAGCAGGCAGCGGAAAAACCGCAGTCCTTACCCAAAGAATAATAAATAGACTCTGCGATAAAAATGACGACTGTAATGTAACGGATTTTCTCGTAGTTACATTTACTACGGCTGCCGCAAAGGAGCTTTCGGACAGAATCAGAAAAAAACTTTCCGACGCTGCTATTAAAGATCCGTCAAATAAAAAAATTCTGCGTAATATCGCGCTGCTGCCACAGGCAAATATAAGTACAATAAACGCGTTTTGCTATGATGTTGTGCGTAAAAATTTCCAGAAACTCGGGCTTAATGCTGCGGTAAGAATCGCAGATGATGCCGAAATTCAGGTTATACGCGAAAAAATCATGAACAGAACTCTGTCCGACGCTTTTGAAAGCGAAGATAAGGACTTTTCGGACAGACTTGTAAATGTGAGCGAAATGTTTTCGGGCGCAAGAGACGACGAAAACTTTGTCGGGCTGCTGCTCGGACTTGACGCGCACCTAAGAGCCGACACAGATCCCGAAAAGACAAAACAGCGAGTGCTCTCAATGTATGATAACGTCAGAACGGCGAAAGATTTTTTCCAAAGCGAATACGGCAGATTTTTAAAGAATTATTCGCAGAATCTGCTTTCGGAACAGCTTAATACGCTTTGTGCTCTTGAAAAAATGTGCGCTGACGGCGATCAGCTTGAGAATAAGTATCTTCCGTCGGTTTCGGCGGACGCACAAAACGTCCGATTGCTTTTAAAAGCAGTTTCGGAAAAGGATTATACCGCAACAAGGGACGCGGTGAGGAATTTTGCGGCTCAAAAGCTCGGAAGCGTTAGAAATTATCCCGATAAGGAGCTTTGCGAGATCGTAAAGACCGCAAAGAGCGAGTGCGCGGATAATATCCGTAAAAAACTTGCGGATATGTACTGTACCGCTGAAAGAGTTATGCGGCTTTGCGCGCTTGACTGCTCAGAGGTGCTTTGCGTAATGTTCGCGCTTGAAGACGAATTTTCAAGACGGCTCGAAGAAACCAAAAATCAGCTCGGTATTCTCGACTTCAACGACGTCGAACACCTGACAATAAAGCTGCTGACAGATGAGAATAATCCGGGACAGCCCTCCGAAACCGCGATTTCTTTGAGAGAGCGGTTCAGGGAAATATACATAGACGAATATCAGGACGTAAATCCTCTCCAAGACGAGATCTTCAGACTTATTGCACGTACTGATAAAAACGGTACGGAAAATTCGCGTTTTATGGTCGGAGATATAAAGCAGAGTATATACAGATTCCGCGGAGCAAGACCGGATATTTTCAAATCTTACAGAGCGTCGTTCTCGGATTGCGATACCGATTCAAGTACAAAGCGCATATTCATGCAGGATAATTTCAGATGTGCGCAGAGCGTTATAGAACTTACGAATTTTCTGTTTGTGCGGCTTATGGGCAAAGATTATGAGGACGGCGACGCGCTCAACTTTTCACGTATTGAAAACGTGCCGGTAAAATCAAAGGCGGAGCTTATTGTCGCAGACTGTAAACTGCCGGAGGACGGCGATGAAATAAGCGCCGAACAGGCTGAGGCGCAGATCATAGCAAAAAAGATACTTGAAATTGTAAATAATGAGAATTACCGTGACGGCGAAGGAAAAACATTCGGATTTTCGGACGTTGCGGTGCTGACGCGCTCCAGAAAAGCGCTTAAAATATACTCCGAGGTGCTGTCGGAATACGGTATTCCGGTGTACTGTGACGTCGGAGAGAGCTTTTATGAGAAAAAAGAAATACTGCTTGCGCTTTGTATACTTAACAGTATAGATAACCCTCTGCGCGATATTCAGCTTGCAGGATATATGCGGTCGGTTCCGGGAGGATTTTCCGATGATGAACTTTGCGTCATCAAGGCGGCTTTTCCCAAAACAAAGCTGTATCTTTCGGTAAAGGCGTATGCTGAAATCAACGGCGGAACGCCTTTAGGGGATAAATGCCGCGATTTTACCGAAAAGCTTGACTTTTACAGAACAATGTCGCGCGGAAAAAATGCGGGCGAGTTTGTCTGGCAGCTTTATACCGACGCGGATCTGCTTAATATCTGTTCAAGCCCCGTGTTTAACGGAGATACTCCCGACGTGTGCTCGGACAGGCGCAGAAACCTGATGAAACTCTACGAAATGGCAAGGAGCTATACAAATACTTCTTTCCGCGGAATAGGCGCGTTTCTTGAATATATCCGCGACTCGTCCGAAAAAGTGGAAGAAAAGGCAGAGCAGCTTGTCGGGAACGACAGCGTAAAGCTAATGACAATGCACGGCTCGAAAGGTCTTGAATTTCCGGTATGCTTTGTTTCAAGCCTTGCGTCGAAATTCAGAAACGAAACTCAGAGCGTCGTAATGTCGTATGACTGCGGAATAGGCATGAAATTAAAGGACGTCGAGATGCTGAAATCCCAGTCGAGCGCGACGGGAAGAACGTCCGTAGATACGCCGTTCAGAAAGATATGCGCAAATACCGAAAAATCTGCCGGAATAGCCGAGGAAATGAGAATTCTGTACGTTGCGCTTACCCGTGCGAGAGATTATCTGTTTATGACGGCTGCAGTAAAGAACGATATAACCAAAGTTTTAAGACGCTGCTATGTAAACTCGGTGTCGGGTAATTTCTCTGACGTTTCGTGCTATCTCGAGGCGGTGCTGAACTGCATAATGAACGAGGACTGCGCGCGTATATTCAGAGAAACCGCGGGAATACCGCAGGATTTTGAAAAAGAGTGTTTTCCGACGTCGCAAAACCTTGATAATATCCTTTCGTGCGTGTGCTTTGAATATGAGATGTCTGCCCGTGATACGGCGGATGAAGAGGACGCAGAGGAGAACGAAGTATTTGAACCCGATAAAGAGCTGCTTGAAAAGCTCACTGAAAACGGAAAGTTTGAATATTCCGATAAACTGCTTACAAGACTTCCGTCAAAGCTTACGGTGTCGCAGTTAAAGTCGGGACTTCTCGACGACGACGGAGAAATGCTCTATGCTGCAAAGCGTGACCTTAAAACAATACCGGATTTTGCCGTTTCGGATATAAAGCCGAATGCCGGTGAACGCGGTACGGCAATGCATTTGTTCATGCAGTTTGCAAATTATGAAGAATGTGCGGAGCACGGCTGTGAAGCCGAGGCTGACAGACTTGCAAAAGAACAGTTCATTGATGAGCGCACAAGAGAAATGCTGGATACGGAAAAGCTCGATGAGTTTTTCAAAACGCCGCTTTATGATGAAATAAAAAACAGCGTAAAGGTCTTTCGCGAACGCAGATTCAATCTTGAAACCGACGCGTCGGAATTTTCGAAAAAAATCGAAAAAGATAAGGCAAAACTGCTTGTGCAGGGAGTTATCGACCTTTATTTTCAAAATACCGACGGAACGTATACCGTTGTGGATTTCAAAACCGATAAGGTGAGCGGCAGAGACGCCGAAAGCATACTCATAAACCGTCACGCCGAACAGCTGCGTATATATTGCACGGCGGTCGAGCGCATTACAAAAGGAAAAATAAAAAAAGCGGTCATTTTCTCGTTTGAGCTTATGAAAAGCATAGAAGTAAGCCTGTAAAACATTTTTGACTGCCTGCCGTCCTTTGCGACGGCTTTATTTTTTGCTTTTCTCTTGACAAAATCAAGCGTTTATGCTATACTGTCATGGTAATTTGAAAATGATTATCAATTTCATTTTGTGAGAATAGGAATTTGCGAAAGGGAAAATATATGAAAAGAAGATTGTTTGGAATATTGCTCGTGACGGCTCTTTTGAGCATTGCACTTTGTTCGTGCAGAAACGTCAAAACCGAGAGCGATACGGCGGATAAAGATATGATGAGCGTTGTCGCAACGGGATTTGTTCAGTACGATTTTGCAAGGAGTATTGCAGGAGAGCGCGCGGACGTGAAAATGCTGATACACCCCGGAAACGAGGTTCATACCTATGAGCCTTCGCCGTCGGATATAATGAAGATAGCTGACTGCGACGTGTTTGTGTATACCGGCGGAGAGTCGGACGGCTGGATAGAGGGTATTTCCCAAAACACGGGAAACACCGATATGACGGAATTTAAGTTTATGGATTACTGCACGCTTTATTCCGAAGAGCATAAAGAGGGCATGGAGCAGACCGAAGAACATTCGGAACATGAGAATAAGGGCCTTTATGAGGGCTATGACGAACACGTGTGGACGTCCGTTGAAAACGCCGTTAAGATAGCCGACGCAATGTGTAAGGTCTTTTCGGAAAAAGATCCCGATAACGCGGATTATTACGAAAAAAATCTCGCGGAGTTTAAAGCAGAGCTTGAAAGCCTGAACGAAGATTTTAAGAACATGGTTGACGGCGCGGCAAGAAAGACCGTCGTGTTCGGCGACAGATTTCCGTTTCTGTACCTTGCAAAAGAGTACGGACTTGACTACTACGCCGCGTTTCCCGGCTGTGCTTCCAATACCGAGGCGAGCGCCGCAACGGTTGCTTTTCTGATAAATAAGGTAAAGCAAGAAAATATACCCGTCGTATTCAGCATTGAATTTTCAAACGGCAAAATAGCCGACGCCGTGGCAGAGCCGACGGGTGCAAAAAGGCTTGAACTGCATTCCTGCCATAACGTCACAAAGGACGAGTTTGATTCGGGAGAAACGTATATTTCGCTTATGAGAAAAAATCTTGCAAATTTAAAGGAGGCGCTGTACTGATGCCGCTTTTCAAGGCGCAAAACCTGTGTCTTTCATATGACGGAACAAACGCGGTGACGGGACTTGATTTTGAGGTCAGCCGCGGAGATTATATGTGCGTTGTCGGAGAGAACGGGTCAGGAAAGTCCACGCTTATAAAGGCGCTTCTCGGACTTAAAAAGCCGTCGTCGGGAATTCTTGCCGTCGGCGACGGACTAAAACAGAATCAGATAGGCTATCTTCCGCAGCAGACAAAGGCGCAGAAAGATTTTCCGGCAAGCGTGTATGAGGTTGTGATGTCGGGTAACTTAGGCTCAAAGGGACTTTTTTCGTTCTATACCGCAGAGGATAAAAGAAAAGCCGCCGAAAACATGGAAAAGCTCGGAATAACCGAACTTCGCGATAAATGCTACCGCAATCTTTCTGGCGGTCAGCAGCAGAGAACGCTGCTTGCAAGGGCGCTGTGCGCGACAAAAACGCTGCTTTTGCTCGACGAACCCGTGACGGGACTGGATCCTGCCGCGACTGCCGAAATGTACGACGTAATAAATAAGCTCAACCGCGAAACCGGCATAACCGTCATAATGGTGTCGCACGATATAAACGCCGCGGTGAGAAACGCAAAAACAATACTTCATCTTCATAATAAACAGCTCTTTTTCGGAAGCGTCGGCGATTATCTGAAATCCGACGCGGCAAGACTGTTTTTGACGGAGGATAAAAATGACTGACGCTCTTGTTACAATGTTTTCTTTTGACTTTATGCAGAGAGCCGTTATCGGAGGAATACTTATTTCCCTGTGTGCGGCGCTCTTGGGCGTAAGCCTGGTGCTCAAAAAATACTCAATGATAGGCGACGGACTTTCACACGTCGGTTTCGGCGCGGTGGCTGTCGCGTCGGTCATGAATCTTGCGCCGCTTGCCGTTGCGGTGCCCGTCGTTGTCGCAAGTGCGTTTATACTGCTTAAAATAGGCTCGGACAGCAGCGTTAAGGGCGACAGCGCCGTTGCAGTGCTTTCTACGACCTCTCTTGCCGCAGGCGTTATCGCGGTTTCGGTAAAGCAGGGCATAAATACAGACTTTAACAGCTATATGTTCGGAAGTATTCTCGGAATGAGCAAATCAGATGTAATTTTAAGCATTTGCGCCTCGGTTCCCGTGCTTGCGCTGTATATTCTGTTCTATAACAGGATTTTTGCCGTGACCTTCGACGAAACCTTTTCCAAGGCGACGGGAGTCAACTGTTCGCGGTACAATGCGCTTATAGCCGTGCTTACCGCGGTCACCGTTGTTCTCGGAATGAGACTTATGGGCGCGCTTTTGATATCAAGCCTTATAATTTTCCCGGCGCTTACGGCAATGTGCGTGTGCAGAACATTTAAAAGAGTGGTCGTTTGCGCGGCGGTAATATCCGTAGTGTGCTTTTTTGCGGGGATATACCTATCCGTGCTTGCTTCGTTTCCGGCGGGCGCGAGCATAGTTGCGGTGAACGCTGTGGTTTTCTGCGTATTCAAGCTTTTCGGCACTGTAAAAAACAGAATCTGACATAAATTTAATTTTTCCCCTTGCAAAGGAGAACTTTGGAAAGTACAGATGTTACGGAACAGAGTTTTTTCTTCAAGGGGAATTTTTTTATGAAAAAAGTATTGATTATGCCGTTATGCCCGGTCATGTCTGAGTCTGCGGCAATGTCGGCGGTTTTCACTTGTGATTTGGTTCCCGGATTTGAAATATTGCACAAAAAAAGAAACGTTTTGTTGTTTATAATGCTATTTTTTCTTGCTTTTTTGCTGTAAAGCTATTGCAATTTTGTGCTGTATACTTTATAATAGACTTGCCGCAAAAACATATATGGTTGCGGTAAAACAACAACATGAAAATATCACAATCAGGAAAAAATGTGATATACAGGAGGGTGTTTTATGAGAGATAACAGAAACGTAAAAGACGCGGTGTATCTCATCGACGACCGTACTCTGAAAAACAGAAAGACAAATGTCCAGTCCGGCTGGGATTTTGATGACAGAGGACTTCCCGAAGACGTGGTGCAGGACAGACCTGCGCTTATACTTGCATCAAACGGCGGCGGAAAGTACCGGACGGTGCTCAAGCGTGAAATTGTACCGGTAAGAGAGGGAAAAGCCGGATTTGATTTTGAATTTACAATAGTAAGCGGCGACGGATTTTTCGCAGAGTTCTGCTCCGAGGACGATAAAACGGCGATTATAATAGAGCAGAAAGACGGAATGTTTTACTGCGGAAAAAATATGCTGTCGGTGCCTGCCGATAAAAAGACGCATTTTCTCGGTATTGACTTCAATATGGATACGCGCCTTGCGGAAATCACCTTCGGCGGCGAGTTTGTCGGAACATATCCGATAGAGTGCGGCTGCATAAAGCGCATAAAAATCGGTTATGACGGAACAAAGCAGGGCAGAGCCGAAGTAAACAGAATGCATATGTACATAAATTATCTTCTGAACGATAAGTGTCCGATTTTGACCGACGGAAACCTGCCTTACGGCTGGAAAACGTACTCAAACGGCGCGGCGCGCGTTTACAGAAGCCGCTATTATGAGGGCAATGATCTTACGACGTACGTTATAACAAGTACAAAAGGCTCGTCCGCAAGAGCGGTGCATGATTTTGCAAAATCGGACGGCAAGGTTGCTTTCTGCATAAGATACCTTACGAAAAGCGCGGGACAGGACGTTAAAATCTCGCTTTTGTCATCGGGTGAACGCGTAATTACCGTCTGCGACGACGGCGAAAAGTCCATGACGCTTTCGGGTAAGACCGTAAGACAGCACAGCGTATACGTCTGGCAGTATCTCAGAATAGAAGCAGACGTAAAGACCGGCAAAGCCTTTATCAAGCATAACGGCAAAAAGTGCGGAGAGTTTGATTTTGATAAAAAGACAGAGTACCTTGACGGTGTCGAGATCTCATATGAAACCGCTGACGGCGGAGTGCTTAAATTTACCGATATAAGCGCATGGAACATTCTTCCCGAACCTGACGATTATGTTTCCGCGCCCGTAATACCCGAAAAAAAGGATTATTACGTAGGAATGAATATCTGCTCTCTCTGGAGAAACGGAGAACACTGGGGCTGGGACGTAATTTCGCCTATGGAAGAAAACAAGACCTATATGGGTTACTATGACGAGGGACTTCCCGAAGTTGCGGACTGGGAAATAAAGTGGATGAAAGAGCACGGACTTGATTTTGAGATGTATTGCTGGTATGCGTCTCAGACTACCGCGCCAATATGCACCACAAGGCTTTCCGCGGCAATACACGAGGGACACTTCAACGCAAAATACGGCGACGATATGAAGTTTTGCCTTATCTGGGAGGCGGCAAACGGGCCTCACCCGGCAAATGTGGGCTTCAGAGAATATGTCGTGCCTTACTGGGTTGACTATTTCTTTACCGATCCGAGATATATGACCATAGAAAACAAGCTTGTAATAGCGTCATTCGGATTTCCGATAAAGGACTACGGCTCTCCCGAGGCAATAAAGGCGGATATGGAATATCTTGACGAAACCGCAAAGAAACTCGGTTTTGACGGAATAATCCTCATGGCGTGCTCGGACGGTTCTTTTGACAGATATGCCGTAGCCGGCGTTGACGCGCTGTACGCATATAACTGGGGCAAGTGGGGATATGACGGAGAGTATACCAAAAAGCGTATAACCGACATACAGAATAAGGGAAACATACACTTTGTTCCCACCGTTTCGACAGGCTTTAATAACGTCGCATGGGCAGGCACGCGTTCTCCTCAGATGACTCCCGAAACAATGGGCGATGTGCTTAAATGGTTCAAGGAGGAAAATCTCCCGTCAAGACAGGGCGAGGACTGGAAGAGAAAGCTTGTTGTGTTCTCAACATGGAACGAGTACGGCGAAGGCACGTATATCTGCCCGTCGGGGCTTTGCGGATTCGGGTATCTCGACGAGATGAGAAAGGCGTTTACAGACGCGAAGGGGCCGCATACAGACGTGCGTCCCGACGAACATCAGCTTGACAGACTCGGTTATCTCTATCCCAAGGGAAGAAGTCTGCTGCGAGCTCAGATGTATGAGGAGGCAAATAAATACAACTTTGTCGAGAGCGTCAAAGAGCTGAACAACGAGATTGCAATGAGCGAAATAGAGACGCAGAACGGCGTTGAACTCAAGATCGAAAACGGCAGACTGTGTGGCATGGGTCCTAATTTCGACCCCCAGATATATCTCCATACCGAGATAAACGCCGATGTCGTAAAAGCCGTAAGAACCGACATGGTAACGTGCGGTCCCGACGAAACGCTGCCCGAAAAGAACGCTTACGGCACGTACAAGGAATGGAGACTTCTCTTTGTTACGGAACAGGAACCCGTATGGACATGGAATCAGAGCGTCGGCGCGAATGTAAACAAGGACGGAACGCTTACGTTTGACCTTTCCGCAAATCCGCACTGGCACGGAAAGATTACGGATATAAGATTCGATCCGACTGAGTATGCAGGCAAGTTTGCCGTTACAAAGCTTGAATTTCTGTCCGACAGAGATACCGTCCATACATTTATAGACGGCAAGGTCTACGATTCGACATACCCTGCGGTAATAGAGGACGGCGAGGCTTATATGCCGTTTGAGCCGCAGAAGGATTTCTGCCGCCTTATGAAACTGTATCATGAGTGGTACCGCGGCGAAAAGACGCTTATGGTCATGGTCGGCGATAAAAAGGTGCTGTTTACGGTGGGTTCGGACAAGGTAATTGTCGGCAAAGAAACATTGCAGCTCAAAAAACCGCTTGAAACTTACGACAGCCTGCCGATGATTCCCATGAGCGTGTTTGATAAGCTCGGACACTGTAAGACGGCAATTTCCGAAAAGACAGTCAATATAGAGCTTTGCTGACGACGGGAATAAACGTTGCCGGATAAGGCTTGAATAACACAAAAAAGGGCGCGCCGCATTGAGAAAAGCTTTGCAGCGTGCCTTGATTTTGAATTTTAGTTTTTCAGAAATATAACGGCTGTTCTGCGCTTTCGGAAAAGTCCGTGTAAATGCGTTTCGCGCTTTCTTCGGGAGAATACAGCCAGCTGTCCATGTGAGTGCCGTCGAAAAAGTATTCCACGGGCTTTGAACGGAACGCCTGATCCGATACGTCGACTATTACAAGCTTAATTTTCATCTTTTCCGGAATAATGCTCTTTATGTATACCGCAGCACTCTGACCGGCGCGTACGTCGGGACACCATTCTGCAAGTCCGGCAAGATTAGGCGCAAGCTCCACGAATATTCCGTAAGGCTCTACGCTTCTCACAATGCCTGCGGCTGTTTCGCCGGCTTTGAAACGGCACGCATTCTGCTCCCATGTTCCCAGAAGCTCTTTCATGGTGAGCGTAATTCTTCCGCTTTGCGTGTCGTTCTGCTTTACGGCGCATTTTATAAGCTCGCCGTTTGAAAAACGCTGTGACGGGTGGCTTATGCGCGATACCGAAATGCAGTCAACGCTGAGCAGCGCTATAAGACCCGCGCCTATGTCGCAGAAAGCTCCGAAAGGCTCCATGTGTGTTATCTTTGCGTCGGTTATGTCGCCGGGCGCGAGCAGCGAAATGTGATTTTCGTAACATTCAAGCTGGGCGGCTTTTCTCGAAAGCAGCGCGACGGGACACGCACCGCTCTTGTCAACGGATCTTACCTTAAAACACACCGGTTTTCCGACACGCGTTATTACGGCAATGTCCTTTTGCTGCCTGCCGTCGGGGTTGAACGACACTTCTTCTTTGGGAATTATTCCGCGTATTCCGTCGCCGAGGTTTACGCATAGATTGCGCGACGAGTCGCAAAGCTCGGCTCTTGCCTCGAGAGTAAGCCCGTTGTTCATGGCGTACTCAAGTCCGGGCAGCGTTGAAATAAGCTCGGCGTTTTCCGGTGTGTGCGATAATGCTCCTTCCGGAGCGTATGTATTCTGCATTGCACTTTCCTCCTGATTTGTGCGGCTGTTGTTTTCCGGTGTCTTTCCGACGTCCGGTGATTTTTCTGCCGTGCGTACTATATAGTTATTTCGGAAAAGGCATATTTATTCAGAGTACGTAAAAAATGTTCTTTGTTTTTTGGAAAAATAAGGTTTTTAAGTAAATTTTTTGTTCAAAGCTAACAAAACGAACAAAATGTTTTTGTGCAAAACGAAAAATATTCAAATTTACCCAAAAGCCGATTGATTAAATCGGGCAATAGTGATATAATGATATGTATCTAAAAGTAGAAATATCGGTAAAATCCGATTTTTGCGTCAACACATTTTGGGAGGAAACTATCCATGAAAAAAATTTTAGCACTTATTCTTGCCGCTTGTCTTTTGTGCACGGCTCTCGCAGGCTGTTCCGGAAGCTCCGATGACAAAACGGCGGTAAAGGAGGAGAAAAAGGGTGCGATAATACAGACGTATCTTTCCAACCCTCCGGTAAGTATTGATCCGTCGGCTTTCTATTCTTCGTCTGACGCGATAAAGATAATGGGGCTTATCTACGAAGGTCTTACGACGGTCGATGAAAACGGCAAGGTGAAAAAAGCCCTTGCAAAGAGCTGGGAAGATGAGGTTGACGAGAGAGACGGCTATCTCAAACTCACAATAACTCTCAGAAATTCCCGCTGGTCAGACGGTATCGTTGTAGACGCGGACGACTTTATATATGCATGGACGAGAATACTTCTTCCCGAAAGCAATAACGAAAACGCGGCTATGCTTTATCCGATACTCAATGCTAAGAAAGTTAAAGAGGGACTCGTTTCTGTAAACGACCTCGGAATTTCGGCAATCAAGGATAATATTCTGGAGATAACATTTGAAAAGGACTTTACCGACATTGATTACTTCTTAAAGCAGCTTGCAAGCCCGGCGCTTGTACCGCTTCGCGAAGAGGTGGTAACCGGTGACAGCTCATGGGCAGCTTCCGGCGGAACTTCATATGTTACCAACGGCCCGTTCAAGATAAAGACATGGAATTCCTCCGAGCTTACTCTCGAAAGAAGCGTATATTACAGAGGCGTCAGCGATTCGTCCTCCAATAAGGATAACAAGATCGTAAAGCCTTACAGAATAGTAAATCTCTATTCCGAAGGAAGAAAGCCCGACGCACAGGCAGAGAGATACGCAAATACAGAGCTGTTCTACCTCTCGCTCAACGGCGCGTCAAAGGATCTTCTCGCGTCCTACGGCAAAAAGGCAAAGACCGAGGAAATGCTCTCTACATACTGCATATTCTTCAACCTTAACGATCCGCTGTTTGAAGATGTACGCGTAAGACAGGCGCTTTCGCTTGTAATAGACCGTTCAAAGATCGCAAACATTCCCGGAACGGGAGTCGAACCCGCAACCGGACTTGTTCCTTACGGAATTGAAGATACGTCAAGAAGAAAGGACTTCAGAAAACAGGGCGGAAACCTTATTTCGACCACTCAGGATCTCGAAAAGGCAAAGCAGCTGCTCTCCGACGCCGGCGTATCCGGAGGCAAGATAGTTGTAGAGTGCAGCAACGGACGCGACTTTGAAAAGACAATGATGAACTACATAGCTCTTTCGTGGGTCGATCTCGGATTTGATGTAACCGTAAATACTCCTAACCAGAACTACCTTTACAACAAGGCAAACGGCGTATATCCTTTCAACCAGAATGACGCAAACATTATAGTTATGGATATTCAGTCCATGACGACCGACGCTTACAGTATGCTTACCGCATTCTCCGGCGAATACGGCGGACACTTCATTGACGTTACGACGGGTCCCGACGAAGAGGACGTTGTATATGGTTCTCACCTTACCGGTTTCAATGATCCGGCATATGACGAGATCTGCGCAAAGATCGTAAACGCCGCAAACACAAAGGACAGAACCGCTGCAATGCACGAGGCTGAACAGTATCTTATGGAACAGCTTCCCATTGCGCCGCTCTTCTTCAACTGCGATAAATATGTTTCTCAGAAACTCTCCGGAATAAAGTACGATAAGTACGGAAGAATGAATCTTACTAAGCTCAAGCAGAGCAACTATAAGAAATATCTTCCCACTGATGAGACAAACTGATTTGCGCTGCTCTTTACGGTGGCATAAGCCGATGAGAAAACTTGTGTAACAAATGTAAAAATTACGGTGCGGAGCGTCTTTTCGGCGTTCCGTACTTGTGTTTTTGATAAAAAGATAGAGAGGTGTTAGTTTGGCATCGCTGTTTTCCGAACATGATTTTAAATTTCAGAAAAAATACGGTCAGAACTTTCTCACCGACGTTAAAATTCCGCGCAGAATTGCCATGGAATGTACCGATTATACGTTTGATTCTGAGCAGGTACCCGAAACAAAAGCGCCGTATCTTATGCTTGAAATAGGACCGGGCGCCGGTATTCTCACAAGGGAGCTTTCAGACAGATTCAGGCGCGTCGAGGCTGTGGAAATAGACGAGTCGTTAAAACAGGTGCTTGACGATTCTCTTTCGGGACGCGATAACGTGTCGGTTTATTTCGGCGACATAATGGACGTTGACCTTGATAAATTTATTGCGGAACGCGATACGGACAAGGACGGAAACAAGCTTGCGCCTTGCGTGTGCGCAAACCTGCCGTACTATATCACAACGCCGATAATCATGAAACTGCTTGAGGAATACGGAAAATTTGCCTTTATAACCGTAATGGTACAGAAAGAGGTAGCGCAAAGACTGTGTTCAAAGCCGTCCGACGACAATTACGGTGCGATTACGGCTCAGATAAACCTTTACGCGTCGGTAAAAAGGCTGTTTTCGGTGCCGTCCGGGTGCTTTTTTCCAAGACCGAAGGTTGACAGCGCCGTGATACGAATAGAACCGTACAAAGTGCCGAGATTTACAAAAGAGCAGACGAACGGTGCGTCAAAACTCATAAAGGCGTCATTCTCGCAAAGGCGCAAAACGCTTGTAAATTCGCTTTCGGGCATTTTTGCCGATATGACCAAGACTGAGCTTGGCGATATTGTTTCAGAAACTCTCGGAATGGGCGCAGATGTGCGCGGCGAAAAGCTTGAAGCCGGAGATTTTGTAAAGCTGTATGAGGCTTTGAAGGACAGAATGTAAAGCAAAGAGGATATCGACATGACCGGGATAGGTACGGCCGCAAACGTACTTGCGATAATTGCAGGCGGTTTGTGCGGACTCATTTTCAAAAAAGGATTAAAACAGCGTTTCCGAGACATAATAATGGATTCGCTCGGACTTTGCACGCTGTTTATAGGGCTTTCGGGAGCTGTTGCAGGAATGGTAAAGCTCGGAAGTGACGGAAATCTTTCGTCATACAATTCGTCGATACTTATAGCGAGTCTTGTTGCAGGTTCGTTTATCGGCGAGGCGCTGAAGATAGAACAGCGGCTTGAAAGTTTCGGAGAGTGGCTCAAGGAAAAGGCGGACAGCGGAAACAGCGATTCGCAGTTTGTGACGGGTTTTATCACGGCGTCGCTCATAGTGTGCGTCGGAGCAATGGCGGTCATAGGACCGATTGAGGACGGAATGAATCATGATCCGTCAATGCTTTATGCAAAGAGCGTACTTGACGGAATAATAGTAATGATGCTTGCCGCAACATACGGCAAGGGCGTTATTTTTTCGGCGCTGCCGGTGGGAATATTTCAGGGCAGCATAACGGTTATTGCGGCGCTTGCGGGAAAATCCGTTCCGGACGACGTTGCGTTTGTGCTGTCGTTTGTAGGTTCGGTGCTTGTATTCTGCGTGGGTGCGAATTTGTGCTTGGGAAGAAAATTCCGCGTTGCGAATATGCTGCCGGCACTTGTGATATGCTGCTTGCTGAAGGCGTATTTTAACTTTTGAAGTGTGGGTAGATTACGGATTGTTTTGGGCGGAAACGGGAAATATTCTTCAAAGTGCAACTTTGTACTGACGCTTTTCTACGGAGAAAAGTCCTCCTGCGAGGATAAACCGTTCAAGGGACTACTCGCCCCTTGACAATCCCCGACGGGAGGATTTCACTCTAAAGAGCGTAAATGCCCTAAGCAAGATATTTTTTCCTTCACAGCCCTTACCAAAGTGACCGCCTTGCTACTACGGTACGTCCGTGTAACTTACGGCAAAATCGCCGCGCGACAGGCGCGCGGATGGGGTTGGTATCTAAGCACAGGCTGGTTGACATAATGCTGGATTTTTATGCCATGTCACGTTGCGGTCTGCGTAAACTGCGTTTTAAGCTAAAAAGTACAATTCTTACGCGTTATTTCACAGTCAACAGGACTCGCTTTTCTGCCCGGCTCGCTGTCGCGAGATG
>URVJ01000010.1 GCA_900551295.1 uncultured Eubacteriales bacterium | reverse complement strand
GTGTGGAGAGGAAGCCGCGCTTTCGCTGCGGCGTTTGAGCGGCGAAAATCTTTTGTTTACGCTCTTTAGAGTGCGACTTTTTCGATTCCGAAAAGTCGGGGAAATAGAGTTGCACATGGCAGTGAATTATCCTTTTCCGCCCGAACCAATCTGCATTTTCCGCCGGCGAAGCCTCTTCCTTACAGCTGTATCTCGTTCTGTAAAGCCACAACCGGCTCGCCGCTGTACATCTGACGGAGCTTCGGCTTTTCTATTTTTCCCGTCGGGTTTCTCGGAATGTCCGCAAATATAATCTGCCTCGGACGCTTGTATCTCGGCATACCTTTGCAGAATTCGTCAATTTCCTCTTTTGTGGCAGCCATGCCCGGCTTTAATTCTATAACAGCCGTCGCAATCTCGCCAAGACGCTTGTCGGGAGTTCCTATAACCGCAACGTCTTTGATCTTGTCGTTCTGACGGATAAAGTTCTCTATTTCGACAGGGTAAAGATTCTCGCCGCCGCTTATGATAACGTCCTTTTTGCGGTCAACAAGATAGATAAATCCGTCCGAATCCTGCATTGCCATGTCGCCCGTCATGAGCCATTCACCGTAAATGCTCGCCGCGGTTGCCTTTTCGTCGCGGTAGTAGCATTTCATGACCGACGGACCTTTTACCGCAAGTTCTCCGACTTCGCCCTGCTTTACGGGATTTTTGTTCTCGTCGAAAATCTCAGTCTGCCAGCCGGCACCCGGTATTCCGATTGCTCCGACTTTGTTTATGTTCTCTATTCCGAGATGTACGCAGCCGGGACCGAGAGATTCCGTAAGACCGTAGTTCGTGTCGTAGTCGTGATGCGGAAATACCTTTTTCCAGCGCTTTATAAGGCTCGGCGGAACAGGCTGCGCACCTATGTGCATGAGCCTCCACTGCGAAAGCTCGTAATCGTCAAGGTTTACTTCTCCCGAATCAATGGCGTCGAGTATATCCTGCGCCCACGGAACAAGCAGCCAGCAGATAGTCGCCTTTTCTTCGGATATGGTCTTGAGTATCCACTTCGGACTTACTCCGCGCAGAATTACTCCTCTGCCGCCGACTAAAAATGAGCCGAACCAGTGCATTTTCGCGCCGGTGTGGTAAAGCGGCGGAATACATAAGAATATGTCTTCGTGCGTCTGATGATGGTTGCTGTTTTCTGTGCGGCAGGACGCAAGCAGACTTGAATGGGTGTGGAGTACGGCTTTGGGAAAACCCGTTGTGCCGGAGGAAAAGTATATTGCCGCGTCGTCGGTGTCTTTGATGTCGATGTGGACGTTTGAGGAGGGCATATCGGATACCGCGTCCTCTATGTATTTTGCATACGGCGGACAGTCTTCGCGGTTGCCTGCAAAGATAAATTCGCGTATGCCGGAAAGTTTGTCCTTCACCGCGTCTATTCTCGAAATGAATTCCGGACCGAAAACCAGAACGTTTGATTCCGAAAGGTCAAGACAGTACTTTATTTCGTCGGACGAAAAACGGAAGTTCATCGGAGCAACGACGGCGCCCGTCTTGAGTATTCCGAAATATATCGGCAGCCAGCCTATGCAGTTCATCAGCAAAAGCGCAACTTTCGAGCCTTTTGTCACGCCGCGGCTTAAAAAGTAGTGGGCAAGCTTGTTTGAACGCTGTTCAAATTCAAGCCACGTGAGCGTTCTGCGGTGAATGGGCTTGGGCAGCGCCTCGACGAGGTCGTATTCTTTCCATGCCTTGTCTATTCTTTCCTGGATTTCAGGATTTACCTCAACAAGACTTATTTCGTCGGGGTATAACTCTGAATTTTTTGTCAGAATGTCGGTGATAATCATTTCGATACCTCTGTTTTGTTTTATAGTCGGATTTTTCGGGGATAAAAAAACTTCCGGAATTTAAAACCCGGAAGTAAAATACATTATCTTACCTGCGGGCAACACTTAATGCACCGACCCGCATTTTTGCTCTGCGAAACGGTGCTAAATATAATAGTAATAATAGTATGCCTGCAAGTTTTTCATAAGTGTATCACCCATTTACGATAATACAACCATTATATGGTATGTTTTTGTACGTTTCAAGAGCAATTTTTCTATAAATTGTGAACATTGGCGGGACGCCGTATTAATTTGCTCTCAGAATTTCGGTTTCTTCTTTGGTAAGCTCGCGGTATTCGCCCTCTTTTAAGGTTTCGTCAAGAGAAAGTCCGCCGAACGTCAGACGTTTGAGATACAGCACTTCTTTTCTGCCGCAGGCATAGCAAAGCCGCTTGATTTCGTGATATTTGCCTTCGGTAAGCGTGATCTTCGCGGTGCAGGGATCTTCCGCGTCAATTTCAAGAATTGCGGGGGCGGTTTTTTTGCCGTCCATCATAATGCCGTCGGACATGAGCTTTGCGTCGGATTCGCAAAAAGGTGCGTCGGTTCTTACAAGATAAGTCTTTTTTGCATGGTGTTTCGGAGATAATAACCTGTGCGACAGTGCGCCGTCGGTGGTCAGAAGAAGAAGTCCCACGGTGTCCTTGTCAAGCCGTCCGCAGCAGAAAAGACCTTTGTCGGTGTATGACTTCGGAAACAGCGAAAGCACGGTTTCACACCTTGAGTCGGACGCTGCGCATACAAGTCCCGACGGCTTGTTTAGCATAAAGTAGTAGTTTTCGCGGTATTCGAGTGCTTTGCCGCAGACGGTGCATATATCCGCGTCGGGGTTTATCTTTTCTTCGGCTTTTTTGACGGTTTTTCCGTTTAAAGCGACCTTTGAAGCCTTGATGAGATTTGCCGCGTCCTTTCTGCTTATTGTCATGGACATGGAAATGTATTTGTCAAGCCGTATTTCCGACATTTGTTCAACCTCGCATTTTACAGTTTTTCTCATATATTTTATCACATAAACATAATTATTACAATGCTTAATAAATCTAAATTTAACGGTTTATTTGTTGACAGCGCGCTTTTACGATATTATAATGTACAAGTAAAAGAATTATCTCACAGAATACGGAGAAAAACATGATAGAACAGCTTTTTGAGTTGCTGAGACCGATAGGAAATGAAGCCGCGCTTTTTCTTGTGTCGCTTGTGCCTTTTATAGAGCTTCGCGGCGGAATACTTTTGGGACACGGTCTCGGAATGGATCCTTTGCGGATATTTATTATATGCGTGCTTGCAAACTGCGTTCCCGTCCCGTTTGTTATACTGCTTGCAAGACCGATATTTGCGCGCCTTAAAAAGACAAAGCTTTTCGGAAAGCTTGTAGCCAAGATTGAAAACTCGACTATGAAAAAATCCGGCAAGGTTCTGTCGCATAAATATACATGGATAGGACTTATGCTGTTTGTCGGAATACCTCTTCCGGGAACGGGCGCGTATACGGGTTCGCTTATTGCGGCGCTGCTCGGAATGAGACTGAAACAGGCAATCCCGGCAATAATACTCGGTATAATAATTGCGGGCGGAATAATGACGCTTGCGTCGATGGGACTTTTCGGCGCGATAGGCGCGTTCGGCGCTTAAAGTACAAAGTGCGTAATCTGCGCAGAATGCGCAAAGGAAATTTAAAGGAAAGGCAGGCTTTGGAAAATATGACGGGTGCTTGCGATATGCAGACAAATTCAAATACCGTAAAGAGAAGCGCATATTTTTGTATGTGCGGCACGGGACTTTTCATGATAGTGTCAAAGCTGTTGTCTTTTGTGCTTTCCGACGTTTATTACAAGGCGGCTGCCGAAAATTTTGACAGGACCGAGATTGTTCTTACAAATATAATCCGCGCACTGTTCGGCGCAAATACGGGAGTGAGCATTGCCGCGGCAAGAAGTGTGCTGGGTTCGGGTATACCCGACTCTTTTTTTGCAATGTTTACGACGCTGGTAACGCTTGTGATTCCGGCGTATGTTTTTTCAAAGCTTTCGGGCAGGGGAATTTCGGACGGATTTCCGGTAAAGGGAAAGCTCTCGCCGGATTTCCGGAGTCTGCTTTTCGCAGCTCAGCTTTTTATGACGGGCGCTGCCGTAATAGCGTCGTTTTTCTATGATTTTATAATGCCCGACAGCTCGTCTTTCATAAGTTCTGGAACGGCTGCCGCGTATACGGGAGAAGCCGACGGATATACGCTTTTGATTTCGGCGCTTGAAACGGCGGTGTTCGTGCCGATTGCCGAGGAATACGTTTTCAGAGGCGCGGTGTTCGGCGCTTTGAGAAAATACGGAACGAATTTTGCGGTTATTGCAAGCGCGTTTGTGTTCGGCGTTATGCACTTTTCGGCGTCGCAGAGTATGTATGCGTTTGCGTTCGGAATAATTTCGGCAATGCTTGTGGTGTACACGGGAAATATAAAGACTTCGGTGCTGTTTCATGCGTTCAATAATTTCTATATAACGCTTTCGGACTATCTCTCGGCAGCAGACGTAAGCTCTTATTATATTTTTACGGATATGTTCTATATACTTTGCGCAGTGCTCGGAATATTCGGAATAATGAAACTGTTTTCAAAGGGCGGATTTGCGGCGAAATATTCGGATTTGGCGCAGATATCTGACGAAAGAAACGGTCTTTGCGGAACCTGTGCGGGCGTCGGACAGATATTTACCGTTCCGGTTATAATGTTCCTTGTTCTGTACGCGTCAAGAGTTTTTGCATTGGGGTAAGAAAAAATGAGCGATAACAAAAAAAGTCCCGAATATTATATGAGAGCGGCTCTCGGACGTGCAAAGACCGCGGCAAAGCTCGGAGAAACGCCGGTAGGCGCCGTTATTGTAAAGGACGGGAAGATAATTGCCGGCGGCAGAAACATGAGAGAAACAAAGAAAAACGCGCTGTGCCATGCCGAAATATCCGCGATAAACGCGGCTTGCAGAAAACTCGGCGGCTGGCGGCTTATCGGCTGCGACATATACGTGACTCTCGAACCCTGTCCTATGTGCGCCGGAGCAATAATAAATTCGCGCATAGAAAACGTCTATTACGGTGCGCACGATTACAAGGCAGGTTCTATGGGCAGTCTCACCGACCTTACAAAGCTTGATTACAATCACAAGCCGAATGTATATCCGGGCATACTTGAGGAACAGTGCGCGGCGGAGTTAAGCGGTTTTTTTAAGCTGTTAAGACAAAAAAAATGTCCGAAAAACTCTTGACATAACGGATAAAATAATATATACTCTTGAAAGAACGGCGCTGTGCTTATATCCGGCGCAAATATCGGTTTGACTGCGGGAAAACAGCGTTTGCGGATTTTCGCGGCGAGAGGGAGACTTTGGCATGAGAAGTGTTATAATCGGACTCGGTGCAATTTCAAAAATGCACATAAGAGCAATAAAAATGAGCGATTTTACAGAGCTTGTCGGCGTATGCGACATAAGAGAGGACAGGCTGAACGAAACGCTGTCGGAACTCGGAAACGCGGTTTCGGGATATTCGGATTACAAAAAGATGATATGTGAGCTTAAACCCGATGTCGTACACGTCTGCACACCGCATTATCTTCATAAAGAGATGGCAATATTCGCGCTTGAAAACGGCTGCGACGTATATCTCGAAAAGCCTGCCGGAATGAACGCGGACGAGGCAAGAGAAATAGCCGCGGTCTCGAAGAAAACAGGCAAAAAGGTTTGCGTATCTTTCCAGAACAGAGTTATTCCGACGAACGACACGGCGAAAAAGTATATCGAGGAAAACAGACTCGGACAGCTTCTCGGAATACGCGCATACATGGCATGGAAACGCGAGGGCGCATATTACACCGAAAGCGGCTGGAGAGGAACATGGGAAAAAGAGGGCGGCGGAGTGCTGATGAATCAGTCGATACATACTCTTGACCTTATGTACTACTTCGGCGGCAAGGTAAAGGATATTAAAGGTTCGGTCGCGCTCAGAAAGAACAAGGGCACTATCGAGGTCGAGGATACAGCCGAGGCAACGCTTTGGTTTGAAAGCGGAGCTACGGGCATATTCTATGCGACAAACTGCAACGTTGCGGATTCGTCGGTTGAGATTGAACTTTATTTCAAAGACGGAAAGCTGCTTCTTGTAAACGACACGCTCTATGAAAACAAGGACGGGGAACTTAACGTCATAGCAAGAAACAGCGACTATTCCAAGTCGGAGGGCAAATACTGCTGGGGCAACGGACATACGATGATGATGGAGCGTTTCTACGGCGCTATCGGCGGAAAAGACGTATACTACTGCGATATTGACGACGCGGTGCCGGTGCTTGAACTTATTGCCGGCATTTATGCGACAAGTCCCTGCAAGCTAAGATAAAAGTCATAAAATATTACAGACAAACATAGATTATAGTAAAAAACCAATTAAAACGGGAGCTGATAACTATGTTTGTCTTTTCTTTTAAAGCAACGACTGCAAAAATACTCTTTGCCGCATTTTTATGCATAGCTATATCTGCGGCGGTGGTTTCGCTTATGCCTGACGCGGGATATGCAATGAACGTAAACAAGATCGTAACGTCTGCGGACGTAAGCTTCCGCGGTATTGACAGTGCGGAAAAGAGAGTTGACCTTTTGAACAAGCTCGGAATTGAGGTAGATCCCGTTCCGGTTCAGCAGGGCAAGGTCTCCGTGCCGAAAAAGTTTGACGCGGTAATGAAAAAGTACAACGATCTTCAAAAGGAGCAGGGTTTTGACTTGTCCGCATACAAGGGCAAGAGCGTTGAAAGATTTACTTACAGCGTAACCGACGGAGAAGGAAAAACGACTGCCGACGGATTATATGCGACGCTTATTATTTACAAGAACCGTCTTATCGGCGCAGATGTATGCTGTCCCAAGACAGGCGAGTATGCCGCGGCGGTAAAGGCGGAGTGACAGGATATTTGGCTGAGTGTTGATTATTTTTGCTTGGTTTGGGCGGAAACGGGAAATACTCTTCAAAGTGCGACTTTGTATCTCCGCTTTTCGATCCCGAAAAGAGGGTGTATAGAGCTGCACATGGCAGCGGATAATTAGTTTCCGCCCAATATTCCCCCGGTAAATCAGAAAAAAGAAAGAAGAAAAAATATGAGCTTAGACCTGTTCATCCTTCAGCAGATCCAAATATACCTAAAGTGCGCGTTTTTAGATTTCGTAATGCCGTTCGTGACAATGCTCGGCGAATATGGACTTGTAGAAATTGTACTCAGCCTTGTGCTGATATGCGTCCCGAAAACAAGAAAACTCGGCTTTAAAATGGCACTTGCGCTTGTATTCGGTCTGCTCGTCGGAAATCTTGCGCTTAAACCGCTTGTCGCAAGAATACGTCCTTATGACGTTGTTCCGGGCGTTGAACTTCTCGTGCCGCCGCAGAAAGATTTTTCTTTCCCGTCGGGACATACGCTTGCTGCGTTTGAATGTGCAGGCGTCGCTTTGTTTAACTGCGGCAGAAAGACTGGAATTGCGGCGATTGCCGCGGCATCGCTGATAGCGTTTTCAAGACTGTATCTCTTTATGCACTATCCGACAGACGTGATTGCGGGAATAGTTCTCGGGCTCTGCTTTGCGTATCTTGCGGATTTTACTGTCGATGCGATTGCCGAAAAAATCACGGAAAAAAAATAGACCTCAAATAAGTCTTTTACCGCTTCGTGCGTCTGTTCTGCACGCGGCGGTTATTTTTTGATATTTTGGGGCTGAAAATATCAATATTATATGTGCTTTTGCACAAAAAACAACTGCTGTGTAATATACATGGTCAAGTTGCACTAAACAGAGTGGTTCGATTTTACAATTTTTCCGCACGGAATAATCCGATTTTGTCTTGCGCGGCACTCTTGCCGCTGATATAATTGTTTATACAGTAAAGCATATGTAAAAGCTATTAAGATGGGTAGGGGTGATAATGAGCGTTCAAAATTCGCGGCAGCCGTTTCCGGAAATTTTAAAGTGGACTTATAAGCCCGGCGAATACCGCGGCAGACAGACGGATTTAAAATTTGTACTCCATTCTCATCAGTTCAATGAAATAGCGATAGTCACAAAGGGTTCTTCAAGCGTAATTTCCTATAATTACAGTGAGAAAGTTTCGGCACCGTTTGCCGTTATATATCCTGCCGGTATTCTGCATATGCAGGTGAACTCATTGGACGATAACTATGAACGATATCTTATCAGGTGTTCAAAAGAAATGTTTTCGGACAGCGCTATGGAGGAAAACGTCTCGCAGACTCTTGCCTCGTTCAAGAGAGTTACCTTGATAAAGCTTGATGACGGTGAGGTGCGGCGCCTGAAAGAACTGTGTGAGGCGTCGATAGAGTTCGGCAATAATGCATATCCTGCTAAAATGATAATGCTTGCCGTCCTGTGGCAGATTTCGGAAGCATGGAAAAGAAATTACGGGCTTTTGTCTTCTGAAAAATCGCTGCATACATCTACGGCGTATCTCGGAGAACTTGTGGACTATCTGTTTGAACACTGCGGAGAAAAATTGCTCCTAGAGGATATTGCGTCTACGTTTTACATATCCAAAACAAAACTTGCGCGCGACTTCAGAAACGTTTTCCGAATGTCGGTCAACGAATATATATCGGAGCTCCGCATAGGACTTTCCGAGGAAATGCTGCTTAACGGAAAGAGCATAACAGAAACTGCCGAAAGATGCGGATTCGGCACCGCAAGCTATTTTGTCAAGTGCTTTAAAAAGGCAAGCGGAAAAACACCGATGCAGTTTGTCAAAAATCCGCATGATGTCAGAAGAATTTCCGGAAACAGGTTCTTCGGGAATATGAAAAATAATTTTGTACCCTCAGACGAAATGCTCAACGAGGTCATAACAAAAAACGATCCACAGATACTTTTTAAAGGAGAACAAAAATGAAAAGAAGACTTACGGCTTTTGTTTTTGCCGCTGCGTTGTCTGTATTAAGCTTGTGTGCGGACGCGGCGTTTGCCAAAACAAATACATACCCCGAAAATAAGTTTACCGACGTTGACAGCTCGGCATGGTATGCGTCGGAAATCGCGGGAGCTTACGAACTCGGATTCATGAACGGAAAGTCCGAAACCGTAATGGCGCCCGACGGAACCGTCAACGTTGCAGAGGCCGTTACCATTGCTGCAAGACTTAACGCGGCATACGAAAACAGAACGGACGAACTTCAGAACGGCGCAAAGTCGGAAAGCTGGTATGATATATATGCCGGATATGCCGAAAAATACGGTATAATCAATAAGGAAAACATAGACTCCTTTGCGCGTCCGGCGAGAAGATATGAGCTTTGCGAGATGTTTGCCGCAGCTCTTCCCAAAAGCTGGTATACAAGGAAAAACAATGTTTCGGAACTACCCGATGTGTCCGAAGCCGACAGTTATTACAACGACCTTGTAATGCTCTATAATGCCGGCGTTGTAATGGGTTCGGACGAATACGGAACATTCTATCCGAATAATTCAATAAAGAGAAGCGAGATTGCCGCTATCGTAAACCGCGCGGCTCTGCCCGAAAACAGACTTTCAAAAACGCTAAAAGCTTATCCTGTTGATAAGAATATGCAGGCGGTTTACCTTATTGACGACGCCGGTCTTTCACGTACCGATAAAAACGGCATAACTGAATTCATACACGGCTGGATACTCGACAACAGAAGTCCCGACGCCTCTTTCAGCCGTAACGGAACGGTTTCTCCCATGCTCTCGGATAAGGACGCGAACGCGCACGTGTCGCTGTCGAAGTACATAACCGAAGTCTCAAAGGAAAATCTGGTGCTTATGACCACCGTAAGCCTTGACGGTGCGTCCGACGGATTTGAAATTTGTTTCTCGGATTATGATACAGAAAAGATAAAGATATTTACAAGGAACGGATTTTTCGGATTTAACGGCGAAAAAGAGTATATGTCCGAAATCTCCGCGTCAAAAGGAACGTATAACATACGATTTGATTTTGATCTTGGGAAAAAAACGGCGGTTCTTTCGGTAAACGGGAAAAAGGCGTGCGAAGGCGCTTTGAATGATGTCGGAAAGCTCAATAAAATAGCATTTTCCACCACCGATGCTGCGTACGGGATTTCTGTTCTGATCTCGTCCGTCAGACTTTATATGAACTATAACCTCAACGAAAAATTTTCGTTTGACGCCGTTTCCGAACAGCCCGCAGGCTGGACAAATACGGGCGACGTAAAGGTTGAGGTCAACAAATCAGGCTCTTACGACGATATAAACAGCGTAAAGATAAACCAAAACGGTTCTTCCGAAAAGCATTTTGAAGCACTCGGCGGCGCGTTTGTCGTTCAGAGCTACATTTTAAAGGAAAAAGACGGCGGTCAGGCTAAAGTCGAAATTCTTTCCGGTGATAAAGCCGTAAGCACGCTTGTGATGAAGGACGGCAAGTTTATAAAGGACGGAAAAGAACTCCGTGCATATCATAACGACGTCTGGACATGCGTAAGATTCGAACGCGACAAGAACGGAAACACGGTTCTGAGAATCAACGGCAAGGACGCGGATAAATTTACTCTTGCCGGAAGTGTTGACGGCATAAGAATAAGCGCGTCGGATACGGTTCTGTGGTTTGACGACGTTACGGCGTATAACACATATGAGTTTGCTGATTACCCGTCAAAGCCCGTGCAGAATAATCTTAAAGACGATTATACCGCGATTATGAGCGTATGCTCGCTGTGGCATGAGGGCACACACTACGGCTGGGATTACGTCGTGCCTTATGATGAGCTTATCCCAAAAATGGGCTTTTACGACGAGGGACTTCCCGAAACCGCAGACTGGGAAATAAAGCACATGGTTGAACACGGAATAGACGCAATTCAGCCCTGCTGGTACGCGTCAACGACGGATACTCCCATGAAAACGCCGCGTCTTAATCAGTTTGCGATACACGACGGTTATTTCAACGCAAAATACCGCGATATGATGGATATTTGCATAATGTGGGAAAATCAGTCGTTTACAGCAAATACCGATCTTGAGAATTTCAAGAGAGTGCTGTGGAACTATTGGGTCGACTGGTACTTTACCGATCCCAATTACCTGTGCTTTGACAATAAGCCCGTGCTTACAATTTACCGATACAACACATTTGTATCAAGTCTCGGCGGCGCCGAAAACGCAAAAGCCGCAATCGACTTTATGAACGAGGATATCAAAAAGTACGGCTATGACGGAATAATCCTGCTGTTCAATATCTATACCGCAGCCGAAGCGAATACCGTAGACGCCTCCGCAAAGAAGGACGGCATTGTGTTCGACGGATTTCTGCCTTACCACTGGGGAGTAAACGCATACGATTATAACTATGTAAAACAGCAGTACAGCACCGGATATACCGGAAAAGGCGACAACATGATAGTTGCCTGCGGCTCGACGGGCAGAAACATTCTCGGCTGGGAGCAGACAAGAACGCCGATAGCGACGTTTGACAACTACAAAAAGCAGCTCGAATACCTGCGCGACGATGTTCTTAAAACTTATGAAAAGGATTTCGGAACAGGCTCATGGCAGTCAAAGACGGTATTCTTCGGAACATGGAACGAATATGCCGAAGGACACTGGCTTGCGCCTACCGGAAGAAACGGCAGCGGTCCGCAGTATAATTACAGCGACGCAGAGGCACTTGTTTTCGCAGGAGTACAGCCTTACGAATACGACGCCGAGCTTACCGCAAATCAGAAAGCACGCATAGGCTATATGTACACGGGCAAGACTTCTCCCATAAGGGCGCTGCACCTTGAAGAGGGAAATGCGTCGCTTGAGGAGGAAGAAAAGGAGACTGTCGTAAAGAGTCTTGACTTTTCGAACGAGGATGCGTTATCTCAGTTTAATCAGGTTACGCGTATAAATGCGCTTGAAGTAAAGGACGGATATATTCACGGTGCCGCCGAAGAAGGACAGGTCGAAAAGCCGGATCCCATTCTCGGAATAGGTACGGTAAGCGGTCTTGACGCGTCGGAAATCACGCGTATTCACATAAGAATACGTTCAAGTGTCGTAACAAACTCCGAAATATACTACATGACGGGAACGGACGCGTCTTACAACGCGAAGAAAAGTATAAGTCAAAGCATAAAAACTGCGGGCGAATGGACCGATCTTTACTTCGATATGACAAAAGCCGAAGGCTGGAGCGGAAAGATATTAAAGATACGTTTTGATCCCATAAACGCATACGGTGAATTTGACATTTCTGCAATAGAATTTCTGAAAGCCGAAGACTCCGGAAACAGCAGGTTTAAGATCACGGCGGACGGAGTTATGCTTGATATTAACGACAAATATATCGAAAAGACAGATACCGAGGTCTATCTTGCGGCTCTTCCGACGGAAGGATTTTACTCCATGGCTGCGTTCTCTTACGAGTGGAGAAGGCTTGACGGACGTCTTATCGTAAAGGCGGGCACGGGGGCAAAGACGACGGAGTTTGTATTTGACATCGGCAGCAGCATATGCAAGGTAAACGGCAAAGATCACAGTCTTGCACGCAAATTTTATCTCTATGACGGAATACCCGTTCTTCCCGTAAAATTCATGCTCGACCTTTCCGGAATAAAGTATACTGAAAGCGCTTCTGAGCTTAAAATCAACATAAGAGACAAGGACTATTCTCAGGTAATTTCGGATCGCAGAGACCATTGCTATGACTTCAATATTCCGGGAGATTCCGAAAACTGGAGTATAAGCAAGGCAAGCGGATATGTTTCGGACGGAAAGCTTTACATGGCTGCCGAAGAGCAGATGTCAGGCTCAAAATTCGACCCTATTCTTTCGATAAAGAAAATGAAACCTGCGATCATGAACGCAAAGCTCTATTCCGTAATCAAGGTCAGAATGAAGTATACGCTTAACGGCAAGACCGACGATATCGCGGTAGTATACTTTACAACGGATAACCTTTCGTCCTATGCCGAAAAAGGCTCTGCAAGAGTAAAACTCAGCGAAGCACCCGTTGACAGTGAGGGTTACAGCATACTGACGTTTAATATGGCGGAAAACGAAAACTGGACGGGAACGGTAACGTCTTTAAGATTTGACCCGTTCAATTCCGACGGCTCTTGCGAGATCGACTACATATACTGCCTTGACAAGGACGGAAACTTTGTCACCGGTACTGCAGGCGGCAAGGAGCAGCAGGGTGCAGCCGCAAGCGAAGAATCCGCAAAAGACGGCATTGAAATAATAAACGGCGACGCGGAGGATACCGTAAACGTATCGGCATTCTACTCTATCTACGGCGAGCAGAATAAGATCTCGATAGTGACAGATCCCACAAACCCGAATAACCATGTTTACAGGGTCGAGCCCGCAAAGGACGGCAAGGTGTATGTTTCCCTTGCGCAGAGCGTTACTTTCACCGAAGGCAAGTCGTATCAACTTGACTATGATGTGTACGTCGTAAGCGACTATGACGGAAATGCCGTTACAAAGGTTCAGATGTGGGAAAATCTTATCTACAACTCTCTCGGTCAGGAAAAAAAGAACCATACCGTAAACGCAGGATTTGCCGAATCCGGGAAATGGATGCATATGTCTGCCGTCAAAAAGCTTGACGAAGGCAACGGAGACCGTTCCGGAGACGCAATTATGCTCTTTGCAACTCCTCAGAACGACAAAGGCATGATAATTCTTATTGATAACATTGTTCTTAAAGAGGCGGAAAGCTGATAACGCCGGATAATAACCGAATGATCGCAAACAGCGGAGATTTTTAACCTGATCTCCGCTCTTTTTTTCCCGTTTTTGGCACATAAATCCCGAATTTGTATTACATTACGAAAAAATATCAAAATTCTCTGTAAGAATATCAATAATTTGTCATTTTGAAAATGCCGTGTTGAAATGAAACGATACATTGATATAATTGAAAATGTAACCGGTTTGACCGGAATGACAGAGAATAATAATACACAAAGGAGAGATAATATCATGAAAAAAAGATTTTTCGGAGTTTTTCTTGCAGCCGCACTGCTTCTTTCATCGGCAGCATATGCAAATCCCGCCGCGGTTGTAACGGAAAATGCGGACGAAACACAAATTTCCGTTTCGGAGCTGACGGCAGATTTTGCGGAGGAGACCGCAGCCGACTTTGACGCTCCCGTATACGGTGTAAAGGTTATAAACGAAGATTTTGAGTCGTACAGCGATTATACTTCAAACCTTAACGAACCGTCAAAATACATTGTACTCGGCGATAACGTCGCAACCGTAAAGGGCGGTTATTCAAAGCTCAGACTTAAAACCGACGGCGACGGCAACAATTATTTCAGAGTTGAATTTCAGGGACAGTATCCGAGTCTTTTCAATGACTTTTCGGCTACGAGCTACACTTTCCCCGAAAAAGCAAAATATACATTTGTTGCGGACGTCCGCGTTGCCGACGCGACGGCTCTTTCAAGCGTAGGCGCACTTAAAATGCAGGCACGCTATAATTCAAACACGAATAAAACTTATACCGCAATCGTTCCCAAGAGCACATGGACTTCGATGAAAGCTGAGTTCTCGACTCCTTATGAGGTAAACGGCACATCTTATACCGCTCTTGACAGAGTTACGTTCTCTGTTGAACGCAGTGCCTCGGACGCAAGCAGCAACGGTCTTGACATCGACAACATGAAGCTTTATTACAAGCCCGTCGAAAGCGCAGGCGATTATACCGTTGATATAAACTTCCCTGCCGTTACGATAAAGGCGCCGACAGGCGTTGAAAAGAGTGCTGCTTTCGCAATCGAACAGAAACCGCAGAGCTATTTCGGCGCAGCCGCAAACTTTATAAAGAGCGCGGTATTCTCCGACGATTATAAAACCCTTACTCTTACGTTTGACGAAAACGCAGGTTCTCAGACGCTCACGCTTTCCGTTCCCGGGCTTGTAAATGCTGACAAGAGCGCGGTCTATAACGCAAAGAGCGTAGAACTCGATACCGCGGACGTAAATACTCTTAAATACGGCGCAAAGATCTTCTCCGAGAACTTTGACAGCTATACACAGAGCGGACAGGTGCAGGGACTTATCGGCATTGACGATATCGGTCTTGTGTGGAAGTCGTCAAACGCAAAGATAAACCTTGTAAACGAATCCGACGGACACGCGCAGTTTGCAAGACTCGGTATCGGCGGCACATATGCAAATATGCATGGCGTTCTTTCCGGCGATAAGCTAAGCCTTCCCGAAGCTGCAACATATACCCTTATATCGGATCAGAGAGCCGCAAAGGGAGCTGCTACCGGCAGAATCAAACATCAATTTTCATATGTCTGGGGAAAGACAATGATAACCGGCGCTGTTGATAACGGCAGCACAGACTGGTTCACCATGAAATCTACCTTTAAAACTCCTTATGAGGGCTATTCCGTCCCCGACAGAATAGTATTCCAGCTCGAAAACGCGGCGTTTGCCCCGAATTACGCATGGTACGTTGATTACGATAATATATTCCTTTATTGCAAGCCTGCCGCCGAAGATGAAAACGTAAGCTTTGAGATAGGCGGCGATAACATCGCAGCCGTAACCTATGCGGACGGAATCGACGCAGATACCGCAAAGGCTCTCACAACCTGTTTCAAGACGGTATTCGGCGGAGATGTTACGGCGCTTACAATAAATGAAAACACCGTAAACCTTACGTTTGCCGACGGCGTCCGCAGCATTGAAATGCCCGAGATCGTAAACTCGGCACGCAGCGCGACATATCCTGCAATTACCGTTTGCACCGCAAAGCCCGAAACCTCAGAGGACGTAAATTACAGCGAAATCTACTCCGGCATACGTTTTCAGGCATCAGTTACTGCCGTTCAGAGAGGCAAGGCGGCTGAATACGGCTGGATAGTTGCAAGAAAGACTGTTCTTGCCGGCAGAGAGCTTACGTTTGCTCTCGATAACAGCACAGGAAAGACATACGTATACGCGGTTTCATACGGAACCGTTGACGGAAATCACATTGATAAGTTCATTAGCAACACCGACGACATAGTATATACCGGAATCGTTACCGGAATACCGCAAGAACACACGGGCGATATTCTTATCGCAAGACCTTATATCAAGTATAACGGAAGCAATACCGTTTACTACGGAAATGCAAGGGAAGCGTCTGTCGATCAGGTAAAAGCGCTTATCTCGGGAGGTAACAGATAATGAAAAAGAACTACGTAAGCCCCGAACTAGAAAAGCTTTCGATATTATCTTCGGATATTCTGCTTGCAAGCACAACCGAGGAATTTAATGATACGATAATCGACACAGGAGCGCTTTTCGATTAATAATTTTCCTTCTAAAGCCTGAATTCTGCTAAGCAGTTTTCATATATACTCTTCTTTTAGCCGTCCCGGTGTAAAAACCGGGGCGGCAATTTTTCGTTTGTTTTGATTGATAGCCCATTTGAGTTTGCGTTTTTATGCTGTTTGTACTCAATATTTTCATTAATTTCCCAATCTGTTGACATCGTTAAAAACACAATGTATAATCAAGCCATAGCCGAGCTGCAACGGCATAACCGAAAAATAGGGGGTATATTTATATGAAAAAATTACTCAGCTGCATCATTGCGTCAGCCGCTGTTTTATCAGCGTCGGCTTTCGCCGCCCCGGCTGCCGAACCGGTTGAAACTGCAAGTTAAATATTATCGGCTGCAGCAGATGATATTTTAAATGATGACGGCGGCAAGGTCACATTAATAGTTGTAACGAACTTGTTTAACAACAACTGATTTAAAAAAGCGTTTTTCTACCTCTCCAATTTCTAAAGCCGTCCCGGTGCAAAAGCCGGGGCGGTGATTTTTTATCCGTAAAGATATGCGCGACTTTGGAAAAATCTAAGATAAAGCGACATTTTTGATTAAATTCTAAAGAAACTGCGTTTGCATTGACGTTTTTTTCTGCAATGCTATAATTATGGTATAAAATACAAAAGGGGAGAATACCATGAAAAAATTACTCGGCTGTGTTATTGTGCTGGCTGCGGTCATGTCGGCGTCGGTTTGTGCAATGCCTGCGCCGGAGAATACTGAAACTGCAGACGAATTTTACGGACAGACCGGAATTGTGCTTTACGAAGACGACGGTATAGACTATGATGCACCGGATTACGGCGTTAAGGTTATTAGTACGGGTTTTGAGGAAATGACGGCAGGCAAGGCGGTTGATACGACGTTCTTTAACAATGCCGGCGTTGAAATAAGAACTCAGGGCGACGGCATTGCCGCAAACTTTACCGATAAAGAGATCGGCGGCATAACCGGAAATAAGATAGAGGGCGTTATTGCTGAGAATGCAGATAAATATGCCTGCGTTCGCTTTTTCTTACTTCCGAAAGACTCGGAGATAACCTACGGAGCAGGAAAATATTATATTTTTTCCGACATTTATCTTGACGGAGACTGCCCCGAAAACGGTACCGTTTCGGCTTATTTTTACAGAAAAGACAGGGCGACTGCGTCTCAGACAAGCTTTGATTTTGCAAACGCGTCACTTTTTAAGAGCAATACAAATCAGTGGAATACGTTTGAACTCTCTTTCGATGTTCCGAACGGAGAGCTTACCGACATCGGTACATATATGATAGCTTTTATCGATATGCAAAACACAACCGTGTACACGGACAACGTCAAAATTTACTATCAGCCGTCGGATACTGCGGAATATGAATATGCGGTTGATTATTCCGACATGAGCAATCCCGTGCTTGCAATCAGCTCGGCAGACGGCTTTGAGGAAAATGCTGCAAAGGCACTTTGCGCGGCTCCGGCACGTTATTTCGGGGAAAATGTCACGTCGGTAAACTTCGGTTACGATAATACCGTGATGAAAATATATTTCAAGCCCGGAACACAAAGCGTTACCGTTCCCGCACTTGTAAATGCAGCAGGCAATGCGACATATCCCGAAAAGATAATAAATACAGAAGCAGACATAAATACTCTTTATTACGGTCTTAAAAACTATTACTGGACTGCCGAATCTGAAACGACGTACAATGTAACCGCATACGAAAAGGCTCTTGCAGACGTCGGTCATACGTTTGAAACAGACTCAGAGGTCGGCAAATACGTAAAGCTTGACTATACAAATGCGGATATGAATATAGGTCTTACATATACAAGAGATTTAAATATCCCGTATAATCTCGATTATACATATACTTATATAACCAAGATGAAAGCCGATTCGGACATAGAAAACTTCAAATCGTTCTGGCTTACCCTGAGAAGTTACAGCGGCGGCGGAACAAGCTACGGACAGGCTCTTGCCAACCATACGTGGAGCGAGGTCAAGTTTGAATATGTGCTTAACAGCGAAAGCGAGGTATCCTCTGCGGCAAAGAGATCTCAGGCACCCGATATTTATTTCGGCACAAAGCCGTCGGTGCTTAATGTTGCATATGTCGGACTTTACTACAAGCCGGTTAAAGCTGCGGCAGCGCCTGCGGTAACTTCTGCCGGAAATACCGTGACGGTTACATATTCCGAAGGCATTGACGAAGATCAGACCGTAGCGCTTAAAGCGTATTACACGAAGTATTTTGACGGAGATGTAGCGGCGCTCACGGTAAACGGAAATGATGTTGCCGTTACACTTGCGGACGGTGTAAAATCCGTAACAATGCCGGCGCTTGTAAATAAAGACGGCAGTGCAACATATCAAGCGGTTACGGTTTACGCAAAGCCGGATCTTTCACCCGTTACCCTGAACGAAAAGGAATTAAGACTTACAAACACAAATTCCGGTCTCAGATTCAAGGCATATGTACTTCATGAAAACCTTGAGAGCCTTGACGAATACGGCTACATTGTCGCACTTGAAAAAACACTTACCGATAACCGCAAGACACATGAAGATCTTACCTTTGACCTTGACGAAAATACGGTGAAATACGTAAGCGAAGCCGCATACGTCAGTGGAAGAGATAAAAATTATATATTCAACAACAATTATGAAGTAAACGGCAGCACCGCAAATCTCTTTACAGGCGTCCTGACGGGAATTCCTAAGGGAAAGTATGATCTGACACTTGTTGCACGTCCTTACGCAAAGTCGAAAGGCACCTATTACTACGGTGATCCGATTTCGGGCAACCTACGGGAACTTGCGCTTGAAATAAAGAACGGCGGCGGTTACAACGCACTTACCGACGCACAAAAAGCAATTATCGACACTTTTGCAGAAAATAAAGCAGAGTAAGGGACGGAGGTAAAATTCAGATGAAAAAGACATATACGCGCCCCGAACTTCAAGAAATTTCCGTACAGTTCGCAGACATACTTCTTGCCAGCGGCGAGGATACGTTAATAGATGTAACGAACTTGTTTAACAACAACTGATTTCGGAAATATTTAAAACAGCAGTTTTCTACCTCTCCAATTTCAAAAGCCGTCCCGGTGTAAAAACCGGGGCGGCAATCTTTTTATATTCTCGCTTTGCACAAACAGTGCGGCATTTTTATTTTGTGTGCAGCCAGACCAGCATATCGCTCTCGCCGCGGTTCGCAAAAGTGCAGAACGGAATGAGCGTTATAGGCGTTTGTCTGTATTCGTGCTTTACCAACGAGTAAAGATTTGCACTTCCGTCGGCGCGTGAGCCTGTCGTTTTTAACACGGTGCAGCCGAGCTTTTCGCTGTATTCTTCGGAAAATGCGGCGTCTGCGTCAAGAAAAAGGTTGTTAAGATTGGTTTTGCCGTTGTCAACGCCTTCGGCGCAGTATACTATGGGGCCTCTCTGCACCGCAGCTCTTGAACAGAGGTCGCGGCATTTGGGATTCGCATAGACAAGAGAGGGCGTCATGTCAAGCTCAAGCAGAATTTCTCCGTCGGTATCGGTGTAAGCATATCCGTCCTTGAGCGTATACTGCCTGTTCAGCTTAAAGCTTTTGCACCACGACGGAATTCTGAGCGCCGCTTTCTTTGCACCGCCGATGTTTATCTTTATGCCGCCGTTTAGCGGATAGTCCGTAACGGTGCTTACCGTAACGCCGTCTTGGTGCGCCGTGCTTTGCATATACTGATTTATAAAAACCGTGTCTTTATCCAGCGCGTATATGTAACCCGAAAGCGAAGAAAGCAGACGGTTGAGATTTGGAGGACAGCAGGAACAGCCGAAAACCTCAGCGCGCTGAGTTATGCCGTATATAGGCGCGTTTGCGTCGCGGTAATAAAGGCTGTCACGCTTTTCAAGATCTATCTCAAGCGGATTTTCGTAGAAAAAGCTCTTTCCGTCAAGCGAAAGTCCGGAAATCATGCCGTTGTACATTGCTCTTTCGAGTACGTCCGCGAAAACTGCGTCGTTTTCAAGCTCCGACATTCTCTTTGCAAAGAACATAAGCCCTATTGACGCGCAGGTTTCGGCATATGCCTCGGAATTCGGCAGATCATACGGCTTTGTAAAGGCTTCGCCGTGCCGCGTCGAGCCGAGTGCGCCTGTTATGTACATCTTTGAAGAATATATTTCGTCAAAAAGCGTGCGGCAGGCTTTTACGTATACGGGATTTTCGGTTTCCTTTGCAAGATCCGCCATTGCGCTGTAAAGATACATTGCGCGCACGGCGTGACCTATTGCGTGCGTCTGTTCAAATACCGGCGCATAGTCCTGAGCATAGCCCGAATAGTTGTAAAAGGGCGTGTAGGTGTCCTTTGGATTGTTTCCGCGCACAAGCAGAAAGTGCGTCATAAGCTCAAGATGTTTTTTGTTGCCCGTACACTTGTAAAGCCTGTACAGAGCAAGCTCTATTTCCTCATGTCCCGGAGTTTCAAAGGCTGCGGAATGTTTTACGCAGAACACGTCGTATATATAGTCTGCGTATCTGCACATGAGCTTTAAAAATCTGTCTTTTCCCGTGGCGTCAAAGTACGCGACGGCAGCCTCGATAAGGTGTCCCGCGCAGTAAAGCTCGTGGCAGTCGCGGTTGGAAAAGCGCTTTGACGGTTCTATCGCGGTAAAATATATGTTGAAATATCCGTCTGCACCCATGTTTTTCTCAATGTCGTCTATAATGCTCTCGACCTTGCTTTCAAGCTCTTTGTCGGGCGTTTTGGCGAGAATGTAAGCGGCGCCCTCAATCCATTTTGCAACGTCGCTGTCCCAGAAGTAATGCGGCTTGTTTTCGGTGCCCTCGCGCCAGTTGCATTTGAATGCGTCTATTCTTCCGGTGTGCAGAAATCTGTCATATACCGCGTTTATTGTAACGTCGCGGTTCAGCTTTTGTTTTTTGCTCCAATATCCGCCTGTAATGTCGGCGTTTTTGTAATTTATGTAATTCATTGCGCACTCCTTTGCTTTATACGCTCTTTTTGAGCTGACTGTTGACATATCGCTGTATTTATAATATAATATTTAAGACGTAAAATCAATAATCAAAAACAGATAAAGGGTGAGAAAAACCGATATGATTCGTATAGGAGACTGTGAAATTAAAATTTCGGGCTGCGGACTTTTTTCGACCGACAGACGCTGGATTCACCCTGCAATTACCGAAAAGACGTATGAAATAATCTGTATGCTTTCGGGAGAAGCGTATATTTCCGAGGACGGAAAGGAATATCATCTCACCAAGGGCAGCGTGATAATATTAAAGCCGGGATTTCACAAAGGGTACAAATACAGTTACGGCAGAACCGAGTTTTACTGGCTGCACTTTTTCTGCGACGATCTGTACCGCGATCTTCCGATAAAATCAAACGTGTTTGAAAAATTCGGCAAGGCGTATCTGTTCAAGGAGATAATACATTCGGTGTGCGCCGCGGAAAGGGATATTGTTTCGGAGACAAAGCTTGCGTATCTTATCGGAGAACTGTGCGCCGACGGCAGTGCGCCGAAAAGCAAGCTTGCAGCGGAGGTCTATGCATGGATAGGCGCAAATTCAAACGCGCGCATTTCCGTTTCGGACGTCGGAGAGCATTTCGGATATAACTGCGAGTATCTGACAAAACTTATAAAGAATTACTACGGCATATCCGTAAAGGCGCTTATAAACACGCATATAATACGCGACGCGGACAACTATCTGTGCAATTCGGATTTTTCGGTAAAGCAGATTGCCGATGTTCTCGGATTTGACAGCCCAAACGCCTTTGTAAACTATTATAAGTATCACAAGGGAATGTCGCCGTCAAAATTCAGAAACAGCGCGCCGCTTTTGCATATAAACAGTAAATAAAGAATATAAGAGTACGGAAAGGAAAACAAAAATGATTAAATGTGTAATATTCGATATGGACGCGACGATTGCCGACACGCTTCCGCTTTGTATAGAGGCTTTCAAGAGGACGGTATATGAGCTTACGGGAAAAACTCCGTCGTCGGACGAGATCACCGCGACGTTCGGTCCAAACGAAGTGGCGACGATAAAGGCTTTCGCACCCGACAGTATAGAGGAGGGAACCGCGCTTTATTTAAAGAAGTATACCGAGCTTCACCCGGTAATGTGCCCCGATATGTTTGACGGAATGAAAGAAGTCTTTGAGCTGCTTGAGAAAAACGGCGTAAAGTGCGCACTGGTTACGGGCAAGGGAAAACCGTCGCTTGACGTGACGCTAAGACAGTTCGGACTTGAAAATACATTCTCGCACATTGAACCCGGACACCCCGAAAAGATAAACAAGACAGCCAACATAAATACCACGCTTGAAACTCTCGGAATACAGCGCGATGAGTCGATATACGTCGGCGACGCCGTGACCGATATAATATGTGCGAAAAACGCAGGTATAAGGGTTATTTCCGCAGCATGGTCAAAGGACGCGGACGTTGCGGCAATAAAGCAGAACAACCCCGATTTTATTGCGTATACCACAAAAGAGCTTTACGGACTGCTTGAAAATATGATAAGCGAAAAATAAAACACGATTAAAACAGTAAACGCGGCGGAAAATCAAACCGCCGCGCATTTTTATGCTATTTTGAAATGATTTTGATGTATAACGGGTTTAACCATGCTTGTTTTGGAGTATGCAGGCTTGCGAGTTTGTGAGCATTTCCGTAAACAGCTCAAACGACTTTACGCTGTCGGAAATAAAGATGTTTTTTGCACCGTTTGCGCTTATCATGCCGCGGTCAAACCAGCCGTAGCCGAACTGACGTTCATCTGCGCCGTCGCAGAGCCTGCCGTCCGTAATCATGGACACTATTCTCGGACCTGCGTCAACCTGAATTGTTATCTTGTGCTGTCCTTTTGCCGACAGCTGCTGTTTTTCCGAATAAAAACAGCAGGTACGCCTTGCGTCGCTCATGGTGAAAACTATTTTTTCGCCGTCAAAAACCGCATTCATGCCCTTGCGCTCATTATCAAACGTCGAAAACAGCACGCCGCTTTTGTCAAGCTCTGCGTCAATGCAGATGCTGAAGCCTTTGCAGACGTCCTTTGAACGGTTATCCGTGTACGATAGGTCACGCTCGATACTCTTTGCTGACGTTATGTGCTGTCCGCGGCTTCCTTCTTCGCCGATTCCGGTCGTTACGGCCATGAGCCAGCCGCCGTCGTCGGTTTTTACAACGTACGGCTGATCGCTGTAATTCATTACGGGAATGGGATCTCCGTTTCTTACGTTTCTGATGTCCATGCTGTCCTCCTGCGTCTTTGCTTTTGTTGAATTGTAACATTGCGAAATCCGCTTGTCAACAGGAAAAATCAAAAATTCGGGAAAGAGGGGAATATGCAGACAACAGGAAGTAAACATACATTGCCCGAAAAGTGTTGACACGGGCAAAAATATTTGATACAATAAAAAAGTTCCGGTAAAAGGAAAATCATTAAAGTAATTGAACAATTCGTATCTGCTTGGTATGTCTGTGAAAGCGGACAGTCAAGCGAAAAGCATTGTAAAAACTATTTTGCTGATTTTGACCTTTACGACGGGGCTTATTTTGCTGCACTCAAAATTTGTCGCGTATCGGGAAAGGTCTTTTCTATTGCCGGAAAAATAAATTATTATCCGGAGGCAAAATATGATAACAAGAAAACCGCTCAATAGCGGAGAAATGCGGATTATCAGGAAAACAATCCTTGAGAAAACAGGTTTTGTTTTAAAAGATTATCTGATCGAACAGGTGTTTACGCGAAGCTCGTATTCAAAGAGATACGGCGGAGGCAGCAATGAAAATCTGGAATATGCAGGGGATACGGTTATCGGGTATTACACGGTAAAAAAGCTGTATGATCATTACGGAACAATTCATAAAGATGATGAAAACACTTACTATGTATTCAGAGGGCATGAACGGGATTTTACGCTTTTAAAAAGCAGTATTGTGAGCAACAATGCGCTTGCGGCTGTTATGGACGAATGGGATTTGTGCAGATTTCTTATCGTCGGTCAGCAGGATATTGATAATAATGTTGACAAGCAGGAGAAAATCAAGGCTGATCTGTTTGAGGCAATTATCGGAGCAATAGCGGTACAGGTTCAGTGGAATAAAGAAATACTCGAAGAAGTAATTTCAAAGACTCTGCCGATTGAGGAGATGATTTTGAAATACGAGAAAGAAAGGTACAGAACGCCGCAATTTTCGGCTCAGAACGCTGTCAGTACATTGAAAGAGCTGGCCGAGCGCGAGGAATGCGATTTCCCGATATATGATATTAAGGGACCGGAGTGGTTAGGGTATACAAGCAATGGGAAACCGAGGTGGAACTGCAACATCAGAATTCCCGGCAGCGGGATCAGTCTCGGTGTTATGGCACATTCAAAAAAAGACGCAAAAAAATATGCCGCATATCTTGCTTTGGGCAGAATGTTTGAATTGCCGAACGAATATTGGTCGAATAAAATAGTTGCATGCTGGGAATTTGACGGACAAAGGCTTTTTCCAAATCCTGAGTCGGATTTTTAAGATTAAAACAGGATATTTGTGTATACAATAATAAACGCGGCGGAATTAACCGCCGCGCCGTGGTATAGCTTTTGATTAATGGTTGTGATTAGCCGTTGTTCTTCATTGCATTCTCGGCGTTCTGGATCATTTTCTTAACCATCTGACCGCCTACGGAACCTGCCTGCTTGGAGGTGAGGTCGCCGTTGTAACCCTGCTTGAGGTTAACGCCTACTTCGTTTGCAGCTTCCATCTTGAACTTATCCATTGCTTCCTTTGCTTCGGGAACGAGTCTCTTGCTATTCATAATAAATTTCTCCTTAAAAATTTACTTTTTTGCCGCGCGCCGGCATTTCGTATAAACACCGTTTGCGGCTTTTGTTTTTTAGCCGCGTGAAAAAACTTTTTGATAAAGCCGTGCCGGTCGCACCGCGCTTTTGTCTTTCCCGTGACTACGCTATTATTGTTTGCATAATGTCAAAAGTTATTTAAGGTAATTTTTATAAATTAAGACACTTTTTCCCGCAAAACGGCAAAAAGAAAGGGCGGCACGAAAAGTACCGCCTTTTACGCATTTCAAGCTTTGAAAAAAACTTACTTTGCGATTTCGTTGAGAGCTTCGGGCATCTTCATTTCGTAAAGGCCGTTGCATGATGCAAGACCTACGGAATCGATTGCTGCGTCGTAAGCTGCGCCTGTGAGAAGGCTGCCTATAAGTTCAAACATTTCTTTTGTCCTCCTTTTTTGTTTTCATTTGATGTATACATTATACACCCGAAAACTCATTTGTGCGGCCTTTGGCACAACTAACACAAATAGCGGCACAACTTACACAAAAAGGACGTGCGGACGACAATCCGGGACAAAAAACGACAAAATCAGACGTTGAATCTGAACAGAACCACATCTCCGTCTTTCATGACATATTCCTTGCCTTCGGAACGCATAAGACCTTTTTCTTTTGCCGCCGCGGTAGAGCCGCACGCAACAAGATCGTCAAACGAAACGACCTCCGCGCGTATAAAGCCGCGTTCAAAGTCGGAATGTATTTTACCTGCCGCCTGAGGAGCTTTGGTGCCCTTTTCTATTGTCCATGCACGGACTTCCTGAGGCCCTGCGGTAAGGAAACTTATAAGTCCGAGAAGCTCGTAGCAAGCCGAAACAAGTACGTCAAGACCGCTGTTTTCTATGCCGAGATCGTTAAGAAAAGCTTTTTTCTCTTCGGGATCAAGCTCGCTGATCTCCGCCTCTATTCCTGCGCATATGCTGATAATTCCGGAATGTTCTTCGTCGGCGATAGCCTTTAAGCTCATGTAGTAGGGATTTTTGGTAAGATCCGTGCCGACCTCGTCCTCGTTGATGTTTGCAACATAGATTACTGGTTTCATCGAAAGCAGCGGAACTTCTTTTAATATTTCAAGCTCGTCCTTTGTGTATTCGAGTGAGCTTGCCTTTTTGCCGGAATTGAGCACCTCAAGGATCTTTTCAAGCAGATCGATTTCTTTTTGCGCGGACTTGTCGCCCTTGAGAAGTTTCTTTGCGCGGTCAAGTCTGCGTTCGACTATCTCGATATCCGAATAAATAAGTTCAAGGTTTATGGTGTTTACGTCGTCTGCCGGATCAATGTGACCGTTTACGTGGATTATGTCGTCGTTTTCAAAGCAGCGTACAACGTGAACCACCGCGTCAACCTCTCTTATGTGCGAAAGGAACTTGTTGCCCAAGCCCTCGCCCTTTGACGCGCCCTTTACAAGACCTGCGATGTCTACGAATTCGATTACGGCAGGCGTGTATTTTTCCGGGTGATACATTTCCGCAAGCACGTCAAGGCGCTTGTCCGGTACGGGAGCAATGCCGACGTTCGGATCTATCGTGCAGAACGGGTAGTTTGCTGCGTCCGCGCCTGCGTTGGTGATTGCGTTGAAAAGCGTGCTTTTTCCGACGTTCGGAAGTCCCACTATGCCTAATTTCATTTTATGTTACATCTCCTTGATTTTACTGGTGTTGCAGCATCTGTGAAAAATGATTTACACCATTTTTACACCATTTCTGCATTGAACTATATGGAGATATGTCAAAATACAAATTTTTTCATAAATCGTATATAGTTCTAAGCGGTAAAAAAATTTTACTACACCATTACTACACCATTTATTATACTGTTTTTGCTTCAAATTGTTGTACGGCTTTCAGCATTGATTCGTCGGTTACATGTACATAGCGATCCATCGTTGTTTTTATACTTGCATGACCAAGTAATTTTTGCAGTATTTTCGGTTGCATTCCGCTTTCGATGGCTCTTGTTGCATATGTATGGCGAAGTGCGTGCATACAAAACCGTTTAATTCCGGCCTCATCACAAAGCTTATACAAATGCGTATCATACGAGCTGTTCTTTGCCGGCTCTCCGGTTCGCCAATTAACAAAGACTAAATCTCCCATTACCAGTTGCGATGTTTTTCCGGTAATTCTATCTATGTATTCCAAAACCTGCGATAGCGTTTCCGACTCTTTCCGAAACTGTTTTTCATATGATACTCTTTCTAAAATCTCATATGCTTTGGCTGTAAGCGGAATTGTGCGGTAACTCTGCTGCGTTTTTGGCGGACCTGCTCGCCAATAGCCTCTGTCATGTCGGTATTCCAATGTTTTATTAACTGTTAAAGTCTTGTTTTCCCAGTCTATAGCATCCCAAGTTAAACCAATCATCTCTCCTGTACGCAACCCGGTTTCCAGAATCAATGCATATTGATAATAATTATGAGATCGTTTTGCAGTTTCCAAAAACTTTTCTTGCTCAGCCACAGTAAGAAATTTAATATCGCTTACAGCGCGGACAGGTTTTGTATATCGCACGCCGTTCATCGGATGTTTTGCAATAAGATCATTCATCAGTGCAGATTTCAACATAGTTCCCATAGTTATATATGCCTGTCGAATAGTTGAACCTGCATAATCCATATCCATCGTATTTAAAACCATTTTGCAATGTAATGGCTTTACATCTGATAGTTTTATTCTACCGATAACAGGCTGAATGTTATGTTCATATCTTTCTTTATAGTTTCGCCGCGTGTTTGGCGCTAAATCACCAACAATATTTGTTATCCAATAGTTGAACCAATCATCTACTGTTATGTCAGAAGGAATGAACACATCATGCTTATCTGCATACCGTGCTTCATCTAACCAATTTCGTGCTTCCGGAATCGAAGAAAAGTATTTTTCGTGTCTTTTTCTGCACTTATCTACAAACCTTGCACAATATAAGCCGTTCTTTCTCTGAGAAATACCTTTTCCGCATTCTTTGCCTTTAAGATTTTTACCCATATCTGTTGACTCCTTTCTCACTATTGAGAAAAAGAGCTAATACAACATATTTATTATATCATATTTGCTCAAGTTTATCAATACTCGAAATTATATTTTTCATATCCGGCAACATATTTTTAATGCCCGCTGATTCCCTTTGGCTATATTGATAATGTTCGTGCAATAAATTCTTCAAATTCTTTTCTTTTTACCAGCTTTTTGTTTCCCACAAAGAGAACAAATGAACAATTTGGCGCTCGTAACATTGAATCAATTTTATTTATACCGATATTACTATATATTGAGGCTTCCTTAATAGTCAAAGTAAGCTTTTGATTTATAGGTATATTGTTATTTTCTTCCATACTTTTCACCTTCTCTAAAATATAATTTTTATATAACAATAAATATACCCCGTAAAATGGGGGATTCACCGGTTAACCTTTTTGAACCATGCAACTATCGCGAGGTTTTCTCTATACAAGAAAACCCGGTCATAAAGACCGGGTAAAATTTTAAGTGTGTATCGGGTAATTCCGATTATTCGATTCCGCCGTAAGCCTTGTTGAAATTCTTAAGCGCTACAAGAGCAACAGCTTCCTGTGAGGCATATGTGGAAGAAAAGTCGTGAGTTGCGCTTCTTGCAAGATTGCGTCCTATGGAATCGAACGTACCGCCCGCTACATAGCCGAGATCGTATATGATGCTGTCTTTGATAATGTCTATCATCTCTTCAGACTCGTTATCGCGGCTGAATTTGGATTTAAGAGACTGCTCGTAGAATGCGGGAACAACGTCGCGAGAACCTATTGCGCAGAGAGCCTCGATAATGTTACCGGTTCTGTGCGCATCCGGAACCGTAAGCGGAATGATGAGCAGGTGCGCTGAGCCGTTTACTATGCTTGCGTATTCATCATCTTCGGTGAACTTAGGATAGGGAAGAATACCGAAGTTGTCATCCATGTTTCTATAACCCTGCGCACTTGCAAGACCGTTGTTACCGAACATTGCGCGCCCTTCTCTGAACATATCCGGACCTGTAATTATATTATCAGCGTAAATAACGTTTCCTGCGGAATCCATAAGGTCAAAGTACTTGTCGAATATATCAACAGTCTTTGATGTGTTGAGCGTAAGCTCCGGAATACCCTCGTCATTCTTGTTGTAAATTCTCTGACCGCCCGTGTAGAGGATTGCTATTGGCGACAGCCATTCGCCGGTCTGGAAACCGTACTGGTCGTTTTCAACGTCCATAACGCCGTCGCCGTTGAGGTCTTTTGCGCCACTTTTGACGAGCTTGGCGAATTCATCAAACGTCCATGCGCCGTCTTTTACCATCTGGTATGGATAGTCAAGACCGAGTTCGTCGAATATTCTCTTGTTAAAGTACAGACACATAGCATATTTATATCTTGCAAGTGAGATATCGCCGTCGAGTACGTAAAGGTTGCCGTTTACGTTGGCACTTTCAACAATGTCCTTTGACCACCAGGGGTTTTCGGTATGTATTGAGTCAATCTCATTTATATTGAGAAGTGCGTTCTGAGTAGCATAAGAGAATGCAGCTCTCGAGTGAGGGAATATTGCGTCGTATGCGTCGTCGCCCGCGAGGATTGCGTTGAGCGCGTCCGTCTCATAGTTGCTGTCAGATGACGGTGTAGCGCTTATTGTGATGTTGTACATCGACTCAACCGTGAGGTTTCTCTTGTAAACAGCGTCCTCTATCGGGTCGCCGCTTCCTTCTTCGAGGTACTGGTCATTAATCTGCGAAGGACGTATAAGTATACGGAAATTGTAGCCGTCATAGTTATTAATTTCAAGATTTGAAGTATACGGATCGTTTTCGTCGAGTGTAACGTCCGTATTGTTCTTTTGGGTTTCCGACTTTTTACAGCCGACGCAGGTAAGCATCAGTGCGGAAGCCAAAATAGCCAGTGACTTTCTGAGTTTCATTTACATTCTCCTTATTTTAAATGATATAAATAATTAAGGTCGAGCAGCCCTTACAATTTCCTTTGCAAAACCTTTAACCGAACGGCTTGAACTTCTGCTCCTCTGTTAAGTCAAGAAAATCGACACGCCGCTCAAAATCCTCTTTGGCGGACGCAAGCTCTTTGTTGTGATGCGCATCGCTCGCCATGTAAAACTTGCAGCCGCACTCTTTTGCAATCAGATACAGGCGTTTGATACGTGGAATATCCTCATCCGAATAGTCACTCGGATCCAAATTTAGCTCTACTCCCATGCCGCATTTGGCGGTTCGGGTGAAAAGCTCTTTAAAAGTCTTGTCATCCACCATATCAAGTACATTCATGTGATTCCGGAAACCGTTTGGCGCTAACAGCGTGCTGGTAATGTGCGCAAGACCCATTTTGCGGAACGGCAGATCCGCCGCAAGAACCTTGTCAAAACGTTTGACAAATATATCGGCACGGCGTTCATAAGAATTGTCTTTCTCATCTATCGTAAAACCGACACGATTAAAATGCATGGTTGAAATAACGATAAAATCAAGCTTTTTAAGCATTTTGCCCCTGATGCCGATGGTAAAGTTCTTGTCCATGTCCACTTCCGCCCCGAAACGAAATTCCACTTCATCATCCTGCGGCAAAGGAAGCGCCTTTTCGATGTAAGCCGTGTTCTGAACATCATAATACTTAATCGAACAGATCTTAGGAACAGTCTCATCCCAATAGGGGTTGGTCAAACAAATTTTTTTGAACCCGTTTTTCTTGGAATAGCGCAGAATTGCCTCCGGCGTCTGATCCGGGTTTGCCGAACAGAGCGAAAGACCGGAATGAATGTGATAATCGTGATCTGTGATGAATCTTATGTGAGAATCCCCCTTTGTATCCGTTGTACGGATGTTTTTCATATTCGGCGTCAAGCCGAAAGAATATTCCGTTTATCTCAATGTGTGCCGATATGTATTTTAAGGAACATGGACTTCGGCTTTACTTTTATAAATTCAAGTTTTGCGGTTTCCGTATGCTTCACTCTTAATTCTCTTTATCTGCCAGATCGCAGAACTTTTTAATAATTTCGATTTCCTTAGGATCATACGGATGAAAGTTGGGTCTGTATAAATCATGAAACCATTTGGTAAAATCATAATTAACTTTCGGATTTTTTTCATATACGTCCCACATGGAATTCCAGGATTCATATGTCTGATACTTACCGGCAACAAATCCCCAGTTGTAGCAGCCTATCTTTTCAAGATAGAAAAGCGGGAACAATTCTGCAACATTATTATGTAAGCAGCGTGCAAGCCATTCTGTATTAATAATCGGTCTGCCGAGCTTTTTAAGCTCTTTTATGGTTTCGATATTATCTATATATGAAAAGTAATTATGGAATGATACAATATCGGAATTATCAAGTGCAAATTTTTCTATTTCCGGCAGCTCATCAATATGCTTTGTGTTTGACCAGATTGCGGACGTCAGCGGCTGTATAGGGTTTATTTCACGGATTATTTCAAAAAATCTTTTTATATGCGGGAAGGACATATTGCCTCTGTGTGAATTGCCAGGTTCGTTAAACACGTCCCACATTATTATTCTGCTATCATCTTTATACTTTGTAACAATTTCAGCTACCCATTTATAATGCTCTTCGGCAAGCTCCGGCTCATCAAGCAAATGATAGCCGGGAACATCAAATGTTCCGTGCTGAGAAAACTTTCTTCCGCCGTGATATCCCCAATCGTATGATTGAACACCGAGCTTCTGCGGTTTCCAGCCCTCTGTTTTTGGCAGCATACAGTCATTTCCGAAAACGATCATACAGGATATGCCATGTTTATCGGCTGTTTTGATGTATTCTTCAAGCCTGTTCATAAATCCATCATGTTCTTCTTTCCACACAATGAATTCCAATACAATTCTTATTGAATTATAGCCGGTTTTCGCTGCCAGCTCCAATTCACGGTCCGCAGTTTTAAGCCTTTCTTCAAAACCCAGTTCCTGCCACTGATCTATTCGGTTGGCGCAATCGCTTCCCATAAAATTGCATCCGCGGATCCACTTTCTTGAATTATACCAAAGTTACCGAAATCCGCGTTCAGAAAGACACCGAAGGAAATGTCATTGACAACAAGAGCGGTCTCAGATTCAAGGGTTATATTGAATATACTTACAAAACAGACGAAAAGCTTACAGAATACGGCTTTATCGTAGCGCGCACCGACGTTCTCAAGGCGGCTGATAATGCTGAACTTACTCACACATTTAAGCCGGAAGGTGTGGTAACGCCGTTTATTTCACACGCTAACTATATCAAGGGAACAGATACCGACCTCAAGCTTTATCCCGACAGTACACTTCAGGCAGACGTATTCAGCTGTGTACTTGTAAACATTCCGATGGCTCACTACGGCGACGAGTTTACCGTGCGTGCATGGTCGAAAGTTGACGGCGAGTATCAGTACGGCACATCTATGAGCGTGTCTATTATTGACATACTGAACAGCCTTGATGATGAAAGAAAAGCAGCAGCACAGCCGCTTATAGATAATTATAACGAGTGGCTTGCTTCACAGTCAACCGAGGGTTAAGGAAAGGGGAAAATCAATGAAAAAGACCTATTCTTCACCCGAACTTGAAAAGCTTCTGATGAGTGCAGAGGACATTCTCGAAGGCAGCGGCGAAACAGCCGAGAACGAGAATCTCTTTGACACATCTGAACTTTTCTGATTAACTTCTCCGGCTCTTATACAACAACATACAATCCGCAGTTTTTTTCTCTCTCCTATCTTAATCTGCAATTTTTAGTTGTATAAAGCGGACCCTGACGGACTTAACTGTCTGTCAGGGCTTTTTTATGAAAAAATAAATCCGCCGTTTTTGACGGCGGAAATAAATATGAAATCTGAGTTTGTTCAGTGAAGCTGCGTGTATTTTTTCGGCGTAACCCCGACAATTTTCTTGAAAAGCTGTGTAAAATACGATATATCTTCAAAACCGCAGTTTTCAGAAACTACCGGTATCGGCTGACCGGCTTTCAGAAATTTGCAGGCGTTGCTGATACGCAGAAAATTGAGATATGATAAATATGTCGTACCGGTTTCGTTTTTAAATTTGCGGCACAAATAGTGTTTGCTGTAACCGACTTGCTTTGCAACTTCTTCAAGCGTTATTTTTTTGCTGAAATTTTCTTCGGTCCAGGAGATTATCGCAAGCATATCGTTGCTCTGCGGAAAAGAGAAATGACGGTAATCGTCAGAGTGTGAAATAAGAATTGAAAACAGTCTGATAATTGCCGGTATAACATCGGATATTTCTCCGTTCAGAAATACCTCTGAAATTTCGATTATCTCGTCAAACTCAAATATTTCCATAGGAAGATTTGAGAAGTTTGTTCCGTAATAGTCGAGATAGGCGGAAATGTCGAATATCGGCTTGAGCAGTTCCGTGTCAATTTTAAGAGTTATGTTTTTGCCGTCGTTCTTTTTGTAATACATGGCGTGAACAACGTTCGGTCCGACAAAAAAGACCTGTTTTCCGCCGAGTTTCAGACGGTGACCTCCGATGTGCGTCTCGCCGGTAATATTTTCGTAAATAAGCACCTCAAGCGTTTCGGCATAGTGCGGCGGAACAACTCTGTCAGTAGGAAAAGTATGAATTTTGTATTCCCAGGGCTTTTTTTTGCTGAACTCCTGATGTTCCTTAAAAACTGTATTTTTCATATCTTCATTATACCACAAAAGTGTCAATATTGCAATAGTTTTTGTTAATATAATGATTGTTTTTTTCAGCCTGTTATGCTAATATAAGAAAATGTTAAGTTGCGGAGGTAAGTTAATATGGAACTGAAGGGAAAGAAAATTGTTTTTTTGGGCGACAGCATTACGGAGGGTTCAGGAACAAGCTGCGAGGCGGCGCGTTTTACGTGCGTGTTGAAGGAAATGGCAGGTCTTTCGGAAATACGCAATTACGGTATAGGCGGAACGCGTATTGCAAGACAGATAGCATGCCCCGATACGACGGATTTCTGCGCGCGTTTTTCCGGTATGGATGATGACGCCGATGCGGTTGTTGTTTTCGGCGGAACAAACGATTACGGTCACGGCGACGCACCGTTCGGAGAATTTACGGATCGTACACCCCAGACTTTTTGCGGCGCGGTTCATTACCTGTTCAGAGGTCTTATCGAAAAGTACCCGACAAAGCCTATAATTATAATTACGCCTATGCACCGTATACACGATTACAAGCCTAACAGCTCCAATCAAAAGGTGTTAAAGGATTATGTTGATGTAATCCGCGAGGCTGCTGAAATGTACTCACTTCCGGTGCTTGATTTGTTTGCGTCGTTCGGCATTTGTCCGGACATTCCGGAACAGAAAGAAGCATTTTGCCCGGACGGACTTCACCCGAATGATGCAGGAAACCGTGTTTTGGCTGAAAAGCTGAAAAAATTTCTCGAAGCAATCTAAAGCTTTCAGGAGGTTATTATGTCAGGAACGATAGTATCAATATGTGATTTCGGCGCTGAAAGGAATAATGAACTTCAGACCGCAAAAATTCAGAACGCGATTGATTATTGCTTTAATCAGGGCGGCGGCGAAGTACAGATCCCGGAGGGAGTATTCTTAACGGGAGGAATCAGACTCCGCAGCAACGTTACGCTGCATTTGCTGAAAAATGCCGTATTGAAAGGCAGCAAGAATCCCGAAGATTATTTTGGATATTTAAATGACAAAACAGAGCCGTTAGCGCCCGGGTTTCGCTTTTAAAACTTCACTGAGATTATAATGTAAAATAACGTTACCGTTTATCCGTTCGCAAAGTTATTTAAGAGAAAGGGAGAATGTCGGGCAAAAAGCCCGGTATGGACGTTTTGAAAATGAATTTAGCATCAATGCCAACTGCCGTTATTATAGTTGTTTCCATGGCGGCGTGTCTTCTTTGCGGAATTTTCCGCAATTACTATTCCAAGACCTTTATGACCGAAAAAAGCGGCAATTACGTGTACAACGGCGCAACAAGCGTATTGTGCGCCGCAACTTTGGCGGTTATAGCCGGATTCCGTTTAAATGCATCGCTGTATACTGTTCTTATGGCAGTGTTTTTCGGCATTGTAACTATGGCTGCCACTGTTTTTATAACCATGGCTCTCAAAGTCGGTCCCTGGTCGTATACTTCTGTAATTGTTTCTTTTTCCACGGTTATTACATCGCTTTCGGGTTTTATTTTTTGGCACGAGAAGTTTAATGCGCTTAAAATTACCGGTATAATTCTCATGATGTTTTGTTTTGTGCTTGCAGTCGGAAAAGATGACGAAGAAAAATCTTTTTCCGTAAAATGGCTGATATTGGCTTTTGCCGCGGCTGTCGCTGCTGCCGGAATAGGAATAATGCAAAAGGTGCATCAAAGCTCAGAACACAGCGGCGAACTTGTTCCGTTTTTAATTATTGCATTCGCGGTGTCGTTTGTCTTTTCGGTTGCAGCATACAAAATTGAAACAAGGCGTGAAAGCGAAAACAGGAACGTTCATTTTCCGGCCGCAGAGGATAAAAATAAGAACAAGTGTCTGAAAAAGCGTGCAGTGTTTGTTTTGATTCTGATAATATCGGGTATATGCATTGCTTTGAATAACTATTTTAACCTGTATCTGTCGGGAGTTGTGGAAAGCGCGGTGCTTTTTCCGATTTTAAACGGCGGAGGACTTATACTTAATATAATGGCAGGTGTCTTACTGTTTAAAGAAAGGCTTACCTTAAAGCAGTGGGGCGGTATTATGTGCGGCGTCGCCGCTACAATCTGTCTGTGCTTTTAACGAAAGTTTTTGAACAAAACGGATATCTGATGTGCTTGGGTGAATAACAATGAACATATTGATTATAGATGCGCAGGGCGGCGGCATAGGCAGGCAGCTTGTTGCGGCAATAAAAGAAAAAGTACCGAAAGCCGTAATAACGGCGGCAGGAACCAATACGGTCGCAACAGCGGCAATGTTAAAAGCCGGTGCGGATCATGCCGCAACCGGTGAGAACGCTGTTATTGTCGGCTGCCGCAAAGCCGATATAATCATAGGACCTATCGGTATAGTAATTGCAGACGCAATGTACGGGGAGATCACACCGTCAATGGCGCTTGCCGTCGGACAGAGCCTGGCAAAACGTATTTTGCTGCCCATGAACCACTGCGACAACATTGTTGCCGGCGCTTCAAGCTTTACGGTTGTACAGCTGATAGATAACGCTGTAAAAGAGCTTGAAAAAATACTGTAAACATAATTCTTGAATTATTGTTTTTCTGTCAATGTACAGTCATACCGGAATGAAAAAGGAGAAAGCAAAGTGGAATTAAAAAACATCAATATAGGAGATCCTTTTATAATGCCGCATGACGGCACATATTACATGTACGGTAAAAAGGTTGACGGAACGCAGAATTTTTGCGTCTATAAAAGCAAAGATCTGGTTGAATGGTCATTAATCAAAACTGTGTTTCTGCCATCAGAAAAATTCGAGGCGGACAGAGTATGATTTTCAATACGTTTGAGGGAAAAACCATGTTTGTTATGCACGCTCCCAATGAATCCCCCCTTGAACGCGCGGTTATCCGCGAACTGAACCTTACAGATGTACTTGATACGGAATAAAAACAGCGTAAGTTATTGCTGTGGGGAGGTTCTGCACTGCTTGCTTTTGAGCATGTATGGCACGGTGAAGTTGTTCCATTCTTTCCGTTTCTTACGGCAGTCAAAACCGGAGAAACAGCTGAGATGCTCGCAGAAATCGGAAGCACGGGAGTATTGATGTCTGCTATTGTCACAGCGGTGTGGCTCGGCATGGTTGCGGTAAGCACTGTTATCGAAAAGAAAGCGTTAAGTGTACCGGAAACCGCAAAGGAGGGCGTATAAGTATGACTTTGCTGACAACGGTATTTGCGGCAGTTATCTGCACGGTCATCTGGTATAACAATGCTCCGAAAAGCGATATAAATTTAGGTTTTCTGACACTTATGTATTGGGGTGCCTCATTCATGTGGCTTGCCGATGCAATTTTTGAATATGCGGAACTCGGAGCAGCGTATTTTACGCCTTCGCCGGCAGATATGCTTAACGATTTTTATCTGGGCTTGTCTGCCGTGGCATTCGGACTTTGCATTTGGATCGTAAATTTGCTTGTTAAAGATCCCCAAAGGCGTTGTTAAGAACGTATTATTCGGAAAGAAATAAACAGCCGCAGGGCGGCTCTGTATGATTTGCGGAGCTGCCCGTTTTTAATACAGGGGTATCATATGAATTTAGAAGATTTTTTCAGGGAACATACAAAGGTTGCGGTCGCGTTTTCCGGCGGCGTTGTTTGAGCTTGTTCCCGATAAAGAGGAATTTGTTGACAAGCTTAATCATGTCGGAATTCCGGGAGTTGAATTCATATGCGAAACTTCGGTAAAGTGCGGAATAAAAGGCACGCATATTACGGTAAAAGCCGGAGGAGAAGAGGAATCGGAAGTGCTGCACTCACATGAAAACGGTCAGCACTTACATCATGACCATGTACATTCGCATGACGAAGAACATACGCATCATCACAGCAGTATGCACGCGATAGAGCATATTATTGAAAATCTTAATGCGTCGGAAAAGGTAAAGAACGATATTATTGCGGTTTATTCAATTATCGCACAGGCGGAAATCCATGTTCACGGCGTTACTGTCTCACAGATACATTTTCATGAAGTGGGAACAATGGACGCGGTTGCGGATATAACGGCGGTTTGTATGTTAATGGAATACCTGTCCCCTGAGAATGTTGTGGTATCACCCGTAAATACGGGCAGCGGTCAGGTAAAATGCGCCCACGGAATTCTGCCCGTTCCGGCACCCGCAACCGCATATATTCTGCAGGGTATTCCTTTTTACAGCGGCGAAATTAAAAGCGAACTGTGTACCCCTACCGGCGCAGCACTGCTTAAATACTTTGCGTCCGACTTTGGAAATATGCCGGTAATGAAAGTGTCGGCAATAGGTTACGGCATGGGTAAAAAGGACTTTGAAAGCGCAAACTGCGTAAGAGCACTGCTTGGCGAGGCGGATAAAGAGAGCGATAAAATCGTCGAACTTGTCTGCAACCTTGATGACATGACTGCCGAGGCGATAGGATTTGCACAAGAGCGTTTCTTTGCAGCCGGAGCTGTGGAAGTATATACGACACCTGTGCAAATGAAGAAATCCAGACCGGGAACATTGCTTACGGTTATGTGCTGTGAAAAGAATAAAGATGAAATAATACGTCTGATTTTCAGACATACAACAACTCTTGGGGTGAGGGAGCATATCAGCCGAAGATATACCATTTCACGCTCTTTTGATTCGGTAATGACGGAATACGGACAAGTGCGTAAAAAGATATCGTCGGGATTCGGCGTTACAAGGGAAAAGTATGAATTTGAGGATCTTGCACATATTGCAAGAGAGAACAATATGAGCCTTGCTGATGTTAAAAAAATGTGCGGTTTGAGATGATTGCTTTGGCGCATTAGAAACTTAGCTTTAATCCCATTCTGCGTGATAAACGGTTCTGTCAAATATCGTGAGTCAAATGAATAATGCATAGTTCAACCTAAGAGGGTGTTGCTTTGGCAGCGCCATTTTTTTAGTATGTTTGTTTTAAAATGAGTTTATTTCAGCTTGGTATGGATATAATAAATTTGTATGAATGTCAGCTCAAAAAGTGTATGTTTGAAATTATAAAATCTGTATGAATGTAATTGACGAATTTGTATCGATGGTGTATAATATTACTGAGGTGAAATGCAATGAAAGAGAATAACTATAAACCACGAATAATAGATAAGAAAGTAAACGAATATCTTTCTGTTTTTGGAGCAGTGTGTATTGAGGGACCTAAATGGTGCGGAAAAACATGGACGTCAAGGCATCACAGCAAAAGCGAATATTTAGTGGGTGATCCGCAAAACAACTTTCAAAACAGGCAGCTTGCCTTGCTGTCCCCTGCGCTGGTCCTTCCCGGAGATGTTCCGAGACTTATAGACGAATGGCAGGAGGTGACATCTTTGTGGGATGCTGTACGATATGAGGTTGACACACGCGGAGAAAAAGGACAGTTTATTTTAACCGGTTCATCTACGCCAAAACGCAAGGGAATTTTGCACAGCGGAGTCGGCAGAATCGGGAAATTGAGAATGCGGCCTATGTCTTTATTTGAAGCAGGCTGTTCTTCCGGAGATGTATCCCTTGAAGAATTGTGTAATGGGAATTTAACCCAAAAGCTCATCGGAGAAGTCGATATTCATAATTTGATAGATTATATTATACGCGGCGGATGGCCCGGCAATCAGGAAACGCCGATTGAGAGTGCCGGATTGCTTCCCAAGGAATATATAACAGGTGTGGTAGACGATGAAGTCCATCGAATTGATGATATACAGCGTGATAAAAGGAAAGTGGAATTGCTTTTGAAATCTCTTGCAAGAAATGAAAGCACAACGGTAACAAATAATACCATTGCAAGTGATATTAAGGCTATAGATGATGAAGAAATTGACAAAAACACAGTCAGTATATATATGGACATTTTTAACCGCTTATTTTTGACAGATAATCAGAAGCCTTTTTCGAGCAATATCCGTTCTTCAATCAGAGTAAAACAAGCCGAAAAAAGACATTTTGCGGATCCGTCTCTTGCGTGTGCTTTACTCGGAGCTACTCCGGAAAAATTGCTTGGAGATCTGAATACACTCGGATTTTTATTTGAAGCTCTTTGCGAAAGGGATTTACGCATATATGCGGAATCATTTGACGCTGAACTGTATCACTATCAAGACTACAATAATAATGAAATTGATGCTGTTATTGAATTAAAAAACGGTAACTGGTGTGCATTTGAAATAAAGCTCGGAGTACATCAAATTGACAGTGCCGCAGAACAGCTGATTAATATAAAAAACACAATAGCTGCACAAAAAGACGGCATCCCTCCCTCTGTTTTGTGCGTGATTTGCGGTATGTCAAATGCTGCATACAGGCGCGAGGACGGGGTATTTGTTGTACCGATTACCTCACTGAAAAATTAAAATTCGGTTTTACGATTTATCCTTTGAAAGTGGATTGACTATTATCTGCTTTTTATATAAAGAAGGTTGAGAATGTCTTCTCGCAGACCGTGAAAGTATTTGTTTTTTATTTTAATGCCGCCAAAGCCCAACTGTAATTTTGTTCGATGTGATAAACGGTTCTGTCAAATATCGTGAGTCAAACGAATTGTTCCGATTACTGAAACGACGTCATACGCATGGCTGCCGGGTGGAAGTGTATCATTTATTCCACCTCCCGAATCGGAGAATTTTCCGACAACATGACTGCTCTCTTTGTCGGAATTTCGGGTCTCTGAATTCTCCGAAACCCCAGTGTTTATACGCTTTCTGTGCCTGTCAAAAGATATGTCTTTTTCCTCGGCGGATTTTTTGGGGTTTTTACATACTTTTCCGGAGCTGCCCGCAAGCGTATTGAGAGAATTGTGATTGCCTGCTCACGAAGTCTGTAATAGTGTCCCGGCGACATATTAAGCCTGTATAAAATATCCGTGAGCGACAGCTTTTCCGGCGCAATGTAAGTCTCATAAATTAAGTTATACAGTTTTTCTTTGTCGATGCTCTGTTCTCCGAGTATTCCTCGGTGGGTAAGCAGGGTTATAAATGCCTCAGACTGCTTTCTGATGATGTCTTCCTGCTGTTCGTATAAATTCTTTTTATTCATAGTCAAAAAACTCCTTTTCAAATTTTGTTAAGTCCACGGGTATGCACGGCCCGCGGATGTTATTCGCTTCAATAACGGGAATGGATAGATCTAATATCCTTTCGCAGTCATATTCACATATACTACAATTCCTACACGGAGAAATATACGCGCGTAATATATAGGCTGATTCTGCAACACGATTATTTGTGGGTTCATCAGCTTTTGATTGACAGATATTTTTGCTGTACCAACAAATCAGCTTGTTGATATGCTCGTGATCCGAAGTCTGTTTGTGCGTATTCTGACCGTAAATGCGTATTTCTTCAAGAATACGCACGGTTTCCTCGTGTGAGGGTATTGCAGTTTCCGTATCGGTTGGATACAGTTTATTAAACACAAGGCAGCCGTAGGAGCCGGGCATTTTGTATAGAGTGAAGACATCTCTGTATTTTTGAAAGAATCTCCATACTTTCGTTTTTTCCCAGTTTCAGTGTTTGCCGAGGTTTTCGAGAGTAAGTAATGCACCGTATTTTCCATACTGAACAACCGGCGCTGAAAAAGAAAACGCATTGCCTGCGTCATTTGATACCGTGTGGCACCAAAGGTCAAGCCATGCGTCTGTTTCTTCAAATTTATAATTTAATGATACAAGTCTTTCTGTTATATTGCGAGGAAGGCAGAGGAATCCGTATCCGTCTGTTGTGTAAACAGTCCCGTTCATACATTCCTCTCCGGAACATTTTACAACCCAATCGGTTATCTGATATGTAAGCTTTTTATTTTCGGAATTAAGCTCATATTTTATATAGCCGAGTTCCGATAGTTTGTCGAGCATTAAAAGTGCATCTGATTTTTTCTTTATGCCGAGTATACTTTTAATACCGACAATACCGCCTGACCACATACCGGGTGAAACTTCGTTTTTGTATCCGCAGTAGGTGGCTATGCCTTTACGAAATGCTGCACGGGAAGCAAGCTTCATACAAGCGCCCATTACGCCCTTGCCTTGGGGCAGGCGGGATCGCATAAGCTTTACCCATTCATATTTCATAAGGCATTTCATTTTTGTTTCCTCCGCTTATTGTTATAAAACAAAAGAACAGTTCAAATTCAAATGAACTGTTCTCATGAATCACTTATATACTTTTAATTCGTTGTATTAGTCTTTTTCACATATCAAATTTACTACACCATTTTTACACCATTTTCGCATAGAACTTTATAGAGTAATATAAAGTTTTATGGAATGAGTTTTTTGCAAAAACCGCATAATATCGGGCTTTATAGGCTTTTATGTGACTTATGTGGAAATATGAAATTTGGCTCGCATATTACTATGCCAAGTTTCATGTTTATTTCTCCTTTGTCTGTGCGTTTTCTGTGCGGAAAGCTTCGTTTTGTCCGCGAAAACAATTACAATTAATTATATTGTACCACACAGAAAGAGGTTTTTCAATAGCGTTTTGCAATGTATGATGTGATTTTTACGGCACGGATCTGCGTTTTGCAAACAGCCTGTTGACAAATACGGATAAATATGATATTTTATATACACAAACCAAGAAACAAGGAAAACGAGAAACAAGGAAACCGAGAAAAATTGCGGTTAAAAGCTTCATAATTGCATATACTTTATAAGGAGACCAGCTATGAATACGTCAACAGTGAAAGGAACGGGAGCTATGGATATCAAGAAGGTCAGCATTTCATCAAAAAGACAGATAACCATACCGCAGAAATTCTTTTCACTTTTAGGATTCGGAGGAGAGGCGGAATGTACCGTTCGCGGAAACGAGCTGATTATCCGTCCGGTAAAGCAGACCTCCGGAGGAGAGTTTGCCGAACAGATACTTGCCGAACTGATTTCGGAGGGTTACAGCGGCGGCAGGCTGCTTGAAAAATTCAAAGAAATGCAAAGACAGGTAAGACCTGCCGTGGAAAATATGCTTGCCGACGCGTCAAAGGCTGCTTTGTCCGATACGGATTACGAGACCTATGATGATGTTTTCGGAACGGAGGAATAGCCGATGGCAGAGGTGAGATTTCTTCCGCCGGCGGCAAAATTCATAAAAAAGCTCAACGATAAAAAACTCAAAGACCTGTACCGCATTGCGATAGACGAAATACGTGCCGACCATACCGTAGGCGAACCGAGGAAAGGCGATCTTTCGGGAATATGGGGATACGACATATTCTACAACAAGACAAACTATGAGATAGCCTATACGGTCGGGTATGACGAGGATAAAATAATCGTTGTGATAATGGCAGGTACGAGAGAAAATTTTTATGAGCAGCTTAAGCGTTACATGAGAAACAGCCGCTGAACAAGTCAAAAAGAATCAGTTCCCCTATGATTTTATACCATAGAGGAACTTTTTTGCATTTACCTTGTTTTTTGCGTTTCAGATTATTGCCGCTTATCCCAAAAGTCCGAACAGATTGAAAATGTTCTTTTTGGGCGCGTCTTTTTCAATGTCGCGCTGCTCGTTTTCGCGGCTTTCGAGATAATCCGAAACATTGCACAGCATCTGAGCCGCCTGACCCTTTGTAAGGGTGCTTTCGGGAGATATCTCTCCGCTGCCGTTGCCGTTGAGAATACCGCAGGCCGCAAGAGAGCATACAGAGCTGTTTGCCCAGTCGGGGACGGCTGACGCGTCGCTGAATTCGCGGCTGTCGGAGGAAATCTCGGGAAGTGAGAGAAGCTTATCCACAATCACTGCTGCCTGAGAGCGCGTTATGGGTTCGGTACTCTTGAAATTAATTCCGTCGGGCGATGTATAGCCCGAAATTATGCCGTTTTCAAGCGCGTATTCGGCATAGCTTTTGATGTTTGACGGAATGGAACCGTCGTCGGCAAAGCTTGTGACGGACACTTCGGGTATATCGTTTTCGCGTCCTGCCATAATAAGCGATATTGCAAGAAAATCTCCGCGCGAAATGCCGCTTTCGGGATAGAACATGAGCTTTCCGTCCTCGTCCGTGCCGCACATAAGACCGGTTGCCGCCATTTCAACGGCGCTGTTGTGCGCCCAGTGGTTTTTCATGTCGTCAAAGTATACGTCCGACGCAGGCTTTATTACGTCTATGCTGACTTTTGCCGGAGCAGAGGTGTTGCCGTAGACGTCTGTCGCGGTGTATACAAAGCTGTCCTTGCCGATATATCCGTCCGACGGGACGTATTCAAAGCCGCCGTTTGAAGAATCCTTAAGCGAGACAAAGCCGTTTTTCGGGTAACTTACCACGTTAAAGGTCATGCTGTCGTTTTCGGGATCGGCTGCCATCAGAAACTTGAACGCGGCAATGTTTTTCTGAGTTGTAAGCGTCTGGTCGGCGGTTTCGGGGCTTAAATTGATCTCATCAAGCACGTTTACCGTGCATACGGCGCTTACGCTGCTGTCGCGTGCGTCGGAAAAGTTAAAGCTTGCGTTTCCCGCAGTGTCCTTTGCCGGAACAAAGCGCAGTTCGCCGAGATCTTCGCGCGAGACGGTCTGGTTTTGAATTACCGGCACGTCTTTAAGGCAGAGAGTTCCGACAGAACTGTCCGGCAGAGTCGATATTGTGACGTATTCGACCTTTTCGGTAAGCGACGAGTCAAAATCGTTTTGCGAAAACATTACGTCGCAGTTTATCACTCCGCATTTTTTAAGCTCCATGCTGTCCTTTATAACGTTTATTGCCGGAGAGAGCGAAGCAAACTGGGCTGCCGCCGTGAGAACGGCTATTGCAAAGGCTACTGTCAGGCACAATGTCTTTTTTGATATTTTCACTGTATCTTCTTCCTTTCATTTTTTATGTTCGCAGCTATTATTTGCTTTTAAAGGACAAATTATGCACAGTGCCGTATTTTTGCAAAATAAAACAGACCCTTACCTGCTTCCCGTAAAGACAGTGGGGAAAACAGCTTTGCAAAGGTCTGATATAAATTATATTTTTTGAGTTTTTTACATATTTATAAGTGCCGACGCACCGTTTTTGATGAGGGATTCGAGAAGCGCCGCAATTTCATCGGGAGTGTCAAGACTTCCCGTTTCAAGCCATTCGCTTATAACGCCGACGCTGCCGGAAATTATAAAGTTTGAAAAATACTTGAAGTCTATCGCCGGATTGAACGAACGGTTTTCGTATATCGGCCGGAAACACCTTGTGAGTATCTGCTGTTTTACGCGGTCGGTAAACACGGCGTCTCCGTTTTTGCTGAGCAGACACTTGGAAAGCTCCCTGTTTTCGTCAAGCAGCTCAAGCATGGCTTTTAATATGCTGTTGAGCCTTTCGACAGGCGACTCCTTGTCGCAGCCGTCTATTATCTCGTTAAGTCTGTCGAACATTTCATTCTGGAGCTGTTCTACCATATCGTATACGTCGCGGTAGTGAAGATAGAACGTTCCGCGGCTTATATCCGCAAGCTCGGATATTTCTCTTACCGTTATATTCTTTAACGGCTTTTCGCATAACAGCTTTGCAAGACTCTCCGTAAGCTGCTTTTTTGTGCGTCTGACGCGTCTGTCGGTTGTCGTATTCATGGTGCTGCCTTTCATATTATCATAATTTTTGCATATTTGTAATGTGAATTTAATAATTGCATCTTGAAATGATGTGCTTTTGCTGATATAATATATTATATTCTTTTAATTGACATTTGTCAATAATCTTTTCGGTTAAATTTTTGTGATGAGGAGCGTTGTGAAGTTATGGGTAATAACAAGACGTCGCCGGTGGAGAAGGCAGCGGCGTTCATAGTAGACAAACGAAAGGCGTTTTATCTTGTGTACATATGCCTTGCCGTGTTCAGCGTTGTTTCAAACGGCTGGGTAAAGGTAAACAACGACATATCGGACTATCTTGCCGACGACACCGAAACGCACATAGGACTTTCCATAATGGACGAGGAGTTTGTGACGTATGCCACGGCGCAGATAATGGTGGACAACATTTCCTACGATACGGCGGAGAGTCTTTGCAACAAGCTTGAGGACGTTGAGGGCGTAAAAGAGGTTGCGTTTGACGACACCGAAAAGCATTATGCAAATTCCGCGGCGATGTTCACGCTGACCTTTGACGGCGAGGACGACGATCCCATAAGCGCAGAGGCTCTTGAGAATGCGCAAAAGGTACTTGAGGGATACGACACCTACGTTTCCGCAGAACTCGGCGACACAAAGGCAAACACCATTCAGAACGAGATAAACATCGTAATGGTGATAACGGTAGTCATTATACTTATAGTCCTGTTCTTTACGTCGCAGACGTATATGGAAATTCCGGTAATGCTTCTGACTTTCGGAATGGCGGCGCTGCTCAACGTAGGTACAAACTATATGTTCGGAACCATATCGTTCGTATCAAATTCGATAGCCGTAATACTCCAGCTTGCGCTTGCTATCGACTATGCGATAATACTCTGCCACAGATATACCGAGGAACGCGAAAAGATGAACGCGAGAGAGGCTGTTATCACGGCGCTTTCAAAGGCTATACCCGAAATTTCGGGAAGCTGTCTTACAACGCTTTCGGGACTTGCGGCTATGATGTTCATGCATTTCAGACTCGGCTATGATATGGGTATCATACTCATAAAGGCGGTGCTGCTCAGCATTGTCTGCGTATTCACTCTCATGCCGGGACTTCTCATGTCTTTCTCGGCGCTTATAGACAAGACGCACCACAAAAACTTTGTTCCGAAAATAAATATCTGGGGCAAGATCGTTGTAAAGCTCAGATACATAACTCCCGTAATCTTTGCGGTGCTTATAGTCGGAGGATTTTTCTTCTCTAATATGTGCCCTTATGCGTACAGCTACACAAATCTTACCACAATTGCCAAGAACGATTCGCAGATCGCCGACGAGATGATACGCGACACTTTCCGCAGTTCAAACACGCTTGCGGTTCTTGTCCCGACGGGAGATTACGAAAAGGAAAAGGCTCTGCTTACCGAGCTTGAAGCCTATGACGAGATAGATACCGCAATGGGCATTGCAAATATCGAGGCGATAGACGGATACTGCCTTGCGGATAAGCTTACGCCGAGAAACTTCTCGGAGCTTATAGATATGGATATAGAAGTCGTGGACTTTCTGTATGCCGCATATGCCGTCGATTCGGAAAACTACGGCGCGGTAGTCGGCGGAATAGACTCCTACGGCGTTCCGCTTATAGATATGTTTACCTTTGTGTATGATAAGGTTGACGAAGGGTACGTAACTCTTGACGACGATCTTATGGACGAACTTGAGGATCTTCACGAACAGCTTGAGGACGGTAAAAAACAGCTTAAAGGTCCGAAACATTCGCGCCTTGTGCTTGACCTGAACATTCCCGAGGAGAGCGAGGAAACATTTGCTTTTCTCGAAACCGTAAGAGATACCGCAAAGAAATACTACGGCAACGACGTTGTGCTTGCGGGAAATTCTACGAGCGACTTTGACCTTTCGAGCACTTTCGGTGAAGATAACGTGCTTATAAGCGTGCTGTCCGTCGTATTCGTCATGGCAATACTGCTGTTTACGTTCCAGTCCGCAGGACTTCCCGTTATACTGATACTCGTAATTCAGGGAAGTATATGGATAAACTTCTCGTTCCCGTATCTTCAGAGCAAACCGCTGTTCTTCCTGAGCTACCTTGTCGTAAGCTCAATTCAGATGGGCGCGAATATCGACTACGCGATAGTAATTACGAGCAGATATACGGAATTCCGCCAGACAATGCCCAAAAAGAAAGCCATTGTCGAATCTCTCAACTTTGCGTTCCCGACAATACTTACATCGGGTACGATACTTGCCTGCGCCGGCGCGTTTATCGGACTTCTTTCGTCCGACGCCGCAATAAGCTCCATAGGTTCGTGCTTGGGACGCGGAACCCTTATATCAATGGTTCTCGTAATGCTTATACTTCCGCAGCTCCTGCTTCTCGGCGACTTCCTTATAGATAAGACTTCGCTCAAATTCAAGGCAGGCACAAGAACCGTTACGACGGGCGGCATAACAGCCGTAAACGGAATAATCCACGGAAACGTAAACGGACGTCTTGACGGTATATTCTACGGTACGGTAAACGGCGAGATAGACGCAAAGCTGTCCGGCGTAAAGGAAAACGGTACGGATACGCAGAATACCGGCGGTACGACCGATGACGGCAGCCCCGATAAACAGGGTAACGCCGAAAATGACGTGCCGCAAAGCAAAGAGGAGGTAAAATAATCATGAAAAATACGGCAAAAAAGATAATAAGCCTTGTTCTTTGTTTAATGTGCGCGTTTTCGCCGGTTTTGCAGAACCTTTCGTATGTGCCGGGTATTTATGTATCGGCTGCCGCGGCGGAAAATACGTATCTTATTTCAAGCACCGAGGATTTTCTCGAATTTGCAAACCTCTGCACGCTCGACACCTATTCGTCGGGCAAGACATTTGTTCTGAAAGCCGATATTGATCTTTCAAAGACCTCGTTTTCGGGCGTGCCTGCGTTTTCGGGCGTATTCGACGGCGCGGGACATACCGTAAAGGGACTTAAAATAACGTCGGGCGGAGAATATAAGGCTCTGTTCAGATATGTGCTTAAAAGCGGCGTTATAAAGAACTTGAACGTTTCCGGAGATATAAGTCCCAAAGGAACGGATAACTATATAGCGGGCATTGCCGCAAGCAATGAAGGCACTATATCGGACTGCACCTTTACGGGCGCTCTTTCGGGAAGCCTTTATATCGGCGGTATTGCCGGAATAAACAAACAGGGCGCGTATATCAGAAACTGCACGTCGTATACAAGCATTTCGGGCAAGCGATATACCGGCGGTATCGCAGGAAAGAATTCCGGTACGATAAGCGGCTGTATAAACAACGGCGACGTAAACTCGTATGAGAAGAGCACGACAACCTCTCTTTCCGGACTGGATATGGATTTCAGCGCGGTTTTGGAGAAATTCCGCATTTCGCGCGAGCAGAATGAAGAATCAATAGTCGCAGGTCATTCGGACGCAGGCGGTATCGCGGGATTTTCCGATGGAACCATCGGCAACTGCCGCAACAATGCCGTTGTCGGTTATCAGCATATAGGCTACAATATCGGCGGTATTGCCGGACGTCAGTCGGGATATATCGAAAACTGCTCAAACTACGGCAGAATATACGGAAGAAAAGACGTAGGCGGTATTGTCGGGCAGGCCGAACCGTTTATTGTGCTGTCTATTTCGGAAAGCGCACTCGATAAATTAAAGCGCGAGCTTGACGGACTTAACAGCGAGATGAACACCCTTACAGACCATGCCTCCGAAACGTCGGACGACATTTCACAGAGTGTTGACAGCATTAACGGTCTTACAGATGAGGCGCGCAAAAATGCCGAAAACCTTGCCGACGGAGTTACGGACTTTGCCGACGAGAATATCGACGTCGTAAACGACATTTTCAATACGCTGTCCGACACACTCGACAAACTCGAACCCGTGACCGACGAGATAAGGGACGGTTTTGACGGACTGTCCGAATCCATGGATCTTCTGAAAAAAGCCGTGGACAACATAGATATAAATCTTCCCGATTCTGACGCGGCTTACGACAAGCTGTGCGACGGAGTTGACGAAATGCAGGTCTCGGTTGACGCGTTAAGCTCGGCTTTCGACAAGCTTTCCCTTGCAATGAGCGACCTTGAGGACGCATTTGTAATCAAAAACAAGAGCAAGATAAAGTCGGCATTCAAGGATATGGCGGATTCGTTCGCGCTTCTTGTGGAGGCAAATACAAAGCTCGGAAATTCACTCGACAAAATTCAGGGCGTAATGGGCGAACTTCCTCCCGAAAACATAGACGAGGTGCTGCTGATCTACAAGAGCCTTTCAAAGTACCTTAAAAACATAGTAGGTTCGGTTTCGGACATGAGCGACGCACTGAACGGCATTATGAACGCAATGCTTACGGTATCGCAGAACGTGGAATTCGATATAGACTCGTTCGAGAGCTTTACCGACAGATTGCAGAGCGCGTCAAAATCGCTGTCCTTCGCAATGAAGAAGATGAATTCGGCGGTTGATACGCTGTCCGACGCCATAGACGAGGAAAGAACGCTGTACAAGGACTTTGCAAACGAAACCGCAGATCAGATAAACGCTGCCTGCGACGACCTTTCCGCAGCCTTTGACAAACTTTCCGAAACAAGCGATATTCTTTCCGACGCCGTTGACAAGACGGGAGATATTATTTCGGATCTTTCCGAAAAGGATTTCAGGTTTGTAAAGATAAGCGAAGAAACACGAACCTCAAGCGACAATATTTTCGACGCTATGGAGTCGATAGGCAAGGAAATAGATTCGATAAACGGCAAGCTTTCGGGAAAAGCCGATACCATAGACGACGATCTCAGAAATATATACGACCGGTTCTCATCTATTAACAACGTGCTCAAAGACGCCGTTGACGAACTTAGAAACAACAGCGTTGACGATTATCTCGAGGACGCGTCTGAGGAAAATATTGAGGCTACACGCGAAGGAAAGGTAAAATCATCGCGCAACTACGGCAAAATCGACGCAGACAGAAACGTCGGCGGCATTGCGGGCTCTATGGCGGTGGAATATATGTCTGACCCCGAGGACGATATAGAAAAGCCGGATACTCTCAATTTCACCTACCGCACAAAGACCATACTTCAGGAATGCGAGAACTTCGGCAGGATAACCGGCAAAAAGGACTGCATAGGCGGTATTGTCGGCTGGATGAACCTCGGAACGGTATATGTCTGCTACGGTTTCGGCGACGTTGAAAGCACCGCCGGAAAATATGCCGGAGGAGTTGCGGGATTCAGCTCGTCATCGGTAAGAAAGAGCTATGCAAAGTGCGCTGTAAGCGCAGAAAAGTATGCAGGCGGCATTGCCGGACGCGCAGGAACGCTTACGGGCTGCGTTTCGGTATGCAGAGTCAGTGCCGATGAGGCGGCAGGCGCAGTGGCAGGCGGTTTCGGCAGCCTTGAAAATATAAAGGACAATATATACGTTGACAGCGGAATCGGCGCGATAGACGGCGTAAGCTATACGGGACGCGCAACGGCTGTCGGATTTGACGCGGTAAGCTCGATTGAGGGCGCTCCCGAGGCGCTTTCAAAACTCAAAATTACCTTTACCGACGGCGATGAGGACGAACCCGAAACACTGTATGTGCTTTATGCCGATTACGGTTCGTCGCTTGAAGTCGAAAGAGTGCCCGAAGTACCCGAACGCGACGGATTTTACGGCTCTTGGGAAAATATATCCGACTGCAATAATATAAGAGCCGACGTCACGGTAAACGCGCTTTATCTGCCGTATATCGAAACTATTGAAAGCGGAGTTCTCGACGGATATACTCTGCCCATGATGATCGCAGAGGGCAAGTTTACCGATAAAGCTTATATAAACGTAAAATTCGGAAACACAAGCCCTGCCGCCTCTCTCCATGCAAAGCAGACCGCAGTCGTGCTTGACGCCGAGCTTTTCGGAACAGACCTCGGCGAAAACGATATAACGCAGGTGCGCATTCTCAATCCCGACAAAAAGAAAGCCGCTGTCTGGAAACTTGACGACGGCAAGTGGAAACGCCTTAAATCCGAAAACCGCGGAAGTTATATCATTACCGAAATGTCGGGAAAGACCGAAACTTTCTGCATAATATACGGCTGGCGCGACGCAAAGTCAATGACGCTTATATATGTTCTCTGCGGCGGTATTCTCGGTATAATCGCGGCAATTATCGCGATAGTCCTGAAGAAGAAACGCAGGGCAAAAAAACAAAAGACGACAAAGTAAAGTTTCGCCGTCCCGTGTAAAAAACCACATTTGTTTTAAAGCGCAAAACCCAGCGCGCATAACGCCGCATAACACGCAGCGGCAAAAGCAAAGCCGCAGGTGAAAAACAAAAAGTCGCGCACTTTGAATTTTGTTTGCTTTTTGCGTGATATTCCGACCGTGCCTCTCGGCGCGTCGCATTCACAAGTTGATACTATTCTGTTTGCCTCGGTGAGAATGTCGTTGCTGCTTTTCTCCGGGGCATTGCTTTGCTGCGACGGACGCAGAATGAAATACGCTTCTTCAAATATATCGCTCCTTACGTCCTTTACCACTATCACTCTTTTTGTACAGCCTTTTATCATTTTTTACCTCCGCACCCTTATTTATGTGTTATTATTAACCGTCATTTTTTTATGTATTCACATATGAGGCATTTTTTGAAAAAAGAGTAACAAAATGACATGATTTTGGTGTTGACAACTCGGAAAATATGGGATAAAATAAAAGAAAAAAGAAACTTTATCCGGAGGTATATTGAAATGAAAGTTCTTCTTACAGGCGGAACAGGTTATATCGGAAGCCACACGGCAGTTGAGCTGCTCTCCAGAAATTACGACGTAGTAATCGCCGACAACTTTGTCAATTCAAAGCCGGAGGTTCTTAACCGCATTGAAAAAATAACAGGCAAGCGCCCGATATTTTATCAGGCCGACGTATGCGACGCGTCTGCACTCGACAAGATATTCTCGGAGCAGAAGATCGACGCCGTCGTTCACTTTGCCGGACTCAAGGCAGTCGGCGAATCCTGCGTAAAGCCTATCGAATATTACAGAAACAACATAGACAGCACACTTTCGCTGCTTGAAAGCATGAGAAGACATGACGTAAAGAAGATAGTGTTCAGCTCGTCAGCCACCGTTTACGGCGTGCCCGAAAAAGTGCCGCTTGTAGAAACAATGAAAAAGACCGGCTGCACAAATCCTTACGGCTGGACAAAATATATGATTGAGCAGATACTCACCGACGCAGCTGCTGCCGACAAAGAGCTTACCTGCGTGCTTCTGCGTTACTTCAATCCTATCGGCGCGCATGAAAGCGGACTTATGGGCGAAGACCCCCAGGGCATACCAAACAACCTTATGCCGTATATCTCTCAGGTTGCCGTAGGAAAGTTAAAGCAGCTCTCCGTTTACGGAAACGACTACAAAACGCACGACGGTACGGGTGTGCGCGACTACATTCACGTAGTAGACCTTGCCGCAGGTCATGTTGACGCACTTGAATACGCGACAAAATTCAAGGGTACAGATATAATTAACCTCGGAACGGGTATAGGTTACAGCGTTCTCGACATGGTAAAGACATTTGAAAAGGTAAACGGAGTAAAGATTCCGTATGTTATAGCTCCCAGACGCGCGGGAGATATTGACGAGTGCTATGCCGATCCCGCAAAGGCAAAAGAGGTTCTCGGCTGGACGGCAAAGAAGAACCTTGAAGATATGTGCCGCGATTCATGGAACTGGCAGAAGAACAATCCCACAGGCTACGGCGACTGATTAAAAAACGAATTGCAGATCAAAGCTCTCCTTGAAACGGAGGGCTTTTTTTGCATATAAAATTACCCGGAACGGCAAAAGAAATACCGTACCGGGTTGGAAATTTGTGTTTACAGATTTAAGGCTGTATCGCGGGGATGAAAGCAACCGCGCCGTTAAGTCCGCACGAGCTTACAAAAACTCTTACATAGTCGGGCGACGCCGCCTTTACCACCGCCAGTGCTTTTCCTTCAAAGGTGTGGCATTTGTTCGTGCCGTACATATCCTCGTTGCAGGGATTTGCGCCGTATACTCCTATAAGTTCGGCGCCGTAAACCGTAACGCTGATTTCGTGCTCTCCGTCTGTCACGGAATTTCCGTCTTTATCGGTCACGCTTATGTCAAAGTAGCACAGATCGCGGTTGTCGGCTCTGATACTGTCCTTGTCGGGGGTTATTGTCAAACCGTGCGCTTTGTTTACGGGGCAAAGCGAAAATCTGCATTCCTCTTTGCCGTTTCTGAATGCGGCGGCAGTCAGTTTTACGGGCTGATACGGAATATATGCCGTGGCTATGGCTTTTTCGGGTACGGCTCTTGCAACTTCCTTTTCGCCGAGATAGAATACAACCTCGTCGGCTGTTGTGTATACGTCGGTTTTTACGGGCTGTCCTATATATTCTTCGTCAAACGTCCATGTTTCGTGAACGTCGTACCAGTGCCAGACCGTACCCGAAAAACAGTCGCCGTTGCGCTTTGGGTGAGTTGTGAAAATGTGCGGCGCTGTCATGTCCTTCCAGATTGCCTCTCTGAAATAAGACTGCGGTCTGCGGTTTCCGCAAAGGTCAAAATCTCCCTGATAGCAGGCTCTCCACGGATAGTCCGCAATGGAAATTCCGCGGATATAAACGCCGTCGCCGCCCCAGCCGAATCTTCCTGTTCCCGCCTCGCCGAGGTTGTCGTATGCCGTCCATGTGAAGTCGCCTATTACGTTAGGGTTTTCCGTTACGGCTTTCCATGAATCATAGAAATAAAGCGTGTGCGTTTCGGAACCCCATATGACCCTGTCGGGATATTTTTCACGGTCTTCGGCATATCTTCTGAACAGATAATTGTACCCGACAATGTCCAACGGCTCCATGTATTTTTCGGTTCTTGCGGCAAAGGAGCTGTTTGTATCCGGATAATCGAGCATTACAAGCTTTTTGTAATCCTGCTTATAATCGTCGGGAGCATAGGTGTTCTGCTCTTCGCCGATAATGCAGACCGCGTTTGTGACGGGGCGCGTCGTATCGTACTTTCTGATTTCGTCAGCCAGTTTTTTTGCCCAAACGTAACCGTCGGAATTTCCGTTGCGTTCCACGATTTCGTTTCCGGTAGAGTAAGAGAATACGCAGGGGTGGCTTCTGTCGCGCTTTACCATATAGCTTATATCCCTGTCCCACCAATCGGCAAACCAAAGGCTGTAATCCATGATTTTTTTCGGCTTGTTCCACACGTCAAACGCCTCGTCCATTACGATTATGCCCATTTCGTCGCAAAGTTCGAGGAATGTAAGCGACGGAGGACAGTGTGCCGTGCGGACCGAGTCAAATCCAACGGATTTCAGCTTTTCAAGCTTTCTTCTTACGGCTGCCGGATATTCTGCGCTGCCGAGCAGGGCATGGTCGTGATGTATGCAGCCGCCGTGAAGCTTTACGGACTTTCCGTTCAGGCGCAGACCGTTTTCTGCGTCGGTCTGTACCGTTCTTATTCCGAAACGCGAGGTAAATTCGTCCTCGCATACGTCAGACGAATATATTTTTACGCCGAGGGTGTAGAGGTTTGGGTTATCGCAGTCCCAAAGCAGAGGGTTTTCAATATCAAAGTCAAACACAAAATCATTTTTTCCTGAGATAACGTCAACATTACGCGTTTTTGAAAGAACGGTATTTCCGTTTTTGTCGGCAAAGTCAAATTCGAGCTTTATATTTGCGCCGTAATCAGCGCTTATACAGGTGCGCACCGCGACTCTTGCACTTTTTTCGGATATGCTTTCGGTTGTGACGTAGAGATCCCACGGCTCTATTCTTATTTTTCCGCCCGTCCATATAAACACATCTCTGTAAACGCCCGAACCCGAATACCAGCGCGTTGAGGGCTGAACGTTTGTAACGTGTATTGAAATTTTGTTGTTTCTTCCGGGGCGTACCCTGTCGGAAATATCCACGAGATACGGCATATATCCGTTGGGGTGCATATCCGTCTGATTGTCGTTAAAGCTGATTCTCGCGCACATATATGCGCCGTCTATATCGAGAATTGTGTGCGCGCTGTCGTCAAACGTCATATATTTTGTATATTCTCCGCTTGTTCCGGTAAAGAAGCCGTTGGAACCGTGATCGGGCGCGTTCTTGTCGCGCGGAAGCTTTACGGAGTAGTCGTGCGGCAGATCGACGGTTGACGTGCCGTTAAAGTCGGGGGAGCAAAACAGCCAGTTTTTTGAAATACATACTTTTTTCATTTCTCGGTTCTCCTTTTCTGCTTGACTTTGGAAACAGTTTAATGTAATATAATTATATAGCACGTAAATTTGAAAGTAAATATAATTATTTTTTAAATCATATAACTATATTCCACGAACGGAGACAAGAACATCATGAAAACCTGTGTGTTTGAACATAAGGATATGTTTCCTCTTTACCCGGTCAGTATCGGAAACCGCCATTTGCAGGAAAAGGTAGTCCGTCCGGACGGGCTGGTATTCGATCAGATTTTTGCGGTGTGCGGCGGAGAGGGCGTTTTTGAGGCGGACGGAAAAGCATATGATCTTGAAAAGGGAGATATGTTTTTTGCCCCGAAAGGCGTGCCGCACTCATATTACGGAAACGACAGCTTTACAACGGCTTTTCTCGGCTTTAACGGAGATTATGTCGAAAAGCTGTGCAGTTACTTCGGCGTAGACGGCAGCGGCGTGTATAAAGGAAAGGACAGCCGCGCTTTTCTCGCGCTTATCGACGGCTTTTACGGCGAATTCGGAAGTACGACCGACAGCGCCATGCTTTGCGCAAAGACATATGAGATCGCCGCGGTGTTTTTCAGAACAGCTTTGCAGACGGAACGCAGCGATATATACAAAGTCAAGGAATATCTTGAGGCAAACTATTTTCTTCCCGTGACTCTTTCGGATATACTTGAGTTTTATCCCTATTCAAAGTCAAAGCTGTGCCGCGACTTTTATGCGGCGTTCGGAAAGACCGTGTTTGAAAAGCTTACCGAAATACGTCTTGAACACTCGCGCATAATGCTGTACGATCCGAGCGTAAAGCTTTCGGCGGTCGCGCAAAGCTGCGGATTTAATGATGTGAGCTATTTTTGCAGGACATATAAGAGATTTTACGGCAAAAGTCCGCGGTGCGGCGCTTAACACAATATAAGAAAAGCCCGGAACGCATATATAGGCGCGCCGGGTTTAAATAATTATGTGCCTGATTTAAATTCCGGTAAGGAATCTGTCCACGACAAGCTGCCTGAACTGCGGAGAAAGGCTTACAAAGTACGCGGTAAAGCCTGTAACCCTGACCACAAGATCGGGATATTTGTCGGGATTCTTGTTTGCCTCAAAGAGCTTGTCTTTGTCGAGAATGTTGATGTTTATAAGCGTTCCGCCGAGTCTGAAATGCCCCTCGATAAGAGAAAGTATAGTTTCGACGCCGTTTTCGTCGGGTTTTACCATCGGGTCAAACTCTATCTGGAGAGGAGCGGTGTTTCCGTAACCGCACTGAACAGATGCAATACCCGTTGACTGAGCGGTGGGAGCGCCGTCGTTTCTGAAATGCGGATTGGGGTTTGCGCCGTGTGAGATAGGCTCTCCGGCACGTCTGCCGTTGGGCGTCGCACCTACGCAGGCACCGTATTCAATGGTCCTCGACCATGAAAACCAGCCCGGCACAAGCGTGCGTTTTTTAGGCATGGGCTGCGCTTTTATAAGCTTTGTCCAGTTTTGGGTAAGTTTCTTTGCCCATTCGTCGCTGTAAGTGTTTCCATGGCAGTATTTGGGCGCGGAGTTCATTATAAGGCGCGTTCTTTCATCGGCAAAGTTGTCGTCAAGCGCCCTGTAAAGCTCGTCCCATGTAAGGACCTTTTCTTCTTCGACGCGCGTCTGAATCGCACCGAAGGAATCCGCAACTACCGCAAGCCCGGCGCCGTCAACGCCTATCGTGTAAAGCTCGGCGCACTCGGAAATGTCAAGTCCCTTTTCGAGAGTTCCGTGCATCATGAGATTCATTACAAGCTCGGGCGTTACGTCGTGCGCATTGTCTATATGCAGATTTATTCCCGCAGCCGTTACCTCAATTGCCTTTTTCAGATGCTCCGAATAAAGCTCAAACAGGCGCTCAGTGCTTTTTTGCGGCTCGTTTTTCATGTCCGAAAGCGCATTTTCGAGGACCTTGGCAATGTTTATCTTTACCGTGTCGTTCATGGGAAATTCGCGTCCCGGAACGCACATCCAGTTGCAGCCGACGGCTATTCTGTCGCAGGCTGTTTTTTTGTCCGCGCCGTTTCTCATGTAGCCTTCGCAGAGCGCTTTGTCGTTGCAGAAACGCGGCCATGCGTTCTTGTTCTTTATGAGAAGATAAACGGCTTTTTTCATAAATTCCCTGTCGCACTTTTCATGCCAGCGCACGGTAAGGTTGCAGGAGATGTTTATTTCGTCCGCGGCGTCGAGTATAAGATAGGACAGATGGTTTGTGCGGTCGCGTCCGTTTTCGTCAACGCCTGAGATCTGATAGTAATGCGGATCTATCAAAAGCAGATTTGCAATGAGGAACTTTGCGGTTTCGTCGTCGAGAATACCGTTTTGGACGTCGTTTTCGTAATAGGGAAGAAGCAGAACGTCAAGCTGAAAGCCTGCACCGTCGCGCGTGTAAATTCTCGACGCGCAGTTGAAGAACGCAGTCCACTGGCAGACTTCGCGGAAAGTTTTGGGAGGCGCGGTACGTATGTTTTTGCACGTCTTTAACATTTCTTCGAGATTTTCGCGTATTTCGGGACGTGTTTCAAGAGGGATCATGCTCTCGATTTTCTGTATGTGCCTGTCGATAAAGCGTATAATTGCCCTGACGGTGCGTTCTTCAGCGTCGTAGAAAGCGTCGTGACCGGGATTTTTCTTTCTGTATTCCGCTATCTTGTCAAGAAAACCGCCGAAACCCAGTTCAAAGCCTATGCGATAGTCGCAGGCAAAGTGCGCGTCGCCGTCGATACCCGTCGTTATGTTGTATTTCCTTTGCAGCGGCTTTAATTCGTCGTAGGGAAATCTCTGTTCGTCCCAGCGTTTTGACCACTGATTTGTCGCGCCGTTCTTTAGGTATTCGGCGTTCTTTTTGCTGTTCTTGAGCCAGTCGGGCATATAGTGAAGATCTCCGCGGTAGTTTACAAGCATATCGCGCCATCTTCCGCAGAGCATTTCTATGGGATCTACGTAAGGCTCGTGCGCGTCTGTTACGCGGCAGAAATTTTCGCACATTCCGTCATAGCCGTAAAAGCTGCCGTTTGTGCTGTTGTACCACGGCTCTACCGAATATCCGGGCGTTATCGGAACTGTTCCGAAGTCGTCAAGGTCGGTATATCCGTTTTGCTTTCTCTTTTCGAGAGTGTGGCGTATTTTGGTCTGCCTCATCTGCAACAGTCTGTCAGCGTATGAAAGCATATTGGTTCACCTCATTCATGTACGCCGCGCCGGGCGCGGTAAAATGTCTTTGCGTTATTCCGAGAGCCGCAGCTTTTGACAGTCCGAGCGCGTGATATGCAAGCAGCTCATAGCGCTTTACGTTATGAAGTTCCTTTAAAAACGCGCTGATCCTGTCAATTCCCTGATCTATTTCGGGAATTACGGGCGTGCGTGCGATTATCGGAATACCGAGCCTGTCAAGCTCTTTGAAATTTTGTTTTATTGTGCCGTTCGGAACGCCGGTATATTTTCTGTGCGTATCGCTGTCCCATATTTTAAGGTCAGCCATTACAAAATCAAGTGTTGAAAAGATTTCTTTATCAAAGTATATAAGGCTTGTTTCGGCGGCGCAGTTTATGCCGTCTTTTTTACAAAGCTTCAGCGTTTCAAGTAAGAATTCTTTCTGCATGAGCGGTTCTCCGCCGGAAAACGTAACGCCGCCGCTGCTGCCGTAATACGCTTTGTCCTGCGATATTTCGGCAAGCAGTTCATTCGGAGTATACTGCTTTCCGCAGACGACGCGCGCGCCCGAATAGCAGCCCTGTGCGCATTTACCGCAGTGTATGCACTTTTCGGGATAGAAAAGCGTCTGCACCTCCGTGTTTATACATTCGGGATTGTGGCACCATGCGCAGCATAACGGACAGCCCTTGAAGAAAACCACGGTGCGCAGTCCGTCCCCGTCGTGATTTGACGCCCTCTCAATGTCGGCGATAAGACCGGGTTTCATCAGATGTACTCCTCTTTTTTTGTTTCGTTGCTCTTAATGCAGGCGTCGAGAATTTCCATGACCTCTATATTTGCGTCAAGGGTGAGCATTTCGTAAACAGGCTTTCCGGTCTTTATGTGTTCTGCATAGTGGTAAGCCATGTTGGTAAATTCTTTTCCGAGCTTAAAGCCCGAAAGATCCACGCTGTTTCCGTAAACGTCATAGCCGATTACGTCGGGATTGCCTTCGGCAAAGTCTGTGCATTTGAGAGCGCCCTTTGTGCAGAGCACCGTAGGGCCTGACGGAACAAGCTTTCTCGGCATTGTCCATGTACCCTCGATTACAGACAGTTTTGTGTCGTATCGTATTACCGACGCCGTATTGTCCTCTGTATCGGCATAGGGAGTTGCGAGATTCATGCCTGTCGATTCTGCGGCAAGTGCGCCCTTTCCAAGAATCCATCGCGTGAACATTGCCCCGTAGCAGCAGATGTCAAGATATGCTCCGCCGCCGCGGTTTTTGTTGTACCACCATGTCTGCGCTCTGTCGGTGTCGGTCATCTCCTCGGCAGTTTCCGTAACGCCGCGGTGTTTTGCGCCTATTCCGAGAGGTCCTGTGTGACCGTTTAAGTAGTGCAGCTTTATCGGAGTTCCGACAATATTGCTGTCGGCAAAGTGCTTGATCTTATGCAGATATTCTCTCCATACGACGGGCCAGTTCACGACAACCTCAACGCCGTGATTGTCGGCTGCCTTTTTTATGGTTCTTGCCTCGTGCGCGTTCATTGCGACGGGCTTTTCTATGCACAGATTTATACCTCTCTTTATACATTCGAGAGCGACGGCGCATTTCTGCACGTTTTCGGTGAGAATAAAAGCAATGTCCGGCTTTTCTGTTTCGATCATCTGACGGTAGTCGTCATAAATGTTGGAACAGTAGTTGTTTCTTACGTTTTCAAGGTTCCACAGCGCAGTATAACGGAACGGAGCTATGTCCTTTGACGCACTCTGAACGGGAGACGCCGCGCACAAATCAAAATCAGGGTGCTCAAAGAGGTATTTTGCCATTTCGTTTACGTGCATATGGGAAAAACCTATTATTACGGCTTTGATCATGATATTTCTCCTGTTAAAATCTTTTTTTGTGTACTCAGTTTACGGCAATCTCTCTGCCTTCGGCGGCGGACTTGTAGAATGCCTCGATTATCTTGGATACCTCAAGGTTCTGATCTTCCTTGATAAGATATTCTTCTTTTCCGGCAAGGGTGTTTATGATGTTTCTGTACATATATCTGTGCTGCTCAAACGGAACGCCCTTGTACTGTCCGTTGTCGAACCACTTCATATCGCATTCCGACTGGAATCTGCCTATATTCTTGTAGAGCTTTTCGCCGTTTACGGAAAGACCGCCCTTGTCGCCGCAGATTACCATGTCAAGGTTTGTGGTCGGGAGGTTTATTGCCCAGGAGAATTTGAAGTTTACGCTCATACCGCCGTCAAGTCTCATAAATCCCGTTGCAAAGTCCTCGACGTTGAATTCGTGCCAATCGTATTTTCTCGGCGTGAATACTCCGCTGTACGCGCCGCTTTCGGCAATGCTTAAGAGTATATCCTCGCCCTTGTTTGCAATCTTTGTAAATGCGCTGCCCGATACGGTCTTTACCTTTTTGTCGCCGCATATCCAGAGCAGGCTGTCGATAAGATGTACGCCGAGGTCGCAGAACGGGCCGCCGAAGTTGTGTTCTTTCATGTGGAACATTCCCCATGTCGGAATACCTATGCGGCGTATGAACTGAATGTCGGAAAAGTATATGTCGCCAAGTTCACCGCTTTCAACAAGCTCCTTTGAACGCTGCATATAGTTTCTCCAGCGCATACACTGGCAGGGAAAGAGCATTTTTCCGCACTGCTTTGCGGTGTCCCACATTTCTTTGGCGTCGGCGTAGCTTGTGGCGATAGGCTTTTCACAGGCGACGTGCGCGCCTGCCTGCAATGCTTTTATGGTCCATTCCTTGTGATATACGTTTGGGGTGCATACGGCGACGAAATCGGGCTTTAATTCGTCGAGCATTTTCTGCGGATCTTTGTAGTAGTTCGGAACATGGTGGCGCTTTGCGGTTTCCGCCGCAATTTCTTCTCTTATGTCGGCAACGCCCACGACGTCAACAAGTCCCTCTTCTCTAAGTATGTTAAGCGCCGGAAAGTGCGCGCTGTTTGCGATCATTCCGGTGCCGATTATTGCAACTCTGAGTTTGCTCATTTTATTTTCCTCCGTTAAATTCTTTTTGACCCGATCATTCAAGCATAAAGCTCTCGGTCTTTTCGGTATTTCCGCTGTCGCAGGAACGTATGCCGGCGTCGAACGCGGCTTGCGCTTTCATGTTGAAATCAAGCGTCAGAAGTTCGTGCAGCGGCTTTGAATTGACAAGGTGTTCGTATACGTTTTTCGGCAGATCGTCGTCCATGCCGCAGCATTTGTAAACTTCGTCGGGATCGAGCGTCTGAGTATGCCATACGGGAGTTGTGTATACCTTTACTTCCGGATCTCTCCTGTCGCCGACTATAACGCCCTTTGTTCCGTATACTACGGGACCTGTCGCGATCTGTCCGTCGCTTATGGTCGCCCACGAACCTTCGGCAAGACCTATGCAGCCGTCAAAGTCCATTACAAACAGCGAATAGTCCTCGACGTCGGAGAATTTAAGAAAAGTGTTTGTACGCATTCCGTTTACGCTCTTTGCGGTCTTTCCCGTTATCCATGTCGCAAGCACGCAGCCGTAGCAGGTGTAGTCGCATATTGCGCCGCCGCCGAGCTCTCTCTTGTACCACCAGAGTTTTTTCATCTTCTCTTCGTCCATGCTTCCCGGCTCATAAGGACCTGTGGTTGCGGGACTTCTGTACTGAACTCTGAGTATTTCTCCGGCCTTTCCGGCGTCTGCAAGCTCTTTTACTTTGTTGAATGTCGGGAACCATGCTATGGGCCAGTTGATTATAAGCTCCGCCTTGCTTTTCTTTGCTGCGGCGTACATTGCCTTTGCGTCAGCCATTGTAAGGCTCATGGGTTTTTCGACTATGGTGTGAATGTTCATGCCAAGCATCTCGCACGCGGCTCTTGCATGGTCTTTTATGTCGGTGCAGATAACGGCGACGTCTATGCCCTTTTTCAGAAGTTCAAGATAATCGTCGAAAACCGTACAGTTCCAGCGCGGATTTACATTAAGCTCCTTATGCAGCTCAAAATCCTCTTTTGTATAAGGCGGATAGTCCGCACAGCCGACTATTTCGTACATATCCTTGTGAAGTCCGAAAAAGTACAGCATATAATCGACGTGAATGTGCGCGATTCCGATTATTGCAACGCGCAGTTTTTTCATGATAACGCCACCTCCGTTTTAAAACGTGGTTTCAAGGCTTATAATCTTGCCTGTCTTTACGGCTTCGGGTATCTTGCACATTATTTCAAGCACGTGGCGCGCGTGTTCGGGCGAGAGAACGGGAGTCGTGTCGTTTTCTATGGCTCTTACAAGGTCGCGCAGACAGCAGCCCTGCGTTTCAAGTCTTTCGGGACGTACCGCGCCCTCCATTGGATAAGTCCAGCCGCGTATGCCTTTTTCCATATCGTCTATGTAGACTTCGGGCATTGGGTTCTGCATATAGGGCTTTGTAAAGGAGATGGTGCCCTTTTCGCCGAATATTTCAAGCTGCGGCGCTCTGCTTGCCTTTTCGCAGAAGCCTGTGTCAACAAGAGCCATTTTGCCCTCTCCGTAGTCGAGCGTTATAACGTACTGGTCGGGTATCTTGTCTGTCTTTATAACTTTGCCGTCGTATGCGCCGGAACGGACGGTTCTCTGTGGCATCATGACCTTTGCCATGCAGGAGAATGCCTTTGCCGGTCCGAAAATGGTGGTTACTATCTGAAGTCCGTGAACGCCCATGTCAACGAGCGCGCCGGCACCCTCTTCAAAGAACCATGACGGATCTGCGTCGCGGTACTGGAAGTATTCCGGACCTCCGTGAGCAAGGTTGCATTTAATATAGAAGGGTTTTCCGATTACGCCGCCCTTTATGAACTGCTTTGCCATGTTTATGTCATATCTCATCGGGTGAATGGGTGCGCAGGCAAATTTTACGCCGTTCTTTTTGGCAAGAGCTATCTGCTCGTTGAGCTTTTCGACGGTAGGAGCCGCGGGTTTCTGTGAAACAAGGTGCTTTCCCGCGCCGAGAACTGCCATGTTTATCTCATGGTGCGCCTGAATGGACGCCGCGTCTATCGCTATGTCAAAGTCGCACTTTTCGATAAGCTCGTAAACGCTGCCGTAGCTGTTGGGTATGCCGAACTTTTCGCACGCCGCGTCTGCGCGTTCCTTTATAATATCGACAGCCGCAACGCATACCGCGTTCTTAACTTCCTTTGATACTCTCGGCAGATACTGTGTGCTTGCAAAGCAGCCGCAGCCGATTACGGCTACCTTCCATATTTTCTTTTCCATGATAATATTCTCCTTTGTAACGGATTTTGTATAAAAAACGCTGTTTTGTATTTACATTATATAAATTGTGTGTATAATAGTAAATGAATGATATTCTCAATTCGGTGCATTATATTAACATTTTCTGCGTTAAGTGAGGTTAAAATGTTTTACAGTATATCGCTTGACAAGCTTCCCAAGATAACCGACGCGTACACCGTTGTGCGAAACACCGTCTGGCAGATAGCCGACAACGACAACATACTTATACTTGTGAGAGAGGGCTGCTGCCGAATTGAGACCGACGGAGAGCGGCACGAGCTTTCTGCGGGAGACGTGATATTTATTCCGGCGAACCGCCCGTATACGAGAACCCCCTCTGGTTCAAGCCTTTGTACTCTTTCTTACATACATTTTGCGCTTTCCGAACAGGCTCTGCACATTGACGAAAAAGAGCTTTACGAAAAAGTCACCGAGATGAAAAACAGCCTTGATATAGACATACTCAGCGGAAACGCCTCTCCCGAATATTCAAACACCGTTTTTCTGCGCACAAAATGTTCTCCCGAATGTTTTGACGAGATAGTAAAGGCGACAGGCGGAATAAAGCTTTTCGGCGCAAAGAGAGATCTGACGACTCCGCTTGAATCAAAACTGAAACTTTTGGGAATTCTTTCAATGCTGTATGCCGATACGCTCAAATCTCTGCTTACGGATATAAGTCTCAGGACAGGTACGTCCGTGCCGGACAACTTAAAGAAAGCGTCGGAATACATTGCGCGTCATTATAAGGAAAACATTTCGCTTGAAGATCTTGCGGCTTACTGCAGCGTTTCAAAACAGCAGATGATACGCTATTTTAAGCAGAATCTCGGCGTTACTCCCGTCACTTACATTACAAATTACAAGCTTGCGCGCGCAAAGGAAATGCTTTTCAAATATCCTCTGCTTACCGTAAAGGAGATCGCCGCAAATCTCGGCTTTGACAACCAGCATTATTTTTCGAGAGTTTTCGCAAAGGTGTGCGGAGAAACTCCGTCGCAATACAGATACCGCACCGTACACTACAATGAACTTGAAAACGGCAAAAAATAGTCCTGTTGTTTTCAATTTATTCTTAAAGTCATATTTTTGGGCTTTGTTTGTAAACAGATTTTTAATCATATGCTTTTTGGCAAAATTACTGTACGATACAGCGATAACCGCGTATTAAAAGCGTTTAAATAAAACAGTGCGTTCGACAAAAACGGACAAATAATACATTTTTATTAATATTCTTCGTATAAATATTGCAAAAATGTGTCTTTTTCTCTTGACTTCCGGGCGTAAATTGTGGTAAAATACCGTCGTATGATTTACAGTCTTTAGGAAAAGGAGATGAAAAGTGTGAAAGACCAAATCAAACTGTATATTTGCGACGACAATCCGGTGTTTCTCGAGAGAATGGAGACAATTATACGAGCCTGTATAAAGGACGGCAGAAAGTGCGAGACAGAAACCTTTACCGGAAGCCGTTCCCTGATAGAAAAGTGGAGAAACGAACAGGCGGACGCCGTTATACTCGACGTGGATATGCCCGGACTTGACGGTTTTGAAACCGCGGCAAGGCTCATAGAGAGCAACGACAACGCGGTTATAATATTTGTCACGAACTTCGACGAGACCGTTTACAATTCATGGGAATACAGACCGTTTTGGTTTATCCGCAAAAGTCATCTTGAAGAGTTTAAGACGGTAATTCCGAAGCTGCTTGAAAAGCTGGATTTCGACGAGACGGAGAAAAACGGACTTTGCTTACTCAAAGCCGACAACAAGGTTATAGAGATAAATCTGAATACTTTTGTAAAGGCGCAGTCGTGCAGACACGATCTGATAATAGAAAACTCGCTCGGCGAGGACACCGTTTGCAGATGCAAGATAGTGGATGCCGAAAAACAGCTTGCTCCGTATAGAATTTTACGGGTTCAGAAAGGCGTGCTTGTAAACTGCAGGTTTATATCAAGAGTTACAAGCAGAGAGGTTGTGCTGCATGACGGCGAAACGATTCCTCTCGGCAGAGATAGGGCGCCGATCATAAGAGATCAGTTTCAGAGTTATCTCAGGAGCAGATAAAAATGGGAAGAATAATTTTTGAAGGTGCGGTAAATGCTGCCGAAATGTTTTTGGCAGTCGGATTTCTGACAAAATATCTGACAAGCAGATTTAACGGCGCAAAGGCCTGTCTTTGCTTTATCGCCGGCTGGTTCGGCGCGTTTGCGGTGGTATCCGCGATTAACTGCATCACAATATTTGAAAGCTACGGTACATATGTCTACGTTGCGGTATATTTCATTTACGCGCTTTTATGCCTTAACGGAAGCTTTGCCCAAAAACTGTGGATGTCGGTGATAACGCAGATAATAATTACAATGTCGTCTGTGCTGACGCTTGTTGCGGTAGGCTGCTTTTTCAACTGCGATCCGAAACTGATAATAACGCAGTTCGGGCTTATGAGAGTATTCGCGATAGTTATTTCAAAGCTTGTTACGCTTGCGGTTTACATGGCGATACTGCGTTACCGCAGAACAGACGAAACGGGTAATGAGGAAAGACTCTGGTACGCGCTTATAATAGTGCCGTTTCTGTCGGTCATCTCAATGACGGAGCTTATGAAGATAGTGCTTATTCACCCGGACATAAAAAACAAAATTTTTCTCGGAATGTTATGCATATGCGCCGCGAACATAATAGTATACTGTTTCTACATGATAATAAGCAATGTTCACAGAAACGAAATGACCATAAAGCTGCTTGAACAGGAAAACATAAACATCAACGACCGCATAAAAGACAACGATATGTTTATAAAGGATATGCGGCTTTTCAAGCATGACGTCAAAAATCATCTCATGACGGTAAATATGCTTATAGATTCCGGAAAATCCAAGGAAGCATACAACTACGTTTCAAGGCTTTTAAGCGCATATCTGCCAAACATGAGAAGATATGTTGATACGGGAAATTACGGTTTTGACGCGCTTGTAAATTCAAAAATAATACTCTGCGAAACAAATTCCGTGCGTTTTGACGTACAGCCCAACAGCAAGTATCTTGCGCAGCTTGACCCGGTAGACACGGGAATCATATTCGGAAACCTGCTTGACAACGCGATAGATGCTGCGAAGGAAAGCGCGGAAAAGAAAGTGGAGCTTGCTGTACGCGACATTGCGGACTATGTAGAAATATTTATAAACAACAGTGTTGATTCGGCGGTGTTAAAGAAAAATCCCGAACTTAAAACCACAAAGAAAAACAAAGACGGTCACGGCAACGGAATAGAAAGCGTCAAGAAGATCGTTGAAAAGTACGACGGACTTATTCAGTTCAGCGAAAGCGCTCCCAACGAATTCGGCTGTTCGGTAATGCTGCCTTACGTAAAGATCAAGGAGATAAGGGAACGCGAAGAGCGTGAGGAAAAGATGCATAAGGCGCACAATGCGGCGGTTTTTGCACGGAAGTGAGCGGTATACGCAGATTTTGGATTATTTGGGCGGAAAAAGGAAATTTTCTTCAAAGTGCGACTTTATACGCCCACTTTTCGATTCCGAAAAGTGAGAGAATAGACTTGCAATCAGAAGTGTATTATCTTTTTCCATCAAATAATCAACACTCAGAAAAAGTATTAAGAGCGAGGTTCCTGTGTTCAGAAAAAATAAACTTGAAGAGCTTGTTTACTATACAAGCCCGGTATTTGAAAAATATAATATAAAACATTTTTTCGCCTCCCGTTTCGGCGGAGTAAGCGGCGGCGCGTTTGACAGCCTTAATGTCAGCCTTGCAAGAAAAGATGAAAACGGATATACGGACGCGCCCGAAAATGTGCTTGAAAACTATAAAAGAGCGCTGGAAATTGTCGGCGTAAACCCCGAAAACGCGTGCGCGGCAAGACAGGTTCATTCGTGCGACGTAAAAAGAGTGACAAATGCAGACGCAGGGTTCGGAATAATTCCCGAAAGACAGTTTGAAAACGGCTTTGACGCGACGTTGCTCGATAAAAATACCGAAAATGTTGACGCATTGTGCGTAAAGACTGCGGACTGCGTTCCGATATTGCTTGCAAACCTGAAAACAGGTTCTGTTGCGGCGGTTCATGCCGGCTGGAGAGGAACCGTTTCGGATATTGCCGTAAAAAGCGCCAAAATGCTCGGAGATCCTTGCGATATTGCGGCGGCAATAGGACCGTGTATCGGTATGTGCTGCTACCAGGTGGGAGATGAGGTCTATCAAGCCGTAAAAAGACTGTTTGCATTTTACGGAATGGAAAACCTTGTAAATAACACTTTCGCTTTCCGCGCAAACTGCTCCGCAGATACCGCAAAGTACGCAAACCTTGCGGAGATCAACAGACTTTTGCTGATAAATGCAGGACTTAAAGAGCAAAACGTCGACGTAAGCGGACTCTGTACGTGCTGCGCAAGAGATGAGCACGGCAGAAATATATTTTTCTCTCACAGAGGCTACGGCGGTCATTCCGGCACCTTTGTTTCGGGAATAAGAAAGCTTTGAGGAAGTAAAAAAGTGCTGACAAAGCGATTTGCAAAGGTATATGTCGAAATAACAAACGTCTGTAATCTGAATTGCAGCTTTTGCAAGGGTACGGACAGGAAAAAAGAGTTCATGAGCGTATCCGATTTTGAAATGTACGCTAAAAAACTTGTTCCGTATACCGATTATCTCTATCTTCACGTTCTCGGAGAGCCGCTGCTCCACCCGAATCTTCGCGAAATACTCGCCGTGTGTAAAGATCTCGGCTTTAAGGCTGTAATAACGACAAACGGAACGCTGCTTTCAAAGACAAAGGATATTCTGCTTGACTGCGGCTGCCTTTATAAGATAACCGTGTCGGTTCATTCAAAAGCCGCAAACTGCGACGGCGTTTTTCCCGATAATTACCTCGGCGTCTGCTCGGATTTCTGCAAAATGGCGTCGGAGAACGGAACCGTGTCGGTGTTGAGATTGTGGAATCTCGAAAAGGGAAAGGCGAAGGACGCTCAAAGCGAAAAACTTAATCTTGACGCAGAGAGCTATCTGCGGAAAAAATATAAAAACGGCGAATGGAAGAATACGCCTAAGGGCATAAAGATAGACGGACTGTTTTATCTCGAATACGGAGAAAAATTCTCGTGGCGCGAGCCTTGTGAAAACGATAAGGTAAGGTGCATGGGAATGAGAGATCAGATAGGCGTGCTTGTTGACGGAACGGTAATCCCGTGCTGTATCGACTGCGACGGCGTGCTTGCACTCGGAAATCTCGGCACTGATTCAGTCGAAGATATATTAAACAGCGAAAAGGCAAAAAAACTCCGCGACGGATTTCTGAACGGATATGCCGAATTTAAATATTGCAGAAAGTGCGGTTTTGCGAGAGCCAAACTGTAATTTTTGCAAAAATAGGGGCGGTGTTGTGTACGGAAAAGAAATGTATACTTGTAAGCGCGTGTCTTTTGGGAAACTCCTGCAAATATGACGGAGAGGACAACGATAACAAAGATGTAAAGGCGCTTTGCGAAAACTATAAGATAATTCCGGTATGCCCGGAATGTATGGGAAAACTTGAAATTCCGCGCGAGCCGTCGGAAATAAGAGACGGCAGAGTTTATTCAAGGTCCGGAAAGGACGTAACCGATAACTTTGTCCGCGGCGCGCAGAGAGCGCTTGAGCTTGCAAGACGTTTTGGCTGCAAGATTGCGGTTTTAAAAGAAAAAAGCCCGTCCTGCGGCTTCGGAAAGATCTATGACGGAACTTTTTCGCATACGCTTGCAGACGGACACGGAATTGCAGCAAAGCTGCTTTACGATAACGGAATAAAAATATTCGGAGAGTCCGCCGTGAAAAACGGCACAATAACCGGAGGGTGACGGCAAGATGCAGAGTATTGTCTGGAATCCGTGGCACGGCTGCACAAAATATTCACCCGGCTGCGAGCACTGCTATGTTTACCGCAGAGACGGCTCTGTCGGGCGCGACGCGTCGGAGGTCACGAAAAACAAGACTTTCGGTGCGCTTGTCGAAACAAAGAAAAACGGCGGATATAAAATTCCGTCGGGAACCCATGTCTATGCCTGTATGACGAGCGACTTTTTTCTCGATAAGGCTGACATATGGCGCGCCGACATGTGGAAGATGATAAAACAGCGTTCGGATCTTAAATTTACAATAATCACAAAGCGCATACTGCGTTTTGAAGAGTGTATTCCCGACGATTGGGGCGGCGGATACGATAACGTGTGTGTTGTCTGCACCGTCGAAAACCAGAACGAGTGCGACAAACGGCTGCCCGTATTTATGAAGCTTCCGATAAAGCATAAGCAGATAACCTGCGAGCCGCTGCTCGGCAAAATCGACCTTTCACGTTACCTCGACAGCACGCTTGGCGGCGTTGTAGTCGGCGGCGAGAGCGGAAACAACGCGAGAATATGCGATTATTCCTGGGTTCTCGATATAAGAAAACAGTGTATTGACGCAAACGTCGGATTTTATTTCAAGCAGACCGGAGCGAAATTCTTAAAAGACGGAAAAATCTATAACGTACCGCGCAGCTTACAGCATATTCAGGCAAAACGCGCGGATATAAACACAGTGCCCGACATGGGCTGCCGCGACGGCAAAGACGGGGATTTGCTGCGGGAGGAATAATGAAAAACACATCTCTTTGCTATCTTGAAAAAGACGGAAAATACTTAATGCTGCACCGCGTAAAGAAAGATAATGACGAAAACGCAGGGAAGTGGATAGGCGTCGGCGGAAAATTTGAAGAGGGCGAAAGTCCGGAAGAATGTGCCGCAAGAGAAATATACGAGGAAACGGGACTTACCGCAAACAAGCTTGTTTACAGAGCCGTCATTACCTTTGATATGCAGGGAAATCAGACGGAATATATGCACCTTTTCACCTGCACCGATTTTTCGGGAAAGCTTAATGCAGACTGCGACGAAGGCGTGCTGAAATGGGTGGACAAGGCAGACGTAATGAGCCTTTCTCTCTGGGAGGGAGATCGGATATTTCTTGAAGAAATGACGAAAAGAAACGGATTTTTCTCGCTTAAACTGAGCTATGAAAACGACAGGCTCTGCAAGAGCACGCTTTGCAGATATTGAATACCTGCAAAAAAACAGCCTGACAATGCAAATAAAAAATGCAGAGCCGGGCTGTTATTTTTATTTTCCGTACACGGCGCAAAAGCCGAAACGCGCAAAGAATTACTTTTCCTCTTTGTCGTCCTTTTCCTCGTGTATTTCAACCTCGATGTCGGGTTCTTCGGTTTCCTCAGCGAGCATATCGTCGAGTTCCTTTTTGAGGTATTCCTCGTCCTCTTTGTAGTCGGATTCCTCTTTATTTTCGTCGGAATCTATGGAAAGCTCGATGTCGCCGTTTTCGTTTTCGTCAAGATCTCCGTCGTCTATACCTTCAATAGAAAGCGAAATGCGGAGTTTCTTGAGCATTACCGCGATAAACGTAAATACAGCGGCTGCGGTTACGGCAGCTCCGACAATGTAATAAAACTTTTTCATAGATGTGTCCCCCTTAAATTTGATTAAATACAAAAAATGTTTTGTTCCACTATTAGTATACCATAGTCGTGGCAAAATGTGTTTAAAAAAATATTGAATTTTTTATTATTTTGTTAATATTTTCGGACTATACTTTTCCTATATACATTTTAAGGAGTTTACCATGTGCGGATTTGCAGGATTATTTAAAAGTGCGCCGATAGACGAGATTGACGTTTCGGCGGTTGAAAATATGTCGGAGACCATAAAGCACAGAGGTCCGGACGACAGTCAGATGATACGCACCGACAACTGCTGTATGGCGTTCAGGAGACTTAGCATAATCGACCTTGAAAAGGGCGTTCAGCCGTTTACGGACAAGACAGGACGATATACGGGAATTTTCAACGGAGAGATATACAACTACCTTGAACTGCGCGACGGACTCATGAAGCAGGGGGAAGTCTTTGATACAAGGAGCGAAATAGAGACGATACTCGCTCTTTATAAAAGGGACGGGGAGAAGTTCATAAAAGAGCTGCGCGGAATGTTTGCGATAGTAATTCTCGACAGAGAGGAAAATTCGCTGTTCTTCGGCCGTGATCCTTTCGGCATAAAGCCGTTTTATTACAGGCAGAGAGAGGACGGCGTTGTGTTCTCGTCGGAGTTCAAGGCGTTCAGGCACGATCCCGATATGAAAGACGGATACACCGTAGACCATACCGCACTCCAGAATTATCTTTCGTTCCAGTATGTTCCCGAACCCGACACCATGTGCCCCGACATAAAGGTTCTTCCGGCAGGGCATTATGCAAAAGTCATGTGCGGAGAAAAATTAAATCCCGTGCGCTACGTCGATTACAGGTTCGAGCCGCGTCCCGATATAAGCTTTGACGAAAAGGAAAAAAATCTCCGCCGTGCGCTGGAAAACAGCATACAGGCTCATATGCTGAGCGACGTTCCGGTAGGCAGCTTTTTGTCAAGCGGAATAGACAGCGCGGTAATTACGGCAGTTGCGTCAAAGCTCTGCCCCGGAATAAAGGCGTTTACAATCTCGTTCGGCGTAAAGAATTATTCCGAGATGGACGACGCGTCTGAGATCGCAAAGCACCTTGACATTGACCACATAAAGAGAGTCGCGACGTTTGAGGACTTTGTAAACGCATACGAAAAGGTAATATATCATCTTGACTCTCCTGTTGCAGATCCCTCCACCGTTGCGATATATCTTATCTGCGAAGAGGCTGCAAAGCACGTAAAGGTCGTACTTTCGGGAGAGGGTTCGGACGAGCTGTTTGCAGGTTACAGAGTTTACGGAACCGTTGAGGCGGCACAGAAGATCTTCGCACTTCCAAAGCCCGTAAAGTCGGTTATAAAACTGTTTGCGTCGGCACTGCCCGAATCCGTAAGAGGAAAACATATGCTTATGCGCGGAGTCACGCCGGTTGAGGACAGATTTATAGGAAACGCCTTTATCTTTGATGAAAAGGGCAAGAAAAAGATACTTAAATCCTACGACCCCGACGTTAAGTTTACCGACATAACGCACCCGATATACGAAAAGGCACAGAATCTTTCAATGCTGTCCAAAATGCAGTATTGCGACCTTAACACATGGCTCAAGGGAGATATACTTGTAAAGGGCGACAGGCTCAGCATGGCTCATTCGCTTGAGGCGAGAGTTCCTTTCCTTGACAGAGAGGTGTTTGAGGCTGCAAAGATACTCTGCGACGGAGATAAGCTTTCAAACGGAACGACGAAGTATATTTTCAGACACGCTTTCCGCGACGTTGTAAATCCCGATACCGTAATGCGTCCCAAAAAGGGCTATCCCGTTCCGGTGCGCGTATGGCTGAAGGACGAGCTTTATGACTGGGCAAAAGATATAATTAAATCTCCTTATGCCGACGAATTCATAAATAAGGACGCGGCTTTAAGGCTTCTCGAAGATCACAGAACCGGAAAAGCCGACAATTACAGAACTCTCTGGACGGTGCTTGCGTTTATAACGTGGTACAAGCTCTATGTAAACCGCGAAAACGGCTGAAAAATTAAATTTAATGCAAAAAAGGCACACCGTGTATAAAAATCGGTGTGCTTTGCCGTATATGACGTCATTTTAGTTTTTCATGATACCTCTCAACAATCTTTCTGAAAAACTCCGGCTTAATATCCGCCTTGCCAGCGAGCATAAGTTCCCAGTTGACCATGTTTTCCTTTGTGATAACTCCGTCGTTTAGCATTGTTTCAACGGTATCGTCGTAGGAATAGATGTTGCCCGACGTGTACGCGCCGGACTTGTTGGGAATACCCGTAAACTCCGAAATGTCAAGACTTTGCTTTGATGTACCTTTCGGACGTATCTCAAGATGAGTGTGCGCGCCCGTCGAACGTCCTGTGCTTCCCATTGTGCCGAGTTTGTCGCCCTTTTTTATCCTGTCGCCCTTCTTTACGGCGACGCTGCCTTTTGCCATGTGACCGTAATATATGCGCCTGCCGTCGGGTAAGAGCTGACGGACGTAATATCCGAATCCATTCGGCTCGTAGGGCGCTGCGTCAACGGTTCCGTCTGCTATCGCATAGACGGTTTTGTCGTCAAGCGCGACCAAATCAAGTCCGCCGTGGTATTCTTTTGAGCCGCCTATCGTGCGGTATCCGCGTATTGATGTCACTTTGAATCTGCCTTTGAAACAGCTTGTCATGCCTGTTCTTCCTTTCGTGAAAAAGTTTTGCTTAAGGTGTTGACAAACCGACGTTCCGGGCATATAATATATATACAAAGGCAAGACCTCAAACGGTTGCGCCAAAAGTACGATTAAGTAACCGCTACATTTTGGAACTGTGGGCGGTTACTTTACTTTTATAGAAAAAGCTATTGCCATGAAAATTACAAAGATAAAAAACCTTAATTATTTTTAGTTGACCGCAATTTCCTGCGGCGGCAGAATATCATGACTGACGGGTGTATAAAACAGGCGTTCACGCTCCGTCGGGTCGTCCGTCAGAGGCAAAAGCCACATCAGTTTTGTAAAGCACGCTTCGGGCGTCATGTCAAACGCTTCAAGCACGCCGAGCGCGGCAAGGTCGCTTCCGACATTGTAAACGGAAAGATCCGTCCCCTCGCTCTGCACCTGCGTTGTGACAACCACCGTTTTGCCTTTTTTGACGGCGCGTTCCGCTTCGCGGCGAAAGTCTCCGTCCCTGTCGGGCAGACCTCCGACACCGAAAGACTCTATAACAAGCGCGTCATATCGGTCAAGCATAAAGCGCAAAAGTTCCGCATCCGTTGCGGGTGTAAGTTTGAGAAGCCCGACGGAAGAGTCAAGGCGCGAATAAAAACGTTCCTCGCCCGCTTTCGGTTCGAAAAACACAGTCAGTCTGCCGTTCTGAACCGTCGCAAGCGGCGGAAAATTCGGGCTTGAAAACGCAGCAAAACTTTTTGAGCGCGTTTTTTGAGCGCGCGTGCCGAGCAATACCGTTCCGCCGAAAACAACAAGCACGCCCCGCATATCGGAAGCGGCGACACGGAAAGCGTCGGAGAGGTTCTGTTTTGAGTCTGTCGTCTCAAACCCTATCGGCTTTTTCGCACCGGTTATGACAACGGGTTTTCGGCTGTTCTGTATGAGATATGAAAGCGCGGACGCCGTATACGCCAGAGTGTCCGTTCCGTGCGCGATAACAAAGCCGTCAAACATATCGTATTTTTCGTGTATGAGCGCCGCAAGCGCAAGCCAATGTTCAGGCATTATATCCGTGCTGTCAAGCGCAAAGAGTTGTTCTGCTTCTATGTCGCATATCTTCGAAACGTCGGGCACGAGCCGCAGCAATTCGGAAGCCCCGAGAGACGGAGACAGCGCGCCCTTTGTCAGGTCGGAGGCTATCGTTCCGCCCGTCCCGATAAACAGTATTCTTTTTCTCATGCGTTTTCACCTCATCGACATACTAACATAAACCGACGGCTTTGTCAACAGAATAAGAGGGACGGCAAAAAGCCGTTGACACGATGAATGCCCTTTCCGTCAAGCCGTGGGTATCTCTCATCGTTTCGA
>URVJ01000009.1 GCA_900551295.1 uncultured Eubacteriales bacterium | reverse complement strand
GACAAATCTGCAAAAAGGGACAAAAATAAGCGTACCACTATTTCTAATGATACGCCTATCGTATTTAACTGTTAATCAAGGTCTATGAATACCCTTACAGTGATATCCCTCCACTGATTTTTCCTTACATACTGTCCGTTAGCCTTTCGATAGGCTACTGCCTGCTCGAAACTAAGCGGTAATTCAAAGGAAAGAGAACTCCTACGGTTATTTTGTACTCCATTCATATTGCCCAGAACGTGAATTGTATCCATAATACTTATCATGAAAAATATCCATAGATTTTATATATTGGCTCAGGATTAATACAACATCACTGTTTGTAGGCATATCATCCATAGCAAGCACATCCAAAAACGGGTACATATTTTCCTCTTTCAACAATTCCTTTATTGGTTCTAAGACTCTATTTATTGATTTAACCTTAAAGTTGTTAAGAGGCGTATCTGGCTTTTTCTTTGATAATTCTTGTAACTCCCCATATATTCCCGAAAGTAACGGGCAAAGCAACTCATATTGAGTAACTGCTTCTTGAGTAATTGCATCTTTCATATTTCTTCTCCCTCTAAAATCCTTAGATATATTATTTACATATAACTGTATTTCCTCAAAATGAGAAAAACCACCTGTCTTATATTGCGGCACTATACTGAACAAATCTAATATCTCTTTTGCTGTATTTATGGATATTTTCAATCCCTTTTTGGTTTTTCCCGAACCTAATCCTACCTCACTACACTCAGATAAGCCAGCTAAGTTCTCTGCTATTAACTCCCTTTTATCTTCATTTTTCAAATACGTTGCCCCCAACTTATTAAATGAATTAATTAGTATCAGGTGTAACGCATTATCTTGCTGCGAAGGAGATTTCCACAACAAAAATGGGTCTAAATATAATGGTATATCTTCATCTAAAAAAGGAATAGCGAAATCAACCTCTTCTTGCGTTATTGGAATATTGTAGAAATCTATCAATCTTGGTCTTATTATCGCCATAATTTTCTCCCTCTATATTATCTCAAAATACCTCAGTGCATCCTTTATCTCTTCCACTTTCTCCGCTGTCGGATGCTTCCTCGGCTGTTTCAATTCTTCTACCGCATTAGGAGCATCATACATCGGCAATCCCAAATTTCGCTTTACCTCTGCGATATATGCGGTATGTACCTTGAAGCCGTATTTCGCTTCTATGTACTCCTTAATCATTTTGTAGGTCACTTTTTCTTTGGGCTTGTACGCTTCGGCTCTTTTAGCAATACTATCTACCGGAATCTTGCCCTCGCCCTCTCCAAACTCCACATCAATGTGGATATAACTGTCGGCTTTTTTGTGGGATAAAAGAACTACCGTCTCCACATGCCCCGTTCTCGGGAACATATCGACGCCCGCGGCCTTTATCGGGCAGTAGCCGAAGTTTTTGAAGTTTGAAAGATCTCTTGCAAGCGTTGCGGGATCGCAGGAAATGTACACTATGCGGCGCGCTCCGAGAGAGGCGATTTTTTCAACCACGTCGGCACAGCCTTTTCTCGGCGGATCTATTGTTATGACGTCGGGCTTAAGCGCTTTAAGTTTCGGGTCATCGAGTGCGCTTGCGGCGTCAAGACACAGAAATTCGGCGTTTATTCCGTTAAGTTCTGCGTTTATCTTTGCGTCGGCAACGGCTTGTTCCACTATTTCCGCACCGTAAAGACGCGTGTCTTTGTCAGCGATGCAGAGTCCGACGGTTCCCGTGCCGCAATAAAGGTCGATCAGCGTTTGTCCGGGTTCAGGCGCGGCATATTCCGCGGCTTTTGAGTACAAAATTTCCGTGCCGTCGTGATTTACCTGCCAGAATGACGCCGGAGTTATGCGGAAACGCTTGCCGCAAAGCTTGTCGTATATGCAGCCTTCACCCGTGAGAGTGCGCCACTTTTTGCCGAGCACGGCGTTTGAATTTTCGGTGTTTGTGTTTATAAGCACGGTTTTTATCTGCGGATAAAGCTGCATGATAAAGCCGCAGAAAGATTTTTCGCACTTGTCGTTCACAAGCTTTTCACCGTTGAGTATCAGAGTCAGCGATATGTCGCCGTATGTGTGCGAACTTCGCAGATATATGCTCCTTACAAGTCCTTTTCCGCTTATCTCGTCGTATGCGCTTATGTTATTTTTGTTAAAGAATTCAACCGCAGAGTCCTTTATAAGATCAAATTCCGGCTTTCCTATAAGGCATGACGCGTGCGGCACTATACGGTGGGTGTTTCTTGCGTAAAATCCTGCGGTAACGGTGCCGTCGGAAAGCGTACCGACGGGGAATATCGCTTTGTTGCGGTAATGGGTGCAGTTTTTTGACGGGAAGAACTCGGAAAGCGAAAAATTAAGTCCTCCTATTCTGTGAAAGGCGTCGTTTATCGCGTCTTTTTTATATCCGCACTCTGTTTTGTAGTCTATGTGACAAAATACGCAGCCTCCGCACTTTCCGGCATAAGGACAGCCGTCCTTTATTCTGTTTTGGGACGGCTGAATAATTTCTGTAATTTTTGCGACTGCGTAGCTTTTTGTCACCTTGATTATTTTCGCGTCTACCGTTTCGCCGGGAGCTGCTCCCGGAACAAACACCACAAATCCGTCCGGAGTATGTGCGAGCGCGTTTCCGTTTTGCAGCAAAACTTCGGTTTTGAGCGTTACGGTGTCGTTTTTCTTCAAGGTCACGGACATTTCTCAGTTTTCTCCGTCTGCGGTATCGCCGCTGTCGCTGCTGTCGCTGCTATCGTCGCTGTCATCGCTCTGAGCCGCGTTCTGAGCAGCCTTTTCTTCTCTGTATGCCGAGAGGAATTCTTTTACTCTGCTGTCATAGTTTTCTGCGTAATCGAGCTTATAGTCTGCAATCTCGTCGTTGAGCATCTTTTCAAGAGCGTCGTATGCAAGGTTCTGGTATTCGTCGGAGGTGTAGAATCCGTCGCTGCCGTCGTCAAGGTCAAGTCTCTTGATTATGTGGTAGCCGTAGGAGGTTTCTACAAGACCTGTGGTTGCTCCGATTTCAAGCGCATAAGCCGCGTCCTCAAATTCCTGAACCATGCGTCCCTTGGTGAAGTAATATCCGTCGGGCTGGGATTTCATTCCGGGATCTTCGCCGTACTCTTTGATAAGAGCGTCGAAATCTTCGCCGTTGTTTACCTTTTCAAGAACTTCCTTTGCTTTTGCAAGGGTTTCAGCTTTCGCAGATTCGGGAATATTGCCGTTTTCGTCCTTTTCGATATCGTCCGGGAAAGCGATGAGTATATGCTTTGCGTGAACATAATCTCCGTCTTTCATCGCTGTAAGCGCGTCGTCGTGGATCTGAGCCTTGTCCTCGGCTACGCCGTCTTTGCCGTAGAAATAATCGTAAAGCTCTGAGTAAAACAGGTTATAAAGCTGGGAATCAAAGAAACAATAGGGTGACTGATATGCGTATGTTTCAAAGACAGTATCGTAATCGTCGCCGTACTGAGCTTTGAACTCGTCTATCTTGGAAATGATGTTATCCTGAAGATCGGTATCGGAAACACCTATGCCGTTCTTGTTGGCAATGTTTACGATTGCGGCATTGAGCTTATAATAATCGGTGATCTCCTTGTCGATCTTTTCCTGGGTATCCGCGTCGGGTTCGGAATCGCCTGCATCGTAGTATTCGCTGCACGCAATGTTTGCGTATCTTACCGCAGTCGCCGTTACGGGAACGCCTTCTACGGTGAGCAGTATTTCTTTGTCAAGATCGTTCTTGGGCTGAGCTTCCTCAAGTCTCTTTTCGGCTTCGGCAAAGTTTACCGTGCCTTCGGGAGTTTTTACGTCAGAACCGTTGTTTTCAACGACCTTGTTGTCGTTCTTGCCGTCAGTGTTTGCGTTCTTATCGCCGTTGCAGGAGGTAAGCATGACCGATGATGCGGCGAGCAGAGCCGCGAGTATAAGTGCAAATTTTTTCATCTTATTAATGTTCCTTTCAATATATAACACCTGATCGGGTGCTTTAGATACTTTAATAGGGTACAACCGGAATGTGAAACCTATGTGAAATATTTGCAACTTTTTACAATTTGGACAAAAATGCATTGACAGTTGTAGTGTATAATATATACTGTCTGAAAATATCATGGGGAGGTGTGCGTATTGGAAAACAGGTTGGCAATGCCTCTTACGGTTTTGCGCGGAGTAAGCGAAGCGAGAAAAAAACTGTTTTCAAAGCTCGGAATAAACACGCTTTACGAGCTTTTGTATCATTTTCCGGCTCATCACGAGGACAGGTCGCACATACTTCTCACCGAGGACATAGTTTCGGGCGAATATGCAAGCCTTTTGCTTGAAGTAACGACGCAGATAACAAGCGTCCGCATAAGATCCGGCAAAAGCGGCCGCGCCATGACGGTCCAGAAGTTTATAGCGAGCGACGAGACCGGCGGAGTGCGCATGACCTTTTTCAACAGCGAATATTTAAAGACGGTGTTCACCGTAGGGCGCAAATTCCGATTTTACGGCATCATAACGGGACTTGCCGGGAGCTGTTCCATGACGTCGCCGGAATACGAGCCGTACTATCCGGACGTAAAACTGCCGCCGTTTGTGCCCAAATATCCGCTGACTGCGGGACTTACATCAAAGCTTGTTTCGTCGTGCGTTTCGCAGGCTCTCGAACTGTGCTTTAATGAGATAGGCGATTATCTTTCCGACGCGCAGAGAGAGAAATATTCGCTTATACGCGAGTGCGACGCGCTGAAATATATACATTTCCCGTCAAACTCACAGGAGCTTGAAGCAGCAAAGCGCAGACTTGCGTTCGACGAACTGTACAGACTTCAGCTAAAGACGGTGCTTTTGGGGCTGAAAGGCAAAAGCGGTTGCTCGCGGCGCATAAAATACCCCGATATGAAAGCCTTTGTGTCGTCGCTGCCGTTTGAGCTTACGCACGCCCAGAAAGCGGCTATACAGGATATACTTGTTGATATAAGCGGCGTTAAAAATCCGTCGCAGGAGGCAGAATATAAGGGAGAAAACATTATAAGCCCTGCAAGGCGGCTTATCGAAGGAGACGTCGGCAGCGGAAAGACTGCGGTTGCGTGCGCGGCGATATATGCTTGCGCAAAAAGCGGATTTCAGTCGGCTCTCATGGTTCCTACGGGCATACTTGCATTGCAGCACTACGAATCGCTGAAAGAAACTCTCGGAAAATTCGGTATAAGCGTTGCGCTGCTTACGGGAGACACTGCAGCGTCAGAAAGAAAAGAGCTTTTAAAAAGCCTTGAAAACGGAGATACCGACGTTCTTATCGGAACTCATGCGCTTATAGAAGATAAAGTAAAGTTTAAAAATTTAAGCCTGGTGATAACCGACGAACAGCACCGTTTCGGCGTTGAACAGAGAAAAGCGCTTGAAAAAAAGAGTGCGGACAAAAACAACGGGGCTCTGAAACCGCATACAATCGTCATGTCGGCAACGCCTATACCGCGGACGCTTGCAATGATAATCTACTGCGACCTTGACATAAGCATTATCGGCGAAATGCCTAAAGGCAGGCTAAAAGTCGAAACCTGCGCGCTCGGTGAAAACAAGCGTAAGCGCGCATACGAATTTCTTTACGACAGGGTGAGAGAGGGCAGACAGGCATATGTCGTGTGCGCTCTTGCAGAGGAAAAGAACAAGGACGGAGAATATATACAGAGCACCGGCTACGAAATGCGTTCGGCGAAAAATCTTTGCGAGGAGCTGAAAAACGGATACCTTTCGGGACTTCGCACCGAATATATACACGGTCGCATGAAACAAGCCGAAAAGGACGCCGTAATGCAGAAATTTGCACGCGGAGAGACAGATGTCCTGGTATCGACTACCGTTATCGAGGTCGGCGTAAACGTTCCGAATGCCGCGGTAATGCTTATAGAGAATGCGGAACGGTTCGGTCTGTCGCAGCTGCATCAGCTGAGAGGGCGAGTCGGGCGAGGAAAATATCAGTCGTACTGCATACTTATGTCGGCGCTTTACGGCAAAAACAAAGACAGCGATTTTTCAAAAAGAATGGATATAATGTGTAAGACAAACGACGGCTTTGAGATTGCGTCAAAGGACTTGGAGCTTCGCGGACCGGGAGAATTTTTCGGTCAGCGCCAGCACGGAGAACTGTGCCTTAAAATGGCGGACGCGGTGAAGGACACGGCTCTTGCGGCATACGCAAAGGAGCTTGCTCTGGAAAAGGCAGAGTCGGACGAAGGATTGGAGATAGGGCAAATTGGGATCTAAAACATTAAAGGTAACGGGTGCGAGAGTACACAATCTTAAAAATATAGACGTCGAAATACCGAGAGACAAGCTTGTCGTGTTTACTGGACTTTCGGGTTCGGGAAAAAGCTCGCTTGCGTTTGATACGATATACGCGGAAGGACACAGGCGCTTTGTCGAATCCCTCTCGTCGTATGCAAGACAGTTTCTCGGTCAGCTTGACAAGCCGGACGTCGACAGCATTGACGGACTTTCCCCGGCTATATCCATAGATCAGAAAACAACGTCGAAAAATCCGCGTTCCACTGTCGGAACCGTGACGGAAATTTACGACTATTTAAGGCTTTTGTATGCGCGTGCCGGAACTCCGCACTGTCCCGTGTGCGGCAGAGTGATAGAAAAACAGTCGATAGACCAGATACTCGATAAAATATTCAATCTTCCCGAAGGCACAAAGTTTTATGTGCTTTCCCCCGCCGTTTCGGGCAAAAAGGGAACGCACGAAAAGCTTATTTCCGATTCGAGAAAGAACGGATTTGTAAGGGCGAGGATAGACGGGGAAATAAGAAGCCTCGACGACAGCATAGAGCTTGACAAAAACAAGCGCCATACGATAGAAATTGTCGTAGACAGGCTTGCAATGAAACCCGACGTGAGAACAAGGCTTTCGGATTCCGTCGAAACGGCGTTCAGGCTTTCGGGCGGACTTTGCATAATTGCCTTGCACGACGGAGAATTCGAGGGAAAGAGCGAGATGATGTTTTCGCAGAATTTCGCCTGTATCGAACACGGAATAAGTCTCGGAGAGCTTGAGCCGAGAATGTTCTCGTTCAACAGTCCGTTCGGCGCGTGTCCGGACTGTGACGGCTTGGGCGAAAGCTTTGTTCTGTCGCCCGAAAAGCTGTTTCCCGACATGAGCCTTTCGCTTGCAAAGGGCGCGTGCGTCTGCAACGGCTTCAAGAGCATGAAGGACGATTCGTGGGGAGGCGCGGGAATAAACAGCGCGCTTGAAGAATTCGGCTGCTCGGTAAATACGCCGCTTTGCGATATGCCTAAAGAGGCTTTTAACGTGCTGTTATACGGAAAAGGCGACGAAAAGATACGCTACGGATACCGCGGCTACAATCTCAATTTCATAGGCATAATCAAGGAGATTCAGCGCAGATACGAGCAGAACATGGACAACCCGACCATGCGCGCATATTACGAGAGTTTTATGGAAACGGTACCGTGCAAGACATGCGGCGGAAAACGCCTGAAAAAAGAGGCTCTTGCGGTAACTGTCGGCGGCATGAATATAGACGAAGTCTGCTCAATGCCGATTACTAAGTCGCTTGAATTTTTCAAAAACATCAAATTTGACGATCTTCACGCAAAAATTGCAAAAGATATACTCAAAGAGATACTTGCGCGTCTGGGATTTCTTGAAAACGTCGGTCTCGGATACCTCTCCCTGTCGAGAAAATCCGGAACGCTGTCCGGCGGCGAGAGCCAGAGAATAAGACTTGCGACACAGATAGGCTCTTCGCTCATGGGCGTGCTTTATATACTCGACGAACCGAGCATAGGACTGCATCAGCGTGACAACTCAAAGCTTATAGACACGTTAAAGAGTCTGAGAGATCTCGGAAACACCGTAATTGTCGTAGAGCACGACGAAGAAACGATGCTTGAATCGGATTACATTGTCGATATAGGGCCGGGCGCCGGCGTAAACGGCGGAAAAGTCGTGGCTTGCGGAACGCCGAAACAAATCATGGCATGCAAAGGCTCGGTTACGGGTGATTTCCTGTCCGGCAGACGGAAAATAGAAATTCCCGCCGAAAGACGAAAGGGCAACGGGCAGTTCGTAAAGGTCATAGGCGCAAGAGAACACAATCTTAAAAATATTGACGTTGCATTTCCTCTCGGAACCTTTACCTGCGTTACGGGCGTGTCGGGTTCGGGCAAAAGCTCTCTTATAAACTCCATTCTTCTGCCGGGTCTTGCAAGAACACTCAACCGCGCAAATACGGTTTCGGGACTTCACGACAGAATTGAGGGTATCGAAAATCTCGACAAGGTAATAGCTATCGACCAGTCGCCGATAGGCAGAACTCCGCGTTCAAATCCTGCGACGTATACAGGACTTTTTACCGAGGTCAGGGCGCTTTTCGCATCAACCCCGGGCGCAAAGCAGAGAGGATTCGGACAGGACAGATTTTCCTTTAATTTAAAGGGCGGCAGATGCGAGTCCTGTCAGGGCGACGGAACGCTGCTTATCGAAATGCATTTTCTTCCCGACGTTTACGTTACCTGCGACGTCTGCAAGGGCAAGCGCTACAACAGGGAAACGCTCGAAGTAAAATACAAGGGCAAGAGCATATCCGACGTTCTTGAAATGACGGTTTCGGAGGGCTGCGAGTTCTTTTCCAACATTCCGTCGATTTACCGCAAACTCAAAACGCTTGATGACGTCGGCCTCGGATATATCAAGATAGGTCAGCCGTCAACAACGCTGTCGGGCGGAGAGGCGCAGAGAGTAAAGCTTGCGGCGGAGCTTTCAAAGCGCGGCACGGGAAAGACCATGTATATTCTCGACGAGCCGACTACAGGACTTCACACAGCCGACGTCGAAAAGCTCATCGAAGTGCTGCAAAAGCTTGTTGACGCAGGAAACACGGTGGTCGTAATTGAGCACAATCTCGATATGATAAAGACCGCGGACTACATTATAGATCTCGGTCCCGAGGGCGGAGACGCAGGAGGAAACGTCATGGTATGCGGTACTCCCGAAACCGTGGCAAAGTGCAAAAAGTCGTATACGGGAATATACCTCGACAAGATGTTAAATAATAAGAAATAAGGAGAATTGAATTGATAATACTGAGCGCGTCCGGAGTGACACTGTCCTTCGGCACGGACGTTATTCTTTCAGGAATAGACCTCGGCGTAAACGAGGGCGACAAGATAGGCATTGTCGGCGTAAACGGTGCGGGAAAATCGCTGTTTATGAAGATACTGTGCGGCGCTGCCGAACCGTCTGAGGGTCAGATATTTCTGGCAAAAGACAAGCGTATAGGCTATCTCGAACAGAACACGGGACTTGATTCCGAAAAGTGCATTTTTGACGAGATGTGCATGGCGTTTCCGTTTCTTGTAGGCGCCGAAAAACGGCTTCACGAGCTTACCGAGCTTATGCAGAACGATCATGACGGCGACAGCCGTATGTCGCTTGCCAAAGAATACACGTCTCTTGAAGAAAAATTCAAAAGCGAGGGCGGATACGAGTACAAAAGCCGTATTGCGGGTATGCTTCTCGGTCTCGGCTTTGACAAAAGCACGCATGATATGTGCATACACGCACTGTCCGGCGGTCAGAAGACACGTCTTGCAATAGCAAGGTTATTGCTTTCCGAACCCGACATACTTATGCTTGACGAGCCTACCAACCACCTTGACATAGAAACCGTAGAATGGCTCGAAAATTACTTAAAGGGCTATAAAAAGTCACTTATAGTCATATCCCATGACAGATATTTTCTCGACAAGGTAACGTCAAAGACCTTTGAGATAGAAAACAAGTGCGGAAAACTTTATACCTGCGCATATACCGAATATGTAAAGCGCAAGGAGGCTGACCGCAAAGCCGACGAAAAGCACTACCGCGAACAGCAGAAAGAAATTGCGCGCATGGAGGCTTTTATCGAAAATCAGCGCCGCTGGAACAGAGAACGCAACATAATTGCCGCGGAAAGCCGAATGAAAGCGATAGAGCGCATGGACAAGCTCGAAAAGCCCAAAGCGCTGCCGTCGTCGATAAATTTCAAATTTCAGATGGGCGAAAACGGCAAGTGCCCCGACAAGGTGCTTGAGGTCACGTCGCTTTCAAAGTCGTTTCCGGGAAAACCGCTGTTTCACGACGTAAGCTTTATACTTCACGGCAAGGACAAGATGTTTGTCCTGGGGCAGAACGGAGTCGGAAAATCGACAATGCTCAAAATCCTGTGCGGAAAGATCGGGCAGGATTTCGGCAAATTTGAGTACGCCAAAGGACTGTCCATAGGCTATTACGATCAGGAGCACCAGGGGCTTGACAATTCAAACACGGTAATAGACGAGCTGTGGAACTGCTTTCCCGATAAGACTCAGACCGAGATAAGAAGCGTGCTTGCGGGATTTTTATTTACAAGCGAGGACGTATTTAAAAAAGTAGGAGTTCTCTCCGGCGGAGAAAAGGCGCGTCTTACCTTTGCAAAGCTCATGCTTGAAAAAAGCGATCTTCTTATACTCGACGAACCCACAAACCACCTTGATGCACCGTCGAGAGAAGTGCTTGAGGGCGCTCTTTCGGGATACGACGGAACGCTGCTCTGCGTTTCGCACGACAGATATTTCATAAGCAAGCTTGCAAACCGCATATTTGAGATGCGCACCGACGGAGTATTTGACTTCAAGGGCGGATATGAAACGTATATTTCCTACCGCGATTCTCATAAACCGGGGCAGGGAAGTGCAAAGGACGAGAATCTTGCCGCGTCGGACGCAAAAAGCGACTACGTAAAGAACAAAGAGGACCGCAACCGCCGCAAAAATGCCGAGAAGAAACTTGAACAGACCGAAAAGGACATTGCGGAGCTTGAAGAAGAACTAAAAACCAACGCCGCGCTCCAGCTTGAATGTTCCGGCGACTATCAGCGTGCGGCAGAGCTTTACGAACAAGAACAGCAGGCAAAAAGCAAGCTTGAAGAACTGTACGAAAAGTGGGAACAGCTCCAGAACGAGCTTGACAATTGAGAGTTTCTGAACTCAAACTGTAAAAGTGTCAATTATCGGGTTCGTAAACTTAAACAAATGGCAAAAAATGCGCCGCAGTCAAAATATCCAAGACGTAGAAAATGCGCCTTGGTTTTTGTATATTATGCACAAACGATGTTGACAAATTATGTTGAAAAGGCAACAAAAAATTAACAATTCCGTGACGGAATATATTCTGTGTTAATTTTGGCAAAAAATTACATTAATTATAAAATTTACTTATCATACCAAAAGCAGCGGATGACAATGCGCACATATTATCGGATTTAGCTGCAATAGCGCGGTTTTGCACGCGTTTGCGAACCGGGCACGCCGTATGCAAAACAAAAGTGAATTTTTGTGCAATGTGATACACAATTAAAATTTACACATATGATTGTCCGTGCGGAAAAAGCCTTTTGTACAAGCCTCTTTTGACGAGACTTGCGGACGCATTGTATCATTTATCGGCTATTGACAAATTTTGTCGGGATTGATATACTATATCTATGTAAATAGGCACTTTCTGCCCTTTTTGCGTCGGCAGTTGACGCGGACGGTCGGTTAATATATATATGTAGATTTTTTTGCGGCGCATGTATATTTCGGCTTTGTCCGTCATGCATTAGTAATAAGGTAAAGTGTCAAAAATCAACAGGCAATTCTCTATCAGGTAGGAGGAAATCAGCAAAATGAAAATTGCAACCAACAAGAGCAGACTTACGGCAATAATGCTTGTCCTTTGTATGCTCATGCAGATTGTCTTCGGAGTTACGGCTTTTGCCGACGGCGATGGTCTTAATGCTGCCGATACCGGTCTTACACCGGATAACGACGGCGTTACAAGAACGCTCAACTCCCTTGATGAAATGGCGGATCTTATGGTCTCGACGACTTATTCCGAGTATAAGGACCTGCACGCAGGTGCGCCCGAAGCTTCGGATACCGTCGTAATAGACGCCTGCGACTACGACAAGGATCTTACGACCGCTGCCGTATCCGTGGCTTTTGACGAGACTCTCGGCAAAGATACGCTCATAACTCCCGATTCGGGCAAAACTGTCTACACCGTAGATATTCCCGCAACCGGAATGTACACCATGACCATCAAATACTTCCCGATCGACGGCAACGGCTCGAATATCGAGAGAATTCTCCTTATCGACGACAAGGTGCCTTATAAGGAAGCGCGCTATCTCAGCTTTACGAGAGTGTGGCGCGACAAGGAAGAAAACGGTTACAGCATAAAGGATCGTACCTTTAAGAAGGACGTAAACGGCAACGAAATGCGTCCCGTAAAATACGAGGCTCCCGAATGGAGAACCGAGGAAATTTGCGACTCGGAAACTTTCTTCTCGGATCCGCTTGAATTTTACTTTGAAGAGGGTACTCATACAATAGCTTTCGACGCGGCGTGCGAACCGCTCCAGCTTGCTGAAATTACCCTTCATCCTTCAGAAAAACTGATTTCCTACGAAGATTATCTTAAAGCAAATTCCGACAAGACCGCACCGGAAAATGCAGAGGCTATATACATAAACGCCGAAATACCGATCGAAACCAGCGAACAGGTTGTATACGCGATGAATGACAGAACAAGCGGCGCAACCGAACCGCAGAGCACGTCCGCAACGCTGCTCAACACTATTGGCGGAAACGGCGGTGACAAATGGAAGAGCGCAGGTCAGTGGATAACTTACGAGTTTGACGTTGAAGAGGACGGTATGTACGATATCGTAACCCGTTTCAAGCAGACCGTAAACCAGGGACTTTATTCTTCGCGTTCACTTAAAATCGACGGCGAATATCCCTTTGAAGAGGCAAAGTTCTTGCAGTTCCAGTACGACGGAGACTGGCAGGTTGATACCCTCAACGACGGAACTACTCATTTTTCCTTCTATTTATCTAAGGGACATCACAAAATAGAGCTTAAAGCAGTCCTCGGCGACATGGCTGACCTTCTCAACACTATCGACGAAAGCCAGTCAAGACTCAACGTTTATTACAGAAAGCTGCTCATGATCACCGGCTCCGATCCCGACGAGTACACCGACTACGAGTTTGCAAAACTTGTTCCGGAAGTTCTCAGAGGTATGAGAGACGAGGCAAAGCTCCTCTACGGCGTTTCTGACGGACTTGAAGAAAAGATAGGCACAAAGGGTTCAAATACCGTAATACTCGACAGAGTCGCTTATCTTCTCGACGTAATGGGCAACGACCAGGATAAGATAGCCGTAAACCTTGCAAACTACAAAAGCTACATCGGTAGCCTCGGAACATGGCTGCTTTCAACAAAGTCTCAGCCGCTGCAGCTTGACTACATAAAAATTCAGCCCTCAGGCAGCAAGCTTCCCAAGGCAAAGACCGGACCTCTCGAATCTATAGCACACGAATTCGGTTCGTTCATAATGTCATTCTTCACGGATTATAACTCTCTCGGTGCTTCCGAAAAGCACGTCGAAGGAGATCCGAACGTCGTTGAAGTATGGATCACGACCGGACGTGACCAGGCGCAGATCATGCGTCAGATGGTTGACGACAGCTTTACCGCAGAAACCGGAATTTCCGTTAACTTAAAGCTTATCGCGGCAGGTACTCTGCTTCCTGCAACTCTCGCAGGCGTTGGTCCCGACGTATCAATGGACGCCGACCCTGTCGGATACGGTATAAGAAACGCGGTTATTCCGCTTAACTACTTCGACGGCTTTGAAGAAGACGTAAAACCGCTCTTCAACGAAGAACAGTTCGTTCCGTTTACCGTACTTGATCCGGACAGAATCGAATACGAGGACGGCACGATCGGAAAAGACGTCGGAGACGTTGACAAGCCTTACAAAACAGTAAACGGAGTTGAGAGAAACGGTGTCGTAACTTACGGTATCCCGTCAACGCTTGATCTCCCGATGCTGTTCTACCGCAAGGATATATTCGTAGAACTCGGACTCAAAGTTCCCGAAACATGGGACGATGTTGAATCGGTAATAAGAGCGCTTTCCGAAAACCAGCTCGAAATGGGCTTCTCTCAGGCTCTTACACAGATATATATGTATCAGTCCGATGTTGACTGGTTCAAGTCAAGCTACGATTACGAAAACTACACCGGCGATTATACCGACAGAGAGTATCTCAGAACTGTCGGCGTTGCATCAAACCTCGACAGCAACGGCGCGCTTGACGCATTCCAGCGTATGACCGAATGGTTCACGCTTTACGGAGAACCCGTCACCTACGACTTTGCTAACCGTTTCAGAACCGGTGAAATGCCGATAGCTATCGCAAGCTACACACTCTATAACCAGCTCAGAGTATTCGCTCCCGAAATCGCGGGCCTTTGGGAATTTGTTCAGCTTCCCGGCGTTGAACGCGAGGACGGTACGATAAATCATACTTCTCCTATCACGCCTCAGGCGGTTATGATGATGAAGGACGCAGCCGACGATATTTCCGACGGACAGGACTTCACCGAATCTCCCAAGGCACAGAAAGCATGGCAGTACCTCAAGTGGTGGGTAAGCACTCCCACACAGGAACGTTTCGGTAAGGAACAGGTTGCTATAATGGGTACCGCCGCAAAATACAACACGGCAAATATTGAAGCGTTGACCGGACAGTCCTGGACATCTCAGGAAAAGAGAAACCTTGAACAGCAGTTTAAGTCTCTCAAGGGTACGCCTATGTCGCCCGGTAACTACATCGTTGCCAGATACACGAACTTTGCGTTCTATGCTGTAATCAATGACGATGAAGTGCCTTCCGAAGCAATGCTCGGATATGTTGACGACATAAATAACGAGCTTACCAGAAAGCGTGACGAGTACGGCTTCCTTACAATAGACCAATATAAGGAAGAGCTTGCCGCAAAAGGTATTGAGATCGACTGATAACCGTACTAAATTATTCAAGGAGTGAAATAAATGTCAGAAAAGACTGTTTCCAAACCGCAGTCCGCTCCCAAGCTCAGAAAAGATATGACAAAATGGGAATGGACGCTGCGCGAAATGAAGGTCAACAAGGTCGGTTACCTTATGGTAGCGCCGTATTACCTGGTTTTCTTTACTTTTACGATTATACCCGTATTTGTGTCGCTGCTTCTCAGCCTCACACAGTTCAATATGCTTGAAATGCCCGTCTTTATCGGCGCGGATAACTACATAAGACTGCTTCTCGATGACGACATCTTCCTTCTTGCCTGCAAGAATACCCTTATTTTTGCGACAATGACCGGTCCTGTTTCGTACTTGCTCTGTCTTATGTTCGCATGGTTCATCAACGAGCTTACACCTAAGATCAGAGCCGTTGTAACCCTTATATTCTACGCGCCGAGTATCTCCGGTCAGGTCTACCTCATCTGGCAGACGCTGTTCTCCAGCGACCAGTACGGCTGGGTCAACGGTACTCTCATGAAACTCGGCATTATCAACTCTCCGATACTCTGGTTCCAGGACACCGACTACATCATGACTCTTGTTATTATGGTTGCACTCTGGACTTCACTCGGTACATCGTTCCTCTCGTTTATCGCGGGCTTCCAGGTCGTCGATAAGTCGCTCTACGAAGCAGCAAGCGTTGACGGCGTTAAGAACAGATGGCAGGAGCTTTGGTATGTAACTCTTCCGGTTATGAAAAACCAGATGATGTTCGCGGCAATCATGTCAATTACCGGTTCGTTCGGTTTCGGTGCTGTTGTTACGGCACTGTGCGGTTTCCCGTCGGTTGACTATTGCGCACACACTATCATGCACCACCTTGAGGACTACGGAAATCAGCGTTGGGAGGTAGGATATGCTTCAGCTATTGCGACTATACTGTTTGCGATAATGATAGGAGCTAACCTGCTTGTAAATAAATTACTGTCGAAGGTAGGTAAATGATAATGAAAATTCCAAAGATCAAAAGACGTTCATTTAACCGTTCTTTCGGCGGTGACCTCGGAATAAACATACTGTTAATCGTGTTCGGCGCATTCATGTTCCTGCCTATGGTATATGCGATCTCCCAGTCGTTAAAGCCTCTTGACGAACTGTGGATGTTCCCGCCGAGATTCTTCGTGCGCAACCCGAGCCCTGATAACTTCTCCGAACTGTTCAGACTCATGAGCGAGTCGTGGGTTCCGTTCTCAAGATACGTGTTTAACACCGCGTTCGTTTCGGTTGCCGGTACTCTCGGACACCTGATTCTCGCGTCCATGGCGGCTTACGCAATGACCAAGATAAACTTCCCCGGCAGAAAGGGAATGTTCCAGCTTGTTTACTACTCGCTGATGTTCAACTCCACTGTTTCCGCACTTTCAAACTTCATTATAATGAGTGCTTTCGGCTGGATAGATACATACTGGTCGCTTATAATCCCCGCGTTCGGATATACTCTCGGTTTCTACCTCATGAGACAGTTCATGGAAACCACCGTTACCGACCCCGTGCTTGAGTCCGCAAGACTTGACGGCGCAAAGGAATGGACAATATATATGAAGATAGTAATGCCTATGGTTAAGCCTGCATGGCTGACACTTATAGTTTACTCCTTCCAGGGACTCTGGAACAGCGGTACTTCAATATATATATACAGCGAACAGCTTAAAACCTTCAACTACGCAATTCAGCAGATACTTGCCGGCGGTATAGTACGTTCCGGTGCTGCGGCAGCTTCCACGGTTATCATGATGCTCGTTCCTATCGCGGTATTCGTCGTAACACAGAGCAACATCATTGAAACAATGGCAAGTTCCGGTATGAAAGACTAAGGGAGGAGAACAAAGATGAATTTCAAAGGTTTAAAGCGTATACTTCTCCTCGCGGTTTGTCTTGTAACTGTACTCAGTGCAATTCCCGCACAGGCAATTATACCTTATTCGACTTACACTTACGACATAGACGGAAATTACGTAGAGTCACCTCACGCATATGTTCCGTACGAAGTTATCAGTTCCCAGACGCTCGGACTTGAAACGCCTATCGCAAATCCTTACGATATGTGTACGGGACGTTCCACATATATGTACAACGGCGTCAAGACCTTCTGCTGGGACAGAATGATGTACATCTCCGACGGAGATAACGCAAGAGTCATTGCAGTAAAATTCAATGAAGAAACAAATACTTTCGATTTCGCATACGAACTCAAGGATTTCGTAAACGACTGGGGTGTTCCGGATTCGATCTCGTCTCCCCGCGGACTTTATGCAACCGATACCGAGCTTTATGTGTGCGATACCGATAACAACAGAATTCTCGTGTTCGCAACCGAAGGCAATACCAAATACGCAGAGGGCGATTTTATAAGAATTATAGCCGAGCCCGAAAGCGAAGTATTCCCGGACGACCACATCTATAAGCCGATTGCCGTTGCGGTAAGTTCTTCCGGATATACCTACGTTGTATCTTCGACAACCTATCAGGGTATCATCTCGCTGAACAGCGACGGTGAGTTCGCAGGCTTTATCGGTACTCAGTCTCAGTCGCTTACTCTTATGGATATGATCTGGAGACGTTTCCAGACCGCAGAACAGAAGAATAAGTCCACCAAGAACGTATCTACCGAGTTCAATAACCTCAACATCAACGAAAAGGGCTTTATATTCGCCTCCACCGCCTCAATCTCCGAGGACGATATGTTAAAGGCGATAAACGCCAAGAGCACTGAGAGCGATTATGCTCCGGTAAAGATGCTCAACCCTAACGGCGAAGACGTAATGAAGCGTTCGGGCTTCTATCCTCCGGCAGGTGAAATCAATGTAAATATAGCAATAACTCCCGATTATTCCATCACCGGTACTTCCAAGGTTACCGACGTTGCACTCGGACCGGAAGGCACATGGTCGCTTATCGACTCAAAGCGTGAAAAGGTATTTACATACGATGAGGACGGAAACCTCTTGTTTGCGTTCGGCGATAAGGGAAGCCAGCTCGGTAATATCACCGGTATTCAGGCTATCGACTACGCTTACGATAACAGAGACGAGGAAAACGCCTTCAACTACCTCATGATACTCGACAAGGAAAACGATACCGTAACGGTTTATAAGAGAACAGAGTACGGCGATGTGCTTGTAAAGGCTCTTAAAAATCAGCGCGACAGAAACTTTGACCTTGCCGCAAACGACTGGAACGATATTCTTCAGAGAAACTCCAACTTCGATATGTCCTATATCGGCATAGGCAAGAGCCTTTCCCGTCAGGGACATTACAAAGAGGCAATGGACTACTTTGAACACGCTTACGATACCACAAACTATTCCGATGCTTATCAGCAGGTAAGAAAACAGTGGATCGAAAAGTTCGCATATGTTGTTCCGGTAGTTGTTGTACTCTTCTTCGTAATTCTCTCGAAGATATTTAAGTATGCAAAGAAAGTCAACGACGCAGGTCTTAAACTCAGAAAGAAGCGTTCGCTTAAGGAAGAGTTTATGTACGGTTTCTATTCTATGTGCCACCCGTTCGACGGTTACTGGGACATCAAGCATGAGTACAGAGCCTCAACTAAGGGCGCAACCTTTATTCTCGCACTTGTAATCGTTACATATATGTACAGCGTTATAGGCAAGGCTTATATACTTGATCCTCACCCGACGGTAGTTCAGCCGCTTATGATGATCGTTTCGATACTGCTTCCGGTATTCCTCTGGGTTATCGCTAACTGGTGTCTGACAACGCTGTTCGACGGCGAAGGAAGTATGCGCGATATTTACATCGCAACCTGCTACTCTCTGTTCCCGCTTCCGGCATTCTTTGTAATCACAACGCTTCTTTCAAATGTAGTAACTCTGAACGAGGCATCCATACTTTCCCTTGCAATGGGCGTTGCTTATGCATGGGTAGGATTCCTGCTGTTCTTCGGTATGATGGTAATTCACGACTATTCGCTGTTTAAGAACCTGCTTACAACGCTTGCTTCAATCGTAGGAATGGCGTTCATCATGTTCATAGCAGTTCTGTTCTCAAGCTTGCTCGGAAAGATAGTGTCTTTTATATACAGTATCGTTATCGAGCTTTCGTACCGAATGTAAGAGATGAAAGGAGTAATTAAAATGAAATTAAAGAATACCTTATGTTACATACTTTCGCTTCTTATGATCGTATCGGCGTTTGCACCGTCTATTACGGTAACGGCTGCCGGATCGGATGATGAGTTCCAGCTTTCCCGCGATTATCTTACAGAAGAATATGTAAATGAAGAACACAAGCTCTCGACAATGACCAAGTACTTTGAGGACGATAAGTACGAGGTATGGGGTCTTGCCGAAACCGGCGAAGTCGGCATAAAGGTCAAGGCTACCGGTCAGATCCTTCTGACAAACCCTTACAATGCATCGACTTCACAGTCCTCCGAGGCAGTCAAGGCTAACCTCCTTTCGCAGATTATCTTAACCTACTCCGATTCCTCCGGCACGAAGGTAAACTTTAACAGCTATTCCGACGCCGCAGTAAACGGACAGATCAAGATGAACAAGACGAGAACCGGTCTGCGTACCGAGTATACTCTCGGTAAGGAGCAGGCAAAATACCTTGTTCCGCGTCAGATCGAGAAGAACAGCTTTGAGCAGAACATTCTCGAACCCTTTGAAGATAAAACTTCAAGAGAATTCAAAATGCTTTCGGCTTGCTACACACTCCAGGACATTTCGGATCCGACGCTTACCGAGAGTATGCGTTCGTCAATGAAGGTAAAGTGGCCTATAACCGAAAAGTATGCAATTTACGTGCTTGACCCCGGTGTTTCCAACCGTGAGCTTGAACTTCTCGCAAGCTATATCGAGAACAACACGAATTATTCGTATGAAAAGATGGCTGAGGACTACGAGCTTATCGAATACGTTGATACGTCCGCAGCTCCCGCACTTTTCAGATTCGCAATCGAGTATTCGCTTGACGAAAACGGTATTCAGATAAGAATGCCCGCAAGCAGTATCAAGTACGATTCGTCAAACTACCGTCTTGAAAGCGTAAAGTTCTTACCGTATTTCGGCGCAGGCTGCAACGATAACACAGGATTTACGTTTGTTCCCGACGGTTCCGGCACAATCACTCGTTTTGAGGACATCAAAGACCGTGCGTTCACCCTTTCGGGCAAGCTTTACGGCAGAGATTACTCATTCCACACAATTTCAGGTTATACCCAGGAGACCATGAGAATCCCGGCATTCGGTATTATCGAAAATCAGCCGCAGGTTGAATGGATCCCTGAACCCGAGGTTGACGAAAATGCAGAAAATGCAGAAAATGCAGAAAATGCAGAAAATGCAGAAAATGCAGACGCATCAGCCGAAACTGCCGCTGCCGATGAAAACAAAGACTCAGAGCAGACCGCGGAAAACACCGATGAGACTGCTAACGAAACAGATGCGGCTGACGGCACCGAAAACGCAGAAACTCCTGCTGAAGAAAATGCCGCTGATGAAAATACTTCAGATGAACAGACCGCAGAGCTTCCCGTTTTGACAAAGGGCTTTGTCGCATATCTTGAAGAAGGCGACGCAATGGCTGATATATCGGCTGACCACGGCGGTTCGGTTCATAAGTTCAGCTCGGTATACTCGACGTTCTATCCCAAGCCGTCCGATACTTACGCGCTTACCGGAATTTCATCGACAGGCAGCGCAACCTACACCATTTACAGCGACAGACGCTATACCGGAAACTATACTTTAAGAATTTTCCCGATCTGCAAAGAGGGTGCCGATTACACCGATATGGCAGATGAGATAAGAAATTATCTTACCAATACCGGCGTTCTTACTCCCATAAATCCCGATGAAGAGCCTACCGACGACGTTCCGCTTTACATCGAGAACTTCGGTACCATAAAGACCCAGCAGAAGATTGCCGGATTCCCGGTAAATCTCCAGTCTCCGCTTACCACCTTTGAACAGACAAAGGATATGGTAGAGGAACTCAAGTCTGAGGGCGTCGGAAACATCGATGTAAGACTTACGGGCTGGTATAACGGCGGTCTGCAGAAAACTGCACCGTCAAAGCTTAAAGTCGTCGGCGCACTCGGCGGCAAAAAAGGCCTTAAAGAGCTTATCGCATATGCTAAAGAGAACAACGTCGGAATTTATCCCGATATAGAATTTACGTATGTCGGTTACTTCTCGGCTTTCGACGGATTCAAATATAAGAGAGACTCAGTAAAGACCATTGATAACAGAAGCGCCGCACACCGTATTTACAATGCGCTTTATCAGGGCTTTGAGGAGGACGGAAACCTTATTATCTCTCCGAATGCAATGGAAAGATTCTATAATAAGATAGAAAAGAAGTACAGCAAACTCGACGGAGATACAATTTCGGTAGCATCTCTCGGATATGACCTGAACTCCGACCACAATGAAGATTTATTGCTTAACCGCGAGGATTCAAAAGAGGTAATTCAGGACTTCCTTGAAACTCTCGATAACAATACCGGCAAGATCATGATCGACGGCGGTAACGCATACGCACTCAAGTATGCCGATCATATTCTCAATGTTCCGCTTGACAGCAGCCAGAACATAAACACCAGTATGTCTGTTCCGTTTATGGGCATGGTGCTCCACGGTTCGACAGAGTTTGCAGGTACCGCGATCAACCTCGACGGCGACTATGAATACAGCGTTCTCAAGGCTATTGAAAACGGCGCAAACCTCTACTACATTGTTTCAAAGGACAACACCTCCGAACTTAAAACCTTCCCCGAATTCAGCAAGTATTACGCTATCAGATACGATAACTGGAAACAGGATATGATAGATACCTACAATACATTCAATGCTGCAATGAAGAAGGTCAAGTATTCGTTTATTTCCGAGCATGAATATCTCGGTACAAGATTGGTAAGAGTCGCATATGACAACGGCACGGAGTTTATTCTGAACTACAACACCCACGACGTTGAACTTGACGACGGAACGACTGTTGAAGCCATGAGCTTCATAGTCAGATAAGGAAAGGGGTGTTCAGCAAATGAATAAAACAGTAGCAGCATCAAAGCCCGCGGCAAAGAAAAAGCCTGCGTCGCTTGACAAGAAAAAGGCAAGAGCCGGCTGGATATTCGTACTGCCCTTTGTAATAGGTTTTGTGGTACTTTATCTCCCGATGCTTTACAGATCCATTGAATTCAGCTTCAGTGAGATCACAATTCTCAGAACCGGCGGATATACGCTTACACACGTAGGATTTTACAACTACAATGAGGCGCTGTTCTCCGACGCAAGCTATTTGAGAATCCTCACATCAAGCTTAAAACAGCTTGTACTTGACGTTCCCGCAATAGTAATATTCTCGCTGTTCATGGCGATCATACTCAATCAGAAGATGTTCGGAAGAGCAGTGTTCAGAGCAATATTCTTTATCCCCGTTATACTTACAACCGGTCTTATAGACTCTATCGACCAGAGTAATGCCGCAATGACTTATATGAGCAGCGGTTCGATCGATACGGGTGCCAGTCAGAATGCGGGCGATATAGTAAACGCAGTGGACATCACAAACCTGCTCGGCAACATGGTAGTAGGTACTGAACTTGTTGATTATGTTGTAAACGTTGTAAATAACATCTTCAACATAGTAAACCGTTCCGGCGTTCAGATGCTTATATTCCTTGCAGGTCTTCAATCAATATCTCCCGCAATCTATGAGTCCTGTAAGATGGACGGCGCTTCCGGATGGGAAACTTTCTGGAAGATAACATTCCCGATGATAAGCCCGATGATACTCGTTAATACGATTTATACGGTTATCGACTCGTTTACTTCGGAATCAAATGCTGTTATGACTTATATAAGCACGGTTTACGAAGGAACAGCACCGCATCCGCGAGAACTCAGTTCCGCAATGTCATGGCTGTACTTCCTCATAGTTCTTGTTCTGATAGGTCTTGTCACCGCAATTATTTCGGCGTTCGTATTCTATCAGAGACGTGATTAAGGAAGGAGGGTGCAGACATGAATAATTCAAATACAAAAAAGCCGCTTTCGCGCAAGGATATGAAAATCGATTTTGACGGCAAGGTCGGCAAGGCTGAAAGATTAAAGCTCAAGGTCTTTTCCGCAAGCTTTGTCGGAGAAATAATATATAAGATTTTCAGATTCGTTCTGCTTATAGGTATCTCGTACATCATACTTTACCCGTTCTTTACAAAGATCATGGCTTCGTTCATGAGCCAGGAGGACTTTGTGGACGTTACGGTTAAGCTTATTCCGAGACATCCCACCCTTGACCAGTGGAAGTTTATCATACTTGAGAACAAGTATTTTCTTGCACTTTTCAACACCGCAAGAATTTCGGTACTCTGCGCACTGTTCCAGACGCTTATCTGCGCTATAATCGGTTACGGTTTTGCAAAGTTCAAATTCAAAGGCAGAAACATTCTGTTCTTCTGCGTAATTCTTACAATGCTTATTCCGCATGATACACTGCTTCTTGCAATGTTCATGAAGTTCAGATATTTTGATGTGCTCGGCATATTCAAACTTCTTACGGGACATCAGATAAACCTGATCAACACGGAATTTCCGCTGTACCTGCTCTCGATTACGGGACTTGCATTCAAGAACGGTCTGTATATCTTCATTTTCAGACAGTTCTATAAGGGCGTTCCGGACGAACTCGAAGAAGCCGCGTACATAGACGGTACAGGCGTGTTCAAGACGTTCTTCCAGATAATTCTTCCTCTGTCAACCCAGATGATGACAACAATCTTTATGTTCGCATTCTCGTGGCAGTGGACAGATACATTCTATACCGCATCTCCCTTCTTTACGACAAGCGGCGAAGTAATGCTCACCAACATCGTAAAGGTGCCCACAAGCTTAAAGGTAGATTTTGCGGCAAGCACACTTTGGGAATCGGCGATAACAAACACCTGCGGACTTTTAGTAATTCTGCCGCTGTTCATTATCTTCTTGTTCGCTCAGAGATCACTTGTTGAAGGTATCGAACGTTCCGGTATAGTAGGTTAATCCGAAGTCGGACGCAAACAAAAGCATAAAAAATTTCACTCCGTTTCATAATTGATCCGGAGTGATTTTTTGTCTGTAAAATTGAGGAAAATTAAAGAGTGATGCCGAGTTTCCTTATAAGCCAGTAAGCGTCAAGCATGAGTAACGGCGCGCTTGAATAGTGGTTTTGAGGATCGACGGCGAGAATCATGTTTTTCAAGGCGTCAATCTGATCATTGTCGGGAAGCTTGTCAGGGCAGAGTGCCGCAACGATAAGACATTCGCCGACTTCGCGAATAGGGTAGAACGCCTCATTTTTAAAATCGGGATCAAGTCCGGGATTGCACCAGAAATATCCGTTTTTCGGCTCTTCGTAAGTGTATGTAAGCTTTCGTGTTCTCCACGGTGTATTCTTTGCACAGAGCTTTTTGGCGTATTCCGGCGCAGGCTGTCCCTTTGCATGGTTTGGTGCTACGTCTTTCACGCAGTCGGAAGTCATGTACATAAGTTCTTTCATGATGTTCTTTACCGCAATGTCGTCGTCCGCCTCGTAAATAAGACGCTGCGAATACTGCATTTGAAGATATGCATATGCCGCGCAGGCGCCGGGTTTGAGCCTTTTTGAAATTTCAATGGCGTCGTATACATATTTTCTGTATAATTCGTACCACTTTTGCTCACCCGTGACCTTGTATGCTGCAAGATAGAACATCGGCAGTCTCAGAGCCTCGTGGGGAAGTATCTCCTTTCCCCACATCTGATTGGTTTCTGAGAGCGTTCCGTCCGCACGGATAATTGTGTAGTTGTTCTGCGGTATTATGTCGCGCTCAAATTTAGACGCAACCTCTTTCATTCTCAGTTTTATTTCGGATCTTAATTCGTCGGTGCAAAGGTCCGAAAAATATGCTCTGTACAAGCCGTATATCCAGTGAGTGTACTGATCGCGCGAGGAATTTATATAGTAGCTCTTGCAGTCCGTCGGAAGTACGCTCCTTGCAACAAATCCTTTTTCGCACGAAACGGACGAGCAGAGCAAAAGTCCTTTTACTAGCTTTTGGCATTGTTCGCGCAGACTTTCGTCATGCGTCACCCCGTATTTGGCAATAACCGCCTCAAGAAAAGCTCCTCCGTTGAGTACGGAATCCTCCATGCCCGTGCCGTACCCCGACGGATTTGGAAAGGACTTTGAAATCTCGTAAGGCGTGGGAAGATCGTCGGTGCAGCCGTTTTTGCCGTTATGAATCCTGAAATCGTAGATAAGATTTGTTTTATCGCAGAAAAAGCTGTCCCAGATGAAGTCCCATAGCTGTTCTGTTTTCAAATTCATAAAAATCTCTCCTTTTTTCACATATTTTCTTTTATACTGCTCTGAATCCTCTGCCTATAATTTCGCTGCTTGTGGTGATTATGGTAAAGGCATGGGGATCGGTGTTTTTGATCCATGCGCGCAGTTTTATTGCCTCAAGACGTGTGCATACGGTGTGAATCATGAATTTGCCGTCGTGCGTGTATTCACCCTGTGCTACGTGTACCGTTGCGCCGTGGTGCAGGGTTTTGATTATGTAATCTGCTATTTTTTCATGCTCCGAAGTAATAACTATAAAGTATTTGTAGCTGTTTAAGTTTTCGAGAACGCTGTCAACGAGAAACGCCTTTGCGAAAAGACCGAGAAGTGAGAAAAGTCCCGTCGTTATGCCGAAAACAAAGAACGAGGACGCCGCAATAAGAAAATCGGTGCATAAAAGCGCTTTTCCGACGTCAAGACTGGTGTATTTTTTGAGTATAAGCGCGATTATGTCGGTTCCTCCCGATGACGCGCCGCAGTTGAACATCATGGCAGAGCCTATTGATGTGAGAAGAATCGCATATACAAGCTCAAGAAACGGCTGGTCGGACATGGGACTTGACATAGGCACAAATCTTTCAAAAAGCCACGTTTCGGCGGAGAACATAAGACTGCAGTATACGGTCTTGATTCCCGTCATGCGTCCGAGAAAGATAAATCCGATAAAAAGCAGCGCGATGTTTATTGTCATGATCAGCGTTGCGGGGGTAAAGCGAGAAATTTTGCCTATTACGGTACCGATACCGCTGACTCCGCCGGTTGAAAAGCCGTTAGGTATCTTGAAGAAGTATACGCCGACGGTGAGGAGCAACACTCCTGCGTTCATTATAAGAAAATTGAGTGCCGCCGAACGGTGTTTTTTCGGCTGCTGCTGTAAGGTTTGCTGTTGTGCGGTCTGCTGCATTGATCTTTACCTCTGTTTGTATTAATTTAGGTTTTTACGGATTTATTGCGCCTTGATTGAAAGCCGATTTAAAGCAGAGAAGGGTACAGTCGATTATACCGTCTATCTCCGACACGGTCCGGGCGCAGTTTGCGCGGTTTCGCAGTTCGGCAGAGCCGGGATAGCCTTTTATGTACCATGCAATGTGCTTTCGCGCCTCTCTTACGCCGACGTATTCGCCTTTCTGCGATATTAAAAGGTGCATATGCTCTTTCATGTCGCGGCATTTCTGTTCGGGCGTTATTTTAAGCGGCTGCAGTCCCGATAAAACCCTCTCGGTGTCTGCAAGAACATACGGGTTTCCCAAAGAGGCTCTGCCTATCATTACTCCGTCGCAGCCTGTGTATTCGAGTACGCGCAAAGCGTCGTCCGGGCAGCATATGTCCCCGTTTGCGATAACCGGAATATGCGACTTGCTTTTGATTTCACGTATGACGTTATATTCCGCGGACGGCATATACATCTGTTCCCTGGTTCTGCCGTGGATAAACAGAGCGTCGGCGCCGCTGCTTTCGCACACTTTTGCAAGTTCGGGCGCGTTTATGTGAGCCTTGTCAAAGCCCAAGCGCATTTTTACGGTAAGCGGCACTTGTCCTATTGCGTTTTTTACGGCATATACGATTTTTCCGGCAAGTGCAGGATCTTTCATAAGCGCGCTGCCCTCGCCGTTGTTTACGATTTTGGGTGCGGGACAGCCCATGTTTATGTCTATAAAATCGGGGGCGAATTCGCCGTACAGAATTGCTGCGGCTTTTGCCATTATTTCGGGTTCGCTGCCGAAGATCTGAATGCCGATGGGGCGCTCCTCTTTTGAAAACGCCGCAAGAGTCTTTGTCTTTTTGTCGCAGAAGCAGACAGCTTTTGCCGACACCATTTCGGTAACGCACGCGCCCGAAAAATATTTGCGGCAGACAAGTCTGAACGGCGCGTCGGTCACTCCTGCCATGGGTGCGCAGAAAACATTTGTTTTTAACGTCAGATTTCCTATTTTCATGTTTACTCCGTGTACTTAAATTATTACGGTGAGAATATCGGCGTTTATTTTGCTTATCTCGTCTTTTTTTGAAAGAATATCGGCGCTTACCGAGTTGTATATTATGTTTCTGCACGGATAACCGCTGCCGCAGAAACGCTTTTCTCCGTATACGGGGAATTTGTAGCCTTTTCTGTCGGTAAGAAGTGCGCAGCCGGTGCTGTTTTTATGTTCGCACTTTCCGTTTGCGCGGACAATGCAGCTTTCAAGCGTCATGAGAGGCAGTCTGCCTTTTGCAAAGGCGCAGAGCTTTATTTTCCCGTTTGTTTTTATGTCGCGCATCTGTGCGCTGTTGAGTTCGGGCGAGAGGGTTACGGTATCAAATCCGAGACTTTCGAGTACGCTTACATTTCGGCTGTTGAATACGTTAAGACCTATTCCTCCGAAAAGAGAAAGACCTACCTTTTTCGCCATGTCAGCATGACCGATGTTCGATACAAGCGCATATTTCGCGCCAAGCTCCGCAGCTTTTTCGAGCGCACGCAGACAGCCGTCATATTCCGTATTGAATATAACTCTCGGAAGTCTTACGCCCGTTATTGCGCCGCATGACTTTATTTTTTTAAGCACTCCGACGTCGGGATCCTCAAAAAATTCAAGCGGCAGGGAAACGTACTTTACATTTTTATATGCGCTTATTTCGGAAATATCCGAAAGATTTACAAAAGATATGTGAATTTCGGGCTGCGAGACTTTTTTTCTTGCAATACAGTCTGAAAAGCCGTCATCTTCCGGCGCTGATATGTGTTTCGGTTCAGTGAGAGCTGCGTAAAGTGCGTCCGCAGCGCTTCTTCTTGCGGCATTGAGCGCGGATTTCGGAAGAAAAACATCGCCGTTTGTGTCTACCCTGATTTCGTGAGCCGAAAACGGCGTCGAACCGAGCTTTGAAAGATTTAAGGCTATCTCGTCTTTTGTGACGGGCGCGCTTTTCGCCCTGCCGCAGATAAAGTCCGAAACGTGATTTACGCTTACATTTCCGCACGACGCGCAAACTTTTAGAGGTTCGTCGGGTTTTGCCGTACATTCAAGGCTTATTTCTCTTTTGCGTTCGGGAAACGCCTTGTCCGACCCGTTCAAAAGCCGCGACGTGCTCTGCTTGTCGTCCTCACTTCTCACGCCGTACATATTTCTGTTGTCAGAGAGATAATGCGAGGTGAAGTACGAATCCGTAAATCCTCCGCGCGAAAACAGTCCGCAAAGGCGCTCATATTCTTTCTCCGACGCGTTTTTGCCCTCGTCTATGAGCTTTCTCCATATGCTTGTAACGCCGTAGACGTATTCGGGGGATTTTCTTCTGCCCTCTATTTTAAGCGACGCCGCGCCGCTGCTTAACACCTTGTCTATGTCTTTCGAGAGCGACATATCCTTTAAGCTCAGCGGATACGCGTTTTTTGCGCCCGAAAGGGTATACGGAAGTCTGCATGGCTGTGCGCACATACCGCGGTTTCCGCTCCTTTTGCCGATTACAGAGCTCATAAGGCACATACCCGAATGACACACGCACAGCGCGCCGTGTACGAATATTTCAGTCTCTATTCCGGCGTCGCTTATACTCTTTATATCCTCAAAGCTCATTTCGCGCGCCAACACCACTCTGTCAAAACCGAGTTCGCGCAGCTTTTTTGCACCCTCAAGGCTGTGGCAGGCGCATTGCGTGCTTGCGTGAAGAACGGTTTCGGGCATTGTGCGCTTTATTGCCGAGGCAAGCCCGAGATCCTGCACTATAAAGCAGTCCGCACCCATGCACAAAGCGTTGTAAACAAGATTCAGCGCGTCCTTTAACTCTCTGTCGGTAAGACAGGTATTTACGGTTATGTTGGACTTTACCCCGTGTATGCGGCACAGGTCGAGAGCCGATCTCATTTCATCATTGTCAAAGTTTTTTGCGCCGTATCTTGCGTTGAAGCTGTGAGAGCCGAAGTATACCTCGTCCGCACCGGCGCTTATCGCGGCGTTCAGTGCCTCAAAACTTCCGCAGGGAGCAAGTAAAAGCGGTTTTTTCATTGTTTCTCCGTGTTTTTAACATTTATACTGTTGCAAAGACTTAAATTTTACATTATACTATTATATAATACTTTTGTTAAAATGTAAATTATATTTTTGATTTATTTGGAGTGAAATTTATGGCAGAAATAATTGACGGAAAAGCGGTAAGCGCGAAAGTGCGCGCGCAGATAAAGGAAGACAGCTCGGAATTTGAAAAAAGCACGGGAATAAAGCCGGGACTCGCGGTTATTATCGTAGGCGAAGATCCGGCGTCGAAAATTTACGTAAGAAACAAGGCAAAAGCCTGCGAAGAAGTCGGATTTTATTCCGAGGTCTACGAACTTCCCGAAGATACGACGGAAAGAGCGCTGCTAGACCTTGTACATTCCCTGAACCACAACAACCTAATTCACGGAATACTTGTTCAGTCGCCGCTGCCGAAACACCTTGACGAGGCTCTTATAGTCAACAACATTTCTCCCGAAAAGGACGTTGACGCGTTCCACCCCGAAAACGTCGGAAGAATAATGATAGGCGAATACAGCTTTCTGCCCTGCACGCCGGCAGGCATCATGGAACTTATGGATCAGTATAAGATCGGCATATCCGGCAAGGACTGCGTGGTTATAGGCAGAAGCAATATCGTAGGCAAGCCCATGGCAATGCTGCTTCTGCACGCAAACGGTACCGTTACGGTGTGCCATTCAAAAACGGCAGATCTTGCGCAGCACACAAAACGCGCGGATATTGTGGTTGTTGCGGTAGGAAAACCTAAGTTCTTAAAAGGCGATATGATAAAAGAGGGAGCCGTCGTAATTGACGTCGGAATGGACAGAGACGAGAACGGAAAACTCTGCGGAGACGCCGATTTTGAATCCTGCGCGCAAAAAGCTTCGTATATTACTCCCGTTCCCGGAGGCGTAGGCCCCATGACGATTACCATGCTAATGAAAAACACGCTTACTGCGGCGCGTATGCACGCGAAAAAGCACAACATCTGAAACATATAAAGCAAAAAATACAGACGGTGAAAACATGAAAAAAAGCATTATTCTTATAGGTATGCCGGGCTGCGGAAAAAGCACTCTCGGCGTGCTGCTTGCGAAAAGGCTGGGACTCGATTTTCTCGATACCGACATAGTAATTCAGAACAGAACCGGAGAGCTGCTGTACGAAACGCTTGAGAAAAAGGGCGTTTCGGGACTTCTTGAAGAAGAAAGGCTTGCGATACTCTCTCTTGACATGAGCACTCCGCGCGTAATTGCAACGGGCGGCAGCGCCGTACTGCGCGAGGATTCCATGGCGCACTTAAAGCAAAACGGTATCTGCGTATACATCTACGCGCCGTATACCGAGATAAACAAGCGCGTAAACAACAGAGGCACACGCGGAATTGCCGCGGAGAACAACGAAACTCTGCTTGACATTTACAACTACCGTACTCCGTTTTACAGAAAATACGCGGATATTACCGTCGAATGCACCGGATTTTCGGCTGAGAAAAACGCAGACAGAATTGCCGCGGCGCTTGAACAGAAGGGTTTTGAATAAACTTTGACGGAAAACACGGTACTGTACCGATTTTACGATAAAAAATGAAAACGCGCCTGCTTTTTATGAAAAATAACTATTGCATTGTACTTTGCAATGTGTTATAATTAATCAGTGTTATTAAAAGCAAGATTTAAATAAGGGACGGTAAAATAATGGAAAAGCAAGAACTTACGCTTACGGATCTGCTTAAAGTCGCGCTCAAATGGTGGTGGCTGCTTATTATAGGCATGGTCGCGGCAGGAGCGTGCGCATTCTATTACGGAAAATTCTGTGTGACCCCTATGTATAAGGCTACGACGAAATGCTATGTTCAGGCAAGCAGACAGTCTGTCGAACAGTCAAGCTCCGACACGCTTATCGGAGAGCAGAGAGGCATTGCGCTTTCTCAGATGGTTGTTTCAAACTACATGGAGATTCTCGATACGAACAATTTTGCAAAAGAGGTTGCGTTCTATCTCGGCGGAAACACAAGGGACGGCGATTCTCTCGATAAGCTCATAAAGCTAAAGGACATCGGAACTCCCGATAAGCGCTATACCGCAAAACAGCTCAGAAAGATGATAACCTATACTCCCAAAGAGGAGCTTGCGGTGTTCAGTATTGACGTTGTGTGCGACGACGCGTCCGACGCAATGAAAATAGAACGGTGCATAGAGACCGTCATGATGGACTATATAGAGAGCGTTGCGCCCGGATCGGGAATTATAAGTATAATCGACAACGCATATCCGTCGAACGGCGCTATTAACAACAGAACAATGCTTTATACGCTTGTCGGAATTATTTTCGGCGCTGCGATAATGTTCGGCGCGGCATTTGTCCTTGACAGCGCAGATACGAGAGTAAAGGACGAAAAGAGCCTTTCCGAAGCCTGCGGTCTGCCCGTTATCGGAACCATTCCCGATGTTTTCTATGCGGAAAACCAGCAGCGCGACGATCCGATAGAAGTAAAAAATAACGGCAAAGCACGCCGCTCATGATGTTAAGGAGATTGTACTTTTATGAATAATAAGAATAAAGACGCAAAAGTCGGTCTCGGAAAGTGCATTTCCGTACTTGACAATCAAAACTTCAGTTTGGTTGAATCGTATAAATCATTAAGAACAAATATACTTTTCTCGCTGCCGTCAAACGAATCCGGCTGCAGAAAGGTGCTGTTTTCAAGCTCTAAACCCGGCGAGGGAAAGACTACTACCTGCGTAAACACGGCAATCACCCTTGCGCAGACAAATCTGCGCGTTCTGCTTATAGATGCAGACCTCAGAAAGCCTATGATCCACCGTTATTTCGGCTTTGAAAGCAGAGTAGGTCTTACAAACGCGCTGCTCGGCATGAGCAAGCTCGACGACTGTATTCAGAGCGTTCCGGAAATACCGACGCTTCACGTAATAACCTCAGGCGTCCTTCCGCCCAATCCGTCGGAGCTTCTTTCCTCACGCACCATGACATATATGCTTGAAAAGCTCAGCGAATCCTTTGATTTTATAATCATAGACTCTCCGCCTATCAATGTCGTTACCGACGCGCTTGCAATTTCAAAGCTTGCCGACGGTGTTGTCGTTGTTGCCTCGCACAATATTACAAGATACCCGGATATAAATCAGACCGTTGCGTCGCTTAAATTTGCCGGCGCGAACATTCTCGGTATTGTGCTTAACCGCGTTCCGAAAACCAAGTCTAAGTACGGAAAGAACGGCGATTACGGCTATAAATACAAATATAAGACTCTGCCGGATAATATCGAATTCGATTACACCGGCACAAAAACAAAATGACGGATATTCACGCACATATCCTGCCGAGGTTTGACGACGGACCTCAGAGTCTCGATGAGAGCGCGGAGCTTGTAAAAAGCTGCACGGATAAGGGAATAGGCGTTATTGTTTCGACCTCCCACTACTATTCATCGCGTATGCCGTATGAGGAATTTGCGGACAGGCGCAAAAGACGTATTGCGGAGCTTGAAACGGAGCTTGAAAAGAAAAACATAGACGTGAAGATTATTCCGGCTGCCGAAGTCAATATTTCGGATATACTTCTCAATCTCGGCGACATATCCGGGCTTTGTTTCGGAAACAGCAGATACATACTTCTTGAAATACCGCACGAAGCAAGCGATTTTGAAAAGTATTTCGGCATTATCGAACGCATTGTGTCGTACTATAATGTAATTCCGGTAATTGCGCATATAGAAAGGTATAGATTTTTCCTTTCGTGTCCGAAAAACATCGACAGATTAAAGGAAATCGGCTGTCTTATCCAGATAGACGCGCAGGCGCTTACGGAAAGATCGTTTTTTAAAAAGAGAAAAATTTTGAGTTTTATCAAAAACGGCAAAGCGGATATTATCGCGTCGGATTGCCACGGCGGCGACAGACCGCAGAATCTTCCCGAGGCTTATGAGATTATCTCGAAAAGCATTGGCGAAAGATACGTCGGAATTTTAAAACAAAATGCCGATACCGTCGCGGGAGTTTAAAATCAATATAATTTAAAGCTCTGCTCACGCGGAGCTTTTTTCGCGTTTATTAATTATTTTGTAAAAATATGCCTTATTTTCGATTTAATACTTGAAAATATCGCGCGCAGGTATTATAATAACCATACAATATTTTTTCAGCGAGGTAATTGCTATGTTTAAAAATCTCGGACTTCAGCTTTATTCAATAAGAGACTACATGAAAGATCCGGAAATGGCGGATTTTGCATTTGAAAGAGTTGCAAAGATGGGCTATACAGAGGCTCAGACCGCAGGAAACGCATTTGACGCAGAGCTTTTCGGAAAGCTCCTGACAAAGCACGGCATTAAGATTGTCGGCACACACTACGACTACGGCGAGATAATCAACAATCCCGAAAAGACCATGGAGATACACAGAATGTGGGGCACGACAAACGTCGGTATCGGCGGTATGCCCGGCGAGGCAAGAGGAAGTCTTGCAAACCTCAATGAGTTTATAGATAAGTTCAACAAGGTTTCCGAAATCTATGCGAAGAACGGCTTTAAACTTACTTATCATAACCACAACTTTGAGTTTGTACGTATAGACGGTTTCAAGACTCTTATGGACGTTATGTATGAGAAGTTCAATCCCGATACTATCTCGTTCGTTCTCGATACCTGCTGGGTAGCAGCCGGCGGCGCAGACGTATGCGCATGGATCGAAAAGCTTGCAGGCAGAATAGATATTCTTCACCTCAAGGACATCACCGTTGTAAACGAAAACGGCAGAATCACTCCCAGAATGACCGAGATCGGAAACGGCAACCTTGAATGGAACAGAATATTAAAGACTGCCGAAGAAACCGGCGTTAAGCACTACGTTGTGGAGCAGGACGGATTCTTCCTTGACGGCAACAACCCGTTCGCAAGCCTTAAGGCAAGCGCAGATTACTTAAAGCCTTTTATAAAGTGATTCTCATTACGTAATTAAAGTTTACAGTAAAAAAACAAGCTCAGCGCGAAGTGATAAATTTCGTTCTGAGCTTTAACTATGCTTTTTTGAAAACTGTGCGCGGAGTTTTTGCTGTTTTTATGAATTCTTCATGTTTTCGACCGCTCTTTTTGCGCAGTCCTTGGCGGCGGAGATCTCAGCGTCCGATACGGGTTCGTCAAAGCCGCAAAAGCTGTTGTTATCGGGATTTACTCCCGTAAGCGCGTATTGCCAGACGAGAGATGCGGTGTATCTTCCGAGTCCGTAGGATAAGTGAAAGTCGCGGTGCGCTCTCATGTGATATTCGCCGCACAGCAGCTTTACCGCGTCTCCCGTGGGTATGATAAGGTCGGCATTTATGTCCGACGCGGCTTTTTCATATGCTTTTCTGACCTGTTCAAACATTTCATTGTGGCTTGAAAAACCGGTGCTTTCAAGATTCGGTGTGCCGTCGGCATAGCCCCATGTCTGATGTATCGCAAGCTTTGATTTCGGGCAAAACTCCCTTACGTATGCCGCGATCTCTTTAAGATACGGCTCATATGTGTCGTATCTGTACGACAGACGGCTTGCCTGCTGAAGTGTGATCACGTCCCAGCCTCCGCACAAAAGCGCTTGTTTTACCGAGACCGAAAGTCCCGAGCTTTCGCCGTTCATTTCAAAACTGTATGCAGCAAGGTCGCCCTTTATGTTTAAATAATGGCGTTCAAGCGAACAGCCGCCTATATACAGATTTATGCACTGTGCGTTTTTAATTCCCGAACTTTTGCAGACTTCTTTGAAGTATCTCTGCGCGTCCTGGGAAAAGCTGTTGCCGATTGAAAGTATCTTCATTTTTTTACACCGTCTTTCCTGAAAATTCCTATGCACTAAGTATAATCTCAAACAGCTTTCTTGTCAATATACGGCGGAAAAATCTTAAAACAGTGATAAAAAAGCGTGTATTTGATATTGACTTGACGGTGTATAATTGTTATAATAACCACAAAGGATTGTATTAAAATACGGAGGGAATACAATGGCATTTTTTAAAACATTACACAAAGATCTTTCCAATATGCACATAGGCTGCGAAGAGCCGAGAGCATATTTTGTTCCTTATCAGAGCGCAGAGCTTGCAAGAAACGGAGACAGAAACAAGTCCGCGTACTTAAAGAATCTCTGCGGAGAATGGGATTTCAGATATTTTAAGAGCTTTAACGATATTGATTACGATTTTACAAAGCAGACGGATGGCGAAAATGCCGAAAAAATCGAGGTTCCGTCAAACTGGCAGATATATCTTGACCGCGGATACGACGTTCCTCAGTACACAAACATAAACTATCCTTTTCCCAAGGATCCGCCGCATATTCCCGAGGACAACCCCTGCGGACTTTATACGCGCACTTTTTATCTTTCCGAAAACTTTGCAAAAAGAGAACTTTATATCAATTTTGAGGGCGTTGACTCCTGTTTTTATCTCTGGATAAACGGCGAATTTGCGGGATTTTCAACCGTCAGCCACTGCGTAAGCGAATTTGATATTTCAAAGTATGCCCATGCCGGACAAAACACCGTTCAGGTGCTTGTCGTAAAGTGGTGTCCGCAATCGTATATCGAAGATCAGGATATGTGGAGAATGTCGGGAATATTCAGAGAGGTATATATTCTCGCACGCGCAAAACAGCACATAAAGGATATATATATAAAAACTTCTCTTTCGGACGGTTTTGAAGAAGGCAAAATAAAGCTTGAAACGCTTTTTAAGGGCAAGACGGATTTTACATATATGCTTGTTTCACCCGACGGAGAGGCTGTTGCTGAGGGCGAATACTCAAAAGACAGCGAGATCACCGTCGAAAATCCGTACCTCTGGTCAAGCGAAGAACCGTACCTCTACGAGCTTTATACTGTCTGCGGCGACGAGGTCATACTTTTCAAAGTAGGATTTAAAAAGATAGAGATAAAAGACAGCGTTGTATATTTCAACGGCAAAAAAGTCAAGATACTCGGCGTAAACCGTCACGATTCGCACCCTGTTCTCGGTCATACAACGCCGATAGAGCACGTCATTGAAGACCTGAAGATATTAAAGCGCCACAACGTCAATGCAATAAGAACGTCGCACTATCCGAACGATCCGAGATTTTTGCAGCTCTGCGACGAATACGGCTTTTTCGTTGTGGACGAGGCTGACATCGAATGCCACGGAATGGCGAACGACGCGCATAAGACCGGCTGGGACTTTCTTTCGGACAGCGATGACTGGACTGACGTTTATGTTGACCGTGCAAAGCGCCTTTTTGAGCGCGATAAGAACCATGCGTGCGTATTTATGTGGTCTCTCGGAAACGAGTCCGGCGTAGGCAAGAACCATGCCGAAATGCAAAAGTACATAAAGAGCCGCGATAAGGACGCACTTGTTCATTATGAGCGTGCGACGGCTACTCAAAATGTTTACAGAGATATGCCCGACATATACAGCGAAATGTATTCTCACCCCGATTTCTGCCGCGATTATCTCAAAGATAAAAATCAGACAAGACCGTTATATCTGTGCGAATATGTCCATGCAATGGGAAACGGTCCCGGAAGCGTAAAAGAGTACGTTGAGCTTATCAGAAACAACGACAAATTCTTGGGTGGCTGCGTATGGGAGATGACCGACCACAGCGTTGAGATAACGCTCCCGGACGGCAGACACGGATATACCTACGGCGGAGATTTCGGAGATTTCCCGAACGACGGCTGTTTCTGCGTTGACGGACTTGTATATCCCGACAGACGTCCGCACACAGGCTTTCTCGAAGTCAAAAAGGCATATCAGCCCGTGTCGGCAGTGCTTACTGATTTTGAATCGGGCACGGTTGAGATAAAGAATTTAAGATACTTTACGGATCTTTCCGACATTGACGCGGTATGGAGCGTTGAGTGCGACGGCAGAACCGTGCTTACGGGAAAAATACCGGCTCTTAACATCGCGCCTCAGAGAAAGAAAAAGTATTCTCTTTTCAATATGTATGAATTTGAAGAGGGCGGAGAATATTTCCTCAATATAAAATTCCTTTACAATACGGACTCTGCTTTCTGCGAAGCAGGCTATGAGCTTGGCTTTGAACAACTTGAACTCGGCTCTTTGTGCGAGGACGAGGACGAGATTGCGGACGGCATTGCCGAAAATATGCTTTGTCCCGTAAGCGCAGATGAGTCGGAAAGATATATCGTTATAAACACCGGCGAAACAAGCGTTAAGATAGACAAGACAAACGCGAAAATATGCGAGATAATAAGCGACGGCAGAAACATGATCTGCGAGCCGGTACGCATAAATCTCTGGAGAGCGCCGACCGACAACGACAGATATATAAGATCAAAGTGGGAATCGGAAGGACTTGACAGAATCGAACAGTACGCAAGAAGCACCGAGATCACCGAGTCCGACGAAACTCATGTCACCGTAAAGAGCACGCTTATTCTCAGCGCACTTTCAAAAGAGCCGCACGCCGCAGTTGAGCAGTACATCACCGTTGAACGCGGCGGAAAGATAACGTATGATTTCGGCGTGAAAATCAAGGACGGCGCACAGCCTCTGCCGAGATTCGGACTTGAGCTTGTCATGCCCGAAGGCAATGAACGCATGGAATATTACGGAAAAGGTCCGTATGAAAGCTATTCGGACAAATGCCTTGCAAGCCGTATCGGACTTTTCAAAACTACGGTCACAGATAACTTTGAACACTATGTAAGACCGCAGGAAAACAGCTCTCACTGCGACTGCCGCAGAGCTTTTGTCGGCAGCCTTAACGGTTACGGACTTGAATTTGAGCGCCATTCCGACAGCGACAGCTTTATTTTCAACGCACAGCACATATCGGCTCATGAGCTTACGCACGTAAAGCATGACTATGAGCTTGAAATGAAGAAAGAAACCTATGTTTACGCCGACATAAAGATGAACGGCATAGGCTCCAATTCCTGCGGTCCGCTGCCGCTTGCCGAATACACCTTTGACGAAAAGAACTTTTCCGGATCGATAGTAATTAAACCCGGCCGCATATAACGGCTTAAAACAGGAGAAAAAATGGATTTTTACAGCTTTTACCGCGGAGCAAAATTTGTTTCGCCCTCGGACGTGGCTTGCACCGCGCCGTGGATATGCTCGGAGTTTGACGCAGATAAGAGCGTCGGAGCGGATATTGTAATCTGTGGTCTCGGAGTATTTGAACTGTACATAAACGGCAAAAAGGTGTCGGACGATATGCTTGTTCCGGCGTGCTCGCTGTACGAAAGGCGCGAAAACAAAAACTCAGGCGTTGTGCCCGGAGAAGAATATTCCTACACGGTGTATTCCATGAAATATGACGTTTCGGAATATATAAAGGATGGAAAAAACACGCTGTGCGTGCTGCTCGGACGCGGCTGGTACAACATTCCGGGAAACTATGACGAAAGATGCGACATTTTCGGAAACGTAAAGCTCTGTTTCAGACTTTGCGGCAAAAACGGGAAACTGATTTTGCAGTCGGACGAAAATTTAAAGTGGAAAAGCAGCCACATACTCAAAAACGACCTGTATTTCGGCGAAGAACACGATTACAGACTGTACAACACCGACTTTCTTACAAATTCCGCACTTTATGGGGAATATGAAAACGTAGTCGCAGCCGACGCGCCGATAGCCGAGTACGAGATACAGACCTGTCCTGCGGACAAGATAATCCGCACGATAAAGCCTAAGCTTATACACGATTTCGGCGACATGAAAATCTACGATAACGGCGAAAATATCACGGGATTTGTAAAGATGAGCGCAGCGCCGCTTAACGAAAAGGTTGAGCTTGAGCACACCGAAGAGATAGACGCCGAGGGAAAACTCGACGGAACAAGTTTTCATTCGTTCAGACGTCCGCAGAAAGACGTTTTCATAGGCGACGGCAAGACCGAGATGGTTGACAGATTCTGTTTTCACGGATTCAGATATTTTTCGGTATGCGGAAATTCCGAACCTGTCGAAACGCTTGTCATACACTCGGACGTTGATCTGACGAGCGGCTTTGAATGCGACAACGAAACGCTGAACACGCTGTTTTCGGTATTTGTAAGAACTCAGCTTGACAATATGCATATGGGCGTTCCGTCAGACTGCCCGACGCGTGAAAAGCTCGGATATACCGGCGACGGACAGCTTTTGTGCGACGCTGTAATGACAATGTTTGACGCAAAAGAATTCTACCGCAAGTGGATACGCGACCTTGCCGACAGCCAGGATATAATAACGGGTCATGTCGGACATACCGCGCCCGTACAGGGCGGAGGCGGCGGAATAGGCGGCTGGGGAAGCGCGATAATACAAGTGCCGTATATGTTTTGGAAGCACTACGGCGAATTTGACATAGTAAAGAAATATCTTCCCAACATGATTCGGTTTATCGACTACATGAACTCGCGCTGCGAATGCGGAATAATTACCGGTGAAACAAAGGGAATGTGGTGTCTCGGCGACTGGGGATTTCCCGATGAAAGCTCGGAAGAGCTGCTGCCGCAGAACTATGTAAATACTTATTTCTACGTAAAGTGCTTAAACCGGATGGCTGAGATATGCAAAAAGGCAGGGCTTCCGGTGCTTGCAAAGAACTATCTCGAGAGGGCAGAGCAGAGCAAGAAGGTCATGAAGGCTGCGTATATGTCTCCGATGTCGGACAATTTCTGCGCAAACGTTGCAGGAGCTAACTTCTTTGCAATGGATCTCGGACTCGATTCTCCGCTCACGGTCAAAAACACCGTGGAGAAGTATTCAAAGAGCCTTGCGTTCGACACGGGAATTTTTGCAACGGACTTGCTTGTAAAGCTGCTGTTTGAGCGCGGATACGGAAACCTTGCGTACAAAATGCTTTCAAGCCATACCGAAAAATATTCCTTCGGATATATGTTCGACTGCGGAGCAACAACTCTCTGGGAATACATGACGGGCAAGGCATCGCATAACCACCCGATGTTCGGAGCGTGCGTAAAGCATATGTTCACATACCTTGCCGGCATAAAGTATAAGGACGAAAACGACGGTGTAAACTTTGAGATTTCGCCGTTTTTGCCGGACGAAATGAAACATTGTTCGGCATTTGTCACGACAAGATACGGAAAAGTATCGGTTTCATGGGAAAAGAAAGGACAAAAAGCCGAATTTACCGCCGAAATACCCGACGGTGCGTCGGCTGTGTTCAGATACGGCGAAAATGAGTATACTCTTGCCGCCGGAACAAACAATATTTGCGTGGATCTTTAATAATAAAATACAAAGGAGAGTGTTTTTAAAATGTTGTCACAGACAAACCTCGACCCCAATCAAAAAGTCGAAATCACACAGGCAAAAACCGGAAGAAAGCTTAAAATCGGCATAATCGGAACGGGCGGTATAGCTCATGCCCACATGAACGCCTACAAGACTTTTCCGAACGTTGAAATCGTCGCGCTCGCGGACATTGTTCCCGGCAGAGCACAGAGCTTTGCAAAGGAATTCGGCCTTGAGAACGTAAATTTCTACGAAAACGACAGAGCGCTTATAGACGGAGAAAAAGACCTTGACGGCGTGAGCATCTGCACTTACAACTGCGAACACGCAAAGCCTGCGATATACGCGCTTGAACACGGCGTGAACGTGCTTCTCGAAAAGCCCTTTACCGTAACGCTCGACGAGGCGGCAGAGGTTATGAGAGCCGAAAAGAAGAGCGGAAAAATTCTTACGATAGGTTTTCAGCCGCGCTTTGACGAAAACATGAAAATGATAAAGAAGATAGTAGAGTCCGGAGAACTCGGCAGAATTTACTATATTCAGACCGGCGGCGGAAGAAGACGCGGAATTCCCGCAAACGACAGCAAAACTTCGTTTATACGCAAGGACACCGCAGGTATAGGCGCGCTTGCCGACATCGGCTGTTATTCTCTGGATATGGTACTCAACGCAATAGGCTATCCCAAACCGCTTACGGTTACCGGGTTCAAGTCTGACTTTTTCGGAAAGAACCCCGAAACGTACAAGTATACCTGTAACGATCCCCAAAGACTTGCGGACGAGTTCGGTGTAGACGACTTTGCCGGAGCTTTTATACGTCTTGAAGGCGGCATAATCCTTGACTTCCGTATCGCATGGGCAATGAACATCAACACTCCCGGCGACACGATAATCCTCGGCACCGAAGGCGGACTACGCATACCCTCTACCGACTGCTGGAACGGCTCTACCGGAGGCCCTATGACGATATACAAGAACATTGCCGGCGAACAGACTCAGACTGTCGTTCCGCTTGTTAGAGATGACGGCTCGAAAGGCACTCTCTGGCAGAGAAAGGTCGGTTCGTTCTTAGACGCTGTCGAAAACGGAAATCCCGCGCCCGTTCCGTCAAGCCAGATCATCATAAATCAGGCTATTATCGACGGTATCGTAAGAAGCGGAGAGGCAGGACACGAAATAGAAATCAATATTCCGGAAATCTGAAATTCATAAAAAACATATTTTCTCAGCCGCGGCGGATTTTGCATCTTTCGCGGCTTTTTTATGCGCAATTTTGCGTATTAACGCCATGTTAATCTTTAGTTTACATTACAGATACAATACTATGCCTGTTTTGATGTATAATTACAATGAGATGAAATGGAAATTAAATTAAAGGGAATGTAAAAAAGGAGAATTGATTATGGGGGCATTGAATAACGCGCTGTCTTTGATAAGCGGGCTGGTTCTGTTTCTGTTCGGTATGCACATAATGGGCGAAGCGCTTGAAAAACGCGCAGGAAATCAGCTTAAAGGCATACTTTCAAAGCTTACCGCAAGCAAATTCAAGGGACTGCTCTTGGGTATGGGCGTAACGGCGATAATACAGTCGTCGTCGGCAACAACGGTTATGGTAGTCGGCTTTGTAAACTCAGGCATAATGAACCTTAATCAGGCTATAAGCGTAATAATGGGAGCGAACATCGGTACGACCGTAACGGCGTGGATCCTGTCGCTCACGGGTTTAAGCGGAGAGAGCATTTTTGTTCAGATACTCAAACCCAGTTTCTTTACTCCTGTTCTCGCACTTGTCGGAATAATATTCTATATGTTCTTGCACGATTCCAAGAAAAAGGACACGGGTCTTATACTTCTCGGATTTTCAACGCTTATGTTCGGTATGGAAACAATGTCGGCCGCAGTAAAGCCTCTTGCGGACGTTCCGGAATTCGGCGAGATTCTTCTTATGTTCTCGAATCCGCTGCTCGGAGTTGCGGCAGGTGCGGTGATCACGGCTATAATACAGTCGTCGTCGGCGTCTGTCGGTATACTTCAGGCTCTTTCGGCAACCGGCAAGCTTACCGTCGGAAGCGCAATCCCGATTATCATGGGACAGAACATAGGTACCTGTATCACGGCGATCATTTCGTCTGTGGGAGCCACCAAGAACGCAAAGCGTGCGGCTGCCGTACATCTTTACTTTAATATAGTCGGTACAGCCGTTATACTTTCGGTATTCTGCATTTCAAACGCTATATTTAAATTCGGCTTTACCGCGTCCGAGGCAAACGAATTCAATATAGCTCTCATACACACGGCATTCAACCTTTTGTGTACCACGATACTCTATCCGTTCTCGGAAAAACTTGAAAAGCTTGCTGTTGCGACGGTAAGAGACAGCAAGAAAAAAGAGAGCGTACAGGAGCTTGACGAACGTCTGCTTGCTACTCCTTCCATCGCTATTGACAGATGCCGCGTTGCGGTTGACTCAATGGCTGCAACCTCCGTTGACGCGCTTAACAAGGCTTTCGGTCTGTTTGATAAATTCGACGAGAAAATTATCGGTGAAATTGACAAGGACGAGGACACCGTTGACAAGTACGAAGATATGATAGGTTCTTATCTTGTCGAACTCAGCGCAAAAAGCATGACCGCGGAGGACTCAAAGGAAGTCACAAAGTATCTGCATACTATCGGCGACCTTGAAAGACTTTCCGACCACGCCGTAAACCTTGCGCGTTCACTTGACGAGATGAACGACAAAAAACTTTCTTTCTCGGCACAGGCAAAGTCCGATCTTACCGTAATGTTCAACGCCGTAAAGGAAATACTCGGCATGACATACGACTGCCTTATACACAACGACGTAAGAAAAGCCGCGCTTGTAGAACCTCTCGAGCAGGTCATAGATACGCTTAAAGCAGACATCAAAAAGGGTCATATCAAGCGTTTGCAGAACGAGGAATGTACCATTGAAATGGGCTTTATACTTTCCGACGTTATAACCAACCTTGAAAGAATTTCCGACCACTGCTCAAACATCGCCGGCTGCATTATAGAACTTTCGAGCAACAACAGTCTCAGCGTTCACGAGTACCTGCATGAGGTAAAGGACGGAACCGGCAGCACCTCGTCGGCTTTCCGCGAAAACTACGAAATTTATCTCAAAAAGTATCACCTCGCATAAGCAAAAAAGTAACGAAATTCCTATACTCCGGACAGTCTTTTGTGATTTGTTCGGAGATTTTTTGTGCTTTTTGTATAAAAATTTCTCACTTTGCAGAAAGACATGGTATCAAAAAGTGCAAAATGCGCAAAAGTTATATTTACAATTACTTGACAAGGAAATATAATCGTAGCGTAAACAATTATCAGGAGGTTTTACGCTATGAAAAAATTACTTTCCTTGGCACTGATATTATCCCTTTTACTCAGCTGCGGCGTTTTTGCTTCACCCGACGCAGTTGTTTCCGAAAGCGCAGACGAGGCGCTTGCAGAGGTTTCCGGGGTTGAAGAAACCGCGGAGCTTGCAATGGAAGAAACCGTAATTAATTACGATTTTTCAAAAATTACCGAGGTTCCGTCCGGTATAAGCGTTCCTGCAAACTGGAATCCGACCATAACCGGCGGCGCTCTTCAGATTACAAGCCCTGCCGCGTGGAACTACGGCGCTGTTGTATCATTTGTTCTTGAAGACGGCGCAACTTATAAAATATCCGCGAAAATAAAGAGCAATGCCGCAAATTCATTCTTTCTTGTAGGTGCCGGCTCAAAGCAGGATACAACCAATAAGTTGATACAATGGACTAAAGCGACGACAACAACAATAACAGATAAGACATATACGGTCAATTCAAACAATTTTTCCGGAGCTTCGCTTTACAACGGCGGTTTATATCTCGGCGGCGGAAAGGTCACGACTTATGATATTTATTCACTGAAAGTTGTTAAGATCGTAAATCAGATCGACGTTCCCTATTCGCTCAAAGAGGACTCGGATTTTAACATCAGCAAACTTCCTTCCAACTTCGGCAGATTTTCATCTGCAGATTATACCGCAGAGATTAAAGACGGTGTGATCAACATCGCTGCGGCAGGCGGTTATCCGTGCGTGGGTTTCGGTCTTAACTTACAGGACGGCGAAACTTATAAGGTTCAGATTTCCGGAACTACCGATAATACAACCAACGTATATTTCATTCTTCTTGCGGGAGGCGTGCAGACTAAAACTCCTCTGGCAACAATTACAAGCAAGACCTTTTCATATGATTTAACCGTAACTTTGGATTCAAGTATTTTTAAAGCCGGATACGACGCGAATAATTTGGACTCAAATACAGGTTTTGCACTGACATGTAATAAAGCTACCAACTTTACAATCAGCGATTTTTCGGTTACAAAAGTTCAAAAGGCAGAAACCGAGAAAAAGACATTTACCGCCGACAACGAAAACGTTTTCACAAACGGCGGTTTTGAAGATGAAGGATTTGAGCTTGCTTCTGTTGTTGATACCACTGCGGCGGTTTCAAAAGTAAACGATGCCAAAGACGGCAGTTATGCTCTTAAAGTTGAACCCGGCGTAAACAATCCTTGGGTAAATATAGGCACAAATGTTGAGTGGCAAATAGACAGAAAGTACAGATATTCGTTTGATATTAAAGTTCTCAGCTTTGCAAACGGCACTGAAGTTACAAGCGGCAAGGCAGACCTTCGCAGTCTTGTTAATTTTACTGACGCAAATGCCACCAAAGGCTCGCAGCACTCAGATTATATTAATTCCGCACTTGCGGTAGGTGAGTGGCAGCATATCGAAGGAATTATTGATCTTGGCGCTGTTACAAGCAACGGCGGAAAGGGCATAGCTTCCGACGCAGATCTTTCGGACGGCGTATTTGCATTCTTCTTTATTCCCGTAAACGGTCAGAACTACAACTACATTATAGACAATATTTCTCTCGTAAGACTTCCTTATGAAACAGATGTCGATATAAGTTTCGACTTCGACAATGCAGACGCAAAACTCGGCAGTCCGTGGGTTATAACCGGCAATGCCAATGTTGTTGCCGCAGAAACCGTTGACTCGGCAGCGGAAACTGCAATTAAAGACAAGGGAGAACACGGCAAGGTTCTTAAAGTTACCCAGAATACAGGCTGGGCGCCGGCCGCATTCCATATGCCTCTCACAAAAGGATATGCATATACAATCTCTTACGATATGTATGTAGTTCCCAAATCAACAGAGACAACGGTTGCCGCAGGACATAACTTCATCTTTGCCGACAGCAAGGCAAACGGCGGTATGCACCATGGTTCGCTTCCCGCACGTGCGGTAGATCAGTGGGTACACGTTGAAGAAACATTCAATTTATCCGGAGCTGCCGAAGACGCAAACTTCGGTCAGAACTACCTCGGATTTATGGTAAGCACCAATAAAGCGTATACTTTCTATATCGACAATCTCGAAGTAAAATCCTACGCACCGTGGAACGATGGCATCGCGGCAGAATATGCTCCTGTTTCAAACACGGAAACTTTCTCGGTTCGTGCAGATGAAAACTCCGGTATCAGAACTTTTGCAAGCGTAACACACGAGCAGAGAGGCGGCTGCACCGAATACGGCTTTATAGTTGCACTCACCGATACTCTCGCAGCTAACGGTAACGAAGAACTTACATTTGAATCAAAGTCAAAATTTGTTTCCGGCATTTCCTACGGTGAAGATAACGGAACTAAAGTTGACAAGATTTATAGGGCTGACGGCGATAAAACAATATTCGCGGCAGTATTTACCGGTATTACCGAAGCAAACTATAAAAAGGCGCTTACTTTCCGTCCGTATCTCAAGGTCAACTATCCGAACGGCGGAGAAAAGGTGGTTTACGGAGAGGCAATTTCAAAGTCGGTTTATGATGTTGTACTGTTACTAAATAATGCCGACAGCATTGCAGGCATGACAAAAGCACAGATCGAATTTTGCAATAAAGTTATACCTTCATTCGGCGAATAATTTAAATTCCAAACGGCAATATTTATTGCGGCGGCGTAAAAACCGCCGCTTTTTATGTGCTTTTATGCAAATTCTCGGCGGAAAATATTTCGTAAATGCAGAAATGTTGTGATAATATCTCAAAATAGTGTGTCAAAAAATGCAAAGGCTCATAAATGTATATTTACATACGGTTTAACTGCATATATAATGTAAATGTAAGAAATCAGCGCGGCTTTTTTATAAGTTTTTTGCCGCGGGCAATTCTTGCATTACTAAGAACTGTTTCTTACATCTCTCCTATTTTATATGGCAAAGCCGCAAACTTTGCCGAACCGGCGGTGTAACAACCGTCGGTTTTTCTTTGCAAAAAATGAATAATGATTTACGCTTATGCCGTAAGATGAATAAATTTTTAACAAACGCAAAAAATATGTTGACAAAACATGAAAAATATGTTATTATCTTTACAATATATTAATTTGAAATTTGGAGATGATTTATTTGAAGCAAAAACTGAGCGCAAGTGAGCTTGTAAGTATTGCAAGTATGCTGTTCGGAATGTTTTTCGGCGCGGGTAATCTTATATTCCCGATAGCACTCGGTCAGTATGCCGGAAGAAATATGTGGATAGCCTTTATAGGACTTGTTATAACAGCCGTGGGAATTCCGCTTCTCGGAGTTACGGCAATAGGTATAAGCCGCAGCGACGGACTTATTGAGCTTTCCGGTAAGGTGAACCGCGGTTACAGCGTGTTCTTTACCTGTGCGCTGTACCTTACTATCGGCCCGTTTTTTGCGATACCGAGATGTGCTGCGGTTCCGTTTACGATAGGCGTAAAGCCTATGCTTGCACCCGGTGCGAGCGAGAAATTTTCTCTTGCAATATTCTCGGTTATATTCTTTATAATAGTTCTCGGATTTTCACTGTTTCCCGGAAAGATTCTTACATGGGTAGGCAGAATACTCAATCCGCTGTTTCTTATATTCCTCGGAGTGCTGGTTATAACCGCGCTCATAAAGCCTATGGGAGTCATACATAACGCAGAGCCTATGGGAAATTACGCAAACGGCCCGTTCATGGCAGGCTTTATTGAGGGCTACGGCACAATGGACGCACTTGCGAGCCTTGCGTTCGGCATAGTCGTAATAACGGTTATAAGGGGGCTTGGAATCGAGGAGCCCAAAGCCGTTGCCAAGAACACCGTAAAGGCAGGATTTTTCAGCTGTCTGTTTATGGGAATAATTTATCTTGCGGTAACGGTTGTCGGCGCACAGAGCCGAGGAGTATTCACTATCGGCGAAGGACAAAACGGCGGAGATGTTTTCGCGTTTGTTGCAAACCATTATTTTGGAAAAGTCGGAGCAGTGATACTTGCCGTAATGGTAACATTTGCCTGCCTTAAAACTGCGGTAGGACTTGTAACGAGCTGTTCGGAGACTTTTTGCAAGCTTTTCCCGAAAGCGCTGACTTACAGAGCGTGGGCTGTAATTTTCAGCGTAGTTTCATTCCTTATAGCAAACATAGGACTTACCTCGATAATCGGATATTCGCTGCCCGTGCTTATGTTCTTATATCCGCTTTCAATTACGCTTATACTTCTCGGCATTTTCGGCAGTTTCTTCGGACACAGCAAATGGGTATACGGTTTTGTAACAGGCTTTACGCTGTTTGAGGCGATATTTGATCTGCTTGTCGCACTGCCGTCCGGGCTTTTCGCAAAACTTCCGTCCGTTGTAAATCCCGAAGCGATAAAAGCTTTTGCCTGCAAGATTTTCCCGTTATTCGATATGGGACTCGGCTGGATATGCCCGGCGTTTATCGGTATGGTTATCGGTATAATCATAAACTTTGCCGTTAAGAAAACCAAAAACGCATAACATGCAAGTTTCTTTTTGAAAAATAGATTTAGCTCTGCTGTGGATATGATTTCCGCCGCAGGGCTGCTTTTTTGTTGATGTTAAGCAAAAATCCAAAATAATCAGCAAAAAAATGCACATATTTTTTGTGCATAGTTCCAAAACAGAACATAAGTTCTAATTTTGTGTTGACTTTTTGGGGATTTTGTGGTATAATATGCTCATAAGAAATCACCGATGGTGATTCCTTCGGCGGTAAACCGCCGACGCGTACAAAGCACGCGCATTCGCTGTTGACGGCTGCGCAAAAATGCCATTGCAAGCAAGCATTTTCATTTATGGTGGGATACAGCCGCAAAAAGAAACGCGTTCAAAATACAACGAATATCAATTTTATGTGTTCCGACAGCCCGTGTTCCGGTTCAGTACATACACGACTGGTCTGGAACAAAAATTTTGATACATAATAGAACAAATGTTCAGAACAAAAGTTTGAAAAGTGGAGGACAAGCAATGAACAACAGGGAATATGACTTCGGAGCAAATGATGAAAACGACGGACTTGATGAGCTTGCGCAGTATACCGACGAATACTGCGGCTGTTCGGTGTGCGCACAGTGCGGATACAGGTTTGCGGTCGGCGACGATGTGATAAAGGTAAACGCGACGGGCGACATTATACACCGCGACTGCTTTATCGACTATGCAGACGACAACGCGGATCTGCTTACAAAAAGCGTAACGCTTATGAACTAAGGAGGAGCTTTAAGATGGCAAGAACAATGTTGAAGTATGCGGACATCGAAAAGAAAATTCAAAAGTATTTTGACGAGTGCGACGCGCTGAACGGCGGCGAAAAAAAGCTTGTAAAGCCGTACACGCTTTCGGGACTTATATGCAGCATGGGAGTAACGCGAGCCGAGTTTGAAAAACTCATGAGAAACAAAAAGTATGCTCAAAAGCTGTACGGCGCAAAGGCAAAGATTGAGGCGTTTATCGAGGAAAACGCGCTTATCGGCGGACTTTCGGCAAATGCCGCGGCAAACAGCTTAAAGTACAATTTCGGCTGGGGTGAAAAGACAAGTACCGAGGAAATAAGCACGTCGGCGCGCAGTCTTATTATTTCGCTTGACAGGGACGCCGAAATTCTTGCAAGATAAAAAGCCGGGCGGCGGATATATTTGAAGAATACGGATAAATCAAAACGTGGGAAAGAGATCATAAAGCTTTCGGGTGCGCCGCAGAAAAAGCAGGAGGAGTTTTTTCTTGCCGATACAAGATACATTGCCTACGGCGGTGCGAGAGGCGGGGGAAAAAGCTGGGCACTCAGAAGAAAGCTTGTGCTTATGTGCTTAAAATATCCGGGAATTTCGGTTCTGCTCATAAGAAGAACATATGCGCAGCTGCGTGACAATCACATACGTGTGCTTATCGGAGAACTGAAAGAAATAGCGCAGTATACCGACACGAGAAAGAGCTTTGAATTTCCCAACGGTTCGGTGCTCAGGATGGGATACCTTGACAGCGAAAGCGACGCTGCCCAGTATCAGGGACAGGAGTACGACGTAATCGCGCTTGACGAGGCGACGCAGCTCAGCGAATATCAGTTTCAGAAGCTCAAAGGCTCTCTGCGCGGCGCAAACGACTTTCCCAAACGCTTTTATCTTACCTGCAACCCCGGAGGCGTCGGACACGCATGGGTAAAAAGGCTGTTTATAGACAGAAATTACCGCGCCGGAGAAAAAGCCGAAGATTATACATTTATTCCGGCTAAGGTTTACGACAATGAGATACTTCTCAAGAAAGATCCCGGGTATCTCGAACAGCTTGAAAGTCTTCCGGGTACGCTGAAAAACGCATGGCTCGGCGGAAGCTGGGACGAATTTGAAGGGCAGTTCTTTCCCGAATTTGATGTTGCGCTGCACACGTCGGAGGTGCACGAACCCGATCCGCACGGCGTAAGGTACTGCGCGATGGACTACGGGCTCGATATGCTTGCGTGCGTATTTGTCTGCGTAAGTCCCGACAGGAGTGCAGAGGTCTATGACGAAATAAACGTGCCTGGCAAGATAGTAAGCGAGGCGGCAAAGCTGATAAAGCTCAAAAACAGCGGCGTTGTGCAGTATATAGCGCCGTCGGATCTCTGGTCAAGGCAGAAAGATTCGGGAAAAAGCATAGCGGAGCTTTTCGGCGAGAACGGCATTTATCTTACAAAGCTTACCTGCGACAGAATAAGCGGGTGGCTGGCGCTCAGAGAAATGTTAAAGCCTGTTATAAACGGCGACGGCACAAAGACGGCGAAACTTAAAATAATGCAAAACTGCACCGAGCTTATACGCTGTATGGGACTTTTGCTGCACGACACAATGCGTCCGGGAGACGCTGCGGTAAAGCCGCACTCGATCACGCATCTTCCTGACGCGCTGAGGTATTTTGCCGTTTCAAAGAGCGTATACTCACCGTCGGAGAGCAAAGACGGGCACATAAAGCTGACAGAAAAACTAAAATCAAAAAACAAACGAAAGGCGGCAGATTGAATGGCATTAAATACAAAACGTAAGTCCGTAAAGCTTAACGGATACGACTATTCGGATCATTACAGACGAGAGGAAACGGCGGCTGCGCTGCTTGAGGAGGCAAGCCTGTCGAAGGACAGAATAAGCGCGTATTGGAAACGCATGAGACGCTATTACGACGGCGTGCATGATATAAATTCTTCGACAAGTTCATTTTACGAGGAAAACAAAATCCCGTGGCGCGCTGCACAGTCCACCGACGGATATATTCACGTCGAAACGCAGATAGAGCCGGATATTCCGGATTTTGAATTCAGTCCGAGATGTTCCGACGACGCCGCAAAGGCAAAACAGCGTGAAAGAATAGTAAAATACGTTCTTGACAACAACGATATGGAGTACAAGAACAGCCGCAACGAAAGAACGCTCGGAATAGACGGGAGCGCTGTGTGGAAAGTGTGCTGGGACAGCGCGAAAAGGGACGGATTTGACGGAGATGTTTGCGTAGAGGCGCCTATGCCCGAACAGATATATCCCGATCCTGCCGCGGCGGACGTCGATTCCTGCGAATACATAGGCTATGTTTACAAAATGCATACCGAGAGGGCAAAACGCGTTTTTGCGGACGATTTCAAACTGTACGGAACAAACATTTCCGAGTGCAGGGAGGCTTATTCCGACTGTGCGGTAATGTCGGGATTCTGCGGTGCGTCCGACGGTTACAGAGACGACACCGTGACGGTTACGGAATGGTGGTTCAGACAGCCGAAAGCGGGCAAGCTTACCAAAAAGATAATATCGGACGGCAGGGAAAAGAGCATAAATTATTCATGGAAAAGCGGAGATATTGCGCTCTGTGTGTTTATTAACGGCAGAGAGGTGAGATACGTTCCGAAATACTGGACAAGCACTTCTTTCAATTATTATCCTTTTGTAATATACAACAGAATTCCCGGCGACAAGAGCATATGGGGCAAGAGCGAGCTTGAACAGATAATTCCGCTTATAGACGCAAAAGATCGCGAGCTTGCATATGCGCAGCTCAACCTTGCCTATAATGCAAACGATATTATATTGGCCGAGGAAAACGCCTTTTCTGACGGAGAAATGCCGGATAACACGCCCGGTGCCGTCTGGAAACTGCGACCGGGAATGATGGGAAAGGTTCAGCGGCTCGGAAATACCGCGGCGTATGCAAATTCGCTGTACAACGGATGCAGCTACTGGAAGAGCCTTATCGAGGACACGACGGGAAACTTTGAGATAAGCCAGGGCAAAGAGCCTACAAGCGTAACCACCGCAACCGGAATAGCGCTGCTCAACGAACGTTCGCAGACAAGAAAATCGCTCAAAAACATTGACCGTTCGGCAGGCTTTAAGCGCCTTTTCGCACTTATCGACGCTACGGCTCTCGAATACTATTCCGACGGCAGAGTTATCTCGCTTTCGGAGGATAAGGACGGCATTGTTTTCAGATATTCCGACTTTACAAAGAGAAATCCCGACAGTCCCGACGCGTATATCCCGGCGGTTGACGTGATAATACATACAGGAAGCACGGCGGCAAATTCAAGGGCGCTTACCGTTTCCGCACTCAATACGCTTATGAGCATGAATATCACAAAGGATAACTATATACTTGCAAAGGCATACGTAAACGCGATAAATATTCCCGAAAGGGCGCAAATCTGCGAATTTCTCGACGAAAGATTTGAGGATAACGCACAATTTCTTACGGAGGAAAATATATGACGGAAAATACAGCTATGGATGTGACAGAAACGCAGACCGAAAACAAAAATGCGGATAATGAAACTATATCCGAAGATAAAATACACGCGGACGCTGCCGGAAATAACGGCATTGAAAACAAAGATAAAGCCCAAAAGCTTTTTACGCAGGCACAGCTTGAAAATCTGCTTTGCGAACGAATGAAAAGAGAACGCAAAAACGCGCGTTCGCTAAACTCGCTCAAAACTGTACTGAAACAGTTAAGGAGCAACGGAATTCTTGATTCCGATTCGTATTCGGACATGGCAGACGAGCTTTGCAGGCGGCTCGGCTCACTTACGCAAAAGGAGGGTGAACGGCAAAACGGTACGTCGGACGAACAGTCGGAGAATACGGATAAAAACGTACAATCCGTGAAATGTGATGACTCCGTTTTGAACGTGCAGCCTCAGAACACAGGTGAGAACGCAGAAAATACAATATACGCACCCGGTGCGGAAAACAGGGAAAATGAAGCTTGTGCCGAAAAAGAACAAGACGCCGCGACTGTTGCTGTCGGACAGAACGCAGGTGAGACTTCGGTAAGCATAAGCGACCTGTTTGAACTGAAGGAGCGCTGCCCGAACGCCGATGTCGGGAAGATATTTACCGATAAAGCGTTTTTTGAATTTTCCAAAGGAAGGAGCGGATCTCTCTGCGAGCGTTACCTCGGCTATCTCGGCTTTATGTCGCTTGTGTCGGGCAGAGAAAGCGTGCAGAATGACAGAAGCGACTATTCCGGCGCTGCGTCCACCGCTTTTTCTTCGGACGGAAAGGCATACGCTCATGATTATTCCGAACGCCTTACAAGGCGGCAGATGGATATTGCCAAAAATGCGGGAATGTCCTACCGTGAATACGGCGAGCTTTTGGATTCGATACCGTCTAAAAACAGCTTTAACAACATAAGGTAAAGGAGAAATTTTATGAAATTTGTTTTTTGTGCGTCGGGCGCAGATCAGCCGGCGATAAAGGACTTTGATGTTCAGAACGACAAGGAGATAAACGAGGGCGAGGCAGTCTGCCTTACCGGAGAAAAAATTACAGGCGCTAAAAAGGGCGGCACACTTCTCGGAGTTGCTGCGGAAACACATTCGGGGAAAACCGATACTCTCAACGCCCGTGCGGTCGGAAACAAGATAAGAGTAAATATAACTCAGGGCGCGGTCTACGCCGCAAAGGCAAAGGTGCTGACTGCGGATTCGGGCTGTACCGCAACGTCTTTCAAGTGTACGGACTCATATTTCGGCACTTCCGTAAATTCGGGAAAGCTTGTTCTTAAATATAAGGCGCCGACAAGCACGAATACCGAAAAGATAGGCTCGGAAAGAACCGTCAGCGCGTGCGCGGTAACTTCCGGCGCGGTAACTCTTACGGTTTCGTCGGGTACTGCCGCCTGCGAAGGCGATGTATACGAATACTACCCCAAGATAGGTTCCGAAATGTCCCTTGACGCAGACGGAACGGGATTTGCTCCCGTAAATTCCGCAACAGACGTAAAACTCAAGACCGTTGGCATTGACACCCGCAAGTCCGAAGTATATTTCATGCTCAAAAACGCGCTTTTTGCGTAAAACCTTGTACCGATTAAAAGGAGATTTTTTATATGAACGATATATATACCTGGCACAACGACCTCTATCCGCTTGTAAAAAAGAGATTTGACCTCAGATACGCAAAGCGCCTTAACGTCATAAACCGCGTCTGCGACGTAATCTGTCAGGACGATGTTGATTACAGAATCGAAGGCGTCGGCGGCTACGGCGAAATGCCCGTATACGACGGAACAAACGTTATGAGCGCCGATCAGAAACGCACGTTTATCACGACAGTGACTCCCAAGGAGCACGCGATAAAGGTTACCTGTTCCTACAAGAAGGCAAAGCTCGACTATTCGGGAGAGGCAAAGAAGATAGGTTCGCGTCTTGCGGACAGCGCATATATGACGGTGCTCAACGAGTTTTATAAGCTTTTCGGAAACTGCTTTGAAACAAAGGGTGCGGACGGTGTTGCATGGGCGAGCGATAAGCACCCCGTAAGCTGCGACAAGGACGCAGGCACTTTCTCAAACCTCATAAAGTCCAACCTTTCCGTTGCCGCAATAACCGAGGCTCAGGCAAAGGCTGCAAGATTTGTGACGCCCGACGGACTTCCTTTCGCGTGCAATTTTGATCTTTTGCTTGTAAGCCCCGAACTTGAATCTAAGGCAAAGGAGATCTGCGGTCCCAATTCCAGACTCTGCCCCGAAAACAATCCCGATGAAAACGCACCCGAAAACGCGGCAAACCCCGTATACGGCATGAAATATCTTGTTGTGGGCGGCGGAAATGCCGGATTTACCGGAAAGCAGTGGGCGGTTGCCGACTCGCTTATGCTGTCCGAAGTGTTAAAGCTTGTCTATATCACAAAGCCTACCGTCCTCGTATCTCCGCAGGATAATCCGCTTATAACCGACTACATAGGCTACGTTGACTTTGCGTTCGGTTTCGGCGACGCAAGACCTATCATCTTCTCCAATCCCGCGTGAGAAAAGGAGTGCTTGTATAAATGTGTAAGAGCAGAATACCCGTAAAAACCGCGTGTTTTGAACTCGGAACGTCAAAGGGAGACGTTACCGTCGATACCGCAGGTCTTGACTGCACTCTGAGAGCCGTCGGCGGAAACGTGTACTTCAAAACAGCTCCGGGAGTTTCGGATAACGGCGCGTTTGTCATACCTCAGAACGAGAGTATTGAATTCTGCGGCAAAGTATATCTTTCCGGTGCGGACGGAACAAGCGCAAGCGCCGTTTTTATGAGCTGAGTTAAAGACGGTTTGACTTAAACAGTATAAAGCCGTGCCGCAGAGTTTGTGTTTATGACGCGGCACGGTGATTTTTATATCAAGGAGGAAAAATGCAAAACAGATATACTCTTAAAACCATAAAAGAGCTTGTCTACAAGGAGCTTGACGAATACTCAAAGAACGGCGAACAGACAGGAGAATACGGCTTTTCAAAATCAGACCTTTCGGAAAGGCTGACAGACGCGCTCAACGGCGCTTTTACCCGCGCGTGCCTGTCATTTCCGCCGTATATCAAGAGTGCCGAGCTCAGGTTTTTCAAACCGCAGGAGCTGTTGTATGATAGAAATATCGAAATAAGTCCGTCTGACGCAGCGAAAGAGTATGCGCTGACCAAAGGTTCAAAGCTTGCGTTCAGTATAAACTGTGCAGGTGAGGGAAACGTGAGCATATACTCTTGCGACGGTGCGGCAAAGCTTTTTTCAAAGGATATAAGCGTAAATGACAGCATATTTACAAGAACCGTGTTCTTTGCCGAAAAGCCGTCGGATACAGATGTAAAGATAAGGATAAAAGCCGCGGGTTCTCATACCTTTGCCGTAAAGGAGCTTTGCGTGTGCGAGGCTGACGGACTTCCGGAGAATACAAGTGTCATAATGCCGCACGGAGTGTCGTTTTCGCCGCTGCCGAAAGATTTTTCAAGCGCATACGAATACTATGTGTCGGGTAAAAGATGTCCGAAGTCCCGGTTCTGCGAGAATGACGGCATTGTTTTGTCGAGGAGCAGCGACCTTTGCGAAGTCACGCTTTACTATATTCCGAAAACTCCGCACACAGATAAAGACACGCCCGAAGATTATGAGATAGAACTGCCGTATATCACTCTTTTGGGCGCAGTTTATCTTGCCGCGGCAGAACTTTGCCGTATAGGCAACGGCGAGCTTTACAGCAGACTTATGTATAAGTACCGCGATCTTGCGCTTAACTGCTATGACAGAAGATATTCGCCGAGAGTGCGCAATCTTTTCTATAACGGAGCCGACAGCGGCATAAGGGGTGAGAATAATGTCATATATTGATACGTCGCCTCCGTCCTTTTCGTCGAACTCTTTAAAGACGGCATATGCGGGAAATTTTTCATCGGGCGTGTCGTTTTGCGATGACGACAGATTTTCCGCAGATGCTACAAGTCCCATGTCGGTAAATCTCCGCAGCAAAAACGGACGTATCTGCAATTTCGGCTCGCAGACAAAACTTGAATCGGAAATTTTCGTTTCTGGGACTTTTCACAGCATGACAAAATACGCTTTTTGCTCAAAGAATATAATCCACGCAGGCACTAAGCTTTATTCGGTAGACGCGTCAAACGCGCAGATCTCGGAAATATATTCCTCCATGCCGGATAAGCCGAGCTTTGCCGTAAATTTTCTTTCAAAGGTGTATTTTTACTGCGGCTGCCGCGTATTTTCCGCGGACAAGGACTTTGCTGTAAAAGAGGAGCTTGCATATGCGCCGCTTATGTATAAGGACTGCCTTGCGGGAATAAAATCGGGGACAAAAATTGAGGGCGCAAAGCTCAATATGCTTTCACCGAGAATTTCCGCGTCGTACAGATTCAACGAACTTCGTTCGTGTATATTTCCGTTGTCCTGCGATACGTCGAGAAAAATCGAAGTTTTCAATAAGGGCGTGCCTGTCGATGAAAGCAATTACAGCGTTACCGAAAGCTATGTTCTGCTTGACAATTCCGTGACGGTCGAAAACGATAACGATATTGTCGTAAGCTTTTATCTGAAAAATCCGAAAGAACTCGGATATGATAACTGCTTTGATAGCATGACTCTCGGAACAAGCTATGGCGGTAACGTGGTTTCCGGCACGCGCATATTCGTAACGGGTTCGCCCGAATATCCCGGGCGGTATTATATAAGCTCACTGCTTGATCCGCTGCGCTTTGACGAGGATAATTTTGAGATAATCGGCACGGGCAGCGATATGATAACGGGATTTGAAAGACAGTACGGCTATCTTATGATCTTTACCGAGAGAAGCGTGCTGAGAATGAGCTATACCATGAACGGTTCAGATGCCGTGTTTTCTGTAAAGGAACTCAATTCGTCACTCGGCTGCGACTGTCCCGGAAGTATTGAGCTTATCGACAACAGAATAGTGTTTCTCAACTCAAAAAGCGGCGTGTATATAATTGACACGACCGAAAACTTTGACGAACAGAACATAAAACCCATAAGCCGTAATATTGCATACGGAAACGGCTGCGGACTGCTTGAACTCAGCGCCGGACAGCTTAAAAAAGCAAGCTCCTGCGACTTTGACCGAAAGTATTATCTCTGCGCCGGAGGGAAAATGTATGTCTGGGATTACGGCGAAAAGGCATATTCCGATAACGGCGGCTACGGAGAGGCGCAGAAAAGGCTTGTCTGGTACTATGCCGATAAAGTCTTTGCGGACTGCCTGTTTGAATGTGCCGGAAAGCTCTGTGCATATAATTCGGATTCGTCCAAAGGAATATCGGTGTTCTCGGAGAACGGAGAAAGCTTCGGACAGAAGATATGTGTTCGTTTTTGTTCCGGAAATATCGACTTTTCGTATCCGGCTGACGCCAAAAATGTCGAATCCGTAATATTCGGGCTTGAAGGGAGCAAAGAACAGGTTGAATTTACGGCGTTTGCCGACGGGGAAAAGTATTATTCGGGACATCTTATAAAGCTTCCCGGAACTTTAAGCCGTTACGGTATAAAACTGCCGTATTCAAGGCTTTACACATTCGGCTTTGAGATAAAGACCAAAGGAAAATTCACACTAAAAAACATTACCGTAAGTTACAGACTTGCATAAAGCAGGTACGGGAGGATAATAATGGCAAAAAATATGTGGAAATACGCGTCGCTTTCCGAAAAAGAGAGACTCGGCAGGATAAGAAACGGAGATAACGACGTATACAATACCGAAATCGCAAGACTTGACTATTTGTCCGGCGCGAGAAAGAGTCTCGGCTTTGAAACTAAGGATATTGAGGACTGGAGAACGCTTGTAAATCAGGCAAAGTCTGCGTCCTCGGAAAAACAGCCGTATAAGGTAAGTTCTTCAAAGGGACTGCCCAAGTTCTATTCGGGGAATACCGATAAGACGATAGGCGATTTTTACAGCTATATGTCGTCGCTTAACAAAAAGCTGTCGGACGACAGAAACGCCGCGCTTACGGAAGCGGCACAGGCAAAGACAAAGCTTGACGAATGGCTCAGCACAAACGGACTGTCGGCAGACGGCGGCACTGCGGCGAGAAAAAGCACAGAAATTGAAAATAATCTTTCTGACGAGCTTGAAAAGCTTTATAAAACCTATTCGGAGAATGCAAAGTCCGCAAGAACCTCCGCGCTCAAAAAGCTTGCAAAGTAAAACGGCGGCATAAAATTAAGGAACGGGAAACCGTTCCTTTTTCAGTATATAAAAAACCGAAAACCCGGTCGGTTAAGATGAGTTTTCGGTCTTGTGCTTTTGTTAAGCTGTCAGATGAGTTTTAAACTCAGATCTCGTCAAAGCTCGGAACGTTGAGTTCAACTTCCTTGCCTGCTGCATAGGACTTTGCGATACCGTCGATAATAGCCTGGTTGTAGAGGATCTGGCTGGACGGAACGGGAGCCTTGCCGCCGGTCTTAACTGCGTCGAGGAAGGAACGGATCTTTCTGTCGAACAGATTAAGAGGATTGTTGTCGTGAACAAGCGGAATAACGGTTTCGGTCTGCTGACCTGCTACGTTTTTGTAGATAGTCATGGGGCCGCCGGTAGTGCCGTTCCAGCAGTCGGTGGAGGGGATACGAAGTCCGCCCTCTGTACCGAGGATTATGGTGTCGCCGGGAGTGTTGATGTTCATAGCCCATGCGATACGGAAGTCAAGGATAATGCCGCCGTCAAGACGAACAAATGCTGCTGCGAAGTCGTCAACACCGAAGATGTCAGCGTATTCTGCAGGTCTGCCGTCTTCTGTGTAGGTCTTGGGGTTCTTGCCGAAGAAATCGGACTTGTAACCGGAAACCGTGAGAGGCTTCGGATAGCCGATAGCGTTGAGAACCATATCGAGAGAGTAGCATCCGATGTCGCCGAGAGCACCGATACCGCCCTTGTCCTTTTCGATAAAGGAGGTGCCGAACGGAGTCGGGATACCGCGTCTTCTTCCGCCGCCGGTCTGAATGTAGTAGATCTTGCCGAGCTCGCCCGATTCAACGATCTTCTTGATCATCTTCATGTTGGCATCAAATCTCGGCTGGAAACCGATTGAAAGGACCTTGCCGCTCTTCTTTTCAGCCTTGATAACTTCGATAGCTTCTTCGGTAGTTACGGTGAAGGGCTTTTCAAGAAGAACGTTTACGCCGTGATTGAGAGCGTAGATCGTAGGCTCTGCGTGCTGGCAGTTGTAGGTGCAGACACTTACTGCGTCGAGCTTTTCGTTGTCGATAAGCTCTTTGTGGCTGGGATAGCACTTAACGTTTTCAATGCCGTGCTTCTTGAAGAAAGCTTCAGCCTTGCCGGGGATAAGATCTGCGCCGGCTACGATTTCAACGTCGGGCATCTTCTTGTAGCTGGCCATATGAGCGTCTGCAATCCAGCCTGTTCCTATAATACCTACTCTTAATTTTTTGCTTGTGTCAACGTTTACTTCGCCCGAACCCTGCTTGTTGGGATCGAGTTCGATGTTTGATGTTGCCATGGTATGTACCTCCTTGAAAATAGTGGGATTTTAGTTTAAAAAACTGTTTAATTTCAGCATTTACCACTGTGTCTATAATATAACAGACTTGTGTCGGACTTATGTTCAAATAGTTAAAAAAATACTAACTTAACACTGTGAAATTTCTACACTATGACAAAAAATTTATATTGTCACTTTGTAGCTTACTGAATACTGCTTTCCGACGGGCAGAGTGATGAGATACGGCTTGTCGGAGAACTTTCCGGTTTCGTTTACATACGCCGGAAGTCCGTTCCAGGGTTCGAGGCAGAGGAAAGGCGCGTGCTTTTTGGGAGGAGTCCATACGACAAGCGTTTCAAAACCGGTAAAATCAAAATCTATGTGCTTTTTGCCGTCTTTTGACACAATGGAAACCTTTTTGCTTTTTACGTCGGTGAAAAAGAGTGCGTCAACGTCGAAATCGTCGTATTTAAGCTCCCATTCTCTGCCATGAAGCTCTTTGTCTGTAATGTAGTCGTCGGAATAGAGCGAATCTTTGTCTGTGTAGTGAATTTTGGAGTTTTCCTCTTTTTCAAAGACGAGTTTGTAGTTTTCGATGCCGTCGGGAAGATAAAAGCCGGGGTGGGCGCCTATGCAGAATTCTATCGGACGCGTGTCGGTGTTCTCAACGGTGTAGGTTGTGGTAAAACCGTCGGAGTTCAGTGTGTGCGTAATTCTGAAAAGAAATTTGTAAGGATAATTTGCAAGCGTTTCGGGACTGTCGGCAAGTTCAAACACGGCGCTGCTTTCCGAGGAGCTTACGAGGTTCAGCTCGCTTGTGCGTATAAATCCGTGCTTTGGCTTCATGACGCATTCTTTGCCGTCTATTTCAGCCTTTCCGTCCTTGAGCGCGCTGACAAACGGAAAGAGCGCGGGAGCGCGTCCAGTCCAGTATTTTTCGTCGCCCGTCCAGACATATTCTTTGCCGTCTTTTTTGTAGGAAATAAGCTCTCCGCCGAGTGAACGGACAACGGCAAGCGCGCCGTCTTTTTTGAGTATGAGTTCCATTTGGGTGTTCCTTTCGTGATTACATATTTTTGTATTATTTTTACATTTTTAATTTCTATGCAACATTATATACCGTGCCTTTCAAAAAATCAAGAAAAATATATTTTTATATATTGACAAACACGGATAATTTTAGTAAAATCTACTTATCATATTTGTATGCCGCGAAAACGGCAGAAGGGGAGAAGAATTAATTATGGGAAAATACGACGTAGGCGCATTTATATGGCCCTCCTATACGGGAGATGAACCGAGAACAAAAATATTCTGGCCCGAAGGATACGGAGAATGGCAGACCGTAAAGGCAATGAAACCGTTCTATCCCGGACATCAGTGGCCGAGAAAGCCGCTTTGGGGATATGTAAACGAAGCAGATCCTTATGTAATGGAAATGCAGATAAATGCCGCAGCCGATCACGGAGTAAACGTGTTCATATACGACTGGTACTGGTTTGACAACAGACCTTTTCTCGAACAGTGCCTCGATAACGGCTACCTTAAAGCAAGAAACAACGACAGGGTAAAGTTCTACATAATGTGGGCAAACCACACCGCAACTTCCATCTGGGATAAGCGCACCGCCGAGATGAACTATCCTATCTGGGACGGCAGGGTAAACAGACAGACGTTCGATACCATTGTACGCAGAACCATAGATATGTATTTTTCGCACCCTTCATATTATAAGATAGACGGCAAGCCTGTTTATATGATATATGACCTTGCAAATCTCATCAAAGGACTCGGCGGTATAGAGGAAACCAAAAAGGCGCTCGATTATTTCAGAAATGAAACCGTCAAGGCAGGATTTCCCGGACTTGAGATTCAGCTCACTCTCAGAAGCGAATGTGCAATGAACGCAACAGGCATAGATCCGAAATTCGAGGGCAATATGGCAAAAGCCGTACACGCGCTTGAATTCGACAGCGTAACACACTATCAGTTCGTGCATATAACGGGGAGAATGGGCAGAGAGTATACCGAGATATTAAAGGATATAATGAAAGAATGGGACTACATAGATTCTGCTTATAAAATGCCCTACTATCCGCACGTGTCCGTCGGCTGGGACTCAAATCCGAGATATAACTCAAACCGCGGCAATGTCGTTGTCGGCAACACTCCCGAAAATGTAAAGAAAGGCTTTGAAATGGCAAAGGCATATATCGACAGCCATAAAAACCTCAAAGCTCCGCTTGTCACCGTCAACAGCTGGAACGAATGGACCGAAACCAGCTACCTTGAACCCGATGACCTTTACGGCTACGGGTATCTTGACGCAATAAAGGAAGTTTTCGGAATTTAACATTGCAAATTTGAATTTCGCAAGTCGGTTTTGTTCAATATCCGGCGTTTTTCGGCACAAAACGGCATATTTTTGAATTTTTTTGCAGGGCTTTGCTGAAAACGTGCCGAAAACTATTGACATATTGATAATATGATGATATAATTACCCTAAACTTAAAAACTAATTTTCATGCGAAAGGAAATGTTTGATTATGAAAAAGACATTCAGAGTTATTGCACTCGGACTTTCCGCACTCATGATCGCAGCATCGCTTGCGGGATGCGCAAAGAAAGACGATACAAACAGCGACGTCAAAAACGACGTAAAGCAGGAGCAGAAGTCGGACGATAAGAAGACCGAAATTACTTTTGCCGCAAAGACCAGCACCATGAGCGCACAGCTTACCGAAAGCTATGCCGAAAAGTACGGTTTCAAGATCTCCTACTACGAAGATTCTCCCACGATGTACACAGCCGTTATGAACGGAACAAACGCAGCTTGCTATGAAGACCGTTCGGTTGTAGGCTGGGCTATAAAGGAAGAAGGACTTGCACTTAAGACAATAGGCGACGTTGAGAATCCCGCGTCCTACGGTTTTGCCGTAAAGAAGGGTACAAACGAAGACCTCCTCGCAATGTTCAACGCAGGTCTTGCAAATATCAAGAATAACGGTAAGTATGACGAGATTCTTGCAAAGTACGGTTATGGCGATAAGATCTACAAGGACGAATCCGCAGAGAGAGTTGAAAGCGGAATCACTCCCGAAAGAACATATGTAATCTACTCCGATAACGCATTTGCTCCGTTTGAATTCCTCGACACCGAAACAAACGAATATACCGGCGTTGATATGGACGTTCTCGCGGCAATCGCAGAAGATCAGGGCTTCAAGTACGAAATGCACAACGAAGGCTTTGACGCATCGATGGGTGCAGTTCAGTCCGGTCAGGCAGACGCTATGATCGCAGGTATGACCATTACCGACGAAAGAAAAGAAACCTTCGACTTCTCTGACGGATACTTTGAAGACGGTCAGATTCTCGTAGTTCCCGCAGACAGCACCGCAGAGTCCATCGAGGACATTGTAGGCGTTGCAAAGTAATTTTGCATAAATATTATTCAAAGCGATAAATTATATAGGCATGGCGGTGTAAAAGCTGTCATGCCGCGCTTTGTAAAAAAAGGCGGTTCGCAAAGCGTGTATTTTTGAGAGAAACTTGTGATTTTGCCGTCTTTCGGAATGTAAAAACATAAAAATTAGAGCGTGTTCACACTGCTGTACCTGATTTGAGCTGCGGCAATGTAATGTAAATGCCGCCCGATGTTTTTTCGGACAGTGCGAACACGCTCCAATGAGTTTAATAAGAGAGATTGATATGAATTTTAACAGAGTAATTGACGAGGCAACGTCTCTTCTTGTCGAAGGACTGAAAATGACGGTTCTCATCTCGCTGCTCTCGCTGCTTATAGGTCTTGTAATAGGCTTTCTGACGTGTATGCTTTGCACCTATAAGACAAAGAGCTTTGCGGAATGCAGAAACTTCGGAGAAAAGCTTGTCCTCCTTATCTGCCTTATTCCCAAAGGAATAGGTAACCTCTATATATGGGTAATACGCGGCACTCCTATGATGATACAGGCGTTTATAATCTACTTCGGTATGCCCCAGGTAATACAGACGCTTGTTTCTCCGTCTTTCAGACTTTCCGCGTCGACCGCCGGACTTATAACGCTCAGTTTAAATGCAGGCGCGTATATTTCCGAAATATTCAGAGGCGGCATACAGGCTGTAAATAAAGGTCAGATCGAGGCTGCGAGAAGTCTCGGACTCGGAAAAGCAAGAACAATGTTCAGAGTTGTGCTTCCGCAGGCGTTCAAGATAGCGATTCCGTCACTCGTAAATCAGTTCGCGATAACCGTAAAGGATACGTCGATTCTGTCGGTAATAGGCCTTGCGGAACTTACGAATAAGGCAAAGGTATATGTCGGAAAATCCTATGAATTTTTCGCGACCTACCTTGTAGTTGCAATTTACTACCTTGTATTCATTTCGCTGCTGATGCTGCTTTCAAAATACGTGGAGAAGAAGTTGAATTATGATAAAAAACGAGATTAAAGATAAAGTAGTAGTCAAGGATCTTCATAAGAGCTTCGGAAAGCTTGACGTTATCAAGGGCGTTGATCTGAACATCAAAGAGGGCGAGGTCGTGTGCATAATCGGACCGTCGGGTTCGGGAAAGTCAACATTTCTGCGCTGCCTCAACAGACTTGAAACCGTAAGTTCCGGAAGTATTTATGTAGACGGCTATGAAATTACAAATAAACGCGTCAACATAAATAAGATAAGAGAGCAGATAGGGATGGTTTTCCAGAATTTCAACCTGTTTGCGCATCTTACCGTTGAGAAGAATATAATGCTTGCACCGGTGGATCTCGGAAAGATGAATAAAGCCGACGCCAAGAAAAAAGCCGCCGAGCTTCTTGCAAGAGTAGGACTTTCCGATAAGGCAGACTATTATCCGCACCAGCTTTCCGGCGGTCAGCAGCAGAGAGTTGCAATAGCGCGTTCGCTTGCAATGCAGCCTGATATAATGTTGTTCGACGAACCTACAAGCGCACTCGACCCGGAAATGGTAGGCGAAGTTCTTGCGGTAATGAAAGAGCTTGCCGAAGGCGGCATGACGATGGTAGTCGTAACGCATGAAATGGGCTTTGCGAGAGATGTTGCGGACAGAGTTATATTTATGGACGAGGGACATATTCTCGAAGAAGGTACTCCCGAGGAAATCTTCGGAAATCCCAAGAGTGACAGGACAAAAGATTTTCTGCGCTGCGTGCTTTAATTTTAAGCATAAACAGTATAAAAACCGACCGACTGATTTCTAACGTTTCAGCCGGTCTTTTTTGCGCATATATGTGTTTTGTGCAAGGTTAATGTGGTTTTACCGTTTGCAAGGCGGCAAAGTTGCATAAAAAAACTCCCGGTAAAACCGGGAGAATAAAACTCTTAATTATGAAATTAAAGAGCAGCCTTAGCCTGTTCTGCGAGCTTTGCAAATCCAGCCTTGTCAGCGATTGCTATCTCGGAGAGCATCTTTCTGTTAAGGGTAACGCCTGCCTTCTTGAGACCGTTCATGAAAGTAGAATAGTTCATGCCGTTAACCTTAGCTTCAGCAGAGATACGTGTGATCCAGAGCTTTCTGAATTCGCGCTTCTTGAGCTTTCTGCCGGTGAATGCATAGTTACCGCTCTTCATAACGGCCTGTTTAGCCATCTTGAAATGCTTGCTCTTTGAGCCCCAGTAACCCTTTGCTGCCTTTAAAACTTTATTGCGTCTCTTTCTTGTCATAAGAGCGCCTTTAACTCTTGCCATTTAAGTCACGTTCCTTTCGTTATCAGCGGATCAAATCTTCCGCAAAAATAGTTGTCCTACGCCCTTGCTTATGCGTAAGGAATGAGCTTCTTTACGGTTGAAGCAAATGTGTCGCTGAGCATTGCTCCGCCTCTGAGCTGACGCTTTCTCTTAGGAGTCTTGATGCCGAGCTTGTGGCGTCTGAATGACTGGCTGTACTTTACCTTTCCGCTCTTTGTAACGCTGAAGCGTTTAGCGGTTGCCTTGTGTGACTTCTGCTTTCCCAATGTAAATACTTCCTTTCAATATAAAGTCGCAAATGAGATTTTTCTCATTGCAAAAGCTGTGCCTGCCGACGTTTGCCGCGCATTTTTGCGTTGCATGGATTTCGTTTTCGGCGCGCCGGATTATTTCTTGGTGTTGCTCTGCGGTGCGTTGAGCTTTGAGTTGATGAACATTATCATCTGTCTGCCGTCGAGTGCCGGTTTCTTTTCGATAATGCCGAGATCGGTGCAGGCTTCTCCGAATTTGGTGATGACTTCAAGACCTATTGCCGTGTGGCTCATTTCACGTCCCTTGAATTTTATGCAAACCTTGACTTTTGCACCGTCTTCGAGAAAACGTCTTGCGTGCTTGAGCTTGGTTTCAAAGTCGTGAGTGTCGATACGGCAGGAAAGCTGAACTTCCTTGATGTCTATGGTCTGCTGCTTCTTTCTCTGCTCTTTTTCCTTCTTTTCTCTTTCAAAGCGGTACTTGCCGTAGTCGAGAATTCTGCATACGGGCGGTGCCGAGTTGGGTGAGATTTCAACGAGGTCAAGTCCTTTGTCGTAAGCGGCGTTTAGCGCTTTCGATGTCGGCATGATGCCGAGCTGGTCGCCGTTGGCGTCGATTACTCTGACTTCCTTGGCTCTGATTTCTTCGTTGATGGAAAGCTCCTTGGTTGCTATGAAAAACACCTCCAAAATAATTTGCCTTGCGGCGAAAACAAAAAACGAAGGCAAAAACCTCCGCAAAACAATAACAACCCATGTAAACACGAGAATCGGTTATTGACCTTCCGTTGTTAACGGCGGGTGAGATTGCTCTGCTTCTTTGTCTTTATAGATATTACCACATCAGACTGCTTTTGTCAAGTGATTTCGTAAAAAAAGTTTGTTTTATGTCATTTCAGGCTTGTTTTGCGAATTGACGTTGCCGCGAACAAGCGGTAGAATTATAAAAACAAAAATTATTACGGAGATGAACCGCCATGACATCGGTATTTATAGGTCAGATCATAGGATATGCGGCGTCCGCAGCGTCGCTTACTGTGTTTTTTCGCAAAAAACGAAAGGATATGATAGCACTTAAACTCTTGAGCGATATCCTGTGGGTGACACATCATGTATTGATAGGCAGCTTCCCGGCGGCAGCAACTACGCTTATCGCGGTCGGACGTGAAAGCGTTTTCTATGTTACTGCCAAAAACGGTAAAATGAATAATGTGTATCCTGTTGTTTTTTCATTCCTTTTTGCACTTTCCGCAGTGTTTACGTGGAAGGACGCATACAGCTTTCTTCCTGCAATGTGCTCAATTGCAGCAACGGCAGCGTTTTGGAATAAAAACACTCAGGCAATTCGGGTACTGGCTTTTATTTCCTCGGTTTTTATGCTCGTCTATGGTTTCCGTTACGCCTCATACGCAACTGTTTTTAATGAGATTGTCGTTGAAATTACAATTGTATTTACCTTTTTCGCTGCAAAAAAAGAGAACGTGAAGGGAACGCGCTGAGCGGTACGCGCTTTCTTTTTAAAAAGAAAGCTGCAAAGAAAACAATAGCCCCTAAATTAGAAAAAGACTACGGGATATTCCGTGCCGCCAGCTTGTACCGTCAGCCACCAAAAGGCAGGCGGCTGACTTAAATCTGAGCAGGTGCCGAAGCAAGCTATGGAGATTAAGAAATAAAGGGTAATAAAAAAGATAACTCTGTGTGTTGTATAAAACTTTGCACAGAGTTTTTCACTATACAAAAAAGCAGAATTTGAACCAAGTTTCTTGCCGATAGGCAAGCTGGGCAGAAAAGTTAGTCCTGTTGACTATGAAATAACTTTAGAAAATTACTTTTTGAACCTAAAATAAAGTTTACGCAGACCGCAGCGTGACATGGCATAAGAGTTGAACTGTGTCAACTAAAACATCTGCTTAGATACCAACCCCATCGAGCAGTGCGGAGCATCTGCGAGCGAAGATAGAGAATTTCGGAGGAGCTGAAAAGCATTACCGACGATAGTCTGATTCGTGGAGAAGAAGCCACGCTTTCGCGGCGGCGACTGAGCCGCGAAAATCTTTTGCAATTTTTTCGAGTCCGAAAAGTTGAAGAATGGAGTTGCACATAGCAGTGAATTATCATTTTTCGCCCAAATAAACAACACTCAGCCGACCGCAAAACATCTTTCAGCTTTTCATTGCAGAAAAGCATCAGTACAAAGTTGCACTTTGAAAAAACAACTCGTTTCCGCCCCAAATAGTCCAAAATTCCCCAATCTGCCGCTTAAACTTTCTCGGAAACGTTACAGTAGTGTTTCATTTGCCCCGACCCCCTTGCAAAGACGGAATAAAAGATGTATATATAATGTAACCGAATAAAACTTGCACATGGCTTATGTTACACTAATGTTACAGTTTGGGAAAACCACTTGCAAAAAACCTTGACTTGATATAATATAATAGCGTAACAGAACCACAAGTTTTGTACAAAAAATTCAAAACAGGAGGAATTCCACAATGAGAAATTTCAAGAAATTTCTTACACTCGTGCTTGCAGTGATGATGGTTGTCAGCGCATTCTCGTTCTCAACTTCCGCTGCATCGCAGTTCACTGACGTGAAAGCAGATAACGAATATCTCGCTAAGTCCGTCAGCCTGCTCAACTACATGGGTATCGCGAAGGGTGTATCCGATACAGAATTCGGCGTAGCCCAGCCCGTTACCCGTCAGCAGTTCGCTCTCTTCATCTACAGATTGATGAAGGGCGGCAAGGATGCTCCCGCAGCGTCCAGCAACACTACCAGATTTACAGACCTTACTGATCCCACATATTTCTATGCGATCAGCTGGGCAAACGCTCAGGGCATTGTAAACGGTAGAAGTGCAACCACATTCGATCCTACCGGAGAAATCACTCTCCAGGAAGCTTACACGATGATCATTCGTGCACTCGGTTACGAGGAAAACGAAACCCTCGCTTATCCTTTCGGTTATATCGAAAAGGCTGAGAAGGAAAACGTAGCACTCGATGAAGGTCTTGATTCCAAGATTACTTACACCGATAAGCTCACCAGAGGTGACATGGCAATCATCCTTTACAACACCTTCTTTGCTGAAGTAGGCGTTCCGGATGTTGCAAACAAGGAAAAGCAGTTCTCTGACGGTACTTGGTACATAGTTCAGGAAGAGACTTACAAGACTCTCTGCGAAAAGGTATTTGACGTTAAGGAAGTTGAATATCAGGCAGTTGCTACTCCTCACTACGCAGTAGACGGACAGGAAGTTACCGATGATCTCGGTTACAACGCAGTTCTCTTCGAGCGCAGAGATGATGATGTAGACGTTAAGGCTCCTGCTCTTGCTTACATCAAGGCTGAGGATCTTTCGATCGACGCTAAGGCTCTCGATGATTACTTCCTCGCACACTTCACTATGTATGTAACTCTCGACGAGGACGATGACAACGCTATCTCTTCTGTTCTCTTCGCTGATTCCAACATGGTAAAGAAGACTGTTAACGACCTCAAGTTCGCAACAGTTACCACCAACAAGGCAGATAGCTACTACGGCGATACCGATGCTAAGCTCCTTTCCGGTAAGGCTACCACCGGCACCGATACTATCTACTTCTTCAACGCACCGTACTCCTACTCCAATCCTACTTACGCAACAAACATGGATGACGATCAGAAGTACCTCCTCAGAAACGAAGAAGACATCCAGGCGATCGACTTTGATCTTTCTGATGACGAAAAGGGTTACTACACAGCAACCATCAACAACGTTATCACTAATGACGTATACGATGCTACCGGTTTCTTCGCAGATCAGGCAAATGAACTCGTTCAGACTTATCAGCAGATCTACTACGGCGGTCTCTACGAAGCAGACATCTACGATGTAGACGGCGACGGAATCTTTGATTACATTGATTACAAGCCTTACACCTTCTTCCAGGTTAACACCGATGATGACTACTACTTCTATGATGACGGCGTAGAAGCTGAAAACGCTACTATCCCTGTTGTTTACACTAACGACGCAAAGCTCCTCGGCGAAAAGTTCGCTGATGAAGACTATGTTCTCGGTTACTTCCATCAGGATGCTAACGAGATCAAGGTTGCAGCAGTTATTAAGCCTGTAACTACTAAGGTTAAGTCCATTAAGACTTCTACCAAGACCATCACCTTCACCGACGGCAAGACCGCAAAGGTTGACGGCGCATGGAAGCTCGTTACCAACTACACTCCTGAAAACGTAGTATTCGACTTTGACGATTACTCCGATAAGTTCGTAGCTGATAACAACGATTTCGGCAGCCTCCTCGAAGCCGCTGTAATTGATGATGCCGATATAGACTTCTACGTATACAACGACGTTGTCCTCTTCCAGGAAGGCGCAGATACTAAGGGTCTTAAGTTCACCAATAACCTCATCGTTCCCGTTTCAGGTTCCGAACTCAAGGAACAGTTCGACTCCAAGGTCGGCGATATGGTAACCTACATCAACGCTTATGTTGACGGCAAGGAAAAGTGGGTTCCCGTTGTTACCAAAGACATCTATCCTGACATCGTTTCAGAATTCGATACTGCATATGCAGGTCAGCTCTGCACCTACTCCATAGACGCAGACGGTCTCTACACTCTTGATTCTCTCGCATTCAAGACAAACGAAGACGGCGAATATAAGGGTATCAACAAGGATCTTACCAAACTCGACGACGACAAGGATGACAGCATCCAGTACATCGAAACCGGCCTTAATGACATCACTCTCACTAAGATCTCCGGCACCAGATTTACTCTTAACAATGCTGGCGGTACCCGTGCATTTGACCGTGTACTCAACCTCAAGTCCTACACTAAGATAATCGTTAAGAACCACAACACCGCTACTGATGAAACCGAATACAAGGAATACACTGCAACCGACTTCACCAACACTGCTGAAGTTGCTCTTAACAATGTATCCTTCGTACTCTCCAACGACGTTGACTCTACTTCCAGAGAAAACCTCGTACTCCTCTACGGTGAAGCAGAAGACTTCGAAATCAAGGGATCTTCCACTACTAAGGGTCTCAGAATCGTTCGTGCATCCACACCCGGTGTTGATGATGACGGTTACTACAGAAACTTCTATGAAGTATACGATCCTTTCACAGGTAAGACCGAAGATATCGCAGGCTCCGCTAACGCAAGCTCCGCAGGTTCTCTCAAGGATGCTCTTGCCCCCGGTACTGTAACTAAGCTTCAGGACGGTAAGGTAAACGACAAGACCGGTGCAAAGACCTACGGTAACCTCCAGAGCACTTCCGGCCTCGTATGGATCACCGACTACACCGAAGGCGACAAGACCCTCAGCGTAGTTCCCGTTGATGCAGTTGAGTGCTGGCAGGATGCTGAGAACTATAAAGCTGACGGTACTGCAACCAACGTTGACGGTGAAGCATTCCCGACCAAGGGCACCGACATCCTCTTCGAGGTTGACAACAACACTGTTGTAACTGTTCTCAAGCACGGCGAAAAGACCGGTAGTGTTAACAACTTCAGATATGGTACCTTCTCTCTCGGCGACGCTTCTATCCTTTCTTCCAACAAGAACGAATACAAGTGCTACAACACCAAGGTTGAAGGCAGCAAGGGCACATATAAGACCGGATACGCTAAGTACCTCAAGGCTTATATCACCTACACTGAAGCTAAGAACGATGACGATCTTCCTACCGTTGATTACGTTGTAATCCTCGTAAACGGCGACGAAGCTAAGGGCGTTCTTACAACTCATACCAACACTGAGCACGAAGCTGAATAATTTTAAATCCCATAAAGATTTAATCTGAATAGGCTGTGGTTCCCGGTCGAAAGACCGGGAACTTTTTTACTTTCTGCTTTCGGCAAATACCTTGCATTAATCGGTGCATACCAGAAAAACAGGACTTTTTCGACATTTTCCGCACATTTTTGAGCACTCTGCACAATTCGCGGACAAATATTTCTATGTTACATTTGTGTTACAAGTAAAAAAAACACTTGCAATATTTTTGGTTTTGATGTACAATATATCCTGTAACAAATATATTTAAACCCATAAAGGAATTACAGGAGGGTCAATAATGAGAAATTCAAAGAAATTTCTTGCCGTTGTCATAGCGGTTGTGACAATGCTCACTGCAATGTGCATGTCTGCTTCCGCTGCTTCAAAGTTCTCCGATGTCAGTGCAAATGATGAAACGCTGACAAAGGCAGTTTCTTTGCTTTCGTACCTTGGTGTTGCAAAGGGTACAAGCGATACGACATTCGGCACAAGTGAGAACGTAACGCGTCAGCAGATGGCAGCGTTCATTTACAGACTCGTAAAGAGCGGTAAGTCTCTTGAGGGCGGCGAAAACCAGACCTCGTTTACCGACCTTCGCGACAGCACATACTTTGCATATGTTTCGTGGGCAAACTCCACGGGCGTTATCAAGGGCAGAAGTGCAACGGAGTTCGATCCTTTCGGACCTATTACGCTTCAGGATGCATATACAATGATTATCCGTGCTCTCGGTTACGAACAGGGCGAGACGGAACTTGAGTACCCCTACGATTATATAGATATCGCGGAAGGTTCAAAGGTTGATCTCGGCAACGGACTTCCTTCTACCGTTACATACACGACATCTCTCACAAGAGGAAATGTTGCCGTATTGCTCTACAATGCATTCTTTGCCGAAACCGGCTATGCAAAGACAGAGTCTAAGGAAAAACTCATAGGCGTAGGTTCCGAAAAGCCTAAGTACGTTATCGTAAAGGAAACCGTATATCCGACGACCGCAGAATATTTCTATGACGTCGAACAGGGGACTTTCAGCGTTAAGGCAACTCCTCATTACGCTTTCAACGATTCCGAAACTTCGACAACCTATAAGCCTCTTCTCGATGAATTCGATGTGGACACGCTCCAGTTCGTTGCAACAGAAACTGACGAGCCTATACAGGAATTCTACCGTGAATTCGCCGATCTCGGTGTTTCTGGTAAAGCCGATGATTATATAATGGCTGAATTCGATATTTATTATACTGTTGATAAAGACGATGACAATAAAATAGACCTTATTTTCTACGCTGACGGCGGTGTAAAGAAGATTACTACCGAGAACATGACTCTCGGTAAGGTAACCACAAAGAAGAAGACCGATTACTTCGGCGGCGATACAAGTTATCCCAAGCTCGACGGTTCCGGTAAGGTAGATTCTACCACCGTTTACTTCTTCGACGCCCCCTATGACTATCTCAAGCCCACTTACGGCAATATAACCGATACAGATGAGGCATACGCTCTCAGAAACGAGAAGGACGTTCGCCTTATAAGCTTGAAGACCATAAACGCAAACGACAACACATACGGTTACTACATTACCGATGATGACCTTTCCAATGCGGAAAACCTCGGTACGGTTCTTAACCAGGTATATACATCAGGTATATACAGAATTGACCTGTATGATGCCGACGGCGACGGAGTTTATGAGTATATGCGCTATATGCCTGCAACTTTCGGACGCGCAGACGCAGATGACGGTCATTACTTCAAGGACGTTGCAGAGCATGCAGAAGGACTTCCGGTATACATCGCAAATGATGATACTCATGCAGACGCACTTCCTACCGTTCCTACAATCTATACCAACGAAGCAGATATAAGCGGCGCAGGTTTCAATGACCTCGACTACATCTTCGCTTATCTTAACGCAGACGCAAACGAGATTTACGTATTTGCGAGAGCTGATAAGACCGTAGGTACAATTTCATATGTAAATGAAAATACCGCGACCATTACCTGCAATAATAAGTCTTTCAGAACCTGCTACGGATTCCTTAACGTAAAGGGATTCTCTCTTGCGGGCGGTACCGATAACGATACAAACCTCAGACAGAATGCATGGAGTTCCAAGACCGAATATTTCAAGTCGCAGCTTCTCTCAGCATCTGCTCTTGATAATGACTTCGCACTTTACACCTACAACAAGAACCAGAATAACGTATACTTCTTCGATCCGCTTTCTTCCTCCGGAGCAAGCTATTCGGGCAGCAATATAATTATTCCTCTTGCAGACGAGAACGGCAACCGCGGTGTAACGACCGAGCAGTTCAACAGCAAGACCTCGCAGAATGACCAGTACCTCAAGGTATGGGTTGACGGCAAGGAAAAGTATGTTCCCGTTGAGACTGACGATACATATCCCGCACCCAAGAAAGTAAGAACAGGATATGACTTCGGCGTAACCGTAAGAGAGGACGACGGCAACACATATCCCGCATACCTTGGTAAGCTCTGCACATATGTGCTTAACTCCGACGGTACTTATGAAATTACCTCACTCTTCCATAACAGAGACGAGGACGGTAACTTCAAGGGCGTAAATAACGATCCTACAACGCTTGTTGAAAAGAATAACAAGGAAGAATACGGCAGAGACCTTGATACCGCTGAAGAAGCACGCATCACAAAGGTTGCCGGCACAAGATACAGACTCGAAGACGCACTCGGATATTCTCTCCTCGGTACGGACGACGTTCAGTACATCGAGTATTTCATCATGAATTCCGAAACCAAGATCATCATCAGAAATAAGATCGGCGATGACGAGTTCGAGTATCTCCAGTACGACATGAACTCCTTTAAGGGTTCAACAAGCCCCGACACAATGCTTACCAACGTTCAGTACGTTCTCAGAGGCGATCCCGATTCAACTTCGAGAGCATATATGCTTATCCTCTACGGAGAAGCTGAAAACTTCGAGTTTGAAACAAAGACCTCTACAAGCGACTGGAGAATCATTAAGGATACCACTCCCGGAACAGACGATAACGGCGATTACCGCAACTACTATGATCTGTTTGATCCGTTTGAGGGTAAGGTCATCGAAAACGTAGCAGGTTCCAAGACCGTTTCCAAGGCAGATTCTCTTGAAAACTACTTCGATCCCGCAATCGGACACTTTGTAAAGATGACGACAGACGGTTATGTAAATGAAAACAAGACCGACTATGACGTAATCGACGTAGAAAGAAATACAAAGCTTGTATTCATCACTGATTACAGCGATGAGGACGGAGTTCTCGAAATCGAACCTGTAAACGAAGAAGACGCAAGCGAATTCGCAGCAGATCCTAACTCCGGATTGTTCGTATATAACGTAACCGACGATACTAAGATCTCGGTAATCACTCTTGATTCCAAGACTAAGTTTAATAACGGTACTATTTCGACTGTTTCTGCAAAGGATCTTGTAAAGCCTAAGAACTCGCTGCTCTGCTACAACGATAAGGTATTCAAGAAAGAGGGAGACACCAAGTACACAACCAAGTACTCCGAGTACGTAAAGTGCTATATCTCCTACACCGAATCCAACGATCCCGATGAGCGTCCGGAAGTAGATTATATCGTAATCCTCGTTCATCCCGACGAAAAGGAAGAATTCCTTAAGAAATAATTAAAAGCATAAGCTTTTTGAGCCGCCCGAAAGGGCGGCTTTATTTTTTTGCAAATACTTAAAAATCTGCGTGTTCAGACGTCGTGAATTTCACTGCTGCGTAATATTGCACGGCACTTTGTAATAATATTGATTTAAGAGAGATATTTTTACTTGACCCGGAGGATAATAATGACAAAAAACGCAGTCAGAACAAAGATGTCCGTTAAAAATGCCGCCGCAACTATGGTGAACCGAATCTGCGGCATGGCGCTTAATTTTTTTGCAAGAGGCGTGTTTGTGCGCACACTCGGCGCGGAATATCTCGGACTCGGAGGATTTTTCGGCAATATTTTCGCACTCGTTTCGCTGTGCGAACTGGGTTTCGGTGCGGCTTTCACACAGTCGCTGTATAAACCCATAGCCGAAAATGATGAAAAAGCCGTGTGCGCCGTCATGAATTATTTTGCAAAGGTCTACGGCGTTGTCGCCGCGGTAAGTACGGTAATAAGCGTTTGCGTAATGCCTTTTCTAAAGCTTATCGTAAAGGGGCAGACCGAAATTCCGGGACTTTACAGTATATATTTGTTGTTTATGCTGCATAATACCGTGTCGTTTCTGCTTGCGCCCAAAAGAATAATGCTTGCGGCAGATCAGAAAATGTACGTTTACGCAAATATTCATACCGCGTTTTCATTTTTGATATTCGGTACTCAGATTGCTGTGCTGTGTCTTACCCAAAATTATATTCTTTATCTCTCGTCGAGAATAGTGCTGCTCACGGTCGAGGCAATATGCGTAAATATGTACGCCGACAGACAGTATCCGTTTCTTTCGGGGGATTATCTGCCGGATAAAGCGTATAAAGACAGGCTTTTTACAAAGGTAAAGGCGCTTATGCTGCATAAAACAGGCAGCGTCCTGACGCACTCCACCGACAGTATACTCATATCGTACTTTCTGGGACTTGAATGTATGGGACGGTATTCAAATTACGCACTTGTCATAGGCTCTGTCGTAACGCTTGTGGATATTGCCGTTGGTGCAGTCAGCTCAAGCGTCGGAAATCTCGGCGCGACTGCCGATAAAGATAAGAATGAAAACATAATGCGAAAGCTCGGCTTTATGAATTTCGCACTGCTTACAGTCTGTTCTTGCGTGCTTATAACTACGCTTAACCCAATAATAGGACTGTGGCTCGGAGAAAACATGCTTTTTAACCAAGCCGAAGTCGCGGTGATAGTTTCGTGCTTCTATTTCTCATGTATCCGCGATCCCGTGCAGATATTTATAAATGCATACGGCATTTTTGAGCCGTCGAGATATATGAATCTCGCAAGAGCCGCGGTGAATCTTGTGCTGTCGGTGCTGTTTATAGTAAAATTCGGAATTGCGGGCGTGTTTCTCGGCACGGTGCTTTCGGTGTTTGCCGTACCGCTGTGGTGTGAGCCGTATGTACTGTATAAATACGGATTTACAAGAAGCGCGGCAGGCTTTGCGGCGGAATTTGCGGTCTTTACGTTGTTTTCGGTGCTGTGCTGTATACTTTGCTTTTTTGTATGTAAAGATTTTCCGCCGACGCTGTTTTATACTGTGCTCAGAGCCGGGGTAAGCGCTCTGATTTCTTCTGCCGCAATAGTCATCTGCTTTCCCAAAAAGCTCATCGGAGTATTCAAGCCATAAAAAAATATATAAAAATACAGCCCGTTTCAGACGTTTACTTTCGCCTTTTTCGGACTGTTCTTTATTTGTGAGTATGGCAAGTTTATAACTTACACCGTTTCTTTTGCGGCTTTGCTCGGCGTAATTCCCGTGTATTTTTTGAATACCTTGGTAAAATACGAAACGTTTTCAAATCCGCACAGCGCCGCGACCTGACCCACATTGTTGTCGGTTGAGGAAAACAGCCGTTTTGCCTCCTCGCAGCGGCGTATGTTTATCTGCTCGGTAATCGTAAATCCGGTGTATTCGTGAAATACGCGCGTAAAGTGATATTTGCTTAAGCCGGCAATTTCGGATAGCTGTTCAAGCGGCATTTTTTCGTGAAAGTGCGTGTCAATGTACGTAATTACTTTTCTCACAGCCTCGCTTCTCTGAGAGGAGTCGGAATCGGATTTTTCGTGCGGCTTTGAGTAATTAAGGCAGATTTCGGAAATGTACATCAGTATAAGCGCGCGCATCATGGCAATATTTATCGGAGTACGCGGCTGTTCTTTGAGCGCAAATATTTTTTCAATGAGTTCGCCGAGTTTCGGACTGCTCACAAGATTGTCAAACGTGTAGTCGTCCGCACACAGACCGTTTTCCTCAAAAAACGCGCAATCCACTATAAGACACCTGTAAAACGCTGTTGTTTCGGAAGTTATGGCATGAAGCTTGTTTGGGTTTATTATAATAGTATCGCCGGGAACAAATTCAAGTCTGTCTTTGCCGAGCGCGGCAGTGGCTCTGCCGGAAATGCAATATAAAAATTCCGGGTTTTTGTGCCAGTTTGTGACGTTTGAAGTCTGAGCTTTGTCGGTATGGAGAATAAACGGAAATTTTTCGGGCATCGAGTGGTTTTCGTATACAAGGGTCTGCATAAAATCAAGCCTCGCTTATAAAAAGGGTGGAATGTTTCTGTATTATCGTCTCGGAATGTCGCTCGGTTTTATGCCGAAGTGCTTTTTAAAGACTTTTGAAAAATAAGACGCATTTTCAAATCCGCAAATTGTCGCAATTTCCGAAATGCTTGTATCGGAGGTTGTAATTAGATTTTTTGCCTCTGCGCAGCGGCGTATGTTTATCTGATCCGTTACGGTCGAACCTGTGCAGTCGCGGAAGATTCGCGCAAAGTGATATTTGCTCAGATGTATCTGCTTTGCAATGGAATCGAGAGAGATCTTTTCCGCAAAGTGAGTGTTTATGTATTCTATAACTTCTTTTACCGTTTCGTTTGTTTTGGAAAGCGGCTTTTGGTTTCCGGCAGATTCGGAAACCGTGTGGCGCCTGCACATATCTGTAATAAAGTTTATAACCGCCGCCCTTGTTTCGGCAATGTTGAGCGGAGTTCTTTTGCTGAAATAAAGCTTGATCAATTTTGCAAAAAGCACGGCTGTGTTCATGTCGTATATTGACTTTTTAAAGGTATAGTCCTCAATTCTCAGCCCGTTTTCCTCGAAAAACCTTACATCGATTATGATATACCAGAAGGAAACTGTGCTTTTTGTGAATACGGCGTGCAGAATGTTGGGATTTACCGAAACTATGGTTCCCGGTTTGAAATCTATTTTTTCCTGACCGTAGGCTACGTATCCGTCTCCGGAAAAGCAGTAGAGAAATTCCGGGTTTCTGTGCCAGTTCTTGCAGTCTGTCTCGCTGTATTTGGTCTGAAACATTATTTTAAACGGCAGAAATTCCGGCATGTTATGATTTTCAAAAACTAAGCTCGACATAGCTTTCACCTCAAAATAGCAATAAAATGCTAAATTAAGCAAAATTAATTATTGCTAATTACTTATTTATATTGTACAATGAGATTGTAGAAAAAGCAACATAAATCTTGTAAATTTGTTTAAATACAAGGAGGAAATGTTACCATGTATAACTTCCCGATAGGCGCAATAGTAGAATCATTCGGACTCCCGACGGTAAAAGCCATAGAGAAAGCCGCGTCAATAGGCGCGTCAGGCGTGCAGCTTTACGCTTCGAGAGGCGAAACGACGCCCGATAATCTCGATAAGACCAAGAGAAAGGAACTGCTTGACGTCGTAAAGTCCAACGGACTTGTATTTTCGGCTCTCTGCGGCGACTTCGGAATGGGATTCGGCGATAAAGAGCGCAATCCCGAACTTATTGAAAAGTCAAAGCGCGTGCTTGATATGGCAAAGGAGCTTGAAACCAATGTCGTTACAACGCATATAGGCGTCGTGCCGGAGGATCCCGAGCATGAACGCTATAAGGTAATGCAGGAGGCTTGCTACGAGCTTGCGCAGTATGCGGATTCCATCGACGCTCATTTTGCGGTTGAAACAGGCCCCGAAACAAGCGAGACTTTAAAGAAATTCCTTGATTCTCTCGGCTCAACAGGCGTTGCAGTTAATCTTGACCCGGCAAACCTCGTCATGGTGACGGGAGACGATCCGGTAAAGGCGGTACATAACCTTAAAAAGTATATTGTTCATACGCACGCCAAAGACGGCATAAGAGTAAAAGTGGGCAACCCCGAATTTATTTACCGTGTTGTTCACCCCGTGCCGGAAGAATATAACGGCGTAAGATATTATCAGGAGCTTCCTCTCGGAAAAGGTTCGGTAGATTTTCCGAAATATCTTGCCGCACTTGATGAGATAGGCTATAAGGGCTTTTTGACTATTGAACGCGAATGCGGAGAAGACCCTGCGGCGGATATAACAATGGCTGCCGATTTTCTCAGAAACATAATAAAGAACTCATAAAGTTTAAGGAGCAGATCAAAATGAAAAAAGTAAGAATAGGACTTGTAGGCGCAGGAAATATTGCGAATACACATATACAGAGCTATCTTAAAAATCCGAATGTTGAAATCGCGGCAATCTGCGATATAGATCCCGTAATGCTTGCGGAGACCGCAGATAAATACGGCATAAAGAACAGATATAATACCCTTGATGAAATGCTTGCGTCGGAAAAGGAGCTTGACGGCGCGGACGTTTGCGTGTGGAACTGCAACCACGCAAAGTGTACCATCGCCTGCCTTGACGCCGGACTTAACGTTCTTTGCGAAAAGCCTATGGCATATAACGCAAAGGAAGCAGAGGAAATGTACGAAGCCTCTGTGAGAAATAATAAGCTTCTCATGATAGGCTTTGTAACACGCTATAATCCCGAAATAATCGTAGTAAAGGACTTTATCGACAACGGCTATCTCGGAGATATATACTACGCAAAGGCGCAGTACGTGCGCCGTCACGGAAACCCCGGCGGCTGGTTCGGAGATAAGTCGCGTTCCGGCGGCGGCCCCGTAATCGATCTCGGCGTACACGTAATAGACAGAGCAAGATACTTAATGGGAAATCATAAGCCTGTAAGCGTATTTGGCGTTACATATAACAATATCGGCAGACGCGACTACTTGAAGACCAACGTAGGCTGGTCCCCCAAGAACGCAAAGCCCGAAGACCCCTGCGACGTAGAGGACTACGCGTCCGCACTCATACGTTTCGATAACGGCTCGGTAATTTCCCTTGAGACCGGCTATGACGTAAACGTAAGAGAAAAGTTCGGACTTGAGCTTTACGGAACAAAGGGCGGCATGGAAACCGAAGGCGTTACAAAGCTCTTTACCGAAACAAACGGCTATCTTACCAATGTCGATATAGATATAAAGAACTTAAAGAATGCAAAGCCTATGTTCGACGCGGAAATGGACGACTTTGTAAACTGCATTGCCGAGGGAAAGACCTCTCATGCGAGTGCGAAAGACGGTATTGTCGTAATGAAGATACTCGACGCAATTTATAAGTCTGCTGCAACGGGACACGAAGTGACAATAGACTGATATAAAAGACGAGGGTATATATATATGAAAATTTCGGTAAGCTCATATTCGTTTGCACAGTATATGAAAAACGGCAAAATGACTCAGCTGGACGTTCCTTCAAAGGCAAAGGAGATAGGACTCGGCGCGGTCGAATTTACAGACCTTGAGCCCTGTGAAAATCCCACTTTGGAGCAGCAGAAACAGTACGCGTCGGAAATCAGAGCCGAGGCGGATAAACTCGGTATGGATATAAACGCGTATACCATAAGGGGAAATCTCTATCACGATAACGCCGAAGATAACGCGCGCGAGGTCGAAAGACTCTGCGGACAGCTCGACGTTGCAAAGATACTGGGCGTTTCGGTTATGCGCCATGACGTGTGCTATTCGCTGGGAAAGACGGGAAATTCACGCAGCTTTGATCTTATGCTGCCGACTATCGCCGATAACGCGCGCAAGATAACCGAATACGGCGCAAAGCTTGGCATAAAGACCTGCACCGAGAACCACGGATATATAGCTCAGGACAGCATACGCGTCGAAAAGCTTTTCAATGCCGTAAACCATGATAATTACGGACTGCTTGTCGATATGGGAAACTTCTTGTGCGTTGACGAAAATCCCGTAACCGCGGTGTCGCGTGTCGCACCTTATGCCGTACACGCTCATTGCAAGGATATGTATATTTCGGATAAAAGCGGAAACGGCAGTATGACAAGAGGAGGAAACTTCTTTAAAGGCGCGATAATCGGCTGCGGAGTTGTTCCGGTAAAGCAATGCATCAGAATTCTGAAACGCGCGGGATATGACGGATACCTCTCGATAGAATTCGAGGGCAGCGAAGACTGTATTTACGGAATAACAAAGGGTTATGAGAACTTAAAGCGCTTTATTGCCGAGGTAGAGGCAGAGTAGACCGCCGGAAAACGGAGAGAGTGTATGAACAGAGTCGGGATTTTCAGCGTCCCGGCTCTTTTTTACGTTGTTTTACAAAATAATACATTTTGCATATTGAAATACAGGGCTTTAGGTGATAAAATACTGTCGTTAATGCACAATCGGCAGATTCTTTGCCGTTCGGAGGTGTAATTTTGACCGGACAAAAGCAGCTTTTTACAAATACGGATTTAAGAAAACTGATAATTCCCATGATAATAGAACAGACACTGCTCATTTCGGTCGGAATGATAGATACCGTCATGATAAGCGGGGTGGGCGAGGCACAGGTTTCGGGCGTGTCGCTTGTGGATATGATAAATAACCTCATAATCTGCATTTTTGCGGCGCTCGCAACAGGCGGTACTGTCGTTGTGTCGCAGTTTTTGGGCGCAAAGGATAAGAAAAGCGCAAATTCTTCGGCGTCGCAGCTGCTTGTCGTAACTTTCCTTATAGCACTCGGTGTGACGGCTGTCTGCCTTGCGTTTAACGGACAGATCATCAGACTGTTTTTCGGCAAGATCGAATCAGATGTGTATGAGGCGTGCGAGACATATTTTGAAATCACGGCGCTTTCTTTCCCGTTTCTTGCGGTGTATAACTGCGCGGCAGCTCTCTTCCGAGCGATAGGCAACTCGAAAATTTCGATGTACGCGTCATTTTTCAGCAACGTTTTAAACGGTATCGGAAACTATATACTTATATACGTACTGGGTCTCGGAGTTGCCGGAGCCGCAACAGCTACGACCTTTTCAAGATTTGCGTCGATGTTCTTTATACTCGTTCTGCTCACCAATAAGAAAAACGACGTGTTTATAAATTTCAGACAGAAATTCAGGTTCGATAAAAAGCTTGTCGGACGTATTCTCTATATCGGAGTTCCGAGCAGCGTCGAGAACAGCGTGTTTGAACTCGGAAGAATACTTGTTGTCAGCATAATTTCGGCTTTCGGCACGACCCAGATCGCCGCAAACGCCGTTGCCAATACCATGGACGCCATGGGCTGTATAACAGGTAAATCCATGGGACTTGCGATACTCGCCGTCATAGGCAGATGCGTCGGCACGGGAGATTATGAAGTTGTAAAATATTATATCAAAAAGCTTATGAAACTTACATATCTTATGCACGGAGTATGGAACGCGCTGCTGCTTGCGACGCTTCCGCTCACGATACGCATTTTTCATCTCTCGCCCGAAACTCAGAGCCTTGCATTTCTTCTGATATTTATACATAACGGTTACGGAATTTTAATGTGGCCCGCAGCATTTGCTCTTCCCAACGCGCTCAGAGCCGCAAACGACGTAAAGTTTGCAATGGTGCTTTCGATAAGCTCAATGTTTATGTTCAGACTTACGCTCAGCCTTATACTCGGAAAATATCTCGGAATGGGAGCCGTCGGCGTGTGGATCGGTATGTGCGTTGACTGGACTTTCAGAGCGTCGCTGTTCTTTGCGAGGTATAAGAGCGGAAAATGGAAGGTCTATAAAGCTGAAGACAACAGAATAACGGCAAATTCTGAAATTTAAGCGTAATTTAATATGTTAATTTGCGGAAAATGCAAAAAAACTCTTTACAAAACCAAAAGAAAATAGTATAATTATTAAAAAGCAGTGGTTTGCCCATATTTTGCGGAACAAAATCTCTGCTCTTTCGTCTAACACATAAAAGGCAAAGGAGAACAACTATGAAAAAAAGAGTTTTCAGTCTGCTGCTTGCACTGACGTTTGTGCTGTCATGCATGCCGATTGCCGCAGGCGCCGAAGACGTTGTGATTAATATAAACCGTGCGGTTCAAAACGACGGCGAAACCGACGGAAAGCTGAATATCGAGGTGTCAGAACCGTCGGGAAATAAAGTAACGGTTTCGGTAAAATATTCGGAAAATCCCGGTGTTGCCGCCGTATTCTTTAAACTTGGCTATGACAATGCAAAACTTGTCCCTGTAAGTTATAAGCTTGCGGAAAACTATGCCGGAGCCGTCAGCAACCTTGACCAGTCAAAGGAAAGCGGAGACTATTCTTCCTATTCGTTTGTTTCGTTCGGATATGCCGGAGCGGAAAATGTAACGGAGGGCGGAACACTTCTCGAAGTTACTTTTGAAATGAAAGGAACGTGGGAAACGACTGAACTTTCACTTTCAGACATCGATGTTTCGGACGAGGGCGGTAAAATTTTGACTCCCGAAAATCCGAAAAACGCAACGGTTGAAAAGCCCAAGGCTGTAAAGGGAGATATAAACGGAGACGCAAGCGTAGATATCAACGACGCAATTCTCCTGTTCCAGCACAGTATGCTTCCTGATATGTACCCCGTAACATATCCTTACGGCATGGACTTTACAAAAGACGGAAATGTCGATATAGATGACGCGATCCGCCTGTTCCAGTACAGTATGCTTCCCGACCTGTATCCGATCGATTAAAAATACGTAAAACAAAAACTTACATAAAAGAAAGGGCTATTGAAATGAAAAAAGTTCTATCGGCATTTCTCGCAGTGCTTATGTGCGTAATGATGATACCCGTAAGCGCGGCAGCACCGGCTGATGCTCAGGTAATTTATACACTTACCGGAGCGAATTTAAAACCCGGCGAAACAGCAGAGCTTACTCTGCATATAAAATCACTTGTTGACGCAAACTCATTCGCACTTTCCAAAATCAATATTCCGGAAGGTCTTACGCTTGAGGAGGCGACTATAACCGACGCCGCAAAAAGCGCGTTCTTCCTTTCAAGCTACGACGCCGAGAAAAAGACTTTCGTTTTCGGCGCAATGTCGCCGGCAAAATATGACCTTGACGTTGCAACGCTTAAGATCAAAGCAAGCGATGAAGAAAGAACTGCTCGCTACGGAATCGGCATGACTCCCGTTTCAAAAAACAGTTCGGTAGTGCTTAAGGACTACTTTGAATCCGGCGATATCGGCGTATATCCCGCACCCAAAGCTGAATTCCCGTCAAATATAAAGCTTCAGGGTCAGACCGCAACCTATGACGGCAAGGAACATTCCGCCACCATTACCGGCACGATTCCCGCAGGTACGAAGATCGAATATAAAGATAACACCGCAATTGACGCAGGCGAGTATAAGGCTAGCGCAACTCTTACGGCGGAAGGATATAATACCAGAACGTATTATGCAATTCTTAAGATCAATCCCAAAGCTCTCACCGTTTCGGGCATAAAGGCAGCGGATAAGGTTTACGATAAGACAAATACCGCAGTCATTTCCGGCGGCACTCTTTCGGGCGTCGTTTCGGGTGACGAAGTAAGCGCATCGGTTCCCGAAAAGGGTGAATTTGCAAGCGTAAATGTCGGCAAAAATATAGCTGTTTCAATAGATGAAATAACTCTTGAAGGCAAGGACGCGGCAAACTATACTCTTACAAACGCAAACTATACCAGTCTTAAGGCTGCTGTCAGCCAGGCTGAAATAACCGTTACCGCAGACAGCCTTTCAAAGAGAATCGGCGATGATGACGAACCTCTTACATATAAGGTTACCGAGGGTACTCTCTATGAAGGCGATACGATCACAGGCGCTCTCAAAAGAGCAAAGGGCGAAACCGCAGGTACATATGCAATAACCAAGGGTACGCTCAGTGCCGGCGCTAACTATAAACTCACCTTTGTTCCAGGCACGTATACAATAAACGATAAGGAAACCCAGAACGTAACCGTTTCCGGTATTCCCGAAAAAGTAACGTACGGTGACGAGAACTTTACAGTCGAAGTCAACTACGACGAAAAGACAAATCTTGATAAGGCATCTTTCGTAAGCAGCAATGATAAGGTACTTGACGTTGACGGAAACGGAAACGTAAAGGTAGTCGGCGCAGGAACCGCGGTAATTACCGTTACCGTAAAGGGCAACGATACTTATGCTGATTTCGTAAAGACTTTCAACGTAACCGTTGCAAAGAGAAAGATCACCGTAACTGCCGATGACGCTTCAAAGAAGACCGGTACGGAAGATCCCGATGAGTTTGCCTATACAATAACCGAGGGCAGTCTTGTAAACGGCGATGAATTCTCCGGAAAACTTGCAAGAGTTGCAGGCGAAAAGGCAGGAGAGTATAAGATCCAGCAGGGTTCTCTCAAACTCAGCGCAAACTATGAACTTACCTTTGTTGCAGGTACTTTCACAATAGCAGATAAAAAGACTCAGAACGTAACCGTTACAGGTATTCTTCAGAAAGCAACCTATGGCGACGCAGGATTCAAGATAAATGTTGAACTTGACGCCGAAAGCGGTCTTGGCAACGTTGAATACGCAAGCGATAACACAAAGGCAGTCGATCTCGATACCGACGGCAATGTTGCAATAGTCGGCGCAGGTACCGCAAATATTACCGTAACCGTTGCAGGCGACGAGGAATATGCGGACTTTGCAAAGACCGTAAAGATTACCGTTGCAAAGAAAGACCTTACCATTACAATAGACAATAAGACCAAGAAACAGGGCGAGGACGATCCTGAATTCACATTCACCGTAACCGGACTTGTCGATGGCGACGAAGTTACGGGTGAACCTGTGAGAGCAAAGGGCGAAAAGCTCGGCACATATGCAATCAGAAAGGGTACTCTTGCAGTAAGCTCCAACTATAATGTTAAGTTTGTTGAGGGTAAGCTTACCATTACCGATAAGACTCCTCAGGACATAACTGTTGACGAAATCGGAGAACTTACTTACGGCGACGGCAGATTTACAATAGGCGTGAACTACGACGCGGCGTCCGGACTTACCGATACGACTTTCAAGAGCAGCAATACAAAGATTCTTGCGGTTGACGCAGACGGCAATGTAACTATAAAGGGCGCAGGTACCGCAAATATAACCGTAACCGTTGCAGGCAATGATGAGTACGCGGCATTTGAAGCAGTGCTCACCGTAAAGGTTGCAAAGAAAGCAATAAGTGTTGACGGACTTGACTTCGCAAACGGCCTTGTAGAGAGCGCTGATATACTTAACGGCGACAAAGTTGAATATGACCTTTCAAAGGCAACTCTCACATTTGATAAAGAAACATCCGAGGTCACGATAAAGGACTTCGCGATAGTTGAAAACGATAAGTATGTTCTTGCAGACGACCAGGACAAAATAACCGTAAGCGCAAATGCACATGACTTTGCAGAGGTTAAGATAGACGATCCGAGCGCAGGAACCGTTACCGGTGCAGGTTACTATCTCATAGGCAGCAAGGCAACGCTTAAAGCAGTGCCGAAAACAGGTTACAGAGTATCCGGATGGTATAAGGGTTCAACGCTTGTTTCCTCAAACGCAACATATACCTTTACCGTTACTGCGAATGTTACTCTTAACGTAAGATTTATGAAGAAATCCGGCAGCTACACAATTCCGGGCGGTTCAAACTCAGGCAACAAGAATAATAATGACAACGGTCTTATAAAGGATCTTCCCAGAACCAAGATTGAGCTTACAATAGGCGATAAAGAGGCGTTTGTCGATAATAACTCCGTAATGAATGACGTAGCACCCGTAATTTCAAACGGCAGAACAATGCTTCCGTCGAGATTCGTAGCAGAAGCCCTCGGCGCACAGGTTGAATGGGACGAAACCGAAAGAAAAGTTACCATAACCGGAAACGAAAAGACAATAGAGCTTTATATAGGTTCGAGATACGCATACGTAAACGGTTTCCAGAAGATGCTTGAAACCGAGCCGTTCATCGAAAACGACAGAACCTTTACTCCTATCAGATTCATTTCCGAACTTCTCGGTGCAGATGTAAACTGGAATGAAACCACACGCACAGTAACAATTACCAAGTATTAATTGCAAAAACAATTAAACAGTATAAAGGCAGCCGGAAACGGCTGCCTGATTTTTGCCGCATGCTTTCTTGACTTTGGACGCGTGCTGTGGTAACATATTGTAAAAAGTAAAATGCGGAGGATAATATGAAAGCTTTATCAGCACTTAAATATACCGCGGCTTTGTGTCTTGCAGCCGCAATGTCGGGACTTTCCGTAAGCCCGAAAACTCTTTTCTCTTATGAATTTCCGAAAGATTATACCGAGGAACAGAATTTTTCCGACGGTTTTTCCGTAAAGGACGGATTTCATACCTGTATTTCAGGCGGTAAACTCTCGTCAATCTCGTCGTTTGGAGTGCCGGTTCACATAATATCCCCGGATTTTGACGCAGTAAGCGCAGATTATTTTGTTTTCTCGCTGCAATGCGGATATTTTGAACCAAACAGCATATTGAAAGTCACGTTTACAATGACCGACGGCAGTACGCAGACGTCCGAAATCAAGCTTTCCGACAGAAATACAAACGTGTATGCCGTAAAGCTGCCGGAAACAGAAGAAAAAATCATAAAATTTGAAATTTTTCCGGATATACAGGCAGATATGATGGAAATGTATAACGTCGATCTTGATTATGCAAGATTTGAAAACGCAAAAAAGCTTGTATTTCTCAAAATCGGTGATAATAAACTGTTTGCTGACGGCGAGTATAAAGAGACCGACGCTCCTGCCGTGATAGACTCAGGAAGAACGCTGACGCCCGCAAGATACGTTGCCGAGGCTCTGGACACACAGGTCGAATGGGACGAGCAAACCAAACGCGTTACCGTAAAGAAAGACGATATTGTTATAAATCTTTTTATAGGTAAGGATCATGCCTTTGTTAACGGCAAAGAGGTCGAGCTTGACTGCCCTGCAAAGATAATCGGCAACAGAACCTATACTCCGGCGCGCTTTGTCGCGGAAAATCTCGGATACAGCGTTTCATGGGACGATAATTCAAAGACCGTTATCGTAACGGATTGAAAACGGCGCGAAGCAATAAATAACAAGGAGGTTCGGCAGTGAAGTTCATATACAGATACGTAAAACCGTATCTTGCGCTTTCGATATTCGGCATCACGGTAAAATTTCTCGGAACTATCGCCGAACTTATACTTCCGTCGCTGCTTGCAACGATACTTGACGATATTGCGCCTACCGGAAATGTCAGGAACGTGCTGCTCTGCGGAGCCGGAATGACGCTGTGCGCGCTTATTACGATTTCGTTCAATATAATAGCTAACCGTACCGCGGCAAAGGTCGCGCTTCACTCTGCGCTGAAGATCCGACATGACCTCTTTGAACGTATACAGCAGCTTTCATGTACTAAGGCTGATAAGGTCACAATAGCGTCACTTGAGGCAAGGCTGACGTCGGATACATATAATCTGCATAATTTCATAGGACGTATACAGAAAATCGGAGTGCGCGCTCCGATACTTCTTCTCGGCGGAATAATCGTGACAATGTTTCTCGATCCCGTGCTTGCCGGAGTTCTTGTGTGTACGATGCCGTTCATCGCTGCCGTCGTTGCAGTCATCTCAAAGCGCGGCGTGGGACTCTACGATAAACTTCAGAACTCGGTTGACGGACTTGTAAGGGTAGTAAGAGAAAATTCACTCGGCGTAAGGGTTATAAAGGCGCTTTCAAAGACGGATTATGAGAAGAAACGTTTTGAAAAAGTCAACCGCGAAGTTTCCGAACGCGAGAGAAAGGCAAGTCTTGTAATGGGACTTTCCGATCCGTCGATAAAGCTGTTTTTAAATCTGGGACTTTCGGCGGTAATAATCGTCGGAGCTTACAGAGTGGATAAGGGCGTGTGCGAGCCGGGAAAAATAATCGCGTTTATGACTTATTTTACCATGATCTCAAACGCACTTCTTGCCGTGACGCGCGTGTTTACGCTTACCGCACGCGGTATAGCAAGCGCTGACCGCATATCCGAGATCGTTGACACAAAAGACGGCATAGATAAAATGTATTATGCCGTAAAAGCCGAAAATGACGCTGAAAAGCAAAACGACGGCGCATACCTTGAGTTTAAAGACGTTTGCTTTTCGTATATCAGGGGCAAGAGAACGCTTGAAAATATAAGCTTTAAGCTTGGAAAAGGGCAGAGCCTCGGTATAATAGGCGCGACGGGAAGCGGCAAAACAACGCTGCTTTCGCTGTTGTTCAGACTTTATGAACCCGACAGCGGTAAAATTCTGCTTGACGGACAGGATATACTGTCGTATGAGCGCAAAGAGTACCGAAGTAAATTCGGCGCGGCGCTTCAGAACGATTTTGTCTTTGAGGGCAGCGTGCGCGATAATATCCGTTTCGGACGCAGTATAGATGACAGGAATATAATAAAAGCGCTTAAATGCGCACAGGGGTATGATTTCGTGTCTGCGCTTGACGGCGGGCTTGATTATACGCTGAGCGCCAAAGGCACGAATGTTTCTGGAGGTCAGAGACAAAGACTGCTTGTTGCGCGCGCACTTGCGGCAGATCCCGATATTCTCGTGCTTGACGACGCGTCGAGTGCCCTTGATTATAAGACAGACGCAAAAATGAGAAAAGCTATACGCAATGAGTACGGCAAAAATACAACGCTTATTACTGTAGCTCAGAGAATAAGCTCGGTAAAGGACGCGGATCTTGTAATTGTTCTCGAAAAGGGAAGAATAGCCGGTATCGGAAAGCATAAAGAGCTTATGCAAAGCTGTGAGATATACCGCAGTATTGCTTATACGCAGATGGGCGGTGACTGACGGGAAATGAAACGCGAAAGAGTAAGACATTCAAAAAAGTATATATTGAAACGGCTGTCCGGCTACGTCTTTGAGTATAAGTTCCGCATGATGCTTGCGCTTGTGCTGATGATAGCCTCAAACGCGCTTGCGCTTGCAGGACCCGAACTTGCCGGACGCGCGATAGACTGTATCACGGCAAAAGGCGGAGTGGATTTTCACGGCACATATAAAAACGCCGTGCTTATGCTCGGAGTGTATGCGATGTCAGCCGCCGCGTCGTATGTGCTCACATTTGTAATAAGCGATATATCCAAAAAGATGAGCATGAAGATGAGGAGCGATATTTTTTCTCACCTTTCAAAGTTGCCGACGTCCTTTTTCGATAATACCCAGACCGGAGATACCGTCAGCCGCATAACCTATGACGTCGATACCATAAACGCCTCTGTTACGACAGACGTTCTTCAGATAGGCGCAAGCGCCGTGACGGTCGTCGGTGCGTTTGCAATGATGTGTGCCATAAATTTAAAGCTGCTTTGCGTGTTCCTTGTCACAATACCCGTGACTGTGTGGTTTACAAAGCATAAGACAAAAAAGGTTGAACCGCTGTTTAAAGCTCGCTCAAAATCGCTCGGAGAGCTTAACGGATATGCCGAACAGATGATGTCGGGACTGCGTTCCGTAAAGGTGTACGGCGCGGAGGACGCAACACTCTCGCACTTTGATTCATATAATAAAGAGGCTGCATGGGCATATTATAACGCCGATTATAACGCCTGCGTTGTAGGACCATGCGTAAATTTCATAAATAATATTTCGCTGACAATTATAAGCGTGCTCGGAAGCTTATTGTATATTAACGGCATGATTTCGATAGGACAGATATCGTCGTTCCTGTTGTATTCGCGAAAGTTTTCGGGACCTGTCAACGAGGCTGCAAACCTTATAAGCGAGCTTCAGTCGGCGTTTGCCGCAGCGGACAGAATTTTCGATATACTCGACAGACCTGCCGAAAAAGCAGATGATTACGACGCATATGTTCTTGAAAACACAAAGGGCGATGTTGAACTCAAAAACATAGTTTTCGGATATGTTACGGGAAAGACTGTAATAAATGATATAAGCTTTAAGGCGGACGCCGGAAAGATAATTGCCGTTGTAGGGCCTACGGGAGCCGGAAAGAGCACGGTGATAAATCTTCTTATGCGCTTTTACGATCCCGACAGCGGTACGATTACGGTTGACGAAAACGATACGATTAAAATTACGCGCGAAAGCTTAAGAAAGAATTTCACCATGGTTCTTCAGGACACGTGGCTGTTTTCGGGTACTGTCGCCGAAAATATAGCATACGGCAGAGAGGGCGCGGATATTGAGGACGTAAAACGCGCTGCAACGGCGGCAGGAATAAACGACTTTATCGAGAGCCTTGAAAACGGCTATGATACGCGGCTCGATGATGACGGCGTAAGCGTGTCAAAAGGTCAGAAACAGCTAATAACCATAGCGCGCGCCATGCTTAACGACTCGAATATGCTTATACTTGACGAAGCGACGTCAAATGTCGATTCTCAGACCGAAATACGTATTTCCGAGGCAATGACTTCACTTATGCGCGGAAAAACCTGCTTTATAATCGCGCACAGACTGTCTACGGTAAAGAATGCGGACTGCATACTTGTGATAGACGGCGGAAAGATAGTGGAAAGAGGAACGCATGACGAATTGCTTGCGAAAAACGGATTTTACAGCGCGATTTATAATTCGCAGTTTGAATAAAGGAATTGTTTATGTATATTGAAGATGATGACGGAGTTTACTCCGAAGATTTGCTGTTTGAGGAAACTCAGATACTTGTGCCGGATACTCAAAAGCTTGCAAGCTGCTGTTTTACGGGACACAGAAAACTGCCAAAGGGCGGCAAAAGAACACTTTTAGCTCCGCTTAAAAGTACGGTGAGCTATCTTGTCAGCGCCAGAGGAGTAAATACGTTCCGTGCCGGCGGAGCGCTTGGCTTTGATACCTTTGCCGCAACAGTGATTATTGATATGAAACGCGAAAATCCCGACCTCCGCCTTGTTCTCGATCTGCCGTTTGAATCTCAGGCTCAGAACTGGAGCGATAATGATAAGCGTATATATGAGTTTGTAAAGCAAAACGCTGATGAAATTAATTACTATTTCGACGGTGTTCCGCCTAAGTCTAAATATTCCGAATGTATGTTTAAACGTAACCGCGCTCTCGTCGATAACTCCGCTTATTGTGTCTGCTATCTCTCCTCCGATCGCGGCGGTACCGCTTATACTGTCGATTACGCTAAACGACACGGCTGTGAAGTCTTTAACCTTTACGAGAGTTAAGGGGTACGAGGAGAACGCAGGAATACGCGCTTTCTTTTTAAAAAGAAAGCTGCAAAGAAAACAATAGCCCCTAAT